>NZ_CP163520.1:1849500-2466000 GCF_041080675.1 Streptomyces sp. cg36 | reverse complement strand
CGGCCCGTCGCAGATCACCGCACCACCTGATGGAACAAGCCGCCACAGCGGCTGGTACGGGCTGGCCAACCGCCGGCCGGGAGGGGTCAGAGGCACTGTGACCGCACCGCTAGAGACCACCGGATCGGCTGCCGAGGTGCCGCCGGAGGCAGTACTCACGGGGGCCAAGCAGAGCCAGATCGAGGGCCGTTCGCTCGGACAGATCGCCTGGACGCGCTTCAAGCGCGACAAGCTCGCGGTCGCCGGTGGCGTCGTCGTCGTCCTGCTCATCCTGCTCGCCGTTCTCTCCAAGCCCATCCAGTGGGCGTTCGGGATGGATCCGAACGAGTTCCACCAGGATCTGATCGACCCGGCCCTGCTGGCCCCCAAGGGCTCCTGGGGCGGCATGAGTTGGGAACACCCGCTGGGTGTCGACCCGCAGTACGGGCGCGACATCCTGTCCCGGATCATCGAGGGCTCCTGGGTCTCGCTGCTCGTCGCGGGCGGCGCCACCCTGCTCTCCGTGGTCATCGGCGTGATCATGGGCGTCACCGCAGGCTTCTACGGCGGCTGGGCGGACACCCTGATCAGCCGGGCGATGGACGTCTTCCTGGCGTTCCCGCTCCTGCTGTTCGCCATCTCGATCTCCGCGTCCCTCCAGGACGGGGCGTTCGGACTGACCGGGCTGCCCCTGCGGATCAGCGTGCTGATCTTCGTGATCGGCTTCTTCAGCTGGCCGTACATGGGGCGCATCGTCCGGGCCCAGACGCTCAGCCTGCGCGAACGCGAGTTCGTGGAGGCGGCCAAGAGCCTGGGCGCCCGCGGCCCGTTCATCCTGGTCCGGGAGCTCCTGCCGAACCTGGTCGCACCGATCCTGGTCTACGCCACGCTCCTGATCCCCACGAACATCCTCTTCGAGGCGGGACTCAGCTTCCTGGGCGTCGGCATCTCGCCGCCGCAGGCGTCGTGGGGCGGAATGCTCACCACCGCGACCGACCTCTACGAGGCGGACCCGCAGTACATGATCGTGCCGGGCCTGGCGATCTTCATCACGGTCCTGGCGTTCAACCTGCTGGGCGACGGGCTGCGAGACGCCCTCGACCCGCGAGGCAAGTAAGCACGCGGCACCTGCCACATCCGTACCACTCCTGCCGCAACCATCCATAGAGGGGGCATTCCTCAGGTGAAGACGAGAAAAGCGACCGTTCTGATCGCTACCGCCGTGGCGCTGACGCTGGGGGCCACCGCGTGCAACGACTCCAAGGACGACAAGGGCGACGGCGGCAAGGGCGGTAAGTCGGTCACCGACGCCGCGCTCAGCCAGATCGTGAACAAGTCCGACAAGAAGGGTGGCACGGCCACCTACGCGATGTCGGACGTGCCGGACTCGCTGGACCCGGGCAACACGTACTACGGCTGGGTGCAGAACTTCTCCCGCCTGTACGGCCGTACGCTCACCACGTTCAAGCCGGCCGCCGGCAAGGACGGCCTGACCGTGGTCCCGGACCTCGCGGAGTCGCTGGGCAAGGCCAGCCCCGACGCGAAGACCTGGACGTACACCCTGAAGAAGGGTCTGAAGTTCGAGGACGGCACGCCGATCACCTCGAAGGACGTCAAGTACGCCGTCGAGCGTTCGAACTTCGCCCCCGAGGCGCTGTCCAACGGCCCGACCTACTTCAAGTCGCACCTGGTGGGCGGCGACAAGTACCAGGGTCCGTACAAGGACAAGAACCCGAGCGGCATCGCGTCGATCGAGACCCCGGACGACAACACCATCGTCTTCAAGCTGAAGGACGCCTTCGCGGACTTCGACTACCTCGCGACCTTCTCGCAGACGGCCCCGGTGCCGCAGGCGAAGGACAAGGGCGCGGCGTACGTGCAGCACATCGTCTCCTCCGGCCCGTACAAGTTCGAGTCGTACGAGGAGGGCAAGGGCGCGACCCTCGTCCGCAACGCGCAGTGGGACCCGAAGACCGACCCGAACCGCCCGGCCCTGCCGGACAAGATCAGCATCCGGTTCAAGGTCAACGCGGTCACCGTCGACAACGACCTGCTCGCGGACAACCTGACGGTCGACGCGGCCGGCACCGGTGTCTCGCCGCAGACCCAGCCGAAGGTCCTGACCAGCCCCAAGTACAAGTCGCAGACGGACGGTTCGTACGCCGGCGCGACCTCGTACATCGGTCTGAACGTCAACGTCGCCCCGTTCGACAACGTCCACTGCCGCAAGGCCGTCCAGTGGGGCATCGACAAGGCGTCGATCCAGGCCGCCGCGGGTGGCGCGCCCAAGGGTGACGTCGCCTCGACGCTGCTGCCGCCGACCGTCAACGGCTACAGCAAGTTCAACCTGTACCAGACCGACGGCGACAAGGGCGACCTGGCCAAGGCCAAGGACGAGCTCAAGCAGTGCAACCAGCCGAACGGGTTCTCGACCAACCTGACGGCCCGCTCCGACCGCCCGTCCGAGATGGCCATGGCCACCGCGGTCCAGGCGTCGCTGAAGAAGCTCAACATCAACGCCGAGATCAAGTCCTTCCCGGCGGGCAAGTACTTCCAGAACTTCGCGGGCAACCCGCAGTACGTGCACGACCACAAGCTCGGCATGATCATGACCGCGTGGGGTGCCGACTGGCCGACCGGCTTCGGCTTCCTGGACCAGATCATCAACGGCTCGGCCATCAAGCCGTCCGGTGGCAACAACGTCCAGGAGCTGAACGACCCGGCGATCAACAAGGCGCTGAACGACGCCATCGCCAACACGGACAAGGCCGCCCGTGAGAAGGCGTGGGGCGACATCGACAAGATGGTCGCCGAGAACGCCTCCGCCGTGCCGCTGATCTACCGCAAGAACCTGCTGTTCCGCCCGACGTCGGCCACCAACGTCACCGTCACCCAGGCGTACCTCGGTATGTACGACTACCTGCTGATGGGTTCCTCCAAGTAAGTAGCGGTTGAACCCCCGAGTTTCTTTGAAAGGCAGGTGAAGGCACCGGTGCCCGCCGGGTCGGGAGACCCCCGGCCGGGCGGGCGCCGGTTGCCGGACAGCTGTGGCTGCGTACATCATCCGACGCGTTTTCGGCGCGGTGCTCCTGCTGCTGATCGTCAGCGCGGTCACCTTCGCGATTTACTTCCTGGTGCCCCGGCTCGCCGGCCAGACGATGGACCAGCTGGCCGCCCAGTACGTGGGCAAGGACGCCAATGCCAGTGCGATCGCCGCGGTGAAGAAGAACCTCGGGTTCGATCAACCGCTCTACGAGCAGTACTGGCACTTCCTCAAGCAGATCTTCGTCGGCGCGACCTACAAGTTCGGTCCCGACGCCTCGGTCTGCCACGCCCCCTGCTTCGGCTACTCGTTCAAGAACCACGTCGAGGTCTGGCCGCAGCTGACCGAGCGCATCCCGGTCACCTTCTCGCTCGCCATCGGTGCGGCCGTCATCTGGCTGGTCTCCGGTGTCGCGGTGGGCGTGGTCTCCGCCCTCAAGCGGGGTTCGCTCCTGGACCGGTTCTTCATGGGTGTCGCCCTCGCCGGCGTCTCCCTCCCGATCTTCTTCACCGGCATGCTGTTCCTGGGCCTGTTCACGGTCCAGTGGCCGGTGTGGTCCGGGGTCAACTACGTGGCGTTCACGGACAATCCGGCCGACTGGGCCTGGAACCTCCTGATCCCCTGGTGCAGCCTCGCCTTCCTCTACTCCGCGCTCTACGCCCGGCTCACCCGGGCCGGAATGCTGGAGACCATGGGGGAGGACTACATCCGCACCGCCCGGGCCAAGGGCCTGCGGGAGCGGACCGTGGTCGGCAAGCACGGCCTGCGCGCCGCGCTCACCCCGATCGTCACCATCTTCGGCATGGACTTCGGTCTGCTCGTCGGCGGCGCGGTCATCACCGAGCAGGTCTTCTCCTTCCAGGGCCTCGGCTTCTACGCCGTCGACGGCGTCCGCAACAACGACCTCCCGGTCGTCATGGGCGTGACCCTGGTCGCCGCCTTCTTCATCGTTCTCTGCAATCTGCTGGTGGACCTGGTGTACGCCGCGATCGACCCCAGGGTGAGGCTCTCGTGAGCGACCTGAACAAGACCGGCGCGGCCGTCGGCGAGCCGGTGACCGAGCGCCCCGCCGACGCCGGGGACGCCTTCCTGTCCGTACGGGACCTGCGCATCCACTTCGACACCGACGACGGCCTGGTCAAGTCCGTCGACGGCGTCAGCTTCGACATCAAGCCCGGCCAGACCCTCGGCATCGTGGGCGAGTCCGGCTCCGGCAAGTCGGTGACCTCGCTCGGGCTGATGGGGCTGCACCGCAGCGCCAACGCCAAGATCTCCGGCGAGGTGTGGCTGGACGGCGAGGAGCTGATCGGCGCCGACCCCGACCACGTGCGCAAGCTGCGCGGCCGGAAGATGGCGATGATCTTCCAGGACCCGCTCTCCGCGATGCACCCCTACTACACGGTGGGCGCGCAGATCGTGGAGGCGTACCGGGCCCACCACCAGGTCGCCAAGAAGGTCGCCCGCACCCGGGCGATCGAGATGCTCGACCGGGTCGGCATCCCCGAGCCCGGCAAGCGCGTCGACTCCTATCCGCACGAGTTCTCCGGCGGCATGCGCCAGCGCGCGATGATCGCGATGGCGCTGGTCAACAACCCGGAGCTGCTGATCGCGGACGAGCCGACCACCGCCCTGGACGTCACCGTCCAGGCGCAGATCCTGGACCTGATCCGGGACCTGCAGAAGGAGTTCGGCTCCGCCGTCATCATGATCACGCACGATCTGGGCGTGGTCGCGGAGATGGCGGACAACCTCCTGGTGATGTACGGCGGCCGGTGCGTCGAGCGCGGCCCGTCCGAGCAGGTCTTCTACGAGCCCCAGCACCCCTACACCTGGGGCCTGCTCGGTTCGATGCCGCGCATCGACCGGGAGGAGACGGACCGGCTGATCCCCGTCAAGGGCCAGCCGCCGTCGCTGATCAACGTGCCGTCCGGCTGTGCCTTCAACCCGCGCTGCCCGTACGCGGACGTGCCCAAGGACAACGTCACGCGCACCGTGCGTCCCGAACTCCAGCAGTGGGACGGCGCCGAGGGCCACTTCTCGGCCTGCCACATGTCGCAGGAGGAGCGGACCCGTATCTGGACCGAAGAGATTGCGCCGAAGCTGTGAGCGAGAAGACGCCCGCCAAGGGCACCGAGGGCACTGAGAAGGCGATCCCGGAGCAGTCGGCCGCCATGCCCGAGCCGCTCCTGAAGGTGGAGGGGCTGGTCAAGCACTTCCCCATCAAGAAGGGGCTGTTCGGGCGGCAGACCGGCGCGGTCAAGGCGGTCGACGGCGTCTCCTTCGACGTCCGGGCGGGCGAGACCCTCGGTGTCGTCGGCGAGTCGGGCTGCGGCAAGTCGACGATGGGCCGGCTGGTCACCCGGCTGCTCGAACCGACCGGCGGCAAGGTCGAGTTCGAGGGCAACGACATCACCCACATGTCGGCCGGGCAGATGCGTCCGCTCCGCCGCGACATGCAGATGATCTTCCAGGACCCGTACGGCTCGCTGAACCCGCGCCACACCATCGGCGGGATCGTCTCCACCCCGTTCCGGCTCCAGGGCGTCACGCCCGAGGGCGGAGTGAAGAAGGAGGTCCAGCGGCTGATGGCGCTGGTGGGCCTCAACCCCGAGCACTACAACCGCTATCCGCACGAGTTCTCCGGCGGCCAGCGCCAGCGCATCGGCATCGCCCGCGCGCTCGCGCTCAACCCGAAGCTGGTCGTGGCGGACGAGCCGGTCTCCGCGCTCGACGTGTCGATCCAGGCGCAGGTCGTCAACCTCCTCGACGACCTGCAGACCGAGCTCGGTCTCACCTATGTGATCATCGCCCACGACCTGTCGGTGATCCGGCACGTCTCGGACCGGATCGCGGTGATGTACCTGGGCAAGATCGTGGAGCTCGCCGACCGCAAGTCGCTGTACTCGGCGCCCATGCACCCGTACACCAAGGCGCTGCTGTCGGCCGTGCCGGTGCCGGACCCCAAGCGCAAGGGCGTCAAGAGCGAGCGGATCCTGCTCAAGGGCGATGTGCCGTCGCCCATCTCGCCGCCGAGCGGCTGCCGCTTCCACACCCGGTGCTGGAAGGCCACGGAGGTCTGCAAGACGCAGGAGCCGCCGCTCATCGCGTTGAAGACCGGCCACCAGGTGGCCTGCCACCACCCGGAGAACGCGCCCGACCAGGCGCCCGGCGAGGCGGTCCTGCCGCAGGCGCGGGAGTCGGCCGAGCTGGTCTCGGTGGCCAAGGGCGCACCGGCCGAAGCGGCCGGGGCCGACGCGGCGGAGGCGGCGGAGCCGCAGGCCGAGGCGGTGCAGGCGGCCGGAGGGGCCGCTTCCGGGGACGGGGCGGCCGAGCCGGTGGCCACCGCGGACGCGGACACCGCCGGTGAATCCGGACCGGACGCCGCCGTTCAGGAGTCAACCGACAAGTAACGCATGACGGTTCGGCAAAGTCATGTTCACGCCGAAACGGGAGAGTGCAGAGTCTGCGTGTCCGTACCCACGGAAACGCGTTCGAAGGGCAGACCCATGGCACTCTCCCGTTCGGCACGTCGCACCTCGCGGCTGCTCGCCCTCGCCACCGCGGCGGCTTCGGCCTTCACCATCGCCGCCGCACCCGGCGGCGGTTCGCCGGGCGCCCCCGGCATCGGCGACCCCTACTTCCCCGACCTCGGCAACGGCGGCTTCGACGCCCTCCACTACGACCTCGGCGTCTCCTACAACCCGGACTCCGGACGGCTCGACGGGCGCACCACCGTCACCGCCCGCGCCACCCAGACGCTGACCAGCTTCGACCTCGATCTGCAGAAGCTCACGGTCGACTCGGTCCGGGTCGACGGCAGACCGGCCGACTTCACCCGCAACGGCGACGAGCTCGTGGTGACGCCCCATCACAAACTGCGCAAGGGAACCGAGTTCGAGGTCACCGTCGTCTACGGCGGGGTTCCCGTGGCGATGACCGGACCCATAGTCTTCGGCTCCGACTACGGATGGATGAAGACCAAGGACGGCGTGTTCGTCGCCTGCGAACCGAACGCCGCCTCCACGTGGTTCCCCTCCAGCGACCACCCCTCCGACAAGGCCACCTACGACATACGCATCGACGCTCCCAAGGGCCTGACCGGAGTCTCCAACGGCCGCCTCGTCTCCTCGTACGACCGCGGCGACCGCTCCTACTTCCACTGGCGCGAGAACCGGCCGATGGCGACCTATCTGGCCACCGCCACCATCGGCAAGTTCGACGTGAAGACCGGGAAGACCCCGGCGGGCACCCCGATCTACGTGGCGATCGACCCGGTCCTCCAGGGGCAGAACCAGGTGGACGTGTACGCGGTGACCGCCGAGGCCACGGACTACTGGTCCAAGCTGTTCGGCCCGTACCCGTTCGAGGAGACCGGGGCGATCGTCGACGACATGCCGCAGGCCGGCTTCTCCCTCGAAGTGCAGTCCAAGCCCGCCTACTCGGCGGTCCGCAACGAGACCACCATCGTCCACGAGCTGGCCCACCAGTGGTTCGGCGACTCGGTCTCGGTGGCGCGGTGGAAGGACATCTGGCTCAACGAGGGCTTCGCCAGCTACGCGCAGTGGCTGTGGGAGGAGCACAAGGGCCGGGGCACCGCGCACGACCTGGCGCTCGCCTACTACAACAGCAAGCCCGCCACGGACGCCTTCTGGCAGACCCAGGTGGCCGACCCGCAGCGCGACACCATGTTCGTCAACGCCGTCTACCGGCGCGGCGCGCTCACCCTCCAGGCGCTGCGCGAGCGCATCGGCGACGACGCGTTCTTCAAGCTGCTGCCCGCCTGGACCAAGCTGCACCGGTACCAGAACGCGAACACGGCGGACTTCATCCGGCTCGCCGAGAAGGTCTCCGGCCAGCAGCTGGAGGACTTCTTCCGGACCTGGGTCTACACGACCGGCAAGCCCGCCTGGTCCTGAGTGTGTGCACCCGGCAGGTGTTCGACCGGGGTAAAAATGTCGGGTGCTCCACGAACTGTTCAGTCCCTCCGTCCAGCATGCGCTAGACCTCGCCGGAATCTTCGTCTTCGCGATCTCCGGCGCACTGCTCGCCGTACGCAAGAACTTCGACGTGTTCGGCATCGCGGTACTGGCCGAGGTCACCGCACTGGGCGGAGGGCTGTTCCGGGACCTGATCATCGGCGCGGTGCCCCCCGCGGCCTTCAGCGATCTCGGCTACTTCCTCACCCCGCTCCTCGCCGCCGTCCTGGTCTTCTTCCTCCATCCGGAGGTCGAGCGCACCCAGACGGCGGTCAACGTCTTCGACGCGGCCGGCCTCGGCCTCTTCTGCGTCACCGGCACCACCAAGGCGTACGACTACGGGCTCGGGCTCACCTCGTCGGCCGCGCTCGGCCTCGCCACCGCGGTCGGCGGCGGTGTGCTGCGCGACGTGCTGGCCAACGAGGTGCCCTCGCTGCTGCGCTGGGACCGCGACCTGTACGCGGTCCCGGCGATCGTCGGCGCCGCGATCGTCGTCCTGTGCATCCGCTTCGACTGCCTCAACGCGGTGACCAGCGGCTTCGCCGTGGTCACCGCGTTCGTCCTGCGACTGGCCGCGATGCGCTTCCACTGGCGGGCACCCCGGGCCTGGAACCGGCGCAGCGCGGCGGCGGAGGAGTAGGGGGCGTGCGCCCGGGGGTGAGCCGGCCGGGCGCGAGGGACCGGGCGCCCTGGACCGGGCGCGAGGGGCCGGTGTGCGCGGTCGGTGCGGTGGGCCGGGTGCGGAGAAAAAAAGCTACCGCTCAGTAACGTAAGCGTGTAGCGTACGAGCCATGGCACAGGCAACGATCGGGGACAGCGAGTTCGACCGCGACACCGCCGTCATCCCGCGCGAAGACGAAGACGGCGTCTACGACGCCCACCTCTCGGCCGGCTGGACGATCATCCAGGCCGTCAACGGCGGCTATCTGCTCGCCCTGCTCGGCCGTGCGCTGGGACAGGCGCTCCCGCACGCCGACCCGTTCAGCGTGACCGCGCACTACCTCACCCCGTCCGCGCCCGGCCCCGCCGTGGTGCGCACCCAGCGCGTGCGCACCGGCCGCACCCTCTCCACCGGCCAGGCGTCCCTCTTCCAGTACGACGAGAACGGCGCCGAGGTCGAGCGCATCCGCGTCCTCGCCTCGTACGGGGACCTCGACGCGCTCCCGGACGACGTCCGCACCACCGCCAAGCCCCCGGCCATCCCGCCGATCGAGCACTGCCTGGGCCCGTCCGACGCCCCGGCCCCGATCCCGGGCAGCTCGGCGATCACCGACCGGCTGATGCTGAAGCTCGACCCGACCACGCTCGGCTGGGCGGTCGGCGCCCCGTCCGGCAAGGGCGAGATGCGCGGCTGGTTCGGCCTGGCCGACGGCCGCGACGCCGACCCGTACTCGCTGCTGCTCGCGGTGGACGCGCTGCCGCCCACCGCGTTCGAGATGGGGCTGACCGGCTGGACCCCGACCGTCGAGCTCACGGCGCACATCCGCTGCCGCCCGGCGCCGGGCCCGCTGCGGGTCGCCATCACCACCCGCAACCTGGCCGGCGGCTTCCTGGAGGAGGACGCCGAGGTCTGGGACAGCGCGGACCG
Source organism: Streptomyces sp. cg36 (assembly GCF_041080675.1). Lineage (NCBI taxonomy): Bacteria > Bacillati > Actinomycetota > Actinomycetes > Kitasatosporales > Streptomycetaceae > Streptomyces > Streptomyces cyclosori. The sequence continues at coordinate 2,456,414 of NZ_CP163520.1, read as the reverse complement.
CCTGGTGGCCCAGTCCCGCCAGCTGGCCCGGGCGCAGCGGTAACGGTCCGTACCCTCCCCGCGTCCCTGGACCGCCAGGGGCGCGGGGAGCCGCGCGTGCGCCCCGGCGCGGCGCGCGGGCGCGGGTCCGGCCTCAGTCCAGCCAGTGCCTGCGGCCCAGCGTGATCAGCCGCAACTGCCGCCGCGCGACGGCGACGACGGCCTCCTCGGCGACGGCGGCGTCCTCCTCGTCGCCCCCGGCCCCCGCCTCCAGGATCGCGGACGCCGTCATCACCATGTGGTCGACGTAGACCCCCGCCAGCATCAGCAGATCCTCCGCGCTCCACCCGCGCGACTCCGGATCCGCCCCCAGCGCCGCCGCCACCTCCTCGGCGAACCGGCGCAGCTGCACGCCGATCGCCTCCCGCACCGGCGCGACCCCGCCGTGCCGCTCCCGCGCGATGAACCGGACGTGCGCCGGATGCGCCCGTACGTGCGCGGCGATCAGCGCCACCGCCCGGTCGATCCGCTCGTCGCTGCCGCCGGTCGTCACGATCGCCGCCCGGATCGTCCCGTGCAGACTGCCCAGCGCCTCCTCGACCAGCGCCACGCCCAGGTCGGCCGTGTCCTTGAAGTGCCGGTAGAAGGCGGCGGGGGCGACACCCACGGCCCGGGTGACCTCGCGGAGTCCCAGGCTGCTCAGGCTCTGGTGCTCAAGCAGCCCGAGCGCCGCGTCGAGCAGCGCCTGGCGCGTCTTCTGCTTCTGGGCCTGCCGGATGCCGAGAGTGTGGCTCATACCACTCAGTAAACAGCTGTTCTCTCAAATTGAAAAGGCTAGACTGAGGAGTCAGTGAACAGTCGTACTCTGAAACCGACTTGAGAGGCACCCCATGCTTTTCCTCGTCGCAGCCCTCCTCCTGCTGGGGGTCGTGCTGGGCTCAGCGGCGCACCTCCCGCTCCCGGTCACCCTGGCCGCCGGCGCCGCCATCGGCGTCTGGCTCGTCGTCTTCGCCGTACGTGAACGCCTCGCCTCGCACCGGAGGGCCTGACCATGCAACTCGCACTCGACCGCCGCCGCACCCGCGACAAGGACGCCGACGGCATGGCCGTCGCCGCCTTCGTCCTCGGCCTGCTCGGCCTGCTGGTCATGAACGTGGTACTCGGTCCGATGGCCATCGTGCTGGCCGGACTCGCCCTGCGGTACGGCACCGCCCGACGTGGCCGCGCCTGGCTCGGCATCGCGCTCGGCGTCGCCGACCTCGCCGTCCTGCTCGCCCTGGTGATGGCCGACGGCACGGTCTCCTGGAGCCTCAACGGCTGACGCCCTTGGCCGACGGACGCCTTGCGGGGGACTCGGGGCCCCGGGCCGATGCCGGTGGCTCGTAGAATCGGGCCCACCATGGCTTACCTCGACCACGCCGCGACCACCCCGATGCTCCCGGAGGCGGTCCAGGCGATGACCGCCCAGCTCGCCGTCACCGGCAACGCGTCCTCGCTGCACGCCGCCGGACGCCGGGCCCGCCGAACCGCCGAGGAGGCCCGCGAGGAGCTCGCCGAGGCCCTCGGCGCGCGGCCCAGCGAAGTCGTCTTCACGGCCGGCGGCACCGAGGCCGACAACCTCGCCGTCAAGGGCCTGTACTGGGCCCGCCGTGACGCCGACCCGCGCCGCGTCCGCGTCCTCGCCAGCCCCGTCGAGCACCACGCCGTGCTCGACGCGGTCGACTGGCTCGCCGAGCACGAGGGCGCGACCGTGGAGTACCTCCCGGTCGACCCGTACGGCCGGGTGCACCCCGACGCCCTGCGCGAGGCCATCGCCCGCGACCCCTCCGACGTGGCGCTCGCCACCGTCATGTGGGCCAACAACGAGATCGGCACCGTCCAGCCCGTACGGGAACTGGCCGATGTCGCCCAGGAGTTCGGCATCCCGCTGCACGCCGACGCCGTCCAGGCCGTCGGCCAGCTCGACGTCGGCTTCGCCGCCTCGGGCCTCGCCGCGATGACCGTCTCCGGCCACAAGGTCGGCGGCCCCTACGGCATCGGGGCGCTCCTGCTGGGCCGTGAGTACACCCCCGTCCCCGTGCTGCACGGCGGCGGGCAGGAGCGGCACGTCCGCTCCGGCACGCTCGACGTCCCCGCGATCGCCGCCTTCGCCGTGGCGGGCCGCCTCGCCGCCGAACGCCGCGAGGGCTTCGCCCGCGACATCGGCGCCCTGCGCGACCTCCTGGTGGACGAGGTCCGCAAGGCCGTCCCGGACGCCCTCCTCGGCGGCGACCCGGCCCCGGGCGGTCGCCTCCCGGCCAACGCCCACTTCTCCTTCCCCGGCTGCGAGGGCGACTCCCTCCTGCTGCTCCTGGACGCCCAGGGCATCGAGTGCTCCACCGGCTCGGCGTGCACGGCGGGCGTGGCCCAGCCCAGCCACGTCCTGCTCGCCACCGGCACCCCGCCCGACCTCGCCCGGGGCACCCTGCGCTTCTCGCTCGGCCACACCTCCACGCGGGCGGACGTGGACGCGGTGGCCGAGGCGATCGGCCCGGCGGTGGAACGGGCCAGGACGGCCGGACTGAGCTGACCCGGACCGGGCGCGGCCGGTGCCCCCGATGCTCGGGAGCCGCGCCGCGCCCGCGCCACGTACCCTGGTGGGTGCTATGACGAAGACATCCCCGCGCCCCCTCCGTGTGCTCGCCGCCATGTCCGGCGGTGTGGACTCGGCCGTCGCCGCCGCCCGCGCCGCCGAGGCGGGCCACGACGTGACCGGCGTCCACCTCGCCCTGTCCGCGAACCCGCAGTCCTTCCGCACCGGCGCGCGCGGCTGCTGCACGATCGAGGACTCCCGCGACGCCCGCCGCGCCGCCGATGTCATCGGCATCCCCTTCTACGTCTGGGACCTGGCGGAGCGCTTCCGCGAGGACGTGGTGGAGGACTTCGTCGCCGAGTACGAGGCGGGGCGCACGCCCAACCCGTGCCTGCGCTGCAACGAGAAGATCAAGTTCGCCGCGCTGCTGGACAAGGCGCTCGCCCTCGGCTTCGACGCGGTGTGCACCGGCCACTACGCCACCGTCGTCCTGAACGAGGACGGCAGCCGCGAGCTCCACCGCGCCAGCGACATGGCCAAGGACCAGTCGTACGTCCTGGGCGTCCTCGACGAGAAGCAGCTGGCGCACGCCATGTTCCCGCTCGGCGACACCCTCACCACCAAGGACGAGATCCGGGCCGAGGCCGAGCGCCGTGGGCTGGCCGTCGCCAAGAAGCCGGACAGCCACGACATCTGCTTCATCGCCGACGGGGACACCCAGGGCTTCCTGGCCAAGCGCCTGGGCAAGGCCGAGGGCGACATCGTCGACGAGTCCGGCACCAAGGTCGGCAGCCACGAGGGTGCCTACGGCTTCACCATCGGCCAGCGCAAGGGACTGCGCATCGGCCACCCGGCGGCCGACGGCAAGCCCCGCTACGTCCTGGACATCTCCCCGGTGAACAACACGGTCACCGTGGGTCCCGTGGAGGCCCTCGACGTCACCGGTCTGACCGCCATCAAGCCCCGCTGGTGCGGCGAGGCCCCGGCCGGGTCCGGCACCTACACCGCCCAGCTGCGGGCGCACGGCGGCGAGACGACGGTGACGGCCGAGCCGGTCGGCGACGAGCTGGTGGTGGGCTTCGCCGAGCCGGTGCGCGGTGTGGCACCCGGCCAGGCCATCGTGCTCTACGACGGCACCCGGGTGGTGGGCTCGGCGACCATCGCCACCACCACGCGCCGCACGGGGGCGCCGGTCTAGGCGGTCCGGGCAGGCTGGGCGGTCCGGGCCGGCTCGGTCACCTCCACCGTGCCGATGAAGCACAGGTGGTCCTTTATCAGGGCCACGGCCGCCAGCGGCTCGTGGTACGCCCAGGCTATGTCCGGCGCGTCCGGCAGCGACCAGTACGCCGCAACTCCCTTGTACGGGCAGGTCGTCCGGGTCTCCGACGCGGTCAGCAGGTCGGTGCGGACGTCCTCGGGCGGGAGGTAGTAGCGGTCAGGCAGACCGTCCTCGTGCACCAGCAGTGGGCGGGTGCTGTCGGCGAGCACCTCTCCGTTCCACACCACGCGCACGCGGAGGGCGCCCTCACCGGCGGCCTCGGCCGAGACGCGGTGCTCCGGGTCGTACGGCGGCGGGGGGCCGGGCGGGGGTGTCGCGGCGCCGGTGGGCTCGGCGTGAAGGGTGTACATCGTCGTCGTCATGCCCGCTCAACGGCCCGTCGCCCGCCGGTTGTTCCCCCGAATCGCCGTTCCGGACACTGTTCACCCGTTCGAGTGGCCGAGGTCGTCCGACGTACTGTTGAGCCATGAACATCTGCGTCTTCCTCTCCGCCGCCGACCTCGACGACCGCTACACCCGGCCCGCCCGCGAGTTCGCCGAGCTGCTCGGCAAGGGCGGCCACACGCTGGTGTGGGGCGGCTCGGAGAGCGGGCTGATGAAGGTCGTGGCCGACGGCGTGCAGGAGGCGGGCGGACGGCTCGTCGGGGTCTCCGTCGACTTCCTCGCCGCCTCCGCCCGCCAGGACGCCGACGAGATGGTCGTCGCCAGGGACCTCGCCGAGCGCAAGGCACTGCTCCTGGAGAAGGCCGACGCCGTGGTGATCATGGTCGGCGGCACCGGCACGCTCGACGAGGCCACCGAGATCCTGGAGCTGAAGAAGCACGGCAAGCACACCAAGCCGGTGGTCCTGCTGAACACCGCCGGGTTCTACGACGGCCTCAAGGAGCAGTTCCGACGCATGGACGCCGAGGGCTTCCTGCCGCTGCCCCTCACTGACCTGGTCTTCTTCGCGGAGGACGGGGTCGCGGCGCTCGCCTACCTGGAGGAGTCGGCGGGCATCCGCTAATGCGAGCATGGCGGGTATGGCTACACACCTGATCACCGGGGCAGGCTCCGGCATCGGCGCGGCGGTCGCGCGCCGGCTGCACGAGCGCGGCGACGACCTCGTACTGCTGGCGCGCGACGCCGGACGCGCCCGGGAGCTCGCGGGGCACTACCCCGGCGCCCGCACCCTGGTCGCCGACCTCGCCGACCCGGACCGCATCTCCAAGTCGCTCGGCATGCAGCCGATGCCGGACCACCTCGACTCCCTCCTGCACATCGCGGGCGTCGTCGACCTCGGCCCGGTCGCCGAGCTGCGCCCCAAGACCTGGCACCAGCAGCTCAACGCCAACCTGATCTCGCCCGCCGAGCTCACCCGGCTCTTCCTGCCCCAGCTGCGCGCGGCCCGCGGGCACGTCGTGTTCGTCAACTCCGGCGCCGGGCTCAACGCGCACGCCGAATGGGGCGCGTACGCCGCCTCCAAGCACGGCCTGAAGGCGCTCGCGGACTCGCTGCGCCAGGAGGAGCACGCGGGCGGCGTGCGCGTCACCTCCGTCTACCCCGGGCGCACCGCCAGCCCGATGCAGGCCAAGGTGCACTCGCAGGAGGGCAAGGAGTACGACCCGGCGAAGTTCATCGACCCCGAGTCGGTGGCGACCACCCTCGTCATGGCCCTCGACCTGCCGCGCGACGCCGAGGTCAACGACCTGACCGTGCGGCCGGGCCGATGAGCGGTGCCGTGAGCGACTTCCCCTGGGGCCCGGCCACCGGCGTCGGCTCCATGCCCGGCGGCGACGCGCGCGAGGCCGCCAAGACCGTCACCGGCTCCCTCGTCGGGGCCGACGGGGCCACCGGCGACTTCCCGTTCCTGCCCGAGCTGCCCGGGCGCGGCCCCGGCGCCGACATGATCGGGCGCACCGCCGGCCTGCTCGTCGAGATGTACGCGCGCGTGGAGCCCAGTGGCTGGCGGATGGGGGACCGGCCGGGCCGCGACACCCGGCGGGCCCACTCCTGGCTCGGCGAGGACCTGGACGCCCTGGAGGAGTTCACCCAGGGGTACGAGGGCCCGCTGAAGGTGCAGGCGGTCGGGCCGTGGACGCTGGCCGCCGCCCTGGAGCTGCGCGGCGGCGAGGCGGCGCTCGGCGACCCCGGCGCCTGCCGCGACCTGACGGGCTCGCTGGCCGAGGGGCTGCGCGCCCACCTGGCGGACGTGCGCCGCCGGGTGCCGGGCGCGCGGATCCTGCTCCAGCTCGACGAGCCGTCGCTGACCGCCGTGCTGCGCGGGCAGATCAGGACCGCCAGCGGCTACCGCACCCACCGGGCCGTGGACCGCCAGGTCGTCGAGTCGGCGCTGCGCGAGGTCATCGCCGTCCACGACGGCCCGGTCGCCGTCCACTCCTGCGCGCCCGACGTGCCGTTCGCCCTGCTGCGCCGGGCGGGCGCGGCGGCCGTCTCGTTCGACTTCTCCCTGCTCACCGAGCGTGACGACGACGTGATCGGCGAGGCGGTGGAGAGCGGCACCAGGCTGTTCGCCGGGGTGGTCGGCGGCGTGGACGGCCCATTGTCGGACCCTGCCGGTAGCGTCATGGGTGTCAGGACGTTGTGGCGCAGGTTGGGGCTGCATCCGGGGACCCTCGCGGAGTCCGTGGTGATCACCCCGGCGTGCGGGCTCGCGGGCGCCTCACCGGCGTATGCCCGTGCGGCGCTCGCCCACTGCGTCCGGGCGGCGAGATCGCTCGCGGACAACCCTGAGTGACGGGGAAGACGGTAAACGGGAGGACATGACAGTGGCTGGCGAACAGAACGACGTGGTGCCCGCGCAAGCACGGGAGAAGCACGCGCTCCTCGCCGAGCAGGTCGAGGAGCACCGCTTCCGGTACTACGTGAAGGACCAGCCGGTCATCAGCGACGGCGAGTTCGACAAGCTGCTGCGCGGCCTGGAGGCCCTGGAGGAGGAGCACCCGGAGCTGCGCACCCCGGACTCCCCGACCCAGAAGGTCGCCGGGGCGTACGAGACGGACTTCGCCTCGGTGGAGCACCGCGAGCGGATGCTCTCGCTGGACAACGCCTTCGACGACGAGGAGCTGGCCGCCTGGGCCGAGCGCGTCGCCAAGGACGTGGGCAGCGCCGAGTACCACTACCTGTGCGAGCTGAAGGTCGACGGCCTCGCGGTCAACCTGACGTACGAGCACGGCAGGCTCACGCGCGCCGCCACCCGGGGCGACGGCCGCACCGGCGAGGACATCACGCCCAACGTCCGCACCATCGCCGACATCCCCGACCGCCTCCAGGGCGACCGCGTCCCGGACCTGGTCGAGATCCGCGGCGAGGTCTACTTCCCGATGGAGGCGTTCGAGGGGCTCAACGCGCGCCTGGTCGAGGCGGGCGACAAGCCGTTCGCCAACCCCCGCAACGCGGCGGCCGGTTCACTGCGCCAGAAGGACCCGAAGGTCACCGCCACCCGCCCGCTCCACATGGTGGTGCACGGCATCGGCGCGCGCGAGGGTTTCACCATCGACTGCCTCTCGCACGCGTACGAGCTGCTGCGCGAGTGGGGCCTGCCGACCGCCCAGCACAACAAGGTGGCCGGCTCGCTGGAGGAAGTGCGCGACTTCATCGCGTACTTCGGGGAGAACCGCCACTCGGTGGAGCACGAGATCGACGGCGTGGTCGTCAAGCTCGACGAGATCCCCCTCCAGGGGCGGCTGGGCTCCACCGCGCGCGCCCCGCGCTGGGCGATCGCCTGGAAGTACGCGCCGGAGGAGGTCAACACCAAGCTGATCAACATCCGCGTCGGCGTCGGCCGCACCGGCCGCGTCACTCCGTACGCGCAGGTGGAGCCGGTGACCGTGGCGGGCTCCGAGGTCGAGTTCGCCACCCTGCACAACCAGGACGTGGTCAAGGCCAAGGGCGTCCTCATCGGGGACACGGTGGTGCTCCGCAAGGCCGGTGACGTGATCCCGGAGATCCTCGGCCCCGTCGCGGACCTGCGGGACGGCACCGAGCGGGAGTTCGTGATGCCCGCCGAGTGCCCCGAGTGCGGCACCGGGCTGCGGCCCATGAAGGAGGGCGACATCGACCTGCGCTGCCCCAACGCGCGGTCGTGCCCGGCCCAGTTGCGCGAGCGGCTCTTCTATCTCGCGGGCCGCAAGTCGCTGGACATCGAGAACTTCGGCTATGTGGCCGCCGCCGCCCTCACCAAGCCGCTGGAGCCGTCCGCGCCGCCGCTGCTCGACGAGGGCGACCTCTTCGACCTGACCATCGAACAGCTGCTGCCCATCAAGGCGTACGTCCTGGACCAGGACAGCGGGCTGCCCAAGCGCGACCCGAAGACCGGCGAGGAGAAGGTCGCCCTGGTCTTCGCCAACATGAACGGCGAGCCGCGCAAGAACGCCGTGTCGATGCTGGAGAACATCGCCGCCGCCAAGGAGCGCCCGCTCGCACGGTTCCTGACGGGTCTGTCGATCCGTCATGTCGGCCCGGTCGCCGCCGAGGCGCTGGCGCGCGAGTTCCGCTCCATCGAGCGCATCGAACAGGCCACCGAGGAGGAGCTGCGGGCGGTCGACGGGGTGGGCGAGATCGTCGCCAAGTCCGTCAAGGAGTGGCTCGCCGAGGAGTGGCACCAGGAGATCGTCCGCAAGTGGCGGGCCGCCGGAGTGCGGCTGGAGGACGAGGGAGCGGGCGAGGACGAGGGCCCGCGCCCCCTGGAGGGCCTCACGGTGGTCGTCACCGGAACGCTCCAGCAGCACACCAGAGATGGCGCGAAAGAAGCGCTCCAGAGCCGTGGAGCGAAGGTCACGGGTTCCGTTTCCAAGAAGACGTCGTTCGTCGTCGTGGGGGACAGCCCTGGTTCCAAGTACGACAAGGCGATGCAGCTGAAGGTTCCGGTTCTCGACGAGGACGGCTTCGCTGTCCTGCTGGAACAGGGTCCGGAAGCAGCCCGCGAAGCAGCTGTGCCGAGCGCGGAAGAGGGGGAATAAGAGGAGTGGAAGGCTCCTCCCGGACGGCCTTCGGTCACCCGTTCAGCGCATACCAGACGGATCTGGGTGGCCAGGTCGCATTCGGGCAAGAGCTGTAGACCGCTGCCCGTCCGGGCCTTCCGCGGCCTACTGTTGGGATGTGCGCCAGTCGTGCACGGCTGAAAACGGGGTTCCCCCTGCTCTGCGACGGACTTGGGGAAGAGGACCAGCCGTGGTGGCATGACAACGGAGCCATCGCGTGGCATCGGCACCGCCGGCTGTGAGAGGGACGGGAATGGAACCGACCGAGAGCGCCGCCCCGGCCGCACGGCTGCGCGGGTTCGCGGGATTCTCCTCCAGGCTGACCGCCGGCATCCTCGCCACCGCCGCCCTCGCCCTGGCCACCGGGTTCTACCGGGCGCTCGACACCGGCGGCGCGCTCTTCCCGGGCGCCACCGCGGGCTGGTCGCTGGCGGTCCTCACCGGCATCATCGTGGGCCATCTGGTCGCGCTCGGCCGCGACCGCTGGTGGGGCGGCACCGGCTCCGGCGCCGCCCTCACCCTCGCCGTCCTGCTGCTCTACGGCTGGGTGCCCGCCGGACTCGTCTCCATGGCGGTGGTGGTGCTGGTCGGTGCGGCCCGGCGCCACCGCTGGCGCCAGGGCCTGCTGCACGGCGCGGTGGACGTGCTGGGGATCGGCGCCGCGGCCCTGGTGCTCGCCGCGTTCGGCGACCACCCCAGCGTCCGTACGCCCTGGTGGCCCGCCGAGTGGACGGTCTCCTCGGTCCCGGTGGTGGGCATCGCGGCCGGCACCTATCTGGTCATCACCCGCGTCCTGCTCTGGTACGCGCTGGCGCCCCGGGGCGGCGGGCTGCCCACCGTCGCCCGTACGGCCCTGCTGCGCCAGGGCCTGGTCGCCGTCGCCCTGCTCGGCATAGCCCCGCTGATCTGCGTGGTCGCCATGGCCCTGCCGGTGCTGCTGCCGCTGTTCGCGGTGCCGCTGATCGCCCTGGACTCCACGCTGTGGATCGCCCGCGCCCGCGCCGAGGAGCAGCTGCGCGACCCGCTCACCGGCCTGCCCAACCGCCAGTGGCTCCTGGAGCGGACCTGGTCGGCGCTGGAGGAGGCCGAGGGCCACGGCAACCGGGCCGCGCTCGTCCTCATCGACATGGACCGCTTCCGCTCGGTCAACGACACGCTCGGCCACCTCGCCGGCGACCGGCTGCTCCTCCAGATAGCCGAACGGCTGCGGCTCGCCCTGCCGCGCGGCGCGGAGGCGGCCCGGCTCGGCGGCGACGAGTTCGCGGTGCTGCTGCCCGTCGCCGACTCCGCGACCAGCACCATGCGGATAGCCCGCGGCCTGGTCGCCGAGCTCTCCTCGCCGCTCGACCTGGACGGACTCACCCTGGTCCTGGAGGCCAGCGCGGGCGTCGCCGTCTTCCCCGAGCACGCGCTGGACGCGGAAGGGCTGCTGCGCCGGGCCGACGTGGCGATGTACCAGGCCAAGCGGGACCGTACGGGGGTGGAGGTGTACGAGTCCAAGCGCGACTCCAACACCCCTGACCGGCTCGGCCTGTTGGGTGATCTGCGCCGGGCCCTGGACGCGGGTGACGTGGAGCTCCACTACCAGCCCAAGGTCCGGTTCGACGGCCAGGTGGCGGGCCTTGAGGCGCTGGTGCGCTGGGTGCACCCGGAGCGCGGCCAGGTGCCGCCCGACGAGTTCATCGCGATAGCCGAGTCCTCCGGCCTGATGCCCCATCTGACGGAGTACGTGCTGGAGACGGCGCTCGCCCAGGTCGCCCGCTGGCGGGCGCAGGGGCTGACGGTCCCGGTCGCGGTGAACGTGTCGCCCCGCGACGTCCACACCCCCGGCTTCGCGGGGGCCGTCGCCGCCCGGCTGGCCCGGCACGGCGTACCGGCGGGCTCGCTCCAGCTGGAGATAACCGAGCACGTGCTGCTGGAGGACCCGCAGCGGGCCGCCGACACCCTGGCCGGGCTGACCGGCCACGGAGTGAAGATGTCCCTGGACGACTTCGGCACCGGGTACTCGTCACTGGTGCACCTGCGCAGGCTGCCGGTGAGCGAGCTGAAGATCGACCGCTCCTTCGTGGGCCGCCTCGCCGTCGACAACGAGGACGCCGAGATCGTCCGCTGCACCCTGGACCTCGCCCACTCGCTGGGCCTGCTGGTCGTCGCCGAGGGCGTCGAGGACGACGAGACCTGGGAGCGCCTGCGCGACCTGGGCTGCGACGCCGTGCAGGGCTGGCTGGTGGCCGCCGCGATGCCGCCCGCCGAGACCACCGCCTGGCTGCTGGCCCGCGGCTCGCGCGGCTGGCAGCGCCCCGCCGACCTGGCGGCGGCGGCGAAGCTGGCCGCGGCGGAGGAGCCCTCCAGCGCCCCCGTCCAGTGACCCGACGGCCGCGCTCCGGCCGTCTCCCGGCCGCCCCGGGCGGGCCCCGGCCGCCGCGATCGGGGGGCCCGGCGCAAACCGTTTAGTGGTGTGGTGGCCGCGCCCCATAGGATTGGGCCCAACCACACACACTCACCCCAGAGGATCGCTGCATGCCTGGCATTACGCGCGAGGAGGTCGCCCACCTCGCCCGGCTGGCACGTCTGGAGCTGAAGGCCGAAGAGCTCGACCACTTCGCCGGACAGCTCGACGACATCATCGGCGCGGTCGCCCGCGTCTCCGAGGTCGCCGACCAAGACGTACCCCCGACCTCCCACCCGCTGCCGCTGACCAACGTCATGCGCGCGGACGAGGTCCGTCCGTCGCTCACCCCCGCGCAGGCGCTCTCCGGCGCCCCGGCCCAGGAGCAGCAGCGTTTCAAGGTGCCGCAGATCCTGGGGGAGGACTAATCCCATGACGGACATCATCAAGCTCACCGCCGCCGAGATCGCCGCGGGCATCGCCTCCGGCGAGTTCACGGCCGTCGAGGTCACCGAGGCCCATCTGGCCCGGATCGACGCCGTCGACGAGAAGGTCCACGCCTTCCTGCACGTCGACCGCGAGGGCGCGCTCGCGCAGGCCCGCGCCGTCGACGAGAAGCGCGCCCGGGGCGAGAAGCTCGGCCCGCTGGCCGGCGTGCCCCTCGCGCTGAAGGACATCTTCACCACCGAGGGCATCCCGACCACCGTCGGTTCGAAGATCCTCGAAGGCTGGATCCCGCCGTACGACGCGACGCTCACCAAGCGGCTCAAGGCCGCCGACGTCGTCATCCTCGGCAAGACCAACATGGACGAGTTCGCCATGGGGTCCTCCACCGAGAACAGCGCCTACGGCCCGACCGGCAACCCGTGGGACCTCACCCGGATCCCCGGCGGCTCCGGCGGCGGCTCCTCCGCGGCGCTCGCCTCCTACGAGGCCCCGCTGGCCATCGGCACGGACACCGGCGGCTCCATCCGCCAGCCCGCCGCCGTCACCGGCACCGTCGGCGTCAAGCCGACCTACGGCGCGGTCTCCCGCTACGGCATGGTCGCCTTCTCGTCCTCCCTGGACCAGGGCGGGCCCTGCGCCCGTACGGTGCTGGACGCGGCGCTGCTGCACGAGGTCATCGCCGGGCACGACCCGCTCGACTCGACCTCCATCGACGCCCCGGTCCCGCCGGTCGTCGAGGCCGCCCGCAACGGCTCGGTGGCCGGGATGCGCGTCGGCGTCGTCAAGCAGTTCTCCGGCGAGGGCTACCAGGCGGGTGTCGTCCAGCGCTTCAACGAGTCGGTCGAGCTGCTCAAGTCGCTCGGCGCCGAGATCGTCGAGCTGGACTGCCCCTCCTTCGACCTGGCGCTCTCCGCTTACTACCTGATCGCGCCGTCGGAGTGCTCCTCCAACCTGGCCCGCTTCGACGCCATGCGGTACGGCCTGCGGGTCGGCGACGACGGCACCAGGTCGGCCGAGGACGTCACCGCGCTCACCCGCGAGGCCGGTTTCGGCGACGAGGTCAAGCGCCGCGTCATCCTCGGTACGTACGCGCTGAGCTCCGGCTACTACGACGCGTACTACGGCTCCGCGCAGAAGGTCCGCACGCTCATCACGCGCGACTTCGAGAAGGCGTTCGAGCAGGTCGACGTGATCGTCTCGCCGACCACGCCCACCACCGCCTTCCCGATCGGCGAGCGCGCCGACGACCCGATGGCGATGTACCTCGCGGACCTGTGCACCATCCCGACCAACATGGCCGGCAACGCCGCCATGTCGCTGCCCTGCGGCCTCGCGCCGGAGGACGGCCTGCCGGTCGGCCTGCAGATCATCGCCCCCGCCCTGAAGGACGACCGCCTGTACAAGGTGGGCGCCGCCGTCGAGGCCGCCTTCGTGGAAAAGTGGGGCCACCCGCTGCTTGAGGAGGCTCCGTCGCTGTGAGCGCACTGACCAAGGCCAAGGGCTTCAAGAAGTCCAAGACCGGTACGTATCTGTCGATGGGCACCACCGCGTTCGGCGCGCTCAGCGTGGCCAAGCAGGTCAAGAAGGCCCGCCTGGAGCAGGACCGGCTCCAGCTCGTCGACGCCGTCGTGTCCGCCGCCGCCATCGTCACCGGCCTCGCGATCCTGTACCGCGAGCTGAAGCGCCTCGGCGACGACGACGTCCTGCTGGGCTGAGAGGGAACTTTTCACTGTGACCGTCACCGAACTGCTGTCGTACGAGGACGCCCTCGCGTCGTACGACCCCGTCATGGGCCTCGAAGTCCATGTCGAGCTGGGCACCAGGACCAAGATGTTCTGCGGCTGCTCCACCGAGCTGGGCGCCGAGCCCAACTCGCAGACCTGCCCCACCTGCCTCGGCCTGCCCGGCTCGCTCCCGGTCGTCAACGCGATCGGCGTCGAGTCGGCCGTCAAGATCGGCCTCGCGCTGAACTGCGAGATCGCCGAGTGGTGCCGCTTCGCCCGGAAGAACTACTTCTATCCGGACATGCCGAAGAACTTCCAGACCTCGCAGTACGACGAGCCGATCGCCTTCAACGGCTATCTGGACGTCCAGCTGGAGGACGGCGAGATCTTCCGCGTGGAGATCGAGCGCGCCCACATGGAGGAGGACACCGGCAAGTCGACGCACGTCGGCGGTGCCACCGGCCGCATCCACGGCGCCTCCCACTCGCTGCTCGACTACAACCGGGCCGGCATCCCGCTCATCGAGATCGTCACCAAGCCGATCGAGGGCGCGGGCGAGCGGGCCCCCGAGGTCGCCAAGGCGTACGTCGCCGAGCTGCGCGAGCTCATCAAGGCGCTCGGCGTCTCCGAGGCCCGGATGGACAAGGGCCAGATGCGCTGCGACGTGAACCTGTCGCTGCGCCCGAACGGGACCGAGAAGTTCGGCACCCGCAGCGAGACGAAGAACGTCAACTCGCTGCGTTCGGTCGAGCGCGCGGCCCGCTTCGAGATCCAGCGCCACGCCGCGGTGCTGTCCTCCGGCGGGACGATCGTGCAGGAGACCCGCCACTTCCACGAGGAAGACGGCTCCACCACCTCGGGCCGCATCAAGGACAACGCCGAGGACTACCGGTACTTCCCGGAGCCGGACCTGGTCCCCGTCGCCCCGGCCCGCGAGTGGGTCGAGGAGCTGCGCAAGGGCCTGCCCGAGCTGCCGCGCGTGCGCCGCAACCGGCTCCGCGAGGAGTGGGGCGTCTCCGAGCACGACATGCAGTCGATCCTCAACGCCGGTGCGGTCGAGCCGATCGTCGCCACGATCGAGGCGGGCGCGGACGCCGCCGCCGCCCGCAAGTGGTGGATGGGCGAGCTGGCCCGCAACGCCAACGAGCAGGGCGTCGCCCTGGACGAGCTGCCCGTGACCCCGGCGCAGGTCGCCCGGGTGGCGGCGCTGGTGGCCGCCGGTGACCTCAACGACAAGCTGGCGCGCCAGGTCATCGAGGGCGTCCTCGCGGGCGAGGGCGACCCGGACGCGGTCGTCGAGAAGCGCGGCCTGAAGGTCGTCTCGGACGAGGGCGCGCTGGGCGCGGCCGTGGACGAGGCCATCGCGGGCAACGCGGCCATCGCGGACAAGATCCGCGGCGGCAAGGTGCAGGCCGTCGGCGCCCTGGTCGGCGCGGTCATGAAGACCACGCGCGGCCAGGCGGACGCGGCCCGCGTCAAGGAGCTCATCCTGGAGAAGCTGGGCGTCGGCGAGGGCTGATCCCGCGGCTTCCTCCGCGTGTCCGGTACGGACACGGGCCGGCCCCGGCGCATCAGGCGATGCGGCGGGGGCCGGCCCATGTCCGGGGGTCGGCCCATGTCCGGGGGTCGGCCCATGGCACCCGCCCGGGGTCCGGCGCACGTCCGCTCCGGCCGTGCGGGTCCGAAGCCGCAGGTCCCGGACGCCGGTCCGCGCCGCCGCGAGCCGGTACGACAACCCGGACGCTCACGTCAGCGCGGCGATACGGAGTCGCACCCTCCTGCCGGGTGACCTGCCCGCGGATCGTCTATAGGGTGCCGTGCGTGGACGGGCGAGAAGCGGTGAGAGTGCTCGGGCGGCGTACGGCGCTGCGGTATCTGGCGCTGGGCACGATGGCCGGCGCGGTGGCGGCGTGCACCGGCGCGGGGGCGGCGGAGGGGCCCCGCAAGGAGGCGCTCAAGGCGTTCGTGAAGGGCGAGTGGACCTACCGCTCCAACCAGGACCACCAGGGAGTCCTCACCGTCAAGCCCGATGGGCACTGGTCTGTCACTCAATGGGGTGGAATGTCCGGTCAGTGGATGCTGGACGGCGCCGTGCTCTCCGTGAGCATGGACGCCGCCACCGGCGACGCCGAGTCCGAGGACCAGGAGGCGTTCACCCTGACCAGCATGCCGGAGAAGGTCTCCCGGTCGTTCTCGGAGCTGCTCACGCTCTCCGGCGGCTGGTCGAGCATCGGCACCGCCGTCGAGGCGGGCTACGGCAAGGGCGTGCTGACCCTCGCCTTCCGGGGCGACGGCTCCGAGGACCTCGTCGTCACCTGCACCCGCCGCAAGTGATCCCGGCCGGCGGCGGCCCTTCCCCCGCCTGTGGGCACGTACTCCCGTACCCCCTGTGAGTAAGCCCACGAAACGGTCAAACGATCACTATTCGCTGTCACAGTGGCTGCGCGTAGGTCATGCGTTCTTTGCGGGCTGTTCAGGTCGTACCGGATGTTCCCGGGCAAAGATCCACGAACCATCCAGGGAGCACATCCGTTGGCAGCCATCGCACGGTGGTGCATCAGGCACCGCCTCGTAGCCGTCCTGCTCTGGCTCCTCGCCCTCGGCGGCGTCGCCGCCGCCTCCACCGCCGCGGGCTCGGCCTACTCCAACGACTACGAGGTCCCCGGCACCGAGTCCGGCCGGGCCGGCGCCCTCCTCGACGCCGGGTTCCACGGCGGCCGGGGCGGCGACACCGACACCGTCGTCTGGCACACCGACACCGGTCCCGTCCGCGCCCCCGAGGTGCGGGAGCGGCTGGCCAAGACCCTGGACAGGATCGCCGAACTGCCCGGTGTGGCCTCGGTGGCCAGCCCCTACGGCCGCGACGGGGCCTCCCAGATCAGCGCGGACGGCCGCACCGCCTACGCCCTGGTCACCTTCGACCGGCAGGCCGACGACCTGCCCAAGGCCCAGGCCCGGGCCTTCGTCGACACCGCCCGGACCGCCTCCGCCGACGGCCTGCGGGTCGCCGTCGGCGGCAGCGCCGCGGCCCTCACCGAGACCAGCTCCGCGCACCTCAGCGAGATCGTCGGCGTGGTCGTCGCCGCCGTCGTCCTCTTCCTCGCCTTCGGCTCGCTCGCCGCCAGCACGCTGCCGATCATCACCGCGGTGGTCTCCGTGGGCACCGCCTACGCGGGCATCGGACTGCTCGGCCACGTCATGACCGTCGCCGACTTCGCGCCGATGCTCGGGCTGCTCATCGGGCTCGGGGTGGGCATCGACTACGCGCTCTTCATCGTCACCCGGCACCGGCGCGGGCTGCGCCAGGGGCTGACCGTCGAGGAGGCCGCGACCCGGGCCGTGGCGACCACCGGCCGCGCCGTGGTCTTCGCGGGCGCCACCGTCTGCATCGCCCTGCTCGGCATGCTCATCCTGCGGCTCGGCTTCCTGAACGGGGTCGCCGTCGCGGCCTCGCTCACCGTCGTCCTCACCGTCGCCGCGTCCGTGACGCTGCTGCCCGCGCTGCTCTCCTTCATCGGGACGCGCGCGCTCAGCCGCCGCGAACGGCGCAGGCTCGGCGAGCACGGCCCCCGGCCCGAGCCGCCCACCGGGTTCGCCGCACGCTGGTCGGGGTTGGTCGAGCGGCACCCCAAGCTGCTGGGCGGCTTCGCCGCCGTGGTGATGCTGGTGCTCGCGCTGCCCACGCTCTCGCTCCACCTGGGCACCTCCGACCAGGGCAACAACCCGGCGAAGTCCACCACCCGGACCGCCTACGACCTGCTCGCCGACGGATTCGGCCCGGGCGTCAACGGGCCGCTCACCCTCGCCGCCAAACTCGACGGCGCCGACGACCGGGTCGCCATGGAGCAGCTGCCCGCGCTCCTGAAGTCGACCGGGGGCGTCGCCTCGGTCGGCCCCGTCACGTACAACGCGAGCGGCGACACGGCCGTGCTCACGGTGGTGCCGGACTCGGCCCCGCAGTCCCAGGCGACCAGCGCGCTGGTCGACCGGCTGCGCGGCGAGGTGCTCCCGGCCGCCGAGCGGGGCACCTCCCTGGAGGTCCTGGTCGGCGGGGTCACGGCGAGCTACGACGACTTCGCCGGGGTGATCGTCGGCAAACTCCCGCTCTTCGTGGGCGTGGTGATCGCCCTCGGCTGCGTCCTGCTGCTGCTCGCCTTCCGCTCGATCGGGATCCCGCTGAAGGCCGCCGCGATGAACGTCGCCGCGGTCGCCTCCGCCTTCGGGATCGTCGTCGCGGTCTTCCAGTGGGGCTGGGGGAGCGAACTGCTCGGCCTCGGCCGGTCCGGCCCCATCGAGCCGTTCCTGCCGGTGATCATGGTGTCGGTGCTCTTCGGGCTCTCCATGGACTACCAGGTGTTCCTGGTCAGCCGGATGTACGAGGAGTGGCTGGAGACCGGGGACAACCGGCGGGCGGTCCGGGTCGGCCTCGCCGAGACCAGCCGGGTGATCAACTCGGCTGCCGTGATCATGATTTCGGTCTTCCTGGCGTTCGTCCTGAGCGGCGAGCGGGTGATCGCGATGTTCGGCATCGCGCTGGCGGCGGCGGTCGCCCTCGACGCGTTCGTCCTGCGCACCCTGCTGGTGCCCGCCCTGATGCACATGCTCGGCGGCGCCAACTGGTGGCTGCCCGGCTGGCTCGACCGGTGGCTGCCCAGGATCAGCATCGAACCGCCCGAGTGCCGCCGTGGGACGATTCCGGTGCGGCTCGGCGCGGCGGGTCCGGGGCCGGATCCGGCGGAGGACCCGGCGGGCGAGCCCGCGCGGAAGCCGGTGGACCAGCTCGTGGGCTAGACCGTGGGCCAGACCGTGGGCCTGGGCCTGGGCCTGGCTTGGTGATGGGGTTGGGGCTGCGGGCCGGGCGTCCGGGCCGGTGGCCCCCGGGGCTGCCCGGGGCAGTGGGGCCGGCGGATTCGTCCCGCCCGGCAGGAGAGACGTACGAAGGAGCGGGATGTTCGCGATATCGCTGGGAGACGACGGCGCCGAGCTGCGGCCACTGGAGCCGCACCACGCCGAGGAAGTGCTGGCGCACATCGACCGGGGCCGTGAGTTCATCGGCCGGTTCATCACGCTCGCCGACGTGTGCCACGACCTGCCCTCGGTACGTGCCTTCCTCCAGGGGTACGCGGACAAGGCGGCGGCCGACGCCGGGCGGCTCTACGGCATCTGGTCGCACGGCACGCTCGTCGGAGGTGTCATGTTCCGCGTCTTCGACGCCGAGCTCGGCACCACCGAGGTCGGTTGCTGGCTGGAGGAGTCGGCGAGCGGGCGCGGCCTGATCACCCGCGCGGTCCGCAGGATGATCGACTGGGCGGTCGACGAGCGCGGGATCCACCGCGTGGAGTGGCGGGCGGGCTCCGCCAACACGGCCAGCATCAACGTCGCCAAGCGCCTGGGCATGGTCCGGGACGGGACCCTGCGGGACAACTACCTCTTCCGGGGCGTGCGTCAGGACACCGAGGTCTGGGCGGTACTGGCCCCGGAGTGGCGAGCGGCCCGCACCGACGACCGCCGCTAGGACCGGCCTGTCCGGCGGGTCCTTTCCGGCGGATCCTGTCCGGGCCGTGCGGCGCCGGTGAGCGGGGGCCGGACAGGCCCGTGCGGCGCGGCGGCGGCCGGGCCCGGCGCCCATTAAGGACCCTCTCAGAAAGCCCGCCTACGGTCCCCGGTATGACTGCCACCCCCTCCACCACCAGGACCGACGACGAGACGGGCGCCGAGGCGGCGTCCGTGAAGAACCCCGAGGCCGGCGCGGTGTCCACGGCCGACCGGGCCGAGAAGGCCGCCCCGGGCCCGCACGCGGACGCCGATGGCGCGGACGCCGGGGACGAGGAGACGAAGCCCGCGGACGCCGCCAAGTCCCCGGGCGCCAAGGCCGGGGACGTGGAGTCCGCGGGTACCGGCGCCGAGGGCGCCAAGGCCGGGAGCGACGAGGACGAGGGCGTGGACGAGGACGACGACGTCCTCGACGATCTGCCCCCGGCCGCCGCCACCCGGACCGGCATCGGCGCGGGCGCCGCCGCCGTGGTCTCCGGGGCGCTCGGCTTCGCCTCGCTCACCGGCACCTGGACGGGCAAGGTGCTCTCCGAGCGCGAGACCCTGCTCGGCCAGATCAAGACCGCGCAGGGCGGCAGCCCGGCCGCGCAGATCCATGAGATCTACGGCGACTCCTGGCACACCACCGCCGCCGTCAACGGTGTCTTCGCCCTGCTCGCCCTCCTCGTCGGTGCGTTCGTCCTCGCCCGGCCCGCGTTCGGCACCCCGGGTGCCCATCCGCAGCCCGTCTGGGTACGCGCCGTCGCCCTGGGCGGGGTGGCCCTCGGCGTGCTCGGGATCTTCCTCTCCGTCGCGATGTACTTCGACCTGTTCGCCGCGCTGCCGACCACCGGCTCGTAGTCCGCGCGGCCACAACCGCCTTGCTGGACGCCCCCGTTCACAGGACCGGGGGCGCCATCGTGAAGCGGGCCAGCACGGCGGCGCGCACGGTCTGGCGCTGCGGCTCCAGATCGAGCGCCGGGACGCTCTCCGGCGCGCCGCCGCCGTACGCCGCCGCCCGCATCATCCCCGGCGCCGCCGGATAGGGCCGCGCCTCCTCCGCTCCCTCGTCGGCCAGTTCGAGCAGCGCGACCAGGTCGCTGCCGAGCGCCGCCGCGTACTCCCGGGCCCGCTCCACCGCCTGCTCGACCGCCCGGCGCCGCGCCTTCCCGTACGCGGGCGAGGCCGGGCGCAGCCCCCACCACGGCCCGTCCACCTCGGTGAGCTCCAAGGCGGCCAGCCGCGAGGCCAGTTCGCCCAGCGCCGTGAAGTCGCCGAGCTCGGCCGTGACCCGGACCTGCCCGTGGTACGCGCGCACCCGCTCGCCCCGGCCGTGCCTGCCGAGCTCCGGGCTGACCGAGAACGAGCCGGTCTCCAACTGCTCCACCGCCTCCCCGTACGACCTGATCAGGTCGAGGACGGCCGCGTTGCGCCGGGTGAGGTCGTCCAGGGCGGTCCGCCGGTCGGTGCCGCGCGCGGTGACCGTCACCCCGAGCCGGGCGATCTCCGGATCCACGTCGAGCACGGCCTCGCCCCGGACCGCGATGCGGGGCGACTCGGGGGTGCCGTAGGGCAGCTGGGGGGCGGGGGGCTGGGTCATCGGGGCTCCATGGGTCGGGAGGGACGGAGAGGCGTACGGGTCCGGCGGGTGCGGGGTGGCGGGCGGGAGCGGGGGCGGAAGTAAGGCGCCGGGCCCCGCGCCGACCACTCTTCCACCGGATCGGGCCGTCCTCTAAGGACCCCGCCGGGTGCCTTAGACACCGTGCCCCGGACCCCGTCCCGCCTCTAAGGCGCCAGCGCCCGGGAGATGCGGCACTCGCCCGATGTGACGGACCCCCCTGGGAAGCGAAAGTAGAGACATCGCAGAGAGCGAAGAACGAAACCGCAGAAGCCCCCGGGTGGGGGAATCGAAGGAGAACAAGATGTTCGCGTACGAGATGCACCAGGTGAACCAGGCCGAGCTGCTCCGCGAGGCCGCCGCCCAGCGGCTGGTGCGCGAGGCCCGCCGGGCCCGGCGCGCCCGCCGCAGCGCGGTACAGGAAGCGGAGGGGCGGGTGAGCCACATCCGGGACCTGCGCGACCTCTTCGCGCACGCCGCGTGAGCGCCCGTCATGACCTTGACCGGCGGAAAGGGTGCCACGGGACCGGACAGCTGTGCGATGCTCGGCGACGTGGAGACCAGGTCTTTCAGCCCCGTGTTCGTCGGCCGCGCCGGTGAACTGACCGCCTTGAACGAAGCGCTCGCCCGCGCCACCGCGGGCGAGCCGCAGGCGTTGGTGGTCGGGGGTGAGGCCGGGGTCGGCAAGACCCGGCTCATCGAGGAGTTCACCGCGACGGCCTGCGACTCCGGGGCCGTCGTCGCGGTCGGCGGCTGTGTCGAGATCGGCGCCGACGGCCTGCCGTTCGCCCCCTTCTCCACCGCCCTGCGCACCCTGCGCCGCAGGCTGCCCGACGAGTTCGCCGCAGCCGCCGAGGGCCAGGAGGAGGAGCTGGCCCGGCTGCTGCCGGAGCTCGGCGAGGCCAGCCGGGAGAGCGGCGAGGACGGCACCGCCCGGCTCTTCGAACTCACCGTACGGCTCCTGGAGCGGACCGCCGCCGACCGCACGGTGGTGCTGGTCCTGGAGGACCTGCACTGGGCGGACGCCTCCACCCGGCACCTCCTCGCCTACCTGCTGCGCACCCTGCGCCGGGGCCGGCTCGCCGTCGTCGCCACCTACCGCGCCGACGACATCCACCGCCGCCACCCGCTGCGCCCCCTCCTGGCCGAGCTGGACCGGCTGCGCACGGTGCGCCGCATCGAACTGTCCCGGTTCAACCGGGGCGAGGTGCACCGCCAGCTCACCGGCATCCTCGCCGCCGAACCCGACCCCGCGCTGGTGGACGAGATCTTCGAACGCTCCGACGGCAACGCCTTCTTCGTGGAGGAGCTGAGCGTCTGCCACGAGTCGGGCTGCGCCGCCACCGGGCTCAGCGACTCGCTGCGCGATCTGCTCCTGGTGCGCGTGGAGACCCTGCCCGAGGACGCCCAGCTCGTGCTGCGCATCCTCGCCGAGGGCGGCTCCACGGTGGAACACCCGCTGCTCGCCGCCGTCTGCGGGCTCACCGACGACGGGCTCGACGCGGCCCTGCGCGCCGCAGTCGGCGCCAACATCGTGCTGCCGACGCCGGAGGGCGACGGCTACCGGTTCCGCCACTCGCTGGTGCGCGAGGCGGTCAGCGACGACCTGCTGCCCGGCGAGCGCTCCCGCCTCAACCGCCGCTACGCCCAGGCCCTGGAGGCCGACCCCACCCTGGTCCGCGCCGACGAGCGCACCACCCGGCTGGCCAGCTACTGGTACTCCGCGCACGACGCGGCCAAGGCGCTGCCGATGGTGCTGCGCGCCGCCGTCGAGGCCCGCAAGCGGCACGCCTACTCCGAGCAACTGCGGCTGCTCGAACGGGGCATGGAGCTGTGGGACGCGGTCCCCGCCGAGGGCCGCGCCGATCTGCGCCCCCTGGACTACGCGGGCGCCTACCCCTCCTGCGGCGGCTGCGACCCCGCCACCACCCCGCTCGGCCAGCTCGACCTGCTCGCCGAGGCCGCCGTCGCCGCCCGCTTCTGCGGCGAACGCGAACGCGCCCTGAAGTTCGCCAAGCGCGCCCTGCGGATCATCGACTCCGAGGAGAACGGCGCGCCCCCCGGCACCCCGCACGGCGACCCGCTGCGGGCCGCCTGGTTCTGGACGGAGATCTCCCGGCTCGCCCAGAACCTCGGCCGCGGCGACGGCTGGGACGAGATAGCCACCGCCCAGGAGCTGGTGCGCGGTCTGCCGCCGTCCGCCGTGCACGCCCAGGTCCTGGCCACCGCCGCGGGCTGGGGCATGCTGCACCGCCCCGGCGCCGAGTCGCTGGCCGCCGCCGAGCGCGCCGTCGAGTACGCCCGGCTGGTGGACGCCGAGGAGATCGAACTCAACGCCCGGCTCACCCTGGGCGGCCTGATGGTCGACTCCGGCGACGTGGAGGGCGGCCTCGCGATGATGCGCGAGGTGGTCGAGCACTCGCTGCGGCTCGGCATCGTCGTCGAGGCGGGCCGCGGCTACGTCAACCTCGCCTCCACCCTGGAGTCGGTCGGCCGCTCCCAGGAGTCCGCCGACACCGCCGCCGAAGGCGTGCGGCACGCCCGCAAGTTCGGCCTGCTCGACAACGAGGCGTGGGCGGCGGGCAACGAGTCGGACGCGCTGCTGAGCCTGGGCCGCTGGCAGGAGGCGGCCGAACGCGTGGCCCATGTGCGCGGCACCTCCGCCGGCGCCAAGCCGCTCGGGTACGCGGCGCTGCGCATCGCCCAGCTCGCCGTGCTGCGCGGGGAGCCGGCCCTGGCCGCCGAGTCCCTGGCCGAGGCCGTCGGACACTTCGGCACCCGCGACCCGATGCCCCAGCACGCCATCCCGGTCGCCCGGGTCGAGCTGGCCCTGGCGGCCGGACAGGGCCGGTTCGCCGACGCCCGCGCCGAACTCGCCCGCACCGCCGAGGCCGGGTTCCCGCCCGGCACCCAGCGCTACGGCTGGCCGCTGCTGCTCACCGCCGCTTCGATCGAGGCCGATCTGCGCGGCCTGCCCGCCGCCGACGAGGGCCGGACCGAGGCGCTGGCCCTGATCCGGTCGTCGGCCCGGCAGATGGCCACTCCGGGGCCGCTGACGCGGGCGTACGCCCTGTGCGTGGAGGCCGAGCTGGCGCGGGCGGAGGGCCGGGACACCGCCGACCGCTGGGCGGCGGCGGCCACCGCGTTCCAGCCGCTGGAGCGGCCCTACGAGCTGGCCCAGGTCTGCCACCGGTGGGCCGCCGCGCTGCTCGCCGAGGGCGGGGACCGCGAGCGGGCCGCCGCGCTGCTGCGCCAGTCCTACGCCGCCGCCGGGCGGTTCGGGGCGCGCCCGCTGGCGGAGGAGCTGGAGCTGCTGGCCCGCCGGGCCCGGCTGCCGCTGACCGCGCCCGAGACGGCGCTCCCGGACGAGCCCGCCGACCCGGCCGGGGCGCTGGGGCTCACCAGCCGTGAGCAGGACGTGCTGCGGCTGGTGGCGGCGGGGCAGAGCAACCGCCAGATCGCCGAGGAGCTGTACATCTCGCCGAAGACGGCGAGCGTCCACGTCTCCAACATCCTGGCCAAGCTGGGCGTCTCGGGCCGGGGCGAGGCCGCCGCCCTGGCGCACCGGCTCAACCTGTTCGCGCCGAGCGCGGCGTGAGCGCGGCGGGGGTGGCGCGGCCCCGGGCCGCCCCCGCCCGCCCCGTCGTCGGCCGCCGCCGGTGACCGGCCTCATGTCACCTCCAGCTCCAGGACCTTGTCGTCGCCGGGCTTGGGCGTGCCCCGGCCGTCGGTCTCGCTGGTGACCAGGAGCAGGGTGTGCGGCCCGGTCGCGATCACGGTGCGCAGCCTGCCGTAGGTGCGCGTCAGGAACGCCTCGGGCGCGGCCAGCGGTTTCGTGCCGTCCAGCGGGATGCGCCACAGCCGCTCGCCGCGCAGTGCGGCCATCCAGACGCTGCCCGCCGCGTAGGCCAGGCCGCTGGGGGAGGCGTCGGAGGTGTGCCACTGCTCCACCGGGTCCACGAACCCCGGCCTGTTGCCCCTGCCCTCCACCAGTGGCCAGCCGTCGTTGTCCCCGGGGCCGATCAGGTTCAGCTCGTCCCAGGTGTCCTGGCCGAACTCCGAGGCCCACAGCCGCCCGGCCCCGTCCCAGGCCAGGCCCTGCACATTGCGGTGGCCCGACGAGTAGACCACCGAGTCGGCCTCGGGATTGCCGTGCACCGGCTGCCCGTCCGGGGTCATCCGCAGGATCTTGCCGCCCAGCGACTTCTTGTCCTGGGCGAGCCCCCGCTCGCCCGTCTCGCCCGTGCCCACGTACAGCATGCCGTCCGGGCCGAAGGCGATGCGCCCGCCGTTGTGGATGGTGCCCTTGGGGATGCCCCGCAGGATCGTGTCGGGTGCGCTCAGCCGGTCGCCCGGCGGGCGCTTCGGGTCGTAGACCATGCGGGCGACGCGGTTGTCGGACTCGGTGGTGAAGTACGCGTACACCCGGTGGTCCGTGGCGAACGCGGGCGAGAGCGCGAGGCCGAGCAGCCCGCCCTCGCCGCCCGGCGCCACCCCGGGCACCCGGCCCACGGGCGTCTGCGCGCCGGAGGCGTCGATCCGGGTGACCGTCCCCTCGTCGCGGGAGGCCACCAGCAGCCCGCCCTCGGGCAGCGGGGCCACGCCCCAGGGCGACTTGAGGCCCTGGGCGAGGGTGCGCGTCACCTTCACCGAGCCCTTGGCGGGCGGCAGCCCGGTGGCGGAGGTGCCCGGCGAGCCGGTCGCGGGCGCCGAGCCGGTGCTCGCACCCGGCCGCTGCGCGGTCCCGGACGACGAGCACCCGGCCGTCAGCACCAGCGCGACGGCGGCCAACAGGGCCGTCACTGCGGGACGTTGCACGGTGGTTCTCCTATCGGGCGGCGGTGAGTCCGGCGGCGGTGATCCGCGGCTCCTACCGTTCTTACACCGCTCGCCCCGCCCGGGTTCCCGATCCGCGCCACCGAATTCCCCGCCCCGCCCATCCGGCGGGTCCGACCCGTACGCACGGCGTCCGGTGCCCCCCGGCCCCGCCCGTCCGGCCGGTCCCACCCGCGCCCACCGCGTCCGGTGCTCCCCGGCTCGGCCCCAGACCCCCGCCCGCTCGGTCCCGGTACCCCGCTCAGCGCCGGGCACCCGCCTCAGTCCCAGGACCCCCGCGCCGGAGGCAGCCGTTCGATCTCCGCCGCGTCCCTCGGCGTCAGGGCGAGCCGTGCCGCCCCGGCGTTCTCGCGGGCCCACTCCTCGCGCTTGGTGCCCGGGACCGGGATCACGTGCGGGCCCCGGCCGAGCAGCCAGGCCAGCGCGACCTGCGCCGGGGTCACACCGTCGCCGTGCCGGGCCGCGATCCGGCGCAGCCCCGCCACCAGGGGCTGGTTGGCCGCCATCATCTCGGCGGTGAAGCGGGGGTGGCGGGCCCGCGGGTCGTCCGGCTCGAAGCCCTGGCCCGGGGTGAGGGTGCCGGTGAGGAAGCCGTTGCCCAGCGGCATCGAGGCCAGGAAGCCCACGCCCCGCGCCGCGCACCACGGCAGCAGCGCGTCCAGCGCCTCCCGCGACCAGACCGACAGCTCCGCCTGCACCGCGCTGACCGGGAACACCTGCTGTACCCGCTCCAGTTGACGTATCGTCACTTCGTGGGGTCCGCCGGACCTGCGGGCCGTCCGCGCCCCGGTGGCGCAGACGCCGAGCGCCCGCACCTTGCCCGCCGTCACCAGCTCGGCCATCGCGCCCCAGGTCTCCTCGACGGGCACCTCCGGGTCCGCGCGGTGCAGCTGGTACAGGTCGATCACATCGGTCTGCAGCCGCCGCAGGGAGGCGTCGCAGGCCCGCTTCACATAGCCGGGGCGGCCGTTGGCCACGACGTGCGCGTCCGCGCCGACCAGCAGCCCGCACTTGGTGGCGACGAAGGCGTCGGCCCGGCGCCCCTTGAGCGCCCGGCCCACCAGGAGCTCATTGGTGAACGGCCCGTACATGTCGGCGGTGTCGAGCAGGGTGGACCCGGCGTCGAGTGCGGCCAGCACCGTGCGCAGCGAGCGTTCCCCGTTGCGCTGCGAGGCGGTGTATCCCCAGCTCATCGGCATGCAGCCGAGGCCGACCGCGCCGACGCGCAGACCCGCCGCACCGATAGTCCTGCGCTCCAACTCCCCGTACCCCTCCGTACCGCCCTGGGTGTGCCCCCCAAACTAACCTCTGGCCGCCGCCGCTCCTGACATAGCCTCCGGGCATGACAGCAGACGTGTGGCTCCCCATCGCCGCGGACGAGATCCCGGGCCTCCCCGACGGCCTCACCTACCGCTTCTGGGACGGCGGTCCGGACTTCCCCGCCGACCCCGCCGACTGTGCCTTCTACGTGGTCCCGTACATGAAGGGCGCGCGGATCGCGGTGCGGCCGTTCGCCGCCATGACGGGGGTGCGGGTGGTGCAGACCCTGTCCGCGGGCACCGACCACGTGGACCCCGGGCTCGGCCTGCTGCCCCCCGGCGTGCGGCTGTGCAACGCGCGCGGTGTGCACGACGCCTCCACCGCCGAACTCGCCCTCGCGCTGATCCTGGCGTCGCTGCGGGGGATTCCCTCCTTCGTCGCGGGGCAGGAGAAGGAGGAGTGGCGGTCCGGGTTCTATCCGGCGCTCGCCGACAAGTCGGTGCTGATCGTGGGCTACGGCTCGGTCGGCGCGGCCGTCGAGGACCGGCTCGCACCCTTCGAGTGCGCGCGCGTGGCGCGCGTGGCGCGCTCCTGGCGCACGACTGCGCGCGGTCCGGTGCATCCCCTCACCGAACTTCCCGCGCTGCTGCCCGAAGCGGATGTCGTCGTCGTCTCCACACCGCTCACCGAGCAGACGAAGGGCCTGGTGGGAGCCGATTTCCTGGGCCGGATGAAGGACGGGGCGCTGCTGGTGAACATGGCCCGCGGCCCGGTCGTCGACACCAAGGCGCTGCTGGCCGAGCTGGAGGGTGGCCGGATCCGTGCGGCCCTCGACGTCACCGACCCCGAACCGCTGCCCGCGGGGCACCCGCTGTGGCACGCGCCCGGCGTGCTCATCAGCCCCCATGTCGGCGGCTCCACCTCGGCGTTCCTGCCCCGCGCCAAGCGTCTGCTGGCCCGTCAGCTGACCCGGTACGCGGCCGGGGAACCGGTCGAGCACGTGGTGCTCACCACCGGATAGCGGGGCCCAAACCTTCGATTCGCCACTCTGCGCAGTGGTTCAAATGCGATCCGTGCGCACGGCTCCGCCGGTGGTCACGGAGCGTAGAGGAACTATGTCCCTGAGTGACGAGACTGGTGTATCGTCCCGACCGGGGGCTGCGCCGCGAAATCTGGCGGCGCGGGGGACGATCACAGCGAGGGGGGCGACGGGCGATGCACGGCCAATGGACCAACGATCCGACGCGGCGGAGCCGCCGACGGCTACCCCGAGGCGCGTGTGCGGCGGCGACCCGGGCCCATACCCGGCCACGGCTCCGCTGCCGGGCGCGCACCCGGGTGGCGGCCCGCCCCCGGCCCCCCGCCGGGGCGGCCCGGCCGCCCGCCGCGAGGGCCCACCCGCCGGGCCCCTCCGCCGCCACCGCCCGCACCCGGGTTCCCGGAGGGGTCCGGTGAGCGCCCCGGGAGCGGTGCTTCCCCGGCGGCCCGCGCAGGGCGGGCCTGGCCTGGTCCCGCAGCTCGTCCTGGCGGTGGTCTGCGCGGGGTACGCGACAGGGGCGGCGCTGGGCTGGGGATCGCTCGAAGTCGCCAACGTGATGGGGGACTTCGGACTCAGTGCCGCGGCGGCGACGGCCTCGGTCTCCTGCTTCTTCTACGCGCGCGGAGGCGCGGGGGAGGGGGAGAACCGCTTTCGGCCCGCCTGGCTCCTGTTCTCCTTCTCCTCCGCCATGTCGGCGAGCGGCAACGGAGTCTGGGGGTGGTACCAAGTGGTGGTCGACCACCCGGTCCCCACGCCCTCCATGGCCGACCTGTTCTTCCTGCTCTTCGCGCCGCCCGCCATCGTCGGGCTGCTGGTCCTCGCCAAGCGCCCGGTCACCCGCGCCGGCTGGGTCTGCCTGGGCCTCGACTCCTGGCTGATCGGCGGCTCGCTGCTGACCCTGTCGTGGAGCCTGGCCCTCGCCCACACCGCCCACTTCCGCGGCGAGAGCGTCGCCCGGGCCGCGCTCAACCTGGCGTACCCCCTGCTCGACATCGTGCTGGTGAGCATGGTGCTCGCCCTGCACTTCCGGCGCTCCTCGGCCAACCGGACGGCGATCAACACGGCCATCGCCGCGCTCGCCCTGACCGTGCTGTGCGACGCGCTCTACACCTCGCCGCTGCTGCGCGCGCACTACCGCTCCGGCCAGCTGCTCGACGCCGGCTGGTTCGCCGCCTCGCTGCTGCTGGCGTACGCCCCCTGGGGCGCCCGGCGGCTCGGTGTGACCCGTGCGACGGTCCCGCCGCCGCGGCCCCGGCCCCTCGCCGCCCAGGTCAGCCGCCCGATCGCGGGCTCGCTCGGTGCCCTCACGCCGTACCTCGCGGCGGCGGTGTGCACGCTGGGGATCCTCTACAACGTCATCGAGGGCCGCCGGGTCGACCGGGTGGTGGTCTTCACCGGGTGCACGGTGGTGCTCGCGCTGGTCGTGCGGCAGGGCATCATGCTCGTCGACAACATCGCGCTCACCCATGAACTGGCCCAGAAGGAGAACCACTTCCGCTCCCTGGTGCAGGGTTCCAGCGACGTCATCATGATCGCCGCGCCCACCGGGATCCTGCGGTACGTGAGCCCGGCCGCCGCGGGCGTCTACGGACGGGACGCGGAGGACCTGGTCGGTTCGGAGCTGGCCTCCCTCATCCACCCCGAGGACCTGGGCCGGGTCGTGCACGAGGTGCGGCGCTTTTTGGCCTCGCCCCCGGCGGACGAGCCGGCCGGGCGGATCGAGTGCCGCTTCAGGTCGGGCACCGGCGAGTGGCTGAACGTGGAGTCCACCATCAACCGGCACCAGGGCGGGCTGATCCTCAACAGCCGGGACGTGACCGAACGGGTGCGCCTGCAGGCCCAGTTGCAGCACAACGCCGAGCACGACCCGCTCACCGACCTGCCCAACCGCGCCCTGTTCACCGAGCGGGTGCGCCAGGCGCTCAGCGGCCGGCGCGCCTCCGACCCGGGCACCGCGGTGCTCTTCATCGACCTCGACGGCTTCAAGCAGGTCAACGACACCATCGGCCACCAGGCCGGGGACGAGCTGCTGATCCAGGCCGCCCGCCGCCTCCAGGACTCGGTGCGCGCCGGGGACACCGCGGCGCGCCTGGGCGGCGACGAGTTCGCCGCGCTGATCCTCGGCGACGGCGGGCGCGACCAGTCGGCCCGCCAGCGCCAGGTCCACGAGATCGCCGACCGGCTGCGGCTCACGCTCTCCCAGCCGTACCAGATCGACGGCAACGAGGTGCGGGTCGCGGCCTCCATCGGGGTCGCCTTCGCCGAGCGCGACGTGAGCGCCCGCGAGCTGATGCGCAACGCGGACCTGGCGATGTACCGCGCCAAGTCCGGCGGCAAGAACCGGGTGGAGATGTACGCGCCGCAGATGCAGGCCGAGGTGGTGCGCAAGACCGAGCTGGCCGCCCGGTTGCGCAGCGCGCTGCACGAGGGCGAGTTCGCGCTGCTGCACCAGCCGGTGGTCAACCTCACCACCGGCCGGGTGGCCGCCGTGGCCGCGCAGGCGCGCTGGAGATCGGCCCAGGGCATCCTGTTCACCCCGGCCGAGTTCCTGCGGGTGGCCGAGGACGGGGAGCGCACGGCCGAGCTCGGCCGCTGGCTGCTGGAGGAGGCCGTGGAGCAGGCCGCCGAGCGCGGCCGGGCCGGGCACGCGGCGCCGGTGGCGATCCGGCTGCCCGCCCGGCGGCTGCTCGACAAGTCGATGCCGCTGGGGTCGGTGGAGGCGCTGCTGACCCGGCACGGGCTGCCGTCCGGCGCCCTGGTCATCGAGCTGGCCGACAGCGACCCGAGGATCTCCTTCGACGAGCTGGAGCGCCGCCTGGTGGCCCTGCGCCGCCTCGGGGTGCGGATCGCCCTCGACGGCTTCGGCAGCGGCTATGCGGCGATCAACGCGCTGCGCCGCCTCCCCATCGACGTACTGAAGCTGGACCGCGGTCTGGTGGAGGGCGTGGTGGAGTCGGCCCGGCTGCACAAGATCACCAGTGGGCTGCTGCGGATCGCCTGCGACCTCGGCATGCAGTCGGTGGCCGACGGGGTGGACGTGCCCGAGCAGGTGCTGGCGCTGCGGGCCATGGGGTGCACCCACGGCCAGGGCATGGCGTTCTCCGGCCCGCTGGACGAGTACCGGCTGCGCAGGGCGCTGGTGCGGGGCAGTTTCCCGGTTCCGGGCGGGGCCGCGTTGCCCGTGCTCAGCGGCCGTTCGCTGCCGTCCGTCCGAGTGCCGCACTCAAATAGTGAGACACCCGTCCCACCCACTTGACACTACCGGGGCGCCGGGGGGAGGGTCATTGCCATGCGCACCCGAATTCTCGTACTTGGAAAGCGCGTCGGCTGAAGCCGGGCCCCCACGCGGGCCCAGTGGACCACACCCGACGCGCTCCCCTCGCTTGCCTCACGGCACGAGGGGTTTTTTGTTGCACCGGCACATCCGAACCAGCACATCGATCTCGACCAAACCCCCGCAAAAACCCTCAGCTTCGAGAAGAGAATGCGATGACCGAGCAGGCCACCGGGGCCCACCATCCGCAGCCGCGGGCCCGTAACGGCGGACACCACTCCGCCCCCGTCGAGCACGTCACGGGCGCGCAGTCCCTCATCCGCTCGCTCGAGGAAGTCGGGGCCGAGACCGTGTTCGGCATTCCGGGCGGTGCGATCCTCCCGGCGTACGACCCGATGATGGACTCCACCCGGGTCCGCCACGTGCTGGTCCGCCACGAGCAGGGCGCGGGCCACGCCGCCACCGGCTACGCGCAGGCCACCGGCAAGGTCGGCGTCTGCATGGCCACCTCGGGGCCGGGCGCCACCAACCTGGTCACCCCCATCGCCGACGCCCACATGGACTCCGTGCCGCTGGTCGCGATCACCGGTCAGGTCTCCTCCAAGGCGATCGGCACCGACGCCTTCCAGGAGGCGGACATCGTCGGCATCACCATGCCGATCACCAAGCACAACTTCCTGGTCACCAAGGCCGAGGACATCCCGCGGACGATCGCCGAGGCGTTCCACATCGCCTCCACCGGCCGTCCGGGCCCGGTCCTGGTCGACATCGCCAAGGACGCCCTCCAGGCCCGCACCACCTTCTCCTGGCCGCCGCACATGGACCTGCCGGGCTACCGCCCGGTCACCAAGCCGCACGCCAAGCAGATCCGTGAGGCCGCCAAGCTGATCGTCCAGGCCAAGCGCCCGGTCCTGTACGTCGGCGGCGGCGTCCTGAAGGCCGGTGCCACCGCCGAGCTGAAGGTCCTCGCGGAGCTCACCGGAGCGCCCGTCACCACCACCCTGATGGCGCTCGGCGCCTTCCCCGACAGCCACCCGCTGCACGTGGGAATGCCCGGCATGCACGGTGCGGTCACCGCCGTCACCGCGCTGCAGAAGTCGGACCTGCTGATCGCGCTGGGCACCCGCTTCGACGACCGGGTCACCGGCAAGCTGGACAGCTTCGCCCCGTACGCCAAGATCGTCCACGCGGACATCGACCCGGCCGAGATCGGCAAGAACCGCGAGGTCGACGTGCCGATCGTGGGCGACGCCCGCGAGGTCATCGCCGATCTGGTCCAGGCGGTCCAGGCCGAGCACACCGAGGGCCACACCGGCGACTACAGCGCCTGGTGGAACGATCTGAACCGGTGGCGCGAGACCTACCCGCTCGGCTACGACCAGCCCGACGACGGCAGCCTCTCGCCGCAGCAGGTCATCCAGCGCATCGGCGAGCTCGCCCCGGCCGACACGATCTTCGCGGCGGGCGTCGGCCAGCACCAGATGTGGGCCGCCCACTTCATCAACTACGAGCGCCCCGCCACCTGGCTGAACTCCGGCGGCGCCGGGACGATGGGATACGCGGTCCCGGCCGCGATGGGCGCCAAGGCCGGGATGCCGGACCGCCCCGTCTGGGCGATCGACGGCGACGGCTGCTTCCAGATGACCAACCAGGAGCTCACCACGTGTGCGCTCAACAACATCCCGATCAAGGTCGCCATCATCAACAACGGCGCCCTCGGGATGGTCCGCCAGTGGCAGACCCTCTTCTACAACCAGCGCTACTCCAACACCGTGCTGCACAGCGGTCCCGAGGCCACCGGCAAGGAGCCCAGCGCCGGCACCCGCGTCCCGGACTTCGTGAAGCTGTCGGAGGCGATGGGCTGCTACGCGATCCGCTGCGAGCGCCCGGAGGACCTGGACAAGGCCATCGAAGAGGCCAACTCCATCAACGACCGCCCGGTCGTCATCGACTTCATCGTCCACGAGGACGCCCAGGTGTGGCCCATGGTCGCCGCCGGGACCTCCAACGACGAGGTCATGGCCGCCCGGGGCGTCCGTCCCGACTTCGGCGACAACGAAGACGACTGAGAGCCGTAGGAAGAGGTAAGAGGCCCATGTCCACCAAGCACACGCTCTCGGTCCTGGTCGAGAACACCCCCGGCATCCTCGCCCGGATCGCCGCGCTGTTCTCCCGCCGCGGTTTCAACATCGACTCGCTCGCGGTCGGTGTCACCGAACACCCCGACATCTCGCGCATCACCATCGTGGTCAATGTCGAGGACCTGCCCCTGGAGCAGGTGACGAAACAGCTCAACAAGCTGGTCAACGTCCTGAAGATCGTCGAACTGGAGCCGAGCGCTGCGATCCAGCGCGAGCTCGTTCTGGTGAAGGTGCGTGCCGACAACGAAACGCGCTCCCAGATCGTCGAGATCGTCCAGCTGTTCCGCGCCAAGACCGTGGACGTCTCGCCCGAGGCGGTCACCATCGAGGCCACCGGCGGCGCCGACAAGCTGGAGGCGATGCTGAAGATGCTGGAGCAGTTCGGCATCAAGGAGCTCGTCCAGTCCGGCACCATCGCCATAGGGCGCGGCTCGCGGTCGATCACCGACCGCAGTCTGCGGGCACTGGACCGCACGGCCTGAACCGGCCGTTCCGCCTCTCGTATCGCGAGACCTGAAGACTTCCTCCCGCATCCCCGCCGTACGGTGGGACGCAACACCAGCACACCAAGGAGATATCCCAGTGGCCGAGCTGTTCTACGACGACGACGCCGACCTGTCCATCATCCAGGGCCGCAAGGTCGCGGTGATCGGTTACGGCAGCCAGGGCCACGCCCACGCGCTGTCGCTCCGTGACTCGGGTGTCGACGTCCGCGTCGGTCTGCACGAGGGCTCCAAGTCCAAGGCCAAGGCCGAGGAGCAGGGCCTGCGCGTGGTGACGCCCGCCGAGGCCGCGGCCGAGGCCGACGTCATCATGATCCTGGTCCCGGACCCGATCCAGGCCCAGGTCTACGAGGAGTCCATCAAGGACAACCTGAAGGACGGCGACGCGCTGTTCTTCGGCCACGGCCTCAACATCCGCTTCGGCTTCATCAAGGCCCCCGAGGGCGTCGACGTCTGCATGGTCGCCCCCAAGGGCCCCGGCCACCTGGTCCGCCGCCAGTACGAGGAGGGCCGCGGCGTGCCGTGCATCGCGGCCGTCGAGCAGGACGCGACCGGCAACGGCTTCGCGCTGGCGCTCTCGTACGCCAAGGGCATCGGCGGCACCCGGGCGGGCGTCATCAAGACGACCTTCACCGAGGAGACCGAGACCGACCTCTTCGGCGAGCAGGCCGTGCTCTGCGGCGGCGCCTCGGCGCTGGTCAAGGCCGGCTTCGAGACCCTCGTCGAGGCGGGCTACCAGCCGGAGATCGCCTACTTCGAGTGCCTGCACGAGCTGAAGCTCATCGTCGACCTGATGTACGAGGGCGGCCTGGAGAAGATGCGCTGGTCGGTCTCCGAGACCGCCGAGTGGGGCGACTACGTGACCGGCCCCCGCATCATCACCGCCGACACCAAGGCCGAGATGAAGAAGGTCCTCACCGAGATCCAGGACGGCACCTTCGCCAAGAACTGGATGGACGAGTACCACGGCGGTCTGAAGAAGTACAACGAGTACAAGACCCAGGACGAGAACCACCTCCTGGAGACCACCGGCAAGGAGCTGCGCAAGCTCATGAGCTGGGTGAACGACGAGGAGGCGTAAGCCTTCGGAAGGGGCCGCGGCACTGCGCCGCGGCCCCTTGTCCATCCTGTCCACACCCGGACGGGTGGTTTTGCTCCACGGCGGAAACCGCCGCCTCGAGCACTACTACACTGCTGCTCAAATCATCGCGTCAGGCCCACAGCGTCGTGCGTCTTCCACGCGGATAGCACCCCTCCACCGCCTGCGGCCGTCGGGACGGCAGTCCGCAGCACTGGAACTGTGAGGACTCACGTGAGCTCGAAACCCGTCGTACTCATCGCTGAAGAGCTGTCGCCCGCCACCGTCGACGCCCTCGGTCCGGACTTCGAGATCCGGCACTGCAACGGAGCCGACCGCGCCGAACTGCTGCCCGCCATCGCCGGTGTGGACGCCATCCTGATCCGCTCCGCGACCAAGGTCGACGCCGAGGCGATCGCCGCCGCCAAGAAGCTGAAGGTCGTCGCCCGCGCGGGCGTGGGCCTGGACAACGTGGACGTCTCCGCCGCCACCAAGGCCGGCGTGATGGTCGTGAACGCCCCGACCTCCAACATCGTCACCGCCGCCGAGCTCGCCTGCGGTCTGCTGGTCGCCACCGCGCGCAACATCCCGCAGGCCAACACCGCGCTGAAGAACGGCGAGTGGAAG
The DNA here is from genome assembly GCF_041080675.1 of Streptomyces sp. cg36. Lineage (NCBI taxonomy): Bacteria > Bacillati > Actinomycetota > Actinomycetes > Kitasatosporales > Streptomycetaceae > Streptomyces > Streptomyces cyclosori. Next base: position 2,421,134 of record NZ_CP163520.1, on the reverse strand, counting down.
CGGAACAAGTACACCGGCGTCGAGCTCAGCGAGAAGACCCTCGGCGTCGTCGGCCTCGGCCGCATCGGCGTCCTGGTCGCCCAGCGGATGTCGGCCTTCGGGATGAAGATCGTCGCGTACGACCCCTATGTGCAGCCCGCGCGGGCCGCGCAGATGGGCGTCAAGCTCCTCACCCTGGACGAGCTGCTCCAGGTCGCGGACTTCATCACCGTGCACCTGCCCAAGACCCCCGAGACCCTCGGTCTGATCGGCGACGAGGCGCTCCACAAGGTCCAGCCGCACGTGCGGATCGTGAACGCGGCGCGCGGCGGCATCGTCGACGAGGCCGCGCTGTACTCGGCGCTCAAGGAGGGCCGCGTCGCGGGCGCGGGCCTGGACGTGTACGCGAAGGAGCCCTGCACGGACTCCCCGCTCTTCGAGCTCGACCAGGTCGTCTGCACCCCGCACCTGGGCGCCTCCACCGACGAGGCCCAGGAGAAGGCGGGCATCGCGGTGGCCCGCTCGGTGCGCCTGGCGCTCGCCGGTGAGCTGGTGCCGGACGCGGTCAACGTCCAGGGCGGGGTCATCGCCGAGGACGTCAAGCCGGGTCTGCCGCTCGCCGAGCGCCTGGGCCGGATCTTCACCGCCCTCGCGGGCGAGGTGGCGGTCCGCCTCGACGTCGAGGTGTACGGCGAGATCACCCAGCACGACGTGAAGGTGCTCGAACTCAGCGCGCTCAAGGGCGTGTTCGAGGACGTGGTGGACGAGACCGTCTCCTATGTCAACGCCCCGCTGTTCGCGCAGGAGCGCGGTGTGGAGGTGCGGCTGACCACGAGCTCGGAGTCGCCGGACCACCGCAACGTGGTCACCGTGCGCGGCACGCTCTCGGGCGGCGAGGAGGTCGCGGTCTCCGGCACGCTGGCCGGGCCCAAGCACCTCCAGAAGATCGTGGCCATCGGCGAGTACGACGTGGACCTCGCGCTCGCCGACCACATGGTCGTGCTGCGCTACGAGGACCGGCCCGGCGTGGTCGGCACGGTCGGCCGGATCCTCGGCGAGGCCGGTCTCAACATCGCCGGCATGCAGGTCGCCCGCGCGTCGGAGGGCGGGGAGGCGCTGGCCGTCCTGACCGTGGACGACTCGGTGCCGCAGCCGGTGCTCAACGAGGTCGCGGAGGCGATCGGCGCCGCCTCGGCGCGCTCGGTCAACCTGGTCTGAGCCACCCCGCCCCGGGCCCATAGACGCACGTATTAGACGTACGTCTATGGGCCGGGTAGGCTCGGTGCATGGGACACCGCGAGGATCTGCTCGAAGGCGCCAAGCGCTGCCTGCTGGAGAAGGGTTTCGCGCGGACGACCGCGCGCGACATCGTCAAGGAGTCGGGGACCAACCTCGCCTCCATCGGCTACCACTACGGCTCCAAGGACGCCCTGCTCGCGCAGGCGTACATCGCGATCGTCGAGGGGGTCTCGGACGCCTTCGACGCCCCCGAGGGGGCGCCGGCCACCGCGCCCGGCTCGCTCGACCGCTTCCGGGAGGTGTGGTCGAACATCATCGCCACCATGGAGCAGCCGGGCTCGATGTGGCACCTCAGCATGGAGATCATCGTCATGGGCGACCAGCTGCCGGAGGTCCGCGACCATCTGGCGCAGGCCCAGCGCGAGGGTGCGCGCGGCATCATCCCGATGCTGATGGGCGGGGTGGAGGCCGAGGTCGGTGACGAGGACGTCGACACGCTCGGCAAGTTCTACATGACGCTGATGATGGGGCTCATCGCCCAGTGGACCTTCGACCCGGGCACGGCGACGAGCGGCGCCGAGCTCACCGAGGGGCTGCGCAAGGTCCTCGCCGCGGCCGGCGCCCCGGGGGCCCCGGCCGGTACCTCACAGGCGTGACGCCTTCAGGGCCATGTGGAGCAGCAGCCGGTCCTCGCCGTCGTCGAGGTCGAGCCCGGTGAGCTGCTCGACCCGGGAGAGCCGGTAGTAGAGGGTCTGGCGGTGGATGCCCAGCGCCGCCGCCGTACGGCCCGCCTGGCCCGCGCAGTCGAGGAACACCTCGGCGGTACGGGCCAGTTCGGGGTTGGCGGGGGAGAGCAGCGCGGCCACCGCCGGGTCGTGCGGCGCGTCCGCGGGCAGCGCGGTCAGCAGCCGGTACGGGCCGATCCCCGCCCACTGCGCCACCGGCCCCAGACGCGGCTCGCCCAGTGCGGCGCGGGCGGCGGCGGTCGCCTCGTGCCAGGAGGCGGGCAGCTCGCCCAGGCCCCGGCGGGCGGGTGCGACCCCGGCCGCGGCCCCCGGTCCCCCCGTCGCCCGCAGCCGCTCGGCGGCCGTCAGCGCCGGGGCGAGCGCCTCGGCGGAGCGCAGCCGCACCAGGGCGGCGAGCACCTGGGCCGGACCGCCGTCGCCGGTCGCGGCGGCCGGGTCGGCGGCGCCGCCGGGCGCGGGCCACGGCACCACGCACAGGGCGGCCGTCCCCGGCAGCGTGCGCACCGAGGGCGCCTCGTGCGGCCAGGGCGCCACGCAGACCACGGTGTGCAGACCGTCCGCGTCCGGGCCCAGCGCCGTGCGCAGGGCCGCCGTCGCCATGTCGCGCTGCCAGCCCCGGCCCGCGGTGAGGGCCGCCCGGAACTCCCGGGAGAGGTCGGCGCCCGCCTGGGCCTCGTCGGCCAGCAGCCCGCCGATCCGGGCCGCCACCTCCATCGCCGCCGCCAGCCGGTCCTCGGCCGGGCCCGGGTCGGCGTCCAGCAGCCACACGTAACCGAGCACGATGCCGCGGTGGCGCACCGGCAGGCAGACGCGGTCCCGGAAGACGCCCGCCTCGGGGGCGGCCGGGATGCGCACCGGGCCGGTCGCCCGGGTGATGCCGAACCCCTCGAACCAGGCGCGGACCGCCGGGGTGGAGCGGCGGGTCAGGATCGAGCGGGTGCGCACCGGGTCCATCGCCGCGTCGTCCTCGGAGTCGTGCGCGCCGAAGGCGATCAGCCCGAAATCCCGGTCCTCCAGGGTCGCGGGGGCGCCGAGCAGCGCCGAGATCTCATCGACCAGGTCCTGGTAGTCGCCCTTCACGCCCGCCATTCTCCCGCATTCCGGCCCGGCCTTCAGACATCTGTCTGAGATGGGGGGCACGGATGCGTGACAGCTGTCGATGGCCGAGGATCAAAGGGATCCCTAGGTTTCACGGTGGTTCTCCGTGCCGTTCCCGAAACGTCGGGTTTCGGCCCCCTGCTACCCCTTTCCATGGAGGTGCCCCGTGCTGGGTCCCGTGATCCTCGCCGCGTCGCGCAGCGACAAGATGCGCCGTTTCATCTCGGCCGCCCCCGGCACGAAGCAGGTCGTCGACCGGTTCATCGCCGGTGAGACGGTCGACCAGGTCGTGCCGATCGTCAAGGACGCCGCGGGCAAGGGCCTGGAGGTCACCCTGGACGTGGTGGGCGAGGACATCACCACGGTGGAGCAGTCGTACGCCGCGCGCGACGCCTACCTCCAGCTGATCGAGCGCCTCAAGGACCTGGACCTGGGTACCCGCGCCGAGATGTCCGTGAAGCTGTCGATGTTCGGCCAGGCGCTGGAGGGCGGCCACGAGCTCGCCCTGGCCAACGTCCGCCCGGTCGTCGAGGCCGCCGCCGCCATCGGCACCACGGTCACCCTGGACGCCGAGGACCACACCACCCTCGACTCGATGTTCGCCATCCACGAGGAGCTGCGGAAGGACTTCCCGCAGACCGGCTGCGTCATCCAGGCGTACCTCTTCCGCACCGAGGAGGACGCCCGCCGGCTGTCCGCCGCCGGCAGCCGGGTCCGGATCGTGAAGGGCGCCTACAAGGAGCCCGCCTCCGTCGCGTACCAGGACAAGGGCGAGATCGACAAGGCGTACGTCCGCATCCTGAAGATCCTGATGGACGGCGACGCGTACCCGATGATCGGCTCGCACGACCCGCGGCTGATCGCCATCACCCAGGAGCTCGCCCGGCGCGCGGGGCGCAAGCTGGACGAGTACGAGTTCCAGATGCTGTACGGCATCCGCAGCGACGAGCACGTGCGCCTGGCGGCCGAGGGCCACCGGATGCGCGTCTACACGGCGTACGGCACCGACTGGTACGGCTACTTCATGCGCCGTCTGGCGGAGAAGCCGGCCAACCTGCTCTTCTTCGCCCGCTCCATCCTCACCAAGGGCTGAGCCCACCACCCCTCATCAAGGAGTAAAGAGACTCATGGACGCTGTGACCCAGGTCCCCGCTCCCGTCAACGAGCCGGTGCACGGCTACGCCCCGGGTTCGCCCGAGCGCGCGCGCCTGGAGGCCAAGCTCAAGGAGCTGGCCCAGAACCCCATCGAGCTGCCGATGACCATCGGCGGCGAGAAGCGGATGGGCGGCGGCGAGCGCTTCGACGTCGTGCAGCCGCACAACCACCGGGCCGTCATCGGCACGTACGCCAACGCGACGACCCAGGACGCCCAGGACGCCATCGACGCCGCCCTCGCCGCCGCCCCGGCGTGGCGCGCGATGGCCTTCGACGACCGCGCCGCGATCATCCTGCGCGCCGCCGAGCTGCTGGCCGGCCCCTGGCGCGAGACGCTGGCCGCCTCGACCATGCTCGGCCAGTCCAAGACCGCCCAGCAGGCCGAGATCGACACCCCGTGCGAGCTCGTCGACTTCTGGCGCTTCAACGTCCACTACGCCCGCCAGATCCTGGCCGAGCAGCCCCCGGCGAACTCCCCGGGCGTGTGGAACCGGATGGACCACCGTCCGCTGGAAGGTTTCGTCTACGCGATCACGCCGTTCAACTTCACGGCCATCGCGGGCAACCTGCCGACCGCCCCGGCCCTGATGGGCAACGTGGTCGTGTGGAAGCCGTCCCCGACCCAGACCCACGCCGCCGTGCTGCTGATGCGGCTCCTGGAGGAGGCCGGGCTGCCCAAGGGCGTCATCAACCTGGTCACCGGTGACGGCCTGGCCGTCTCCGAGATCGCGCTGAACCACCGCGACCTGGCGGGCATCCACTTCACCGGTTCCACCAAGACCTTCCAGCACCTGTGGAAGACGGTCGGCACCAACATCGAGAAGTACCGCACCTACCCGCGCCTGGTCGGCGAGACCGGCGGCAAGGACTTCGTCGTCGCGCACCCGAGCGCCGACCGCGCCGTCCTGAAGACCGCGCTGACCCGCGGCTCCTTCGAGTTCCAGGGCCAGAAGTGCTCCGCGTCCTCGCGCGCCTACGTCCCGGCCTCCATCTGGAACGACGGCTTCAAGGAGGAGTTCGCGGCCGAGGTCGACGCCATCACCATGGGTGACGTCACCGACCTGTCGAACTTCATCGGCGCCGTCATCGACGAGCGCTCGTTCGCCAAGAACAAGGCCGCGATCGACCGCGCCAAGGGCGACGCCTCCTGCACGGTCGTCGCGGGCGGCACCTACGACGACTCGGTCGGCTACTTCGTCCGCCCGACCGTCATCGAGTGCACGGACCCCGAGAACGAGGTCTTCACGACCGAGTACTTCGGCCCGATCCTGGCGGTCCACGTCTACGACGACGAGAAGTACGACGAGATGCTGGAGCAGATGGAGTCCGTCTCGGACTACGCGCTCACCGGCTCGGTCATCTCCGGCGACCGCGCCGCCGCCGCGTACACGATGGAGAAGCTCCGCTACGCGGCCGGCAACTTCTACATCAACGACAAGTCGACCGGCGCCGTCGTCGGCCAGCAGCCCTTCGGCGGCGGCCGTGCCTCGGGCACCAACGACAAGGCGGGCGCCCCGCAGAACCTGATGCGCTGGACGCTGACCCGCGCCATCAAGGAGACGCTGGTCCCGCCGACCGACTACGCCTACCCCCACATGGGCTGACGGTCCGTCACCTCCAAACCCCGCCCCCGTCCTTGGTCCCCCAACCGAGGACGGGGGCGGTTCCCTTGCGGCACGGCCCGCGGCTCGCGGGTCAGGCGCCGCCGCGGGCGCTCAGTACTCCACCAGGACCTGGTCGAGCGACTTGCGCACGAGATCGGGGACCTCGCAGTCCCCGGCCGGATAGCCCACCGGTATCACCGCGAACGCCTTCTCGTTCACCGGCCGCTCCAGCACCTGGGAGAGGAACCGCATCGGGCTCGGCGTGTGCACCAGCGCCGCCAGACCGCACTGGTGCAGCGCGCTCAGCAGCAGCCCCACCGCGATCCCGACGGACTCGTCCACGTAGTAGTGCTTGTGCTTGGTGCCGTCCTCGGCCAGCCAGTACCGCTGCTGGAAGACGACGATCAGGGCCGGGGCGTCGGTCAGGTGCGCCTTGACGGCGTCGGTGCCCAGCGGGCGCAGCGCCGCCAGCCACTCCTCGCCGAGCCGGCCGTCGTAGGAGACCTCCTCCTCGTGCTCGGCGGCCTCCCGGATCCGCCGGCGCACCTCGGGGTCGCGCACCAGCACGAAGGTCCAGGGCTGCTGGTGGGCGCCCGAGGGCGCGGTCGCGGCACACGCGATCGCGTCCCGCACCACCTGCTCGGGAATCGGGTCCGGGGAGAACTGCCGTACGGTGCGGCGCCGGTCCATGGTGGCGCGCAGCCGGGCCGCGCGCGCCAGGGATTCGGCCGCGGGCATCCGCTCGGGGCGGTACGGGACGGGGCGGTAGGGCTCGCCGTGGGTGGGCGTCCACCGCTGTGGGGTCGAAGTCGGCATGGCACCGAGTCTGACGCGGCCCCGCCCGGCGCGGAAGAACGCGAAGCGGCCTGCCACAGTGGGCACATGACTGAGTCTCAGCACACCGCGCACACCTCGCAACTGGGTCCGGACGGGCTGCCGAGGATCCGCGCCCTGCTCGACGCCGCCTTCGAGGGGGACTTCAGCGACGAGGACTGGGACCACGCCCTCGGCGGGGTCCACTCCTTCCTCGACGACGAGGACGGGCTGGCCGCCCACGGCAGCGTCATCATGCGCCGGGTGCTGCACGGCGGCCGGTCCTACCGGATCGGCTACGTCGAGGCCGTCGCCGTCCGCGCCGACCGGCGCCGCCAGGGGCTCGGCTCCCGGGTCATGGCCGCGCTGGAGCACGTGATCGACGAGGCGTACGAGTTCGGCGCGCTCTCCGCCTCCGCCGAGGGCGCGGCGCTCTACCGCTCGCGCGGCTGGCAGGTGTGGCCCGGCCGGATCGAGGCGCTCGGCCCGGACGGGGTGGTGCGCCTCGCCGAGGAGGAGGGCACCACCTACGTCCGCCCCGCCGCGGGCCGCCCGCTGCCCGACCCGGCCCGGCCACTGGTCTTCGACTGGCGCGACGGCGACGTGCTGTAGCGGCGCGCGTGCCGCACCCCGCGGCCGGGCCGGATCCCTACAGCACGCCCGCGTCCCGGGCCGTCCACACCGACGGGTACAGCGGGCGGAAGCCCAGCTCGTCGCGGATCCGCAGCGTCGACATGACCGTGTGGAACGGGTCCGGGTCGGTGCGCCGCGCCAGCTCCCGCGGCACCTCCACCCCGTTGAGCTGGAGCAGCTCGACCGCGGTGACCGGGCAGTCGTCCGCGATGTTGTACTTGCGGCCCGCCACCCCCGGCGCGTACAGCAGCCGCATCAGGCCCTGCGCCACGTCCGCGTGGTGGACCATCGGCAGCCGCTGGTGCCCGGCCCACTGCCGGGCCCAGCGCACCGACTGGGCCAGATGCGGGTCGCCCTCGCCGTAGCAGTAGGCGAGGGCGCCGACGCGCACGTCCAGGCCGTGCTCGCGGTGGAGCGCGAACAGGGCCTGCTCGGCCTCCGCCTTGGACTGCGCGTAGGCGCCCCACAGCGGACCGCCGGGCAGCGGCGCGTCGTCCTCGGTGAGCGGGCGCCCGCGCCCCAGTCCGTACGCCAGGTTCGACGACACCTGCACGAACCGGCCCGCCCCCGCCTCCAGCGCGGCCCGGCCGAGCGCGATCGCCGCGTCCCGGTTGACCGCCCGGTTCTCCTCGTCCGACACCTCCCGGAAGGCGACCGCGAGGTTGAGCACCGCGTCCACCCCGGCCAGCGCCTTGCGCACGGCCTCCTCGTCGCGCACGTCGCCGACGGCGACCTCGTGGGAGCCGAGCGCCGCGCCGCGCGCCTCGTCCCGGACCAGCACCCGCACCACATCGGTCCGCTGCACCAGCCTCGGCACCAGCCGCCGGCCGACCGCGCCCGTCGCCCCGGTCACCAGAATCCGCATCGCGCGCTCCTCTCTCGTCGTCTGCGCCCAGCGTGGCGCGGGGTTGGACGGGGCGGGAGGGACGTCCTCATCCAGGGAGCGGCACTCCCTGGATACGGCGGAATCCCGGCGTCATGCTGAGGGACGTGGACAGAGACGAACTCGCGGACTTCCTGCGGCACTGCCGGGCCCGGCTGGCACCTTCGGACGTGGGCCTGGCCTCGGGGCCCCGGCGGCGCACCACCGGGCTGCGCAGGGAAGAGGTCGCCCAGCTCACCGGGATGTCGGCGGACTACTACACCCGGCTGGAGCAGGCCCGCGGCTCGCGCCCGTCCCGGCAGATGCTGACCGCGCTGGCGCGGGCGCTGCGGCTGAGCCGGGACGGGCGCGACCACCTCTTCCACCTGGCGGGCGAGGAGCCCCCGCGCGAGCGGCACGGCTCGGTCCATGTGCGCCCCGGGCTGATGCTGATCCTGGACCGGCTGCACGACGCGCCCGCGCAGGTGATGAGCGACTGGGGCGAGGTGCTCGCGCAGAACGCGATGGCCGCGGCGCTGGTCGGCGAGGCAGGGCCCGGCCGCAACATCATCCGCGGCTACTTCACCGAGCCCGCGCTGCGCGCCCTGTTCCCGCCCGAGGACCAGGCGGAGCACTCCCGCAGCCATGTGGCGCAGCTGCGCGCGGTCCTCGCGGCCCGCCCGGACGACCCGGGTCCGGCCGCGCTGGTGGCCGAACTGCGCGAGGCGAGCGAGGAGTTCGCGGCGCTGTGGCTGGAGCACGAGGTGGAGACGCGGCACGCCAAGCGCAAGCGGTTCCTGCACCCGGTGGTCGGCCGTCTCGACCTGGACTGCGAGATCCTGCTCAGCTCCGAGGAGGGCCAGTTCCTGGTGGTGCACTCGGCCCGCCCCGGCACCGAGGCCCACCAGCGCCTGGAGCTGCTGCGGGTGGTGGGCCTCCAGGACCTCTCCGTCAGCCGCTGACCGAGGGCGCGCCGGTCTCGATGTGGCCGGTGTAGCGGCGCGACCAGGTGGCGTCGGAGTCGGCCGTCACCGTCAGGTCGTACCAGCCGTTCGAGTACGCCACGGCGTTGAAGAAGTCCTCGGTGGAGCCGCCCGCCGCCACCTGGTACGTCCAGGGGCCGTCGGTGCGGTAGTTGCCGGCCTTGACGGTGAAGGTGACGGGGGAGGCCGAGGTGTTGGTCATCTTCAGCCAGATCGCCGTCTTGCCGGTGCCGCTCTCCACCCCGTAGCGGGCCGCCACCTCGACGGCCTTGCCCGCCTTGGTGGCGTCGCCGGTGAAGCGGCGCAGGAAGCGGTTGGGGCCGACCATGGTGAAGTCGTACTTGCCGTCGCCGAAGGCGGTGCCGATGTTGAAGGAGTCGGTGGCGGCGGCGCCCGCGTCGACCGTGTACTGGTACGGAGTGGTGTCGCGGTAGGCGTTGGGGTGGATCGAGAAGTGGGCGGCGGCGGACGCCGGGGCGCCCTTGTTGGCCATGCCGAACCAGGCCAGGACCTGTCCCGCCGCGCCGAACTCGAAGCGGTCGAGGTTGCCGTTGGGCTGGTAGGGCAGGGCGCGGGCCGGGCGGGTGCCGGACTCCTGCGCGGGCAGCGCGTTGGTCTGCGGCGCCGGGTTGGGCAGCGGGCCGCAGTTCACCCCGAGCGCCTTGGTGGCGGGCAGCCCGCCCGGCACCCCGTACACCGGGTTGGCGAAGTCGAAGACGCCGGTCAGGTCGCCGGTCACCCGGCGGCGCCAGGCGCTGATGTTGGGGCAGGCGGCGGGGGTGCCGAGGGCGGCCGTCCAGGTCTCCAGGAAGCGCAGCACCGAGGTGTGGTCGAAGACCTCCGAGGAGACCCAGCCGCCCCGCGTCCAGGGCGACATGACCAGCATCGGCACCCGGAAGCCCAGCCCGACCGGGACGCCGGTGAGGAACTCACCGGGCGTGTTCGCGGGCGGTGACGGCGGCGGCACGTGGTCGAAGAAGCCGTCGTTCTCGTCGTAGTTGAGGAACAGCACGGTCGAGTCGAAGACCTCGGGGCTGGCGGCCAGCGCCCGGTAGACCAGGTCGACGAAGTGCGCGCCGTCGCCGGGCGGCGCGTAGGGGTGCTCGGAGAACGCCTGGTTGGCGACGACCCAGGAGACCTGGGGCAGCCTGCCCGCCAGCGCGTCCGCCTTGATCGCGGCGGCGATGTCGTCGGGCGTGGAGCCGGTCACGGCCGGGACGGACGCCATGCCCCGGTCGTGCAGCGGGTCGCCCGCGGGGGCGTCGGTGAACTTCTTGAAGTAGGCCAGGCCGTTGTCGCCGTAGTTGTCGTTGGCGTTCTGGTAGACCTTCCAGCTGACCCCGGCCCGCTGGAGGGCCTCCGCGTAGGACTCCCAGGTCAGCCCCGACTCGTCGCCGCCGTCCTTGCTGGTGGCGTCGACCTTGCCGCTCCACAGGAAGGTGCGGTTGGGGCCGGTGGCGCTGAGGGTGGAGCTGAAGTACGCGTCGCAGATGGTGTAGTTGTCGGCGAGCGCGTAGTGGAACGGGATGTCCTCGCGGTCCAGGTAGCCGAGCGAGCGGACGTTGCCGACCCCGGCCACCCAGTTGTCCATCCGGCCCTTGTTCCAGGCGGAGTGCTGGGAGGTCCAGCTGTGCGGCAGGTCGCCGGTGCACTGGGCGAGGGTCCTGCCGTCGGCGCCGCCCGCGGCCGGGGTGGCGCTGAGCTTCCACGGGTACTGGCGGCCGAGGCCGCTGGGCTGGTCGAAGACGGACCGGCCGCCCGGCAGCGCGATCCCGCTGCGGTCGGCGAAGCCCCGTACGCCCTTGAGACGGCCGAAGTAGTGGTCGAAGCTGCGGTTCTCCTGCATCAGGACCACCACGTGCCGCACGTCCTTGACCGTGCCGGTGGCCGCGGCGGCGGCCCCGCTCCCGAGGGCCGTACCGGGCGCCGACCCGGCCGCGGCGGCCGTGCCCGGCAGTACGGCTCCGGCGGCCACGCCCGCGCCGAGTGTCACGAATCCCCTGCGGCTGATGGGAGTCATCCGCCCGCCCCTCCGGTCCCCGGCGCGCCCCGGTGGCACGCCGAGCGCAAGGGTGCGGCCGGTCAATGGTCTGGAGCTAGACCTCTGCGGGGAGGGAAATGTGAACACTCGGGCAACGGGCGGATCCTGCCTGTTCACGCGGGTGTGCGGGGGATTCGGGCCGCCTCACGCGGCCGTGCCGGGGACCGGTCCGGGGTCCTCGACGCCGGTGGCGACCTCGCGCTTGACCCGCTTCCAGGCCAGCACCACCGCCGCCGGAACGGCCACCGCCGCACCGGCCAGGGCCCAGTAGGCGACCTCGTCGCCCGCGAAGTGGATCGCGAGGGCGGTCGCCGTGCCCGAGGCGACGCCGGAGGCGGTCATCTTCTTGAGGCTGCCCCGGTAACGGCCGCTGAGGAAGAGCTGCTTGGCGGGCGGCGCCACCAGCTCGTCGAGTCCGGCGGCGGGTCCGGCGCTGGCCGCCTTCGGGCGCTTGAAGTACATGAAGAACATCCACTGCCCGCACGGCTCCCAGCCGTCCGGCGCGAGCCCTGCCGTCACCGCCTCGCGCCCGGCCGCGGTGTCGGCGCTCTCGCGCCGGTACTCCCAGCGCATCGCCGCCGCCGGGTCCCGGCGGCACACGAACCGGCCGAGCCGGTCCAGCCCCTCCACCTCCCAGCCCTGGTCGCCGTAGTGGTTGAGGTGCTTGCGGTCGGTGTAGATGTCGGCGGTCCACTTCCAGGTCTCCGCCTCGGCGGCCGGTTCCCGGTCCGTCCGCCCGCCGGTGAGCCGGGCCGCGAAGACCTCGGGCGCGCCGAACTCCTCGTACGGGTCGGTGCCCCCGGAGTCGGCCAGGTACCCGCTCAGCTCGGCGACGGTGGCGCTCACCTCGGGGCGGGGCATCCCGCCGGAGCGCAGTGCGGCGGCGAGCGCCTCGAAGTACTCCTGCTGTCCGCTCATGACGGTCGTCCCCCTGGTGTGTCGCTGGTCAGCATGGTCTGCACGGCGGTGTGGAACTCCAGCCAGGACGCGCCCTGTTCGGTCAGCGCCCGGCGGCCCTCGTCGGTCAGCCGGTAGTAGCGGCGCCCCGGCCCGCGCTCGGCGGCGCGGAACTCCCCGACGGCCAGCCCGGCCTCTTCGAGCCGGTTGAGCACGGGGTAGAGGGTGCCGCCCTTGATCTCTCCCAGCCCGGCCGAGGCGAGGGTCTTGGAGATCTCGTACCCGTAGCTCTCGCCTCCGGTGAGGCAGGTGAGGACAAGGAGGTCGAGGACGCCCTTGAGCCAGCTGGATCTGCGGTCTGCGGCCATGGGTGTATTCCAGCACCAGCTAGGTAGGAATGCAAACTAGCTGGCGATGCTTGATGGGTGGCGATGCCTGATGGGTGGCGGTGCCGGTGACGGGCCGTCTCAGATAGTAGGAAGTCCGAGTAATTGTGGAGACAGAAGCACGGTCCTCGCTTAGCTTGGTAGGAGCCGAACGTCTCGCTAGATCCAGCGAATGGCGGTCGAGAGCGCATGGCCCCCTGGCAGGCAACCCCTGTGGCGGCGCTCCCCGCCCCTTCCGGCGCCCTGACATCCCCGTGATCTCAAGGAGTCGATCCCCCATGTCCGAGACGACGACCGTCCGCCGCGTCCGCCACTCCTCCCGCATCAGCGACGCCGACCGCAAGAACGCCGCCGCCGCCCTCCAGCGCGCGCTCGACCGCCGCGACAACGGCGGCGTGACCGGCCACGGCCGCTAGGGCCCGGCGCCGCACTCGCGTCTGCCCGGCGGTTCCGGCCGCCGGGGCCCCACGCCACGGGGGCCCGTCCGTGGACGGGCCCCCGCTGTTCGGACGGCCGGGCGCTACTTGCCGCGCCGGATCTCGAAGTGGTCGATCCGCTCGCCGGTCTCGGCCAGCGCCGAGACCTTCATCAGGGGACGGCGCCCGGCCTCGACCTCGACCGCGAGGAACGAGAAGCCGGTGAACCGCACCCGGGACCACTCCACCGTCTCGGTCTCCTTGCCGCGGCCCTTGACCCAGTGGTAGCTGGCGACGCTCTCCTGGTCCTTGACGTGGCCCTCGTAGCTGTCGGGCGCCGGGAAGTCGTAGAGCCCGCGGCCCGCGCCGCCCGCCGTCACATAGACGATGCCGTCCCGCGTCGGGTCGGTGCTCGCGCCGATCGGCACCTTGCGCCCCACCGCGTTCTGGTGGATCGCGTCGGTGCGCTCGTAGACGTGGTTGTGCCCGTTGACGACCAGGTCGACCTGGTGCTTCTCGAAGAGCGGCACCCAGACGTCGCGCACTCCGCCGTCGGAGGCGTGCGCGTTGGTGGTGGAGAAGGCGCAGTGGTGGAAGAAGACCACGATGAAGTCGATGTGCCGGTCGGCGCGCAGCTCGCCCAGGCGCTTGTCCAGCCACTGGGTCTGCTTGCCGCCGCTGATCCCGAAGTTGGCGGGGATCTCGTACGAGATGTCGTTGGCGTCCAGCGCCACCACGCCGACGTTGCCGTGCCGGAACGAGTAGACGCCGGGCTGGTTCACCGGGTCCGGACCGTTGTCCGGCAGCGACCAGCGGGCGTTCTGGCCGCCGTAGCCGTTGGGCGAGTACCAGGCTTCCATGTCGTGGTTGCCGGTGGTGACCATCCACGGCACGGTCTTGGCGACCGACTCGGTCTGGGCCAGGAACTGGTCCCAGGTGCGCGCGTCATAGGTGTCGCCGGTGGTGCCCGAGCCGGACGGGTCGGCGTAGCAGATGTCGCCCGCGTGCAGGTGGAACGCCGGGTTCTGACCGAGGATCAGCTGGTCGTTGCCGAGCGCGTGGTAGCTGACGCCCTGGTCGCCGAAGGCGGTGAAGGTGAACGATTCGGCACGCTCGGGCGCGGTGGTGAAGGTGCCGAGCGTGCCCAGGTTGCGCGGGTCCGCCGGGTCGAAGCCGTCGTGGCCGACGCCGTAGTAGTACGTGGTGCCCGGGCGCAGCCGCTCCAGGCCGGCGTGCACGTAGTACTGCTCGGCCGCCGCGATCTTGCCGCCGTTGAGCACCGGCGTGGTGAGGTGGCGCACCTCCGCGCCGATGCGGTGGCTGAGCGCCCACGGCTTGAGGCCGACGCGGATGTACGGCCTGCGCACCGCGAACGGGACCTGCCAGGAGACCGCCATCTGGGTCCGGGGGTCGGCGCCGTAGGCCAGGTGCCGGCCGAACGGGGCGACCAGCGAACCGTCCACCTCGGTGGCGGAGCCCCGCGAGGTGAGCACGGTGGGCGCGGCGTACGCGGGCGACGCGGCGAGTCCGGTGCCCACCCCGGCACCGGCGATCGCGGCGGTCGCCACGGAAGTGCGCAGTACCCCGCGCCGCGTCAGCCGCGTGCGCAGGTACTCGTGCTGCTCGGCCATGCTCATGCGGCCGGCGAGCTGCTCGGGAATTCCGAAACGGGGGATGTCCATGGCCGGAAACGTCCTCTCCTCAGACGACGTGAATCTCACCAGTAGATGAACGGGGCACGTACAACTCCCCATGCAACTCCCCGGAACCTCCCCGCACATCACCCCCGCCAGCCATTCGGCGGCGGTCCGCGCGGTGTACGGGGGAGCGGCGCGCGCCCAGGGTCCCCCGCCCGGGGGGCCCGGCAGTGTCCGCATGATGGACTCCACATGTCAATGCATGGGACGGGGAGTACGGTGCTTCCATGTCTCGCAGCATCGATCTCGCAGTGATCCCCGGTGACGGCATCGGCCAGGAAGTGGTGGCCCAGGGCCTCAAGGTCCTGCGCGCCGTCCTTCCAGCGGACGTGAAGCTGGAGACCAAGGAGTACGACCTCGGCGCCCGGCGCTGGCACCGCACCGGCGAGACCCTGCCGGACGCGGAGCTCGAAGCGCTCAAGGCGCACGACGCGATCCTGCTCGGCGCCATCGGCGACCCGAGCGTGCCGTCCGGCGTGCTGGAGCGCGGGCTGCTGCTGAAGCTGCGGTTCGCCTTCGACCACTTCATCAACCTGCGCCCCTCGAAGCTCTTCCCGAACACCGCGACCCCGCTGGCCGGCCGCCCCGACATCGACTTCGTGGTGGTCCGCGAGGGCACCGAGGGCCCCTACACGGGCAACGGCGGCTCGCTGCGCACCGGCACCCCGGCCGAGGTCGCCACCGAGGTCAGCGTCAACACGGCGTACGGCGTGGAGCGCGTGGTGCGCGACGCGTTCGCCCGGGCCCAGGCCCGCCCGCGCAAGAAGCTGACGCTGGTCCACAAGAACAACGTCCTCGTCTTCGCCGGCCACCTGTGGAAGAACATCTTCGACACGGTGGCGAAGGAGTACCCGGACGTCACCACCGACTACCTGCACGTCGACGCGGCGACGATCTTCTTCGTCACCCAGCCCGAGCGCTTCGACGTGATCGTCACCGACAACCTCTTCGGCGACATCCTCACCGACCTCGCCGCCGCCGTGACCGGTGGCATCGGCCTGGCCGCGTCCGGCAACATCAACCCGACCGGCGCGTTCCCCTCGATGTTCGAGCCGGTGCACGGCTCCGCACCCGACATCGCGGGCCAGGGCAAGGCCGACCCGACGGCCACGGTCCTCTCCGTCGCCCTGCTCCTGCGCCACCTCGGCCACGACGCCGAGGCGGCCCGGATCGAGGACGCCGTCCAGGCCGATCTGGCCGAACGGGACGGCTCCGCCCGTACCACCGACGAGATCGGCGACGCGCTCGCCGTACGCGTATCGGGCTGACCCGAGCGCTCTTCCTCACGAAAGCCGCCGGGTCGCACCAGCACCCGGCGGCTTTTCCTGTACGGCCCCGGGGTGCCACCATCAATCCCTGGGCCGCAATCACACCGTTTCTGCCACGGTCCCGCACGAGCGATAATCGAACGTGGGACCGCGGCATGCGGAAAAGCTCGGACGTCCTAGCAGCAGCGAAGACGGCGTGAGCGCGGTCCGACACACACAACCGGTGAAGGACACGCAACCATGACGACGCCCACGATCGAGCTCAAGCCCTCCGCCCATCCGCTGTCGGACGCGGAGCGTGACGCGATCCTGGAAAGCCCCGGCTTCGGCCGCCACTTCACCGACCACATGGTGACGGTCAAGTGGACCGAGGGCCGCGGGTGGCACGACGCCGAGCTCGTCCCGTACGCGCCGCTGTCGATGGACCCGGCGAACATGACCCTGCACTACGCGCAGACGATCTTCGAGGGGCTCAAGGCGTACCGGCAGCCCGACGGCACGGTGGCCACCTTCCGGCCCGAGGCCAACGCCGAGCGCTTCCGGGCCTCGGCCCGCCGCATGGCCATGCCCGAGCTGCCGGACGAGCTCTTCATCGCCGCCTGCGACGCGCTGATCCAGCAGGACCGGGCCTGGGTCCCGTCCTCCGGCGAGGCATCCCTCTACCTGCGGCCCTTCATGATCGCCAGTGAGGTCGGACTGGGCGTGCGCCCGGCCAACGAGTACCTCTTCATCGTGATCGCCTCCCCGGCCGGGGCCTACTTCCCGGGCGGCGTCAAGCCCGTCTCGGTCTGGCTCTCCGAGGAGTACGTGCGCGCGGTCAAGGGCGGTACGGGTGCGGCCAAGACCGGCGGCAACTACGCCGCGTCCCTGGTCGCCCAGGCCGAGGCCGCCCAGCACGGCTGCGACCAGGTCGTCTGGCTCGACGCGGTCGAGCACCGCTGGATCGAGGAGATGGGCGGGATGAACCTGTACTTCGTGTACGGGGACCGCATCGTCACCCCCTCGCTGACCGGGTCGCTGCTGCCGGGGATCACCCGGGACTCGCTGCTGAAGATCGCCCGCGATCTCGGGTACAGCGCGGAGGAGGGGCGGATCTCCACGGAGGACTGGAAGCGGGACAACGAGGCGGGGGTTCTGACCGAGGTGTTCGCCTGCGGTACGGCCGCGGTGATCACTCCTGTGGGGTCCGTGAAGTCCGCGCGGGCGAACTGGACCCAGGGGGACGGGGAGCCGGGTGCGGTGACCATGCGCCTGCGCAAGGCCCTGCTCGACCTCCAGACCGGGGCCACCCCGGACCCCCACGGCTGGATGCACCAGCTGGGCTGAGGCGGTTTTCGCCCCCACCCCGCCCCTTCCCGATGCTCCGGACTGAGTGTTCTGGAGTGATCAGGTCGTGGCGGTATCAACGCAGGTCAGGCAGGCGGAGAACTTACTGGCCCCCACAAGGGGCATGGACAAGGCATACACCCCTGTAGGGACCCTGGCTCAAGCTGCCGAGACTCTGCGCGGGGTCCGATGCGTGCGATTGTCGGTCCGCACGGACGAGACCACCAGCCCTGAGCGTCAGCGTGAGTCCGACGACCAGGCGGCGGCAGCCCTCGATATCAGCTTCGGCGAGGGCGCCGCACTGCGTGAAGCGGTCGACCTGGACGTGTCCGCGTCCAAGGTCGGCCCCTTCGAGCGTCCACAGCTCGGCGCGTGGCTCAAGCGCCCCGCCGACTTCGACGCCCTGGTCTTCTGGCGCTTCGACCGCGCCATCCGGTCCATGCAAGACATGCACGAGCTTGCGAAGTGGGCCCGCACACACCGCAAGATGATCATTTTCGCCGAGGGGCTGGGCGGCACGGGGCGGCTCGTCTTCGACTTCCGCAACCCCATGGACCCCATGAGCGAACTCATGATGATGATGTTCGCGTTCGCCGCCCAGGTCGAGGGACAGAGCATCAAAGACCGCGTGACCGGTGCACAGGCGGCCATGCGCAAGATGCCGCTTCGGTGGCGGGGCGGCGGACAGCCCGCCTACGGCTACCTTCCCGCCCCCATGCCAGCCGAGTACGGCGGGGTGGGCTGGACACTCGTCCCCGACCTTGAAGCCATCGAGACCATAGAGCGGATCATTGCCGCTCTGGCGGAGGGAGACTCCCCCCTCACGATCGCCCGTGCACTGAACGCTGACGGCGTGCTGTCTCCGTCCGCCCACTGGGCCGCCTACCGGGCCCGCACGAAGCACAACGGGGCCAAACCCGAGGACAGCACCCACCCGAAGCGGAAGCCCGCACAGTGGCGGGACAAGACCATCGTCAAGATGCTCACGTCCCCCGCGATCATGGGATGGAAGATCCACCGCGGGAACCCGGTCCGCGACGACCAGGGCGCCCCGGTCCTGGCGGCAGAAAACGCGATCCTCACCCGCGAAGAGTTCGACCAGGTCGGCGCGCTGCTGGCCCCCAAGCCCGTCGCCGAGCGTCCGCCCGTGCGTAAGGACTCCGGGGCGCTGCTCCTGCGCGTCATCCACTGCGGCAGCTGCGGCAGCCGTATGTACCTGCGCAAGGCACGGCCGGGCAAGGGCCGCGACGTCTACCAGTGCTCGTCCTACAAGTACGGGGCGAACTGCGCAGTCCCCTCCACCGTGCGGGCGGAATGGGTGGACCAGTACGTGACCGCCGAGTTCCTGCGGCTGGTCGGCCCGGTGCACATCACCCGCACCGTCGAGATACCCGGCTACGACCCTCAGCCCGAGATTGACGCCACCCTCGCCGAGTTCGAGGAACACCAGAAGCAGAAGGGACGCCAGAAGTCCAAGACCGCGCAAGCTGCATGGCAGCGTCACGCAGACAGCCTTGACGCACGTCTTGCCGAGCTGGAAGCACGGGAGAAGACCGAGCCCCGCCGTGAAATCCTCTCCACCGGCCGCACCTACGCCGACAACTGGAACAGCGCCGACACCATGGCCCGGCGCACCATGCTCGTGGAGGCAGGGGCAAGCCTCACGGTCAAGCGCGGAACGAAGGGCGGGTGGCGCACGCTCGACCTGCGACGCGTCGAGTTCACCATTACCGGGGATCTCGACCCCGCCGTTGAAGAGAACGTGACCGTGGCGGACGAACTTGCCACCGAGAACAACCCCGACCACGCCCCCACAGCGGGGGCAAGGGCGCACCGCAACCTGACCCCGCAGACACTCGTCACAGCCGCGTAACCGCCCCCACGAACCCGAAGGTGCCCCGGTTGGCCACTGGCCCGCCGGGGCTCTCGGCGTGCCTCCGGTGGCGGATAGGCTTGCCGCACCCCGCACCGAAATGGGCGTGTGGGTCAGGGGCGGTGCATGTCACGACTCATGAGCCGAGAATGCAGTACACCCGCCCTGTCTCGCCCCGGTAGTCCCCTTGGGACCGCCGGGGCTTTCCTGTGCCCGCAGACAGGCGCACAGCGCCCCGCGCGAGGCCGTCCTGCCTGTCAGCGAGGACCACCAGCGGGCACAGCCATGACGGTATGACGCTTCGGGGCCCGCTTCTGTTTTTCTCTTATGTTCTTTAAGGAAAACCAGAAAGACCCTTAGAACCGTCATTCCGTCATGGCAAGCCCCGGCAGGAATCTGCTGGTCCCCACAGCACAGTGAGGGGGCAGCCACAGGTCCGCAAGGGCCGCGGGAATTCGCTGGTCCCCACAGCAGAGTGAGAGCGGGACTACCGCGCACCCACCCCAAGGGGGACACCCGGCGGTCCGAGTGCCCGGCTCTCTCGTCAGCGTTGCCCGCGCACCACGCGCCCCGCGTTACCGGGGTGGCCGCAGGGGTTGGGAGGCAACGCGCGGGGACTGCACCGCCCACACGTAACCGTCCCTCGGGGCGCCGAAAGGGGTTGTGGGCAGTGCAGTCCCCGTGGTCCCGCCTCGCCGGCGAGGACAACCAAGCCCGCCTAGTCCAAGTGGCAGAGACGCGCGATTCAAGATCGCGAGGTTCCCGGTTCGAGTCCGGGGGCGGGCACTCGACAACAACGAGCACCAGGGGGGCGCACATGCGCTGTATCGACTGCACCGAGTCTGCGACCCATCGGGGCCGCTGCAAGACGCACCACGCGACGTTTGAGGGTCGGGCCACGGTCCGCACCCGCCGTTCACGGGGTCGGCGACGGGCGGCCCGCTATGACGCTGCGGCTCGGCTCCGGCGACGGGTGCAGGAACGGGGTACGGCCTGGTGCGACTGGTGCATGGGGACGTTCCCCGCGGACGGGGTGGACGTCGACCATGTGCGCCCGCTGTCCCTCGGCGGGGAGGACGTAGACAGCAATGTTCAGGTGCTGTGCCACGGGTGCCACCAGCTCAAGACGAGCACGGAGTTCGGCACGGCACGGGCAGACAAGACCCCCATCCTTGCTGTTGGCGGACTTCCTTGCCGCGTAAGTTCCGCCCCCCTTGCTGTGTCTCTGGGAGTCCTGGGCCAGTGGGTGTTGTAGACCCAAGACATGGCTCCGCCCCGGTACGGGCAGCGGGTGGCTCGTACCGGGGCGGCAGTGATCAGGCTCGCGGGTCTGCGGTGAACGTGGCGACGATGTTTCCGTTTCCGTCGATGACAGGTATTGACTGCGGAATGAGAGACGCCTTGTCCGCTTGGAGTATGAGAGACGGCTTAGTCACTCCTTGCAACATTAGCGGAGCCCCGTCCTGGTGCGCCTTAAGCTGCGCCCTATCCACGTTCATCGGCTGCGAACTGAACTGATCCATAGTGGTGAGTGCCAGAGAATCCGACTCTTGACTGTCGTTTGTACTAGCGGGTGCTTCGGCGCTCCGGCCTTCGGTGGAGCCCGTCGAGAATTCTTCGCCTTGAGATTCGCGGACCGACCCGTCACTCAGGTTATAGATTCGGGTAACTCCCGATCCGGATTCCGGGACGAAATAGTCGCCCATAGACACAGGCATAGTCATTCTCTTTTCTTTCGCGTACCTTCATTCGACCAAGATCACGCTACCCGTCATCCTGCGAACCCACCGGCCATACCGAGAGGTTGGCTGATTCATAGCGGTTACCTGGAGAGGAGTCCCCCTGCCCAGACGGCCCCGCCCCCCGTGCTCGATCCCTGGGTGCCCCGAGCTGACCCGTGCTGGTGGGCGCTGTGACGCTCACCGACGCGAGGCCGAGCAACAGCGCGGTACGAGTGCTGAACGGGGCTACACGACGCGTTGGCAGCGCATCCGTAAGGCGTACCTGTACCGCAACCCGTGGTGTCTGCTGTGCGGTCGCACAGCCACGGTCGCTGACCATTTCCCTTTGTCGCGACGCGAGTTGGTAGCCCAAGGTGTTGCCGAGCCGGACGCGTTCTCTCGGCTCCGTCCGTTGTGCACTCGCTGTCACAACCGAGAGACCGCTAAGCGCCAACCTGGTGGTTGGGCAGCCGCAAATTCGAAGCCAATTCGGACATAGCGCACGGCTTGCCCAGGGGGGTACTCCCCTCCCCTCCCAAGCCAGATCGGCAGGGAGGCAAAAAGTTCGCATGGCTAATTAGATCGTTCTGGTGGAGGTGACTTAGCGTGGCGATTCCCGGGCACAAACCGAAGCCCCATATTCAGGCGGTGCGCGAGGGCACGTTCCGCGCAGACCGCAATTCCGAGGGTGCATCGTTCGCCCCTGTGCCTCCGGTCGAGCCGGATTGGTCCGAGCTGTTGCCGGGCGACTCCGCCGAGGACGTGCGGGTAAAGGCCCGGGACGTGTGGGCGAGGACGGTTCCCGCCCTGGTGCATTCCGCTGGTCTGACCGACCCGCAGCGAGAGACAGCCATTGAGTATTGCGTGACGGTCGCCCGACTGTGGCAGGCCGAAAGGGAGTTGAGCCGTACCGGCCTGGTGGTCGAAACGGAGCGCGGGAACGTCAAGTCCCCGTGGGTGACGATTGCCCACCAGTACCGGAGTCACTTCCGCTCGCTGGTCGGCGAACTCGGGCTTAGCCCCGCGTCAGCCACGCGGATTACCCCGCCGGAAAGCGGGGGCGACGATGACGGGATTTTCGACTGACGATCTGCCGGTCCCGTATGACGCGCTGCTAGAACTCGGGCTGACCGAGGACGAGATAGGCGAGGCGGTCAAGTCCCGTCCGCTCGTTCTCGCCCACCAGGCCCCGCAGCGCGAGGGCGCCTATTTTGATGTGCCCGCCGCTCGCCGAGCCATTGCGGCTATCGAGTCCATGCGGCACACGAAGGGACGTTGGGGCGGGACTCCGCTCAAACTCGCGCCGTGGCAAAAGGTGTGGATCATTGCCCCGATTTTCGGATGGCTGTGGTTTGACCCCGAGTTGGGCCGAGCGGTTCGCGTCGCCCGTACGGTGTGGATTGAGGTTCCCCGTAAGGCGGGCAAGTCCACACTGTCCAGCGGTATCGGGCTGGTGCTGTTGCTCGCCGATCGCGAGATTGGCGCGGAGGTTTACGCGGCTGCTGGCAGCCTTCCACAGGCCGAACGCGTCTTTGATGACGCTAAGCGTATGGCGCTCACCAGTAGAGCCATACGGGGGCGCGTAGAGGTTCTACGGGGGCTTATCCGGGTGCCCCGTACGGGCGGCGTGTTCCGGGCCCTGTCGAAAATCGCCGAGACCGCCCACGGGCTGAACGTGTCCGGCGCGATTGTGGATGAGGTGCACGTGCACAAGCGGCGTGACCTTATCGACGCGATCGAGACCGGTACCGGCGCCCGGGACCAACCGTTGGTCGTGTTCATCACGACCGCAGATGAGGGCACCGAGGGCAGCATTTACGACGAGAAGCACACGTATACCCGCCGCTGCGCGGACGCTGTGATCTCGGACCCCGGGCACTACGGGGTTATTTGGGCTGCCGAAGAGGGCGACGATCCTTACGCCGAGGAGACGTGGCGGAAGGCGAACCCGGGTTTGGGCACGTCGCCGAGCCTGGCCTACATGCGGCGTGAGGCTGCTAAGGCCAAGTCGACCCCTTCCTACTTCCCGACGTTCTGTCGACTGTCGCTCAATCGCCGTATGCGTTCGTCCTCGCGGTGGCTGCCGCTTCCGGTGTGGGACGCAAACGCGGGCGCAGTAGAGAAGAAACGTTTCCGCTATCGGCGGGCATGGGGCGGGGTAGACCTGTCGGCGGTCTCGGACCTTTCGGCTTGGGTGCTGGTTGTCGAGTCCCGCAAACCCGGGGTTGAACTGGAAGTGATATCCCGCTTTTGGCTGCCCGAGGAACGCGTAGACGAGCTGGAACAACAGCTACAGGTCCCGTTGCGTCAGTGGGCCGCCGATGGGCTGTTGACCCTCACGGAGGGCGACGCAATTGATTATGACGCTATCGAACGGCAGATCATCGCGGACTGTCGCCGGCTGGACGTGCAGCGGATTTCCTATGACCGCATGTTTGCGGGTCAGCTCGTCCAGCGCATCGAGGCAAAGACCCGCGGCGTGGACGTGGTGCCGGTCGCGCAGACGTATCTAGGGATGAGTCCCGGCAGCAAGGAACTTGAAAGGCTGCTCCGCGAGGGCCGCATACACCACGGCGGTAACCCGATCCTCCGTTGGAATGCAAGCGTGGTCGAGGTGTACCGGGACGGTAACGACAACCTACGTCCCGTGAAACCTGACCGCGGGAAGTCGAGCGCACGTATCGACGGAATCGCCGCTGTGGTCATGGCTCTTGACGGGTATGTCCGCCGACCGCTCAAGCGGGCCCGTGCGGCTAGCGCGTAGCACAAGGGGGGGGAAGCATGGCGGAAACACCGCTACAGATGACAGAACGGCTGTACGGCAAGCTACAGCGCCGCAGGCACCAGGCTAAGAAATGGTCCGACGCGTACGAGGGGGACCGCCCGCTGTTGTTCACGTCGCCGGAATTCAGCACGCAGACCGGCGGGCTGTTTGACGAGTTCTCCGACAACTGGTGCGCCACGGTGCCCGATGCGACGGTTGAACGGCTTATGCCGATTGGGTTCCGTCTGGAAGACGGGTCCATAGACAAGGATGCCGGTAAGGCTTGGAAGCGCTCGGAAGCCGATGTGGAGATCGGCCTAGCGCTGTTGGAAGCACTCATTACGGGGCGCTCGTACGCCCTGGTCTGGAACAACGCCGATGGCAGTTGAGATCACCTTTCAGCACGCCGGAAGCGCGATAGTCGAGTATGTCCCCGGGCGCCGCCGGCTCCGTAAGGCGGGGCTCATGACGTGGCGGGACTACGACACCGAGTTTGCAACGCTGTTCACGCCGACCATGGTTTACCGGTGGCAGCGTCCGACCCGCGAGGGCGGAAGGTGGACCGGCCGCACTACGGGGCTTGCCCGGGGCGAGCCGAGCCACGTTCCGAACCCACTCAAGGTGGTGCCGCTGGTCGAGCTGCCTAACCGCTCGCGGCTGCATGGAAAGCCACGGTCCGAGATTGCGACGGTCCTTCCGCTACAGGATGCCGTCAATACCTTGTGGGCGCACCTCATGACCGCATCGGACGGTTTGGCGCTGCCCGCGCGGGCGGTGCTCGGAATGGACCGGCCCGTCCGCGAAATTGTGGACCCCGAGTCGGGTGAAGTGGTCGGCGAGGAGGATCTACCGCTAGACCGGTTCCGGTCGGACCGTCTGCTGTGGCTGGAGAAACAGGGCGCGCAAATCGCCGAGTTCTCAGCCGCTGACCTTGAGAACTACCTCAAGGTTATTGAAGTGGCGGTGCAACACATCGCAGCACAGACCCGCACCCCACCAAGCTATCTAGCGGGGCAGCTCGTCAACGTGAGCCCCGACGGGTTCGCCGCGTCGGAAGCGGGACTGATTGCCAAGGTGTCCGAGATGCAACGGCACTTCGGGAGCGCGCTCCGCGAAATCATGCGGCTGGAGGCCATGGCACAGGGCGAGGAACGGCGCGCGGAATCTCTCGCGCTCGGCTCCGTGGTGTGGAGAGACCCGCAGTTCCGCAGCGATGCCCAATACTCCGATGCACTGGTGAAGTTGAAGAGTATCGGCGTGCCGGATGAGGCTCTGTGGGAGCGCATCCCGGGAGTCACTCCGGACGAAATCGAGCGGTGGAAGCAGATGCGCACGGATGCCGCGGGCGCAATCCTCGGCGGGGACATGTCGCGCCTGTTCGGGGTGAAGCCCGAACAGACCGAGGGCGACGACCAGGCCGACGAGCCCGACGAGTTGCCCGAGGCCGCCTAGTGAGCCGTACGGACGAGTTGGCAGCCGAACGGTACACACAAGTACAGAGCATTTCCCGGGCCGTTGTCGAAGCGATCCAGGGGCTTTGGAGGGACGTTCCCGCGGACCGCATTCTGTCCGCCATGCAGGGCGAGGCGGGGCGCGCAATCCTCGCCGCGGTATCCGCCGGACAGCTCTCCGCCGTACAGGGGGCCCAAGCGTTCGTCGGTGCCGCTATGACAGCGCAAGGGGCTGTTGCGGCCCCGCTCGGAATGCTCGACCCCGCGGCCCTGGTCGGT
This sequence comes from Streptomyces sp. cg36, assembly GCF_041080675.1. Taxonomy (NCBI): domain Bacteria; kingdom Bacillati; phylum Actinomycetota; class Actinomycetes; order Kitasatosporales; family Streptomycetaceae; genus Streptomyces; species Streptomyces cyclosori. Next base: position 2,395,903 of record NZ_CP163520.1, on the reverse strand, counting down.
ATCGCTGCGGACGGACGCCCCCTCGCCTCGCTGCTGCAACTGCCCGCCATCACAACGGCGCGGGCGCTGGCAGCCGGCGAGAGCGCCGAACTCGCGGCAGCCCGGGGACTTACCCAAATGGCCATGATGGCGAGCACACAAATAGCCGACGCGTCCCGTACGGCCACGTCCATCGGCATGGCAGCACACCCGCGCTGTATCTCGTACGTGCGCGTTGTGCGGCTGCCCGCGTGCGCTCGGTGCATCATCCTGTCGGGCCGTCAGTATTCCTACTCGACCGGTTTCAAACGGCATCCCCGCTGTGACTGCGGAATGGAGCCGATGACCGATGCCGAGTGGAAACAGACCAAGACCCCCGAGGACCTGTTCCGCGAGATGAGTCCCGCCGAACAGCGGAAGCGACTCGGGGAAGCGGGAGTCAAGGCACTGGAACGCGGGGCGGACCTCGGGCAGATCATCAACTCACGCCGAGGAATGGCAACCGCGGTGACCGGTCGGGGCCCGATGCGGGTCACGGCCGAGGGCACCACCAAACGCGGGATCGGGGCTAAGGCCATGGGTGCCACGTTCGCAAAAGTCCCGGGCCAGAAGTACGCCCGGTCCCGCGAGGCGCGGCTAATGCCAGAGACCATTTTCAAACTCGCAGGCAACAACCGCGAGCACCAAATAGCCATGTTGAAGAAACACGGATACATCGTTTAACAGGGGGACCATATGGCAGACGACCCGCAGAACACCCCGGGCAACGGCCCCGAGGACAAGCCCGAGGGGGCCCCCGGTACGGCTACCGGCAGTGAGCGCAAGGGCGAGGCGGGCAAGGGGGCCGAGGGCGACCAGGCCAACGCGGTGAAGACCGAGCGGGCTGCCCGCGAGGCTGCCGAGAAGCGCGCGAGCGAGGCCGAGCAGGAAGCGGCGCGGCTCCGCCGGTCGAACGCTGCAACCAAGGGCACCGACCTTGACGCGCTTCGCGCAGAGGTACGGGCGGAGTTCACAGAAGCGCTCGTTCGCGCCGAGCTGCGCGCGGCTGCCGCTGGTCGGCTCCGTGATCCGGCGGACGCGCTCGCGCTGCTGGACGTGTCCTCGCTCGCCGGCCCCGGGGGCGATATCGACGCTGCCGCGGTGGCTGCCGCTGTGGACCAGCTCGTCAAGGACAAGCCCTATCTTGCGGTCGCCGAGACCGACCCCGCGAGTTCGTGGGGCGACGTGGGCGCGGGGCCACGGGACACCGCTGAGCCCGAGCCGGCGACCCCGCTGGACCGTCTGCGCCGCGCGTACGCCGCGTAAGGAACCTTTCCGCAGAAACGTTCCTGCAACCCATTCCAGGGGACGCACCTGAATAGGTGCCGTCCCTTTTTTCATGCCCAAAATCAGGGGGAATTCACTCAATGGCACTTACTCTTCCCGAGGCTGCCAAGCTCAGCACGACCGATCTTCAGCGCGGGGTCATCGAGACTTTTGTGCAGGAGTCCAGCATTCTGGACCGGTTGCCGCTGCTGACCATCGAGGGCAATTCGTACGCCTACAACGAGGAAGCCACGCTCCCGGGCGTGCAGTTCCGAGCGGTGAATGAGGCGTACGCCGAGAGCACGGGCACCGTTAACCAGAAGTCCGAGTCTCTTGTAATCCTCGGCGGTGACGCGGACGTGGATAAGTTCATCGTGAAGACCCGCGGCAATCTCAACGATCAGCGCGCTATTCAGACGCGCATGAAGATCAAGGCCGCCGCGTATAAGTTCCAGGACGCGTTTTTCAATGGCGACGTTGCCACCGAGCCGAAGGGTTTCGACGGTCTGCGTAAGCGGCTGGTCGGCGCTCAAGTGGTTTCGGCGGGCACGAACGGCGCTCCGATCGTGGGCGCGGACGGTAAGGACTCGCACGCGTTCTTTGACCTGCTCGACGCGCTGATTGCGCAGGTCCCGGGCCTGACCAACGCTAACGGCGCGCTGTACGCGAACCGTGCGGTAATCGCAAAGATCAAGTCGGCTGCCCGCCGGATCGGCGGTTACGAGATGGTCCGCGAGGCTCTTACCGGAAAGATGGTCGCGACCTACAACGGCATTCCGCTGCTCGACCCGGGCCAGACTGCCGCGGGCGCTGACATTCTGCCGCAGACGGAAACTCAGGGCGCCGCAACCGACGCGTCCAGCATTTACGCGGTCCGCTTCGGCCAGGCCGAGGACGACCGCGCGGTGACCGGTCTCACCAACGGCGGAATTCAGGTTACGGACCTCGGCGAGCTGGAGTCCAAGCCTTCTTACCGCACCCGGATTGAGTTCTACACGGGTCTTGCGGTGTTCGGTGGCCGTGGTGCTGCCCGCCTTAACGGCGTTCTCGCCAAGTAGTTGGAAAGGGGATACGGAATGCCACCGCGCAAGCGGGCAGCGTCCGCCCCCCGGATTCCGCATGCGGATTCTTGCGGTGCCCCGGAACGAGTGGAGAGCTTTCCCGTTCTCGACTCGTCCGGGGTCCCGCGGACCGTGGCGCGGTGTCTGGAGTGCGGCGCTCAGGAAATCGAATAGAGGGGGTGGCCGTATTGCTTCCCGCCTTGGCCACCGTGGACGAGCTTGCCGCGTGGATGCAGCGCGAGCGGGACGAGCTGCCCACCGGGGCCGCCCTGGTGCTCGACACCGCATCCGCGATCGTCCGTACCGAAGCACGGCAGAGGTTCACCAGAGGGACGACGACCGTAGCCCTTGCGCGGCGCGGGCAGTCGGTTGCATTGCCCCAACGCCCGGTGGTCTCCATTGACCTGGTGCGCGTGGGTGGGAGGGAGCTGCGCCCGGACGAATTTCGGGTGTGGCGTGATCACCTGTGGTTGAGGGCTCTCGGGTTCGGGCCCGTGGTCGTCACCTACACCCACGGATACGTGACTGTCCCGGCGGACGTGCGGGCCCTGGTGCTCACGCTGGCCAGTCGGGTACTGACGAACCCCGCTGATCTACGGCAGGAGTCAGCTGGCTCGGTGTCGGTGACGTATGCCGCCGAGACGATCGGCGCGAGTCTCGCTCCCATCGAGCGGGACCAGCTCGCCCGGTACCGCCCGCGTGCTGCCGTGGTGCGGCTCGGCGAGGGGCCGCCCTGGTGACGCTCCTCTACACACAGGCAGTCGTGGTCGTGCGGGCCCCGTACGTAGTCGACCGCTACGGCAACACCACCAGCGTGCGGGATTGGTCGAGCGCGACCAGGACCACGGTCCGCGGGGTGTCCGTCCAGCCGGATACGTCGAGCGAGGCGACCGGGGACCGCCCCGTGATCGTCACCGGGTGGCGCCTGATCACCCGCCGCGGAGTCGATGTCGACTTGGGCCCCGGTGATCGCGTGGTGGCTCTTGGCCGGCTGCTCGATGTCGACGGCGAGCCGGGTCGGTACATGGTCGGGGGCCGACACCACCACACCGAGGTACGGCTGACGGAGGTGGCAGGGTGAGGCTCAAGAGGTTCCAGCCCAACCGGACCAACATCAACAGCTTTATGAAGACTCCCGAGACCGGCCGCGAGGTCGAGCGCATCGCGGGCCGCATTGCTGCGTCCGCTGCGGGGGCCGAGGGCAAATTCCGTACCGACTCGGCGTTGGGCTCGCGCCGGTGGCGTGCCGCGGTAATCGGTAACTACAACTGGCCCAAGTCGGGTGGGCTTGCGGGCTCGCGGCGGGACCTACTGCGCGGCATGGGTGGCGCCCGTGGCGAGTAGGCCCGTCATCGTCATGCCGGACGCCGTGGCAGTCGTCGCGGACTATCTGCGTTCCGCGCTTGTGGCGGTGGGCGAGGCGGTTCCGGTTGTCTCTCGGGTCCCAACTCCCCGCCCCTCACGGTTCGTTCGCCTGGAACGGCTCGGGGGCTTCTCGCCGACTCCGGTAACGGACCGGGCCCGGCTCGACGTGCATGCGTGGGCTGAGCGCGAGGACCAGGCGCACGACCTTTGCGCCCTGGTGCGCGGTCTGCTCGGGGCGATTCCCGGTGTCCGCGGCGGGGTCACGGTCTACAGCGTGACGGAAGTCGGCGGCCCGATGTGGCTGCCGGACCCGGAGAGCGGACAGCCCCGGTACGCATTCGCGGCTGAAATTCACATGCGCGGGCGTGTGCTCTAAAGGGCCCTACTTCCGTCGTCATCTAGCGCCCTCTGAGCCGCTTCTCGGAACGCTTTGACGCCTCTAGTCAGCCCGATTAATGCACTATCGAATTCCGTCCCAACATTCGCCGATTCCTCAAGTAGTCGAGTTCGTCGGTCGACGGAGGCCGTTGAGATCTCTCGCTCGATCCTATGCAGAGAACGCCATGCGTTACGGGCAGCGAGAGCTGTATTAGTTACGTTTTCCCCGGCGTCCGCAACATAGCTAGGTCCAAGCAGCGCAATTTCCAAGCCAATGTCTCTTAGGCTTCGAGCCTCCGTTTCCCAGACTTCCAATGCAGCCAAGTCGCCGGGTACTCCATAAGAGGCCACTTGGATAATTTCGTGCACGTGTGCAATAAGGGTTTTGTATGCGTCATGTCGAGGTTGCCGACGCTCTTTTCTATGTTCGGCTCTGACGGCAATTCTCGCCCCCTCGCGCTGAGACCAACCCGTCGCAAACGCTGCGCAAATCGTTGCGGCCGATCCAGCGAGGGCACCTAGCGCTGCCGCTATTCCTGCATCCATAACGCCTGATCCTGCCGTGTTACTTCATCAGGGTCAAGAGTCAACGCTCATTCTGCTCGTCCATACAGAGAGGACACCTCATGTCTCTGAATGCAAACGCTGTGCGCGTTGCGATTACCGGTGCTGCCTATGTAGCAGCCCCAAAGTCAAAGCTTCCCACCGACGCAACCACGCCGTGGGACGCAGCCTTTACCGATATTGGCTGGATCTCCGACGACGGTATTACCGAGTCCAACTCGGCGGACACGTCGGAAGTCAAGGGCTGGCAGGGCGGGCAGACCGTCCGGAAGGTCATTTCCTCCAGCGAAATGACGTTCTCCTTTACGGCCATTGAGACCAGCAAGACAGTTCTTGAGCTGTACCACAAGGGCTCGAAGGTGGTCACGACTAGTGGCAAGTCGGTGCTTGCAGTCAAGGCCCCTGGTCCGGACCGGCGCACTTTCGGATTCGACGTCATCGACGGCAACTCGCATATCCGCATCGTGATTCCTGACGGCGAGGTAACCGAGACCGGTGACATCACTTACAAGGGAGATGAAGCGATTGCCTACGAGCTGACGATCACAGCGTACCCGGGCCCGGATCAGACCGTGGCCTACAAGTACAGCGACGACCCCGCTTGGGCTTCTGCACCCGCCGCTTAACCCGTTAGCAGAAACGATCCTTCTATTCTTGTGAGGCACTACCTTGAGCAATGCTTTTGATCTCGATGTCTGGGTGAAGGAAGCGAGGCGCGAGCCCTTCCGATTCTCCCTCGCGGGACACATATTCACGATGCCTTCAGCGGGCGAGCTGGACAAGTCGATTCTTACTGCGGTCAGTCTGGATTCCCCGAGTGCCCACGATATTGAAATCCTTCTGAAGGCTGGTCTTGGCGACCAGTGGGCCCGGTTTGATGAAATCCCTGTTCCTCTCGCTGCCCTCGGTGAGCTTTTCCGCCAGTGGCAGAAGCACGAGGGGGCCCCGGTGGGGGAATCCTCGGCCTCTTCCGGCTCCTGAGTGAGCACGGAGAGGCCATAGAAAGCGACCTACAGCGCTACTACGGCACCGACGTGCGAGACGTCTACCGGCCGAACTCCGGGCTCACGTGGCGTCGTCTTCGGGCTCTAATCGCGGGGCTTCCCTCGGATTCTGCGCTAGCCCGCTCGATGGTTGGCGAGGAGTCCGTGTGGACGCTGGAAACACAGCTACTCGCGGCGCTCCATGACCGACTTGCCGAGGCGAATTGGCAGCGCGGGAACGCGGGCTCGAAAACGCCGACCAGACGCCCGCAGCCCATTCCCCGCCCCGGGGTGGGCTCGGGCCGGATCGGCGGGACGAAACGCGACGTGCGCGAAGTGTCCGCGTATCTCGCGCAGTACCAGCCGGAAAGCGGGTGATCCGGCATGGCGGTTGAAGTGGGCGTGGGCTATGTGTCCATCGTCCCCGAAGTGCAGGGGTTTGCGGGGGAACTCCAACGCCAGGTTACGGGTCCCTCGGAGAGCGCTGGTCAGGAAGGCGGGCGGACAGCCGGCGAGGGCTTCACCGGGAAAATGGGTGGAGTCCTCAAAGGCGGGTTGGCTGCTGTGGGTATTGCCGCGGCTGCCGTGCTCGCGAAGGGGTTCATGGACGCTCTTGACCAGGGCGCCATTAACGGCAAGATTCAGGCGCAGTTGGGCAGCACGCCCGCCGAGGCGGCCCGGTACGGCAAAGCTGCGGGGCAGCTCTACGCGGGCGGTGTCACTGACTCCGTAGAGGAAGCGGCCGACGCAATATCCGGCGTCATGCGGTCGGGAATTCTCCCGCCGGACGCCACCAACGCGCAGATCGAATCCATATCCGGCAAGGTCACTGACCTTGGTAAAACGTTCGAGCTGGACCTAGGCCAGACCAGTAATGCGGTCGGTCAGATTCTCAAGAACGGGCTTGCCAAGGACGGCACGGAAGCCCTTGACATTCTCACTGCGGGAATGCAACGGATGGGGCCACGTGCCGACGACATGGCGGATACGTTCAACGAGTATTCGACCAAATTCCAGGATCTCGGACTGTCCGCCGCGGACGCCATGGGGCTCATGTCCCAGGGAATGCAGGCGGGCGCGCGGGATACCGATACTATCGCCGACGCGCTGAAGGAATTTCAGATCCGCGCCACTGACGGATCGAAGACCAGTACAGCAGCGTATGAGGCTATCGGCCTGAGTGCCGAGGACATGACCCGCAAGATTGCTGCGGGTGGCCCAGGGGCCCGCGAGGGATTGCAACAGGTCCTTGACGGCATCAAAGCAATTAAGGACCCCGCGCAAAGATCGCAAGTCGCCGTAGGTCTTTTCGGAACTAAAGCGGAAGACCTTGGCAAATCTTTGCTTGCCATGGACCCGAGGACTGCCGTAAAGGCGCTCGGTGATACCGCGGGTGCTGCCGAACGGATGGGAGACGCGCTCCACAACAACGCGGGCGCCAGGATCGAACAGTTCAAGCGCAGACTTCAGGTCGGCGTATCGAATGCGATAGGTACCTACGTGATTCCGGCGCTCACTGCGGGCGCCGACACCGTTTCCCGTATTTTCACTCCGGCGTTTGAGGCTGCCGGGCGGCGCATCGCACCGATTTTCTCGGGCATAGCAGACGGGGCACGCTCGGCTGGCTCTGCACTCGTAGCAAGTGGTGAGGCGGGGGGAATTTCTGCCGCGCTGGATTCAGTGAGGCAAAAGGGCTCGGGCCTTGCAGATACCTTTCAGCGGACAGTGGGACCTAGCCTTTCGTCCTTCGGGCAGCTCGTCTCAGCGGAGGTACTTCCCGCTGCGGGACAGCTGGGCGCGGCTCTCGGCAGCGTTGTATTGCCCGTACTCCAGGGGGTCGGGTCGGTTCTGACCGGGGTTCTCCTCCCGGGCGTGATGACGGTCTATGGGGCTGTTCTGGAGCACATGCAGCCCGCGTTCTCCGCACTGGCCGATTTCACTACCGCGCGCGTCGTTCCGGCACTTCAGATGATCGGGGCGCGGCTCTCGGAACTCGTCAACAAGTCGATGCCGGTCATTGAGGTGGCAGCCACGCTTATTACGTGGGTGGCGCGGCTTGCGGCTGTCATCCTCGGCACCTTGATACCAATTGTGCTGCGCCTAGCTGGCCCGGTATTTTCCGGCCTGTTCTGGGCGCTGGGCACGGCTATTAGCTGGATCAGCAACGTCATTGGCATCCTGGGAAGTCTCGGTGTTGCGTTTGTTGGTGCGGTGCGCTGGGTCGCTGAGTTCAGTCAGAAATCAGTGGGCAAGCTTGGTGAGTTCCTGGGGTGGATGCGCGGTCTGCCTGGTCGGGTCAGGGACTCGCTCGGGGACTTTGGCAGTCTGCTGGTGGGCAAGGGGCAAGACCTCGTGCGCGGCCTGTGGGACGGCGTCAAGGGAATGGGGGGATGGCTCAAAGACAAACTCATGGGCTGGGCCAAGAGTGCTATTCCCGGGCCCATCGCTAAGGCGCTCGGAATCAACTCGCCCTCACGTCTCATGCGAAAGGAAATCGGACGGTGGATTCCGCCGGGCGTGGTCGACGGAATCGACGACGAACAGGCGACTTTGGATGCGCGGCTGCAATCCATGGTCAGAGTCCCCGATATCGGGCCCGTACAGACTCCTGGAACCGTCCGGATTCCCCGCGGGACGTCAGCAGCGGATTCGGGGCTTGTGGACGTGTTGCGGGCACTTGAGAGCGAGCGGGGCCGGGACATCGTGATCCGGATCGGCGACCAGGAAATAGCCCGCGCGGTGGCGTACGGGCAGCGTCAACTAGCAAGGAGGTGACGGGATGTGGATCGGTCGTCCGGGGGCACTGCGGCAGATCACTGACGGGGCCCGGAGTTTTGACCGTTCGCCCGAGCTGCGCGTGTCCGAGTTCGTTTCGCTGGACGGGGGTGTCACCACGTGGGCGCCCCCGGTCCGGCCTCGCCGGCTCAAGGTGACGTGGGACGCGATGCAGCGGGAGGATTTCACACACCTTGATCGGCTTGCCCGCCGCATCGAGGGACCGGGCCCGGTGGCAGTGCTCGACCCGCTCGCACGGAACGTGCTTGCCGCGGACCAGGCGGCGGGGCTCGGCCCGGCGGGCGGCAAGTGGGCGACCGGTAGCGGCGTGATCACGCTGTACGGCGGGTCCACGGGCCCGTCAGCACCGAACACGGTATCGGTGGACGCGTTGCACACCACTGGACTTGCCGAACTGGTCTGGCGGCATCCGCTGTTTTACGGCGTGCCCGTGGCTCCCGGCCAGACGTGGACGTGGTGGACTCCGGGGCTGGTGGCGGCCGGGGCACCCATGCTGTCTGCTCGGGTGGCCTGGTACGACGTGGGCCGGAAGTGGATCAGTGCAAGCGTTGCGGGCGCCCTTGGCACACCCCTGGTGGCTGTGGCTCCCGCGGGCGCGGCGTACGCGTGGCCCCACGTTGCTTTCACAGCAAAGGGGGTGTGGGACCTGGGCGTATCGGTGTTTGCCCCCGGTGACATCGCGGCGGCGCTTCTGGCAGGTGAGCGGCCCGTGGGCGACGGCTGCCCCGCCATGAGCATTACCCGCTACAGCGAGGCGGCGGCCCCCGGTGACGGCGCGTTTCGGAACATCGGTCTTGACCTGGTGGAGGTGACCGTATGAGAGCGGCAAACCAACGGCTCATGATCGCTTTGGCGAGCGGTGAACGCTCCCTCTCACACTCCACCCGCCTCGCAGGCCGCGAGCTTGGGTCACAGGTGACGGCCTGGTCGCTCGACCGGGCATACGTCACCGATCTCCCCGCAGCTATGCGTGCGTTCTCGGGTAGCTCGTCCGCGCAGCTCACGGCCGATGTGGCCGGGACTGGCGGGCAGCCGGCTCCGGCCCTGTACGGGCCGTGGGCGCCCCGGGCCACGGGGGATGTTGCCCGCCCGGGGCAGTCGGTCACGCACCGGTGGGGGCTCGGCCCGGACACTCTTGCCACGTTCCGCGGCTCGGTGCGGTCCCGCTCGGCGGAGTCAGGCACCGACCTGGTGCGGCTGTCCGCGCTGGACGGTGCCGAACGACTCCGCATGCCCGCGCGGTTGCCGAGGCCCGATGGTGCGTTCCGCTTCACTGGCGGTCCGACGCAGTGGATTGCGAGCCCCGTATGGGTGGTCGACCACCTACTACGCAACGCGGGTATTCACACGTCTCCGCCCCCGCGCCCGGGGTGCGTGCTTTATGCCTCGCTGCATGGCGGGGTCGCGCCCAATGTCGGCTATCTCGAATCCGTCAACGGCTGGTGGGGCGAGTGGTACAAGGAGCGCGCATCATTCGAGTGTGCCGCCGAAGGGGGATTCAGCGCCCCCTATCAGGCAACATACATCCCGGCCGGATTGCCGAGTTTTCTCTACGGGGGCGGTACCTGGCTGGAGTTCTGGGCCGTCAATCAGCCACCAGTGGACAAGGATTCTGCTGTTGAGCTGCACGTGACCTGGTCGCTAGCCCAGGGAATGAACTACTACACCACCCTCACTGTGAATTTCACGAAGGGGACCATCACCGCGTCCAGCGGCGAAAATGAGGACCCGACAAAGAACCCGTCTGTCGGGTGGACATGGAACCCTCTGAAGGTTGAAGGGAAGCGTATCCATATTGGCTGGTGGGTGCGTTACCGCTCGCCGGGACAGTCTGCATTCACGCCGGTTATCACGGGCGAGGACGGTATTCCGGCTTTCCTCAATGACGGATATATTGACGCGCCCGCAATGCGCGTTGCTACGGTTTTGGAGCGGGTGCGTTTCGGGTTGACGAATCTGCGTGCGGAAGCTTTTCAGGTTTCGTCGCTTGCGGCACGTCCGAACACTCTCGCTGAGGTGACGCAGCAAGGGACGTGGAAGCGCAGCGCCTCGCTCAGTAAGCCCCGATTCCCCCTGCGGGTCATCCCCGCTGTCCGGGGTAGCGCGTGGGACGTGATCAGCGAGATAGCAAAATCCACGTTGGCGACCGCCGAGTTCACAGGCGATGGCTATTTCAGGTGGCGGGACCACACCCGGTGGAGCTATACGCCAATCAGCGCAGATCTAGAAGTGACATCCGCTCGGGACCTCGCAGGGCTCACGATCACGGAGGAAATCGACGCCTGTCGGAACTACTGCACCGTGCGCGTAAGTGATTGGTTTGATGTCTGGGACGGGAAAGCAGAATCGATTTACGACCAGCCGGGGCCCCTGCTGATTGCGGCGGGGGAATCCCTGGTGCGGACTCTGGCCATTCAGGAATCACAGCTAGACCCTCGCACACCTAGGGTTCAGGCCCCGGGGCCGGACTCCGTAGTCATCCGCAGTACGGCAGCCACCAACTCACCGGTCCGGCCCGCGAGCGTGGACGTCACGATGCAGCGTGAGCCGAGCACCATCACGCTGACCATGCGCAACCGCTCCGCGGAACCGTTGTACTACCACGGCGCACAACTCACGATCATGACCCCCAACGGAAATCCCGGACAGTATCTGTGGTCCTCATGGAACGACGACAGCCGACGAATCTACGGCACACAGGAATACGAGCACGACGTGCGGGGATGGGTTCAGACCGTCGCCGATGCAACCGCGTTGGCGGACGCTCTGCGCGACGCGGGGGCTTTCCCCGCTCCGCTGCTCCAGTCCGTTGACATCCTGCCCGACCCGCGTATTGAACTCGGCGACGTAGTGCGCATCCGGGACTCTACCGGCGCCCAACTGAACACGCTGGCATGGGTCATCGGGATAAAGACCAGCGGGGACACCGGACGCGTCACACAGACTCTGACGCTGCGCGGCACCGCACCGAATGGAATTCCACAGGATGCGGGACTGACGCCGGACCCGCCGACTGACCCGGACGCGCCGCCCCCGCCACCATGACCAATTCGAGGGGGAATCGTGGACGACGACAACGAGCCGCACGGAGTGCGCATCGGGGCCCGCGAGATTTATGACGAGGTTGTTGGCCTACGCGGCGATGTTCAGCGGCTCGGGCAACAGGGGGAATCCGTGGACGAGACGCTAGAGGATCACGAGACCCGCATTCGCGGACTTGAGGCCGAGCGGGGGCGGTTCGTACTGCCCGCTGCCCTGATTACCGCCGTGGCGACTGTAGTTGCCGCCGGGCTCACCGTGGCGAAGCTATCCGGCTAGAGCCACCACACACCAGAACACCAGCCCCGCCCGGGCGTATCCGGGCGGGGCTTTTTCATGCCCAAATGAGGGGGAAACACATGGCTTGGTATCCGAATGCCCGTAAGTGGGAACTTCAGCCCGAGAGCGACGCCCAGCCTGCCATCCGTCCAACGCAGTTGATTTTGCACAGCGTTGCAGCACCGTGGACCGGAAAGCGCACTTACGAATACTGGCGGGACTCGACCAATCTTGAGTCTCATTTCTTTGTCGAGTTCGGCGGAGATACCTTCCAGTACATCGGCACCGAAACCAGGGCCGACGCAAATATGTATGCCAACCGCCGCAGCGACGGCAGCGGAGCGGTCAGTGTCGAGACCGCAAGCAACATGAACCACACCGACCCATGGACCGACGCACAGGTTGCCGCGCTCATCCGGCTGGGTGTGTGGATGCACCAGAAGCACGGCGTACCTCTGCGCATCTGCCGAACCCACGATGACCCCGGGTTCGGCACACACCGCATGTTCTCGCAGTGGTCAGACGGCGGTACTGCCTGCCCTGGGGACGCGCGACAGGCGCAGTTCCGCAACGTGATTTTCCCGGGGATCGTTCGCGCTGCGGGCGGTACCCCGCCCCCGGCAACGCGGTACGCCCCGTTCCCCGGTGCGGACTGGTTCAAGTCCGAGCCGCGTAGCCCGCTGATCACTGCCATGGGGCGCCGCCTGGTGGCCGAGGGATGCGGGCGCTACGCGGACGGTCCGGGCCCGCAGTGGACCGACGCAGACCGCCGTAGCTACGCGGCATGGCAGCGCAAGCGCGGTTTCAGCGGGTCCGACGCGGACGGGTGGCCCGGAGCCACGACGTGGGACGCGCTGCGCGTTCCAGCGGTCTGAGCACTGCCCGTTACGGCTGCCCGTTTTGCCGGGACCAGCTCGGGGCCGACGAGCCCCGCACTCATCACGCAGCGTGCCGACCGGGCGTCCGCGATGCCCGCGTAGCGCCCGGTCGTACAGCTGCTCACTCGCTACACCCACAGTCACTAACAGGGATCACTCATGAAGTTCGTTCGTACTCATCCGGCCCGTATCTACGCGGTCCTGGTCGCCGCCCTCGCCCTGGTCGTGCACTACGTGCCCGATCTCCCGTCCGCGCTGATCCTTGCTCTCGCGGCGGCAGTGCTCGGTATGGGTGAGGCAGTCCAGCGCACCGAGAACATCAAGACCACGGCAGCCGGCGACGAGCACCAGGACCACGCCGACGAGCTGTCCGCGTGAGCTTTCGCCATGTCGCGTTGATGGGCCGTGCCCGCTCGGGGAAGGACACCGCAGCGGCCCGGCTGGTCGACGCTTTCCAGTTCACCCGGGTGGCGTTCGCGGACCCGCTGCGCACGGCGGCGCTCGACCTGGACCCGATCGTGGGATACGAGCCCGCCGGATACGGGCCGCTCCCGATCCGCCTGTCTGACGTGGTACGCCACCACGGATGGGACGGGGCCAAGACGTTTCCCGAAGTACGGCGCACGTTGCAGCGGCTCGGCGAATCCATGCGCACTCAGGACCCGGACACGTGGCTACGCCTCGCCCTCGCCCGTATCGACGTCGCCGACACGTGGGGGCTGCCCGTGGTCGTCACCGACTGCCGACACCCCAACGAAGCCGAGGCGCTGAGGGCGCGCGGGTTCTTGCTCGTCCGTGTGGTCCGCCCCGGGTCCCACGGACCGACCAGCGCCGCCGAGCGGCAGCACGTCAGCGAGACCGCGCTAGACGACTACCCCGCCGATGCGGTGCTGACCAACGCGGGCAGCATCACCGATCTGAACCGGGCGGCGGACGGGCTCGCCGTACTGCGCTGACCCCAGCGATGACGGAATGACGGTTCGAACCCCATTTCTGTATCTCTCTTACTTCTTTAGAGAAAACCAGAAAACCCCTCTGAACGTCATTCCGTCATCCCCCTACCCCAACCCACAACCCCAAGGGGGAACACCCATGCCCGGAGCCATCCGGACTATCAAGCGCGGTGGCAGCCGCTTCTACGTTTCGCCGGAGACCGCTGAGAAGGTGCCCGGTGTCACGTCGATTGTCGGCATGCTGCCGAAGCCATATCTCACCTTCTGGGCCGCCCGCATGACCGCAGAAACGGCGGTCGAGAACCTTGACGCCGTGCAGTCGATTGCACAGCGGGACCCCGCCGGGGCCGTCGACTTTCTGAGGAACAGTCACACCCGTTACACCAAGCTGCGCGCGGGTGTTGGCTCCGATGCGCACGACCTGTTCGAGCGCATGGTTCGTCTGGAGGAAATCGGCCGCGTACACCCCGACCTGGAGCCCTACCGGCTCGGGTTTGCTGAGTTCCTTACCACGGTGCGCCCGCAGCTCGTCCGTGCTGAGGATGTGGCGTGGTCCGACGAGCACGGTTACGCGGGCAGTTTCGACGCCATTGTGCGCGTCCGGCTCGGCGAGGACGGAAAGCCCAATCACGAACATGGCGAGTGGCACACACTTGTTGTGGACTGGAAGACGAGTAAGAACGCATACCCGGACGTCGCACTACAGCTTGCGGCGTACGCGCACGCTGATCGTGTGATTTCCCCGGATGGCACGTCCGAGCCCATGCCGAAGATTGATGGCGCTGCGGTTCTGCACATCACGCCGGAAGGCTGGACTTTCAAGCCTGTCCGTATTGATGAGGAAGTCTTTTCCGTCTTTCTGACGCTGCGCCATGTCTTCCAGTGGGACCGCGAGATCAGCAAGACAGTTTTCGGTGTGCCGATCGCCGAGAGCGTCCGCCGGCTCATCACCGGCACGCAGCGCCGAGCCGCATAGTAGAACCGCACGCACAGACCAGGCGAGCCGTAATCGACGGCCCGCATTTTTTAATGCCCAAAACCAGGGGGACAAGCCGCATGGCTATTCGCATTTTCGAGACTGACCCGTCCGCCAAGCCTTCCGCGACGTTTTCGGATGACACTGTGGGCCGCTTCCACGGCGGTAAGCAGGTGGACAACCTTCCGGTTGCCCTTTCCGAGTGGCGCGTGACGACCGGTGACCCGGACGTTGCCGCGGCTATTGCGCAGCTCATCGGCGGAACTCCGGTCGAGACGGATTCCACGTCGGAAAACTTTATCGAGATCATGACCGGCACCGATAGGGTCAAGGTTGTCCTTTCCGGTCCGGATGCTATTACGTCGGACCTCAAGCTGTGGAACGGGAACGTTCTTATTCACCACTGCGACGGGATCGAGTTCCTTTCCCCGGAGCTGGACAAGGGCAAGCCGTGTGGCTGCCCGCCGCTCATGGACGACCGTAAGGCCGCTGCAAAGGCCAAGCGGGGCCCCTCGCCCTCCATTGCAGTAACGTTCCGTCTCGCCGAGGATTACGACCTTGGCTTTTTCAAGCTTCAGACCGCCTCTTGGAAGCTGGCTGAGGTCCTGCACGAGGTAGAGAACTCGCTGAACAAGGTAGGTGGCGAGGCTCTTTCCGAGCTGTCGCTAGAGCTGGTCGAGTACACCACGAAGAAGGGCCGTGACGTGTCCTACCGCAAGCCTTCTATTCGCGTTCTCAAGTCGTGGAACGACGCTGTAGCCGAGCCGAAGTTCTAGTCGGCCGAGGGGTCCCGGGACTGTTCTCGGGACCCCCTTTTTCGCGGGGGAACGCACATCCCAATTCTTGAACTGTGCGCCGGATACGGCGGGATCGGAAGGGCCGTCGAGGCTCTGACCGGGGACAGGATTAAAATCGTTGCGGAGATTGATCCGTACGCATCGTTGATCCTGGCGACCCGCTATCCGCACGCGCGCAACATCGGAGACATTACCCAATTCGATTGGGCCACCATCGCGGGAGAGGTGGACATCATTACGGCGGGGTTCCCTTGCCAGGATATTTCCAACGCGGGGAAGAGGGCAGGCATTCATGGCGAGAGGTCGGGTATCTGGGAAAGCGTCCTCGGGGCCGTTCGCGTTCTTCGACCACGGCTCATTTTCCTGGAGAACGTATCCGCCATCCGAAACCGGGGCCTTGCGCACGTACTCGCGGGACTGGCCGAGGCACGGTATGACACGCGATGGTGTTGCCATCGGGCGTCCGCAGTTGGAGCCGCCCACCACCGAGATAGATGGTTCCTCATCGCCACCCCTGCTACCGACTCCGCTCGCGTCGGACGCGACTAAGGGGCCTGATTTCGCGAGGGACGACCGGCAGGGTAGCGGCGGGCAAGATCTCGTTACCGCCGTGGCGCGACTATTCGACAAGGAACGCGCACACACGCTGTTCAAGACCCCCACCGCCAATCTCGGTACCAACGGGGCACCGCAGCACCCGGACAAGCGCCGTGCGGGCGGTCACGGACCGACACTCGATGACGAAGTGTCATTCCTGCTGCCCGTTGATCCCGACGTGGCCGAGGAAACACCTGGGGCATTTCACAGCCCGCCGGAATGGTGGGCAGAGTACGGACCCGCTGTGCACCGTTGGGAAACCTTGATGGGCTCGCCGGCTCCGATCCCGGTTGAGTTCGGTCCGCGCGGTGGCCGTCGCCTCGCGTCGGTGTTCGCGGAGTGGCTCATGGGTTTGCCGCGGGGCTGGATCACCTATATTCCGGGCCTCAATCGGGCCCGGCAGCTTAAGGCCGTGGGAAACGGGGTTGTGAGTCAGCAGGCTTTCACGGCCTATCTGCACCTATTGAACTACAAAGAGGAGTAGCCACAATGGCTAAGCGGGGGGTCGTCACCGATTACGGGGGCGAAGAGCTGTACCGGGGCGACCTAGTCGCCTACGCGGCCCGACAGGGCAACCGAGTGCGCATGGCTGACGCCATCGTGGACAAGGTGACCGCGCGTCTGGTGGACGGTCGGCTACGGCCGATGCTGCGTATCCGTCCGACCGGCACCGAATCCGGATTCGCTAAGCGCCGCTCGCTCCGACAGGAATGGATCAGCTCGGAACATGTCCGTCTGATTGTTCCGGGCGAGCGCGACCAGTAACACGCAAGACAGGAAGGGCCGACTGTACCCGCTGGGGTGTGGTCGGCCCTTTCGCATGAGGGGACCAATGATCTACGAAATTAGCGCCGACTACGCGCCGCCCATCGGCGACATTCGCGAGGCAAGCGCCGGGGACACCATCTTTCTGTTGCCCGGGTGGAAGTCCCGTCCGGACTGGGTTCGGTACCTCGCCACGGCAGCGCACGCCATGGGTAAGGGGTGCGTGATTCACCAGGGGGCCGATCTTGGCTAACCCCAACAAGGCTCGCGGGACCGCGTGGGAAAGCGCGGTACGTGACTACCTGAATCAGTTTCTCGGCCTGGTGGACGAGCGCGGGGAGTTTCTTGACCCGTTCAACGCGGGCAACGTGCGACGGGCCGCACAAGAGGGTGCCCGAGACGTGGGCGACATTCATTGCGTTCCGTTCGTGCTGGAAGCGAAGAACACAGCAAGTCCCGCTGTGCCAACGTGGATTCGACAGGCGAAAGTCGAGGCGAAGCACGCAGGATTTCCGTTCGGCGTGGTCGTCCAGAAGGTGCGCGGCTCCGCGGCTGCCGCGGGGCGCGTGCATGTGTCGGTTAGGACGTGGACCCGAATCCGGATCGCCCACGGGATGAGCACGGGTGAGTTCGCGGCGCTCTACGGCTGGTCGGCCTCGCTGCGCGGGCTCGACACGTCGCGTTGGTACCTGACGACCACGCTCCGGGACTTTGCCCACCTGGTCGACGACTACCGCCGCAACGTCCCTTCGGGGGTGACCCGTGCTGTTCGCTGATCTGCTCGCCCGGTTCGAGTCGGTGTCCAGCGAGGCGGACGGCGGTTACTCCGCTCTCTGCCCCGCGCACGCCGATTCGCGGCCCTCGCTGCGTATCTGGCGGGGCGAGGACCTGAAAGCGCGGCTCACATGCCGGGCGGGCTGCGAAACGGCAGACGTGATCCGGGCCGTGGGGCTGTCCTGGTCCGATCTGTTCGACGTGACCGGCCCCGGTGCCACCGTTCCGGCCGGACGCCCCGAGCTGGTACCGATCACGCAGACAGCAGCGCTTGCTGCCTACGTCGATCGTGCCTCGCTCGCCCTCGGTGACTACGCGGCTGAGTCGTCCGAGCGAGCGCGGGACTACCTCGCGGAGCGGTTCGGGCTCGACATCGAGACCGCCATAGAACTCGGGCTTGGCGTCGACCAGGGCGACCAGGGCGAGAGCTTTCCCTACCTCTCTCGCCTGTACCGGGAACACCCTCGGCTAACCGTGCCCCTGCTCGGGTTCGACGGGGTAGCCCGCGGACTACAAGGGCGGGACATCGGAGGTAGGTGCTCGGCTCGGTGGCTGTCCCTGGTCAACCCTCGCGGGCTGCGCTGGTCGCCGTACGGCGTGTTCCGGGGCGGCGGCGGATACGGCACGGTCCTGATCACCGAGGGGCCCGGGGACGCGCTTACGGCAGTTGCGTGCGGCTATGACGCCGTTGCCATCCGCGGGGCTTCCCTCGCCGGCTCGCCCGAGCTGGTTGCCGAACTCGCCGAAGGACTCCGCGGCTCGCTCGTGATCCTCGCCGGGGACAACGACCAGGCGGGAACGGGCTTCACGGCCCGCCTCGCCGCGGGGCTTGCCGAGCACGGGATAGACACGCTGCGGCTCGAACTCCCCCCTAGCGCAGGTGACTTGACCGATTGGCGCGAGGCCGCCCCCGAGCGGTTCGCGGCCGAGTTGCACCGTGCAGTCAAGAACGCGCGCCCCATCCGCGATACCGCCGAGGCACACGCGGCAGCCCGCAGTGCCGAGCTTGCCGAGCGCACCGGGGCCGACACCGTCACGCGCGACCAGGGTGCCGAGGCTGCCGAGATCCTGGCGCGGCTGGTCGCACAGTACGGGGAATCGGACGCCATGAACGCCCACGCCCTTACCGCGTGGTCCGGGGGCCGTATCCGCTACGCGCACGGGCTCGGGTTCTACTCGTGGGACGGACGCACGTGGGTCCTTTCTGACACCCGTGTGCGGCAGGAGATTCACCGCATGGGGGCCGCTCTCGTCCTCGCTGGCCAGACACAAGCGGCGCGAGGGTTTCTGATGACGAGTCGCATCAACGCGCTCATGACGGAATTGCAGTCGGTCCCCACTGTCCGCGTAGCGGCTGCCGACTTCGACAACCGCCCGCACCTGCTCGCCTTCAACAACGGCGTTGTCGACCTGCGCACCGGACGCCTACAGCCGCACGACATGGGCGACATGCTGACGTACGGGCTCGATATTGACTACCAGCCCGATGCGACGTGCCCACGGTGGGAATCGTTCCTGACCGAGATTTTCCCCGGCATGGCCGACATGCCCGCGTACATTCAGCGGCTGATCGGCTACGGCATTACTGGGCAGACAAGCGAACAGGCATTCTGCGTTCTTTGGGGCAAGGGCGCAAATGGGAAGTCTGTATTCCTGGACACCCTGACCACTGTGTTCCGGCAGCTCGTCAAGACCACGGCGTTTGCCACGTTCGAGGAGAAGAAGGGAGGGAGCATCCCGAACGATATTGCAGCGTTGCGCAGTGCCCGCCTGGTCATGGCGAGTGAGGGCGAGTCCGGCAAGGCAATGTCGGAAGCAATTCTGAAGCGGGTCACAGGCAATGACATGATTCAGGCCCGTTTTCTGCACCGTGAGTTCTTTGAGTTCCGTCCCGCGTTCCTGCTGTTGCTTGCGACGAACCATAAGCCGACGTTCAAGTCTCAGGATGAGGGGCTTTGGCGCCGCATCAAGCTGGTGCCGTTCGTCCGCTACTTCGCCCCGCACGAGCGGGATTACGGCCTGGAAGGCACATTGTCTGCGGAAGCTGCGGGCATCGCTGCTTGGGCTGTACGCGGGGCGGTCGACTGGTACCAGGGCGGGTTGCGAGACCCGCAGTTCATCACGGGCGCGTCCCGCGACTACCGCGAGACCAGTGACGCCCTTGCAGGGTTCTTCCCCGGAGTTCTGGAACGAGCCGGTGACAACGAAGAAATGAACGGGACCGACGCGTTTAATGCCTATCTCGAATGGTGCGAGGACGAAAACCTTCCCGTCCGAGAGCGCTGGACGCGCCGGGCCTTTTATCACGCTATGGATGAACGGGGCGTGACCAAGAGAAAGACCATGAAGGGGATTTCGCTCACTGGGGTCCGTCTCGCCGAAAAACGCCCTGGCGAAACAGGGCCAGGAATCTTCGGAACCTAGTTACCCCTAACCGGGCTGTTCACCCTCGGGTGGGCGGCCCGCTTTTGGGGGTTCATGAAGATATTTCGGCACGAAGTGGCCGGTGACCCGGTCGCAGTGCACGTACCCGAAGGCACCGCAGATCTCGGCGAGTTCTGGACGTGGTTCAACGACGTACGCGCGCGGGGCCCGATCGCGCTGGACACCGAGACAAGCGGGCTTGATGTCTACAGCCCTACCTACCAGCTGCGTACGGTCCAGTTTGGCGACGCCCACGACGCGTGGGTAATCCCGTGGGAACGGGGCGGCTACTTCCAGACGTACGCACGCCAGGCAATCGAGCGCGCCCGCCAAGTAGTCATCCACAACGCCAATTTCGATTGGCACGTGTTGGGCCGTCACGCGGGCATTCCACTGGAAGACCTCGCACCGTGGACGACCGATACCCGCATCCTTGCGGCGCTTATCGACCCGCGGCAGCCGCAAGAGGGCGGGGCAGGAACCGCACTCAAGCCTCTATCAGCCAAGTGGATTGACCCCGCGGCCCCGGACACTCAGGGCGGGCTCACGAAGGTTTTCAACAGTCTGGGGATGACGAAGGAAACCGGTTGGGCGAGGATCTCCCTGGACCACCCGACTTACCTTCTGTACGCGGGACTTGACGTCATTTTCACCGCCCGGCTCGCCCCCGTTCTGCGCAGCGAGCTGGTCCGGCTCGGCGTGCGCCCCGAGCTGGTGACGTACGAGCACGAGCTAGCCCGCATCTGCGCGGTCATGCAGCGCACGGGGCTACTCGTGGACCAGGACTATGCGGCCCCGCTCGCTCGCCGGCTCGCCGTGGAGGCCGACCAGTACCGCGCCGTTGCCGCGCGGTAAAGCGTGACCAAGGTCGGCTCGGGAACGCAGGTAGCCGAAGCGCTTACCGGAATGGGCGAGACGCTGACCGACCGCACCGACTCGGGCGCCCTCAAGACCGATAAGGCTGTTCTCCTGCCGCTCGCTGACCTTGACCGGGACTGGCAGAGGATCGGCGCACGCGACCCCAACCCCCTTGCCGACGCTGTGTTGAGGGCGAAGCGAGCCAAGAAGTGGGGCGAGGACTACGCCCAGGGGTTCATGGCCAAGCTGGACACTGCGGGACGCATTCACCCGGTGATCTCGCCCCTCGCGGCACGCACGGGACGCATGTCCGCCACGGACGGGCTGCACCAGCTCCCCAGCTCTGATTACGTCGTCCGCCGTTCGATCCTCGCCGAGCCCGAACACGTCATGGTCAGCAGCGACTTGCAGGCAATCGAAATGCGGGTCCTCGCGGCCCTCGCTGACGTAAAGCGCATGAAAGAGGGATTTCTCCGCGGTGGCGAAAAGTTCGATATTCACGCCTACACTGCCCGCCTGATCAAGGGGGACGCTGCCACCCCGAGAGATCGAAAAGTGTTCAAGGGGGCCGGTTTCGGAAAGGTCTATGGCGGCGGAATCCAGACGATCGCGAGGCAGACCGGAGCCACGGAAGCGGAGATCGCGCACGCCGTTGCTGCTTACGACCGGGCCTTCCCTGAGATCAAGCGCGCGAGCACGCGTTGGCAGCGCCAGGCGTTCCAAAACGACATGGTCTTTGTTTCGGCCGTTGGCCGCAGGCTTCCTCTCGACAGGGACCGCATATACGCCGTGGTGAATTATGCCTGCCAGAGCGCCGCCCGCGATGTCCTCGGGCAAGCCATGATCGAGATGGAAAGCTCCGGACTGCTCGAATATATGCGCCTGCCCATTCATGATGAAATCCTCGCCTCGGCCCCGAAGGGAGACGCTGCGGATGTAGCCCGCGAGTTCGAGCGCTGCATGACCATGAGCCTGTACGGAGTCCCGATCGTGGCTGAAGCCGAGATCGGCGGTCGGTCGTGGGGCTCGCTCTACGGGGCCAGTGAGTGAAATCAGCGCATGCGGGGCCCACTTGTTAGACGCGCAGCCCCGTGAAGTGGTTGCGCAACGCGTGGTCACGTGACCGCCACGATCCGCTGACGGACTCGTACCTGAGAACTACGTATTCCGGCTTCATGTACTGCATATGGAGTACTTATCGCGGGTGAAAACACAGCTCTACAACCCCTGTGCCACGTATGCGGCATCTAGTCCCTCTTAATCCTTTTTAACAGCATTGTTGATTGCGCTGCGGCGCCCTAACTTTCAGGGCCTCGCAGAGATTAGGCAATGCGCAAGCCCCGTCCCTGCAATTCCGGGACGGGGCATTTTTGTGCCCTTTTTCAAGGGGCATTGAACCAGGGCGGCGGGCCCTCCATGGACCCCGCGCGCTCCGTTCCGGGAATTCCTTGGTCCCCGCAGGGACCAAAGCCCCCGATCAACGGAGCCACGGCCCATGACGCACCTTACCCATGCCCAAATTTCGGCAGCCAAGAACAATGATATTGACGCGATCTCTTCGATCATCAGAGAGACAGAAGGGCTCGCGGCGGCTCGGGCTAGCCGCTACGCAGGATCAAATATGGAAAACGGGAACTCCCTTAAAGAAGACCTCATGCAGGCGGGACGCATAGCCATCTGGCAGTGCATACCCAAGTTCTCCGGGGAGACCCCTCAAGCGTTCATGGCCTACGTGGACCGGTTCATAAATGCCGCAATGCTCGACATGTTGCGCGCTGAAACGCGCCCTGGCGTTGGTTCTCGCGCTGCAAAGGATTTTGAGACCGCACTAGCCCTTGCAGGCGGAGACCCGTATGAAGCGGAGCGCATTGCCGCCAGCGAACAGATGGGAGATCGTGCGATGAGCCGCGAGCACGCTTACGCTGCTCGACTGGCCTGGCACGGTCTCGATTACCTGGACCGCCCCTTGGCCCCTGATGAGTCCGAAAGCGCAGAGGCGCACAGCGAATCGCGCACACTCGCCGAGAAGTTCGAGCGTGAGACTGGCATGCCCGCAGAGCTGGTCACGGCACAGGACATCGCATTGCACCGCCGGGGCGTCATCCGTGAACAGGTTCACCGTGCGTTGGGCGCGCTGAGCGACCGCCAACGGCACGTGCTGAAGGCTGGGTTCGGCGTGCACCCCGTCGCGGAGTACCGCCCCGGTGTTGATGATGACGAGTTGGCAGGCGACATGGGGGCCACGCGCTATCAGGTACAGCAAGCGCGCACCAAGGGGTCGAAACGATTCGCCGAGCTGTACCAGGCGGGTGCACGCGCATGGTGACCGTCCCGACCCGCGACGGCGGCACGGTTGAGATCACCCGGTGCGGCGCCCTGGTCGACGTTCACGTCCGGGACGCCGAGGGGCGGACGGTCGCCACGGTGACCCGCCGAGCCGGCGAGGGTGCGCTACTGCTCGCGGGCTACCGCACACCCCCGGCTGAGAGCGCCCGCCGGTCTGCCTGAACAGACAAAAATCCCCCGCTTCGTGCGGGGGATTTTCTGCGTTCGGCTACGCCGCATCCTGTGCGGTCTGCGCATCCTGTGCGCGCTCACGGGTCCCCGCGTCGGACCCCCACCAGGCGCCGAGCTGGAATCGTGTCGTGGTGCCCGACACCTCGTACAGTGCGGCAGTCAACTTGTTGAGCGTGCGCACGCTCATTCCCAGCGCGGACGCGATTTGGCTGTCCGTCTTCCCGTCCCACAGCAGGGCAAGGATGCTGCGCGACGTGGCATCCGTGACCGTCGCGGTCATGGGGCGCTGCGCGCCGCCCAGCCACGGTTCGGCCCGCGCCCATTGCCGCTCGTAGACCTCCGTGAAAGCCGCGACCAGGCCGCCGTGTGTCACCACGAAACCCGCGCCGCCCCACACGTGGTCAGTGAGTACGACCATGCGCCGGTCCACGATGACCATGCGCTCAATCTCGGGGGCCGGTGCCGTACGTACCTCGGCGCCGAGTTCCGAGACGGCTTTCGACCATTCCTGTTCGGCGGGCTGCGTGCGCGCGGTGTCGGGGTAGAGCGTGCGGTAGGCAATGCCGCGTGCCAGCAGCTCGCGGTCACGTGGGAGCGAGGCGGTCAGGTACTCAGGTGGCCGCGGGATGGGGTGGGCCGTCCAGATGTACGACTCTGCCGCATCTGCTGCCTGAGTCAGCCGCTGCGTGGCAACTCCGCGGTCTGTGACCCACTCGACCCCGCCTGTTGACCCCGGCCGGGGTTCCTGGTCTAGGTCCGTGACGATCTCAGACAGGGCCGTCAGACGGTCGAGCGCATCCGTGACAGTGGCGTGCATAGCTCGTACGGCTCGTCCGGCCACATGCCCTGGTTCCAGTCCCACATACCGCTCCGGGCGGACCAGGTCTTGCCGTGCCAGTCCCCAGGACACCAGCTCAGCAAGGCCGGGTGTCCCCTCGGTTGCGTGCTCCCCTTGTCGTAGGTGCAGCGCGAGGTCCCGAGCCTCAGCCGAAAGCCGCCGTTTTTCTCCTTCATTTCCCATTTTGCCCCCTACGTCATTACGCAGTGCGCACATATGCACGCGGTCAGCGGTTGATCACCGCTAGTGCATCCGGCACCCTTACGGAATGTGACCGCCGTTCCGGGTGTGTGCAGGCCGCAGCGCGTTAGTGCAGCGTAATGACATGACTGGTACGTGCTTCAAGCATATGCCTACTTCAGTCATCCACTGTGGGTGACCGAAGTCAATCGAGGGGAACAAAATGATCTTGAAAATGAAGGTGGCCGCTGCCGCTGCCATGGGCGCTCTCGCACTCGGCGTGGCGCTGCTGGGGGGCAGCGCTCAGCAGTCAGTCCACCAAGCGGACCCGACATGGGGATTCACCGGAACCAGCGTCTCCGCCGAGGGGCAGACCGAGCACCCGATAGCCGACGCGTCAGACTCCGCGGAGACGCCGCGGGTCGCCCTCGACCCGACCTGGGGATAGCACCGCTACCTAGCCGCATCTAGGCAGCACAGACAGGCGACGGGCGGAGCCGCCCCCGTCGCCTGTTCCATTTTTTGCACACGAGACCACGATTCTTTGGGGGGAATCTGTGTCCGAAGGAGAAGCGCGCCCGAACCCGACCATCACGTTCAAGCTCGAAATCTTCGAGCGCACCGAATCCGGGCAATGGGGGTGGGTGCCGGACCCGGAGCACCCGGAAACAGCAGAGTACGTATACAGCCCGACTCAGCTACTGCGCGCCCTGGTCGCCTACGCCACGATGGCAGCGCGCATCATGTCGTCCAAGGTGGGGCGCTTCCGGATGCTGGCGTACGAGCGCATTCGCGGGGCCCTGGTGGGCCACTACGAATGGGGCCGCTCGTCCGAGACTGGCCGGCTCCTTCCCGCGTGCGAGCCGTGGACGCATTGGATCACCGCACCTACGGCGGTGGCAGCGTGAGCGCCCGCGTGTTCGTCCTCGGGCGCGAGCACCGATCCGAGGCGTCCACCGAGCTGCACCGCTTGGCCGCTGTGCTCCGCCGATCAGGTATGACAGACCGCTACGGCGTCAGCGTGCACAGAGTGCCCGGACGTAGCGCATGGGGTGTCTACGTCACCGACCGCACACCCGAGCTGGGCCCGCCCGACGCATGGGCCCGCGCGGTGATCCAGTCCCGCGGGATCGCTGCCTGACAGACGAAAGCCCCGCCGCTCCCCGAGGGGGGTGGAGTGGCGGGGCGACCGGCGGACTAGCGGGACTGCTTGGCGTACGCCACCAGACCGGCGAAGGCGGCGGGCGAGAGGTTAAGGATTGGGCCAGTGGCGTTCTTGCTGTCACGGACGGGGACCACGCCGCGCGCAGCGGCAAGGTTCATGGCGACCTCAACGCACTGGCCGCCATTGCTGCTGTAAGAAGACGTGACCCAGCGAGGGGCTATGGCTATGGTCTCGGTCGTCACGGTGCGCCCTTTCGAAGGTTCTCAATCATGGCCACCGACGCCGCTTGCGACAGCGCCTCAGCCTGCAACTGATGGTAGGCCGTCAACATGGGCTGCACGAACCGCATATCGCGCTCTAGTCGACCCTGTTGCGCCGACTCGGAGTACGCGAGGTGCGACCGATCAGCAAGCGTCAAAAGGGTCACTGGCAGATCAAAGGAGCGCCGTTCACCCAGTTCGTACGGTGCGATCTGAAACACCGTGGACGGAAGCTCCGCAAAAGCGACGAGTCGTGCATATTGGGCGTCCATGACTCCTGGACCGCCAACTCGTCGATGAAGACAGCTCTCGTCCAGCACGGCGAACACTAGCGGCGCGGGGGTGCGCTCCAACGACGCCTGTCTACTGCGGAGGAGCGTCAGCCGCTCCTCTGCCTGATGCGCCGTAATGGCCCCCCGTCGCACAGCTCCTGTGGTGATCGCCTCTGCATAGTGCGGGGTCTGGAGCAGCCCAGGAACGATGCCCAGCTCGAAGAGTCGAAGCTCTGCCGCCTTGACTTCCTGGGCAACGTATTCCGTGAACCCTTCAAGAATCGCCGTGTGGCGGACAGCCTCACTCTGCCGCTCAAGCCGGTCCCCGGTGCCCAAGACTTTGTCAGCGCTTGCCGCGAAGTGTGGAGTTGGCGAACGGCGACCGGTTTCCACGGCTGAGATGTGGCTTCCTGAGCACCCCATGCGCGCCCCCAACTCGTCCTGGGTCCAGCCGCGTTCATCCCGTAGTTGACGTAAGCGCAGACCAAAGCGCGCGATAGGTGATTCCTCGGGGTTCAGCTCCTTGCGGTTCATCGTCGCGGCTCCCAACTATCCAATCAAATTGCGCAAGTTGAAGACTTGCTGACTGTAGGCCACGCTGAGTCGCCCCGGTAGTGATGGCGCTACGGAGAGGAGTGGCCGTGTTTGGTGAGGATAGGGGCGCTGAGACCCCGCACAAGCCGACGACCACCCGCGCCTATTGGGCTGAGGTGTTCGCCGAGGGACCCGCGGACGGACGGACCGTCCGTGTGGTGCTGGGAACCTTTGCGACTCCGTACGCGGGGCGGGCACTGCGTTGGCTGGTGGGACGGGCTGACTGGCTCGCCGACAGGCTCGACCCCGACCCGCGCGCCCCATGGGTCGGCGGCAACGTGCTGCGAAGCGTCCCGTCGGGTCATCCGGACGCTCCGCACTTTCTTCGTAGCTGGTCGGCGAACTGTGCAGCGCGGCAAGCGGCGTTCTGGCAGCTCTGCATGGGTGAGTTGTTCACTCTTGCTGCGTCCGATCACACCGGGGCGTACTTCCTGTCCGTCATCCCCGTGAACGTTCCCGGCACGCAGTTCTCCCCCGAACGTCCCGCTGCCGGACGGGCCGGCGAGGACCGCCAACCCCCCGGCCGGTGGCGGGACACCACCCCCCGCCGACAGTCCACAGACCAACCGAGGACCCCCTGATGAACCGTTGCCGCGCCCCTCTGTTCCTCCCCCTGGGGCTCGAAGTTGCCGCCGTTGAGCTGGTGTCCACCCGCGTCCTTGCTGAGGATGTGCCGCAGTTCCTGTACTGCGAGTTGGCCGAGCACATCGAGGGCGAGCACGCGGCGCACCTGCTGTTCGCCGAGGAAGCTACCGGCCGTGCAGTGTGGGTGTTCTGGCGCGAAGAAACCGCTCGTGTCCAGCTCCAAGACCGGTGCACGGACAAGAGCGAGTCCGGAAACCTGTGTCTCCTGTTCGAGGAGCACAACGGGAACCACTTTTGGCCCGAGGATTTGGCATGGCTCACGGAGCACGGAAGGGCAAGCCCGTGTCCGCCGTAGTTCCGCCCGCTAGTCGGTCAGCCTGGTGTACGACCCGCGCGGCCTGTTGGCCCTCAACCTGCCTCGGCGCGAAAATCCCGAGGCGCCGTATCCCCCGTGCTGGCAGTAAGCGGCTGGCGCGGTATGGACCGCCCACGATCCGGTCGTTGTTCCGGTAGGCGGTACCAGCGGCGGTCCCCGGCCGGTCGACGCCCCGCACGGCCGGGGACCCGCTGTCATCCAGGAAGGAGACGCGCACATGTGCGGAAGCACGGATTTCTTCACTCACGAAGAGCGCGAGAACCTCAGTACCGCAGCGTGGGCACTCAGCGCGGCACTCGAAGCGCTCGGCCTCAACGAGCTGAACAACCTGGACATCGACGAGCCGTGCGCCCATCACAGTTGCCCGACCCGTACGAGTCGGCTGTCCATGGGGAGCTACCCGCTGCAAACCGTGTATGCCGTCACGGCGCGGCTGGTGGAGATCAAAAGACAGCTCGACGCCGCCCGTCCCACCACCTAAGACTCCGCCCCTGCCGAAGCCCGACCCACCCTCTTGCTCCGGGACTCACGGCAGGGGCGGGCAAGACCCGGCTTGCGCTGGGTACCTCTGATCAACGAGAGAAAGAGGCGCCATGAAGATCAACGGAACGTGCAGCAACAGCGGCGGAGGCGGCGACAAGCTCCCCGGCGAGCCGTACCCCGGTCCGCACCAGCCGCCCACCCCTGACGGCGGCCCCGGCGTACCCAACCCGCCGAAGGTCATCGGCTAATGCCCGCGAACGCACACCAGGAGCGCCCCAGCCTCACAGAGCTGGGGCGCGTCCTCATGTCCGGGGGCGTGCTCACCTCCGATTGGGCGCCCTCATTCGCTGCGGTTCCACGCGCCGCGTTCCTGCCCGATCTCATGTGGCCGTACGACATGCGCACAGGGCAGAGCGTCCCCGTGTCGCGGACGGACGACCCGGAGACCTGGTACGGATACGCGGACTCCGACGCTCCCGTGGTCACCCAATGGGACGACGGCACACACACGGGACCCGCACCCGGCGAGCTCTCCACCAGTTCCGCTTCCATGCCGAGCGTCGTGTTCTCTATGCTCCGCGACCTGGACGTCCGGCCCGACTCCCGTGTGCTGGAGATCGGCACCGGCACCGGGTGGAACGCCGCACTGCTCGCCCACCGGCTCGGCCCCGGGAACGTCGTCAGCGTGGAAGTTGATGAGGCTGTAGCAACTGCTGCGCGGACCGCCCTTAACTGCTTCGGTCTGCCGGTGCGCGTCGTCCACGGCGACGGCATCGAAGGAGACCCAGCCGGGGCACCGTATGACCGGATCATCGCCACGTGCGGGCTGCGCTCCATCCCGTACACATGGATCGAGCAGTGCCGCCCCGGCGGGGTCGTCGTGGCGCCGTGGGGAACGCACTACGGCAACGGGGACGCGGTGGCCCGGCTGACCGTCGCAGACAACGGAAAGAGCGCCACCGGACCCTTTACCGGACCCGTGGAGTTCATGAAGGCACGAGCCCAGCGCCGACCACCTGTGCGGCACGCCGACTACGTTCCCGGCAGTGTCGCCGACGGGGACGAGTCGTCGACGACGGTCACGGAAGACCAGTTCCTGAGTGGTCGGTTCAGTCCACAGGAATTCGTCCTGGGTCTGGGCGTCCGCGACTGTGTGCGTGCGGTGGCGGCGAAGGAGGACGGAACGCGGGCCGTCTGGTTCTACGGACTGTCGGACCGCTCATGGGCGTGTGCGCAGTTCCGGGACGAAGACACCACCCGCGTATGGCAATCGGGTCCACGCAAGTTGTGGGACGAGACCGAAGCCGCCCACCGATGGTGGGAGGAGCAAGGACGCCCCGGCTTCACTCGCTTCGGACTCACTGTGACAGCGGACGGCGAGAACGTGTGGCTCGACTCACAATCCACACCAGTCCCGACAGCCTAGGTACCAGTCCCGTCCGTCCCTGCCCATTCGTGGGGCCGGGCGGGGCTACGCGTCGCCCTGGTGCCCTTCCTCGGCGGGCAGGGACTCAGCAACGAATGAACCCATGCTCGGCGTGGTCGTGATCCAGCCCGATTCCCGGAGCGCCCTGGTCGCCTTCCGCAAGGTGTCGCGGTTCACGCCGAACTCGTCCGCCAACCGGACCTCGGAGAGCTGGAAACCAGCCGGGTACCGCCCGCTCTTGATACGGCGGGTGATCTCGTCTGCGATCTGCTGCCACTTCGGGCGGCGCGGGTCGAACTCCACATCGAGAAGGTACCCACAAACCCGGACCTCCCCTCGCGGCCGATAGGGACCCCGAGGGGTGGACAGGGGTGGACAGGATCTCTACCGTCAACAAAACACAACGCCCCGACAGACCGCGCGAACGATCTGCCGGGGCTCCGCCGAACAGCTAGCTACGGGAGCTGAACGACTCATGCGCGATGCTATCGCCCGCGCCCTCTTATGGGCGCTGCGCCTGTTACTGCCCGCCCACGGACGACACGGCGGAAACCGCCCCGCCCCCTCGCCGGCTCCGCGTAAGGCCGTGATCTGCGCGCCCACGGCCCCGCTCACACTGGTTGCCCCCGCCCGAACCAAAACCACGGCCGAGGAGCACGGGCCCCGCATCCCGCCCTACCTCCGCGAATGGGTCCAGCGGCAAGACGCTGCGATCGACCGGCGGCACCAACGCTGCCTCGCCATGGTCGCTGCCGATCTCGGATACGACTACCCCAACCCCGAGCGGCACGACGTGTACGCGGCGGTGGTCGCATGACCCGCGACGGGATCACCTCCGAGACCTCCGAGCCCGCACGGCCCGTGCACGGAATCTGCGGGCACTGGACCAGCGCCCCGGTTGTCGTGGGCCACGTACAAAGCATGAGCGGCGGCACCGGATACACCCACTACGTGTGCCCCGCCTGTGTACACCGCTACCCCCCGCGTGCCCAGTGGGACGAGCTGCCCGTGATGCGCCGATGAGCGGCCGAAATGCGCGCCCACCTGCGGGTATCCGCGTGATAGGCAAGGAAGATCACATGCACGCCCAGGGGAGGGGACCGATCATGGAGCGGAAGAAGAAAAATTGGTTCATCGCGGGGGCTGCGGTGCTCGCGTTCGGCGGGGTGCTGTCGCTGTTCCAGGATGACGACGACAAGGCCGAAGCCGACGCCAAGCCCAAGGCACCCGCCACGGCGCCCGCCAAGCCCGCCGAGAAGCCGTCCGAGCCGTCCGGCATCCCGTCGCCGGACACGATGCAGACTGCCGGACTGATGAGGGCGCTACGGACCATCGAGCCCGGATTGGTCGCGAAGGAAGACCGGGCCGTCAGCAGGTCCCGGGATGTCTGCTTGGACATCAAGGGCGGCAAGGATGACGTCACGGTCCAGAAGAACGCCAAGAGCCGCTTTGAAGGCGGCACGGTGCCCAGCCTCACGGACGACCAGGCCGCGCAGATCGTGACCGCTGTGAAGTCGTCGTTCTGCTCGTAGATCAGTCCCAGACAGGGACCAGCCCCGTTCGGCCACAGTGCCGAACGGGGCTTCCTTGCGTTCTGACCAGGCCCTATCCTCAGAACCCCTACTTACGAGCATCGGGGCTTCCCTGAACCCTCCGGGGGTGGGGGTGGGGGAGGGTTTTTCCCGGGGGCGTACCCCCCGGACCCCTTTCGCGGGCCTTGCGGCCCTGCGGGGGCCTCTGCTTCCGGGTGCGGATCGTGGGGGCTGGTCGCGCAGTTCCCCGCGCCCCTAGGGGGTACCGGGCATCCGGAGTACTCAGCTCAGCCCTGAGCTTTCAGGGGCGCGGGGAACTGCGCGAGGAGCGACCACGGTCCGCAGGCGCAGACGGGTTTCGGGGGCGCGGGGAACTGCGCGAGAGGCGACCATGGTCCGCGGACGTAGGCGGGTTTTGGGGGCGCGGGGAACTGCGCGAGAGGCGACCACGGTCCGCGGACGAGCTCCGGGCTCAAGAGGGGCGCGGGGAACTGCGCGATCGGTCCCACGGTCCGCGGGCGAGTGCGTGGCTCAACCCGTCTTCACCCCCGGAGGGTTCAGGGAAGGGGCGGGGTGGGGGACCGCCCGGGGTGTCAGCACCGCGTACGTCAGTCCCCCCACCACCCCCGACAGCAGAAAGCTGCAGTCCACCCCGCCGGTGAACCGCAGCAGCGGCCCCTCGTACTGCGGCAGCGACACCGCCAGCAACCCCACCCCCGCCCCCAGCCCCCACGCCAGCGCGGCCCGCCAGTTCCAGCCC
Source organism: Streptomyces sp. cg36 (assembly GCF_041080675.1). Classification (NCBI taxonomy): domain Bacteria; kingdom Bacillati; phylum Actinomycetota; class Actinomycetes; order Kitasatosporales; family Streptomycetaceae; genus Streptomyces; species Streptomyces cyclosori. Next base: position 2,364,144 of record NZ_CP163520.1, on the reverse strand, counting down.
GCCCGGTACCAGTACGCCCCGCCCCGCGCCCGGCGGTTGAACACCTGGAGGGCGTCCGCGTCGTACGCGCCCCGGCAGCGGACGAAGCCGATCAGGGTGATGACCGCCCACGGCGTGCCGATGGCGGTCAGGAGCAGTACGAACGACGTCATCGCGCCCTGCGCGTCCCACGCGTAGTGCCCCGCGAAGACGCACGCGGTCGCGACCCCCGCGACCGCGAAGGTCGCCTGGGTGCGCGAGGCGCGCGGCAGGATCGCGTCCAGGTCCAGCCCCATCGAGTACAGCATCAGCCCCGCGTTGCCGACCGACCCGGCCGACGCGGCGAGCAGGAGCGGGACCAGGTACCAGCCGGGCGCCGCCGCGACCAGCGGACCCGCGTAGTCCGCCGCGGCCCGCGCCGCGTACGCCGTGAACGTGCCGAACAGCTGCGGCACCAGGAGTCCGGCGGTCAGCCCCAGCCAGGTCGCGCGGAGCACCCGGCGCGGGCTGTGCCGGGCCGGTGAGATGTAGCGGGTGTAGTCGCCGAGCAGGGTGATGAAGGCGATGGGGCCGCTGAGCCCGGCCGCGACCAGCGCCAGCAGCCAGGTCGGCCAGAACGAGCCGAGCAGCGGGCCGCCCGCGTCCGGCAGCGCCGCCGTGGTGAAGTGCGGGCCGTACGCCACCACGCCCAGGGCGAGCAGCGCGGTCATGCCGACGGCCAGGACCCGGGAGAGCCGCAGCAGCACCCGGTAGCCGTAGACCGCGCCGATCACCGTGGCCGCGGCCAGCACCCCGTACACCACCGCGTACGAGAGCGAGCCGGTCGGCAGGCCGAAGAGGCGGTGCAGGACGCCCGTCATCGCGTCCCCGCCGATCCACACGGTCAGCGCGGTGTAGCCGAGCGAGAGCAGCAGCCCGACCACCGAGCCGATCAGCCGTCCCCGTACGCCGAACTGGGCGCCCGACGAGGTGGAGAGGTTGGTCGCGGTGCGCAGCGACACCAGGGCCAGCGGGGCCGTGAGCAGCGTGCCCACCAGCGTGCCCGCGACCACCGCCGTCACCGACGCCCACCAGCCCAGGCCGAAGGAGACCGGCAGCCAGCCGAAGACGATCACGCCGAGGCAGAGGTTGGAGCCGAGCAGGATCGACACCAGGTCGCGCGGGCCGCTGGTGCGTTCCGCCTCCGGGATGGTGTCGACTCCGCGTTGTTCTATCGGCATGGGCTGCCCCTGACGCTCGGATGGCTGGAATACGTCGTTCCTACGCTTTGAGTGACGCTCAATGTGGGCCATGGTTCGCGGACCCGTCAACCCCCACGCCACCCTTTGGTCCATGACAGAGCGGGATGTGTGTGGTTAGAGTGGTGTTCAAACAGGAGGTGTGGTGGCGTGCGACTGACTCCCACGGAACGTGACCGGCTGCTGCTGTTCGGCGCCGCTGAGCTGGCGCGGGCGCGCCGGGCGCGCGGGTTGCGGCTCAATGTGCCCGAGGCGACGGCGCTGATCGCGGACACCGTCTGCGAGGCGGCCCGCGACGGGCGCCGGCTCGCCGAGGCCATCGAGGCGGCCCGGTCGGTGCTCGGCCCGGACGACGTGCTGCCGGGGGTCGCGGACGTGGTCACCGAGGTGCATGTGGAGGCCGTCTTCGACGACGGCTCGCGGCTCGCCGTGGTGCCCGCGCCCATCGCGGGGGCCGCCGGGCTCGGCGAGGACGCTCCGGGGGCGGTGCTGCCGGGGCCGCAGGGGCCGGATCGTGAGCCGGTGGTGCGGCTCGTGGTGCGTAATACGGCGTCGGTGCCGGTGAGTGTGACGTCGCACTTTCATTTCTTCGAGGTGAATCCGCGGTTGGAGTTCGACCGGGGTGCGGCGTACGGGATGCGGTTGTGTGTGCCGGCGGGGTCGTCGGTGCGGTTCGATCCGGGGGGTGTGGCGGAGGTGGGTCTGGTGCCGGTCGGTGGTGGGCGGGTGGCGATCGGTTTCGCGGGGTTGGTGGATGGTCCGCTGGATGCTCCGGGGGCCAGGGAAGAGGCGTTGCGCAGGGCCGCGGCCTGCGGCTACCTCGGCACCGGCGGTTCGGAAGGAGACCCGGCATGAGCAGGCAGACCCGGCACAGCGACCACTGCGCGCCCGGCGCCCGGCACATCGACCCGCACGAGTACGCGGCCGTCTTCGGGCCCCGCGCGGGCGACCGGATCCGGCTCGGCGACTCGGGCCTGACCGTGCGCGTCGAGTCCGACGCGCAGAACCCGGGGGACGAGTTCCTGGCGGGGTTCGGGAAGACGGCGCGTGACGGGCTGCACCTCAAGGCGGCGGCGGTCCGCGAGACCTGCGACGTGGTGATCAGCAACGTCGTGGTGATCGACGCGGTGCTGGGCATCCGCAAGGTGTCGATCGGGATCCGTGAGGGCCGTATCCACGCCATCGGGCGGGCGGGCAACCCGGACACGCTCGACGGGGTCGACGTCGTCGTCGGCACCGGGACCAGCATCGTCTCCGGCGAAGGACTCATCGCCACGGCCGGGGCCGTCGACACCCATGTCCACATGCTCTCCCCCCGGATCATGGAGGCGTCGCTGTCCTCCGGCGTGACCACGCTCATCGGCCAGGAGTTCGGCCCGGTGTGGGGGGTCGGGGTGAACTCTCCGTGGGCGTTGCGGCATGCGTTCAACGCGTTTGATGCGTGGCCGGTGAATGTGGGGTTTTTGGGGCGGGGTTCGTCGTCGGTGGGGGCGCCGTTGGTGGAGGCGTTGGTGGAGGGGGGTGCGTGTGGGTTCAAGGTGCATGAGGACATGGGGGCGCATGCGCGGGCGTTGGATACGGCGTTGCGGGTGGCGGAGGAGCACGATGTGCAGGTGGCGTTGCACAGTGACGGGCTGAATGAGTGCTTGTCGGTGGAGGACACGCTGCGGGTGCTGGAGGGGCGGACGGTTCACGCGTTCCACATCGAGGGGTGTGGGGGTGGTCATGTGCCCAATGTGTTGAAGATGGCGGGGGTGGCGAACGTGATCGGCTCGTCGACGAATCCGACGCTGCCGTTCGGGCGGGACGCGGTGGCGGAGCATTACGGGATGATCGTGTCGGTGCACGGGCTGAAGCCGGATCTGCCGGGGGACGCGGCGATGGCGCGGGACCGGATCCGGGCGGGCACGATGGGTGCGGAGGATGTGCTGCACGATGTGGGGGCGATCGGGATCACCTCCTCGGACGCGCAGGGGATGGGGCGGGCCGGGGAGACGGTGCGGCGCACGTTCGCGATGGCGGCGAAGATGAAGGCGGAGCTGGGCCCGCTGGAGGGGGACGGGGAGGGTGACGACAACGCGCGGGTGCTGCGGTACATCGCGAAGCTGACGGTGAATCCGGCGATCGCGCACGGGCTGGCGCACGAGGTCGGTTCGCTGGAGGTGGGCAGGCTCGCGGATGTGGTGCTGTGGCGGCCGGCGTTCTTCGGTGCCAAGCCGCAGATGGTCCTGAAGGCCGGTTTTCCCGCGTGGGGGGTGACGGGGGATCCGAACGCGGCGACCGATACGTGTGAGCCGTTGGTGCTGGGGCCGTTGTTCGGGGCGCACGGGGCGACGGCCGCGGATCTGTCGGTGGCGTTCGTGGCCGGGGCCGCGCTGGAGGCGGGCGGGGATGTGATGCCGACCCGGCGGCGCCGGGTCGCGGTGCGCGGCACCCGTGGCATCGGTCCCGCCGACCTCCTGCTCAACTCCCGGACCGGGGCGGTGGACGTGGACGGTGCCACCGGTCTGGTCACCCTCGACGGCGACCCCCTGCGCTCCGAACCCGCCGACACCGTCACCCTCAACCGCCTCTACTTCCTCTAAGGACCCACGATGTCTGCTGCCGCCGACGGCTTCCGCATGCCCGCCGAATGGGCCCCGCACGAGCGCACCTGGATGGCGTGGCCGGGCCCCAACGTCACCTTCCCGAACGAGGCCGAGCTCGCCGGGTCCCGCGCCGCCTGGGCGTCCGTCGCCCGTGCCGTACGCCGCTTCGAGCCGGTCACCGTGGTGTGCGGGCCCGGCCAGAGCGCCGGGGCCGCCGCCCTGCTCGGCCCCGGCATCGACCTCGTGGAGCGCGAGCTCGACGACGCCTGGATGCGTGACATCGGCCCCACCTTCCTCACCAACGGCTGCGAACTGGCCGCCGTGGACTGGACGTTCAACGGCTGGGGCGCCCAGGACTGGGCGCGCTGGGAGCACGACGCCAAGATCGGCGCGTATGTCTCGGACCTGGCCGGCGCGCGTACGTACACCTCGCGCCTCGTCAACGAGGGCGGCGCGATCCACGTCGACGGCGAGGGCACGGTGCTGCTCACCGAGTCCGTGCAGCTCGGCCCCGAGCGCAACCCCGGCTGGACCCGGGAGCAGGTCGAGGCGGAGATCCACGGGATGCTCGGCACCCGCAAGGCGATCTGGCTGCCGCGCGGGCTGACCGCCGACTACCCCCCGCACGGCTACGGCACGCTGGGCCACGTCGACATCGTGGCCGCGTTCGCCCGCCCCGGGGTCGTCGTCGCCCACACCCAGCCCGACCCGGCCCACCCCGACCACGAGGTGTGCAAGGAGAACGTGGCGCTGCTGCGCGCGCAGACCGACGCGCGCGGCCGGAGCATCGAGGTCGTGGAGGTCCCCGCGCCGACCGTGCTCACCGACGACCACGGCTGGGTGGACTACTCCTACATCAACCACTACCTCTGCAACGGCGGGGTCGTGCTGTGCGGCTTCGACGACCCCAGGGACGAGCACGCGGCCGGGGTCTTCCGCCGTCTCTTCCCGGAGCGGACCGTCACCCTCGTGGACGCACGTACGATCTTCGCCGGGGGCGGTGGCATCCACTGCATCACCCAGCAGCAGCCCAGGGTGTGATCCCTGGAGTGATCCAGGAGGACGAGGACATGGCCGGTCCGGCCCGCGCGCGCAAGAACGCGCCGCCGCGCGAGGAAGTGCTGGCCGCCGCCATGGCCACGATCGCCGAGCGCGGCCTGGACGGGCTGACCATGGCCGGGCTCGGCCGCGAGGTCGGCATGTCCAGCGGCCACCTCCTCTACTACTTCCGCAGCAAGGACGAGTTGCTGCTGCAGACGCTGGAGTGGAGCGAGGGGCGGCTGGGCGAGGAGCGCCGTGCGCTGCTGTCGCGGCCGGGCCCGGCCCGCGCGCGGCTGGACGCCTATGTCGACCTCTACGTGCCGGACGGGCCGCGCGATCCGCACTGGATCCTGTGGCTGGAGGTGTGGAACCGCTCGCAGAACGCGGACGGCGACGCCCGCGCCCGGCAGGCCGCCATCGAGGGCGCCTGGCACCGCGACCTGGTGGCGCTGCTGGCCGAGGGCGTCTCGCGCGGCGAGTTCCGGCCGCTCGACGCGGACCGCTGCGCGGCCCGGCTGCGGGCGCTGCTCGACGGCTTCAGCGTCCATGTGGCGGTCGGCCTGCCGGGCACCGGACGGGACCAAGTCCTCGACCACGTACGGGAGTTCATCGCCGAATCGCTGGCGGCGCCCGCCGCCGGGGCCTGAACGCAACGTACGCAAGTACGCCTTATCGTTGCGGGCGCAACCCTTGTCGGCCGGGTCGGCCGGGGCCACTGTGATCTTCCATGGGACGAGAGCAGTGGAAGAAGATCTGGGTCGGCTCGGCCGGGAACATGGTCGAGTGGTTCGACTGGTTCGTGTACGCCACCTTCGCGGTGTACTTCGCGGACGCGTTCTTCCCCAAGGGCAACGAGACCGCCAACCTCATGAACACCATGGGGATCTTCGCGGTCGGCTTCTTCATGCGGCCGGTGGGCGGCTGGCTGCTCGGCCGCATCGGCGACCGCCGGGGCCGCAAGGCGGCGCTCACCCTCACCGTCACCCTGATGTCCGCCTCCGCGGTCCTGATCGCGGTGGCGCCGACGTACTCGGTGGCCGGATACGGGGGAGTGGCGGTGCTGCTCGTCGCCCGGCTGCTCCAGGGCCTCTCGGTCGGCGGCGAGTACGCGGCGAGCGCCACCTATCTGACCGAGGCGTCCGACCCGGCCCGGCGCGGCTTCGCCTCCAGCTTCCAGTACGTCTCGATGACCGCGGGCCAGCTCGTCGGCCTCGGCCTCCAGATCGTCATGCAGCGCACCCTGTCCGAGGGCGCGCTGCACAGCTGGGGCTGGCGGGTCCCCTTCATCGTGGGCGCGCTGGGCGCCGCGATCGTCTTCTACCTGCGGCGCAACATGCTGGAGACCGAGGTGTACGCGGAGTCGGGCGCGGCGCACGAGGCCGACCGGGGCACCCTGAAGGCGCTGTGGGCGCACCGCCGGGAGGCGTTCCTGGTCATGGCGCTGACGATGGGCGGCACGGTCGCTTACTACACGTACACCACCTATCTGACGAAGTTCCTCTCCAAGAGCGCGGGCATGGAGAAGCAGACGGCGTCTCTGGTCAGCTTCTGCGCGCTGTTCGTCTTCATGTGCCTGCAGCCGCTGGCGGGCATGCTCTCGGACCGGATCGGCCGCCGGCCGCTGCTGATCACCTTCGCGGTCGGCTCGACGTTCCTGACCGTGCCGATCATGACGATGCTGCGGCACGCCGGTACGTTCTGGCCGGCCTTCGGCCTCGCGCTCCTCGCGCTGGTCGTCGTCACCGGCTACACCTCGATCAACGCCTGTGTGAAGGCCGAGCTCTTCCCGACCGGCATCCGCGCCCTGGGCGTGGCCCTGCCGTACGCCCTCGCCAACGCCCTGTTCGGCGGGACCGCGGAGTACGTGGCGCTGTGGTTCAAGAAGGGCGGCATCGAGTCCGGGTTCTACTGGTACGTGGCGGGGTGCGCGGCGGTGAGCCTGGTGGTGTACCTGACGATGCGGGAGACCCGGGACATCGACCTGAACCGGGTCGCGGGCCCGGCCGCCGCCCCGGCCGCCCGGCCCGCCGCGGACGGGGTGCCCGCATCCTGAGACCCCGTCCCGCCCGCCGTGCGGCGTGTGGCAGACTGCCGACGTGCTCGCTTTCACCATGATTATGGACAGCAGCGCGCCGGTCCGCAGTGACCGCTGAACCCGCGGTGAACCCCCGCGGCAGCGGCATCGTGCCCCAGACCCGCGCGCAGACCCTTCGCACCCGCGAGGGGTCTTTTCGTTTCCCGGCCCACCACGGCCGGACGCGAGCCGCACGCGATGATGGGGGCAGTGGAGCCAGAGAATCCGGAGCCACTCACCCGACAGGAGTCACAGCAGCATGACGACCAACGAGGCACCCGAAGAGAGCCCACGGGCCGACGACGCGTTCCACGTCTTCGACACCACGCTGCGCGACGGCGCCCAGCGCGAGGGCATCAACCTCACTGTCGCGGACAAGCTGACGATCGCACGGCACCTCGACGACTTCGGCGTGGGTTTCATCGAGGGCGGCTGGCCGGGTGCCAACCCCCGCGACACCGAGTTCTTCGCCCGCGCCCAGCACGAGATCCGGTTCCGCAACGCCCAGCTGGTCGCGTTCGGCGCCACCCGCCGCCCCGGTGGCAGAGCCGCCGAGGACCCGCAGGTCAAGGCGCTGCTCGCGTCCGGCGCCCCGGTGATCACCCTGGTCGCCAAGTCCCACGACCGCCATGTGGAACTGGCGCTGCGCACCACCCTGGACGAGAACCTGGAGATGGTCCGGGACACGGTCTCGTACCTGTGCGGCCAGGGCCGCCGGGTCTTCGTGGACTGCGAGCACTTCTTCGACGGCTACCGGGCCAACCCCGAGTACGCCAAGTCGGTGGTGCGGGCCGCAGCCGACTCCGGCGCCGACGTCGTGATCCTCTGCGACACCAACGGCGGCATGCTGCCCGCCCAGATCCAGGCCGTGGTCGCCACCGTCCTCGCCGACACCGGCGCGCGCCTGGGCATCCACGCCCAGGACGACACCGGCTGCGCCGTCGCCAACACGCTGGCCGCCGTGGACGCGGGCGCCACCCACGTCCAGTGCACCGCCAACGGCTACGGCGAGCGCGTCGGCAACGCCAACCTCTTCCCGGTGGTGGCCGCGCTGGAGCTGAAGTACGGCAAGAAGGTGCTGCCCGAGGGCTCGCTCGCCGAGATGACCCGCATCTCGCACGCCATCGCCGAGGTCGTGAACCTCACCCCCGCCACGCACCAGCCGTACGTCGGCGTCTCCGCGTTCGCGCACAAGGCCGGGCTGCACGCCTCCGCGATCAAGGTCGACCCGGACCTGTACCAGCACATCGACCCGGGCCTGGTCGGCAACCGCATCCGGATGCTGGTCTCCGACATGGCCGGGCGCGCCTCCATCGAGCTCAAGGGCAAGGAGCTCGGCGTCGACCTGGGCGGCGACCGCGAGCTGGTCGGCCGGGTGGTCGCCCGGGTCAAGGAGCGCGAGCTCCAGGGCTACACCTACGAGGCCGCCGACGCCTCCTTCGAGCTGCTGCTGCGCGCCGAGGCCGAGGGCCGCGCCCGCAAGTACTTCCGGATCGAGTCCTGGCGGGCCATCGTCGAGGACCGCCCCGACGGCACCCACGCCAACGAGGCCACCGTGAAGCTGTGGGCCAAGGGCGAGCGGATCGTGGCGACGGCGGAGGGCAACGGCCCGGTCAACGCCCTGGACCGCGCCCTGCGGGTGGGCCTGGAGCGCATCTACCCCCAGCTCGCCAAGCTGGAGCTGGTCGACTACAAGGTCCGCATCCTGGAGGGCCGCCACGGCACCGACTCCACCACCCGGGTCCTGATCACCACCACCGACGGCACCGGCGACTGGGCCACCGTGGGCGTCGCCACCAACATCATCGGCGCCTCCTGGGGCGCGCTGGAGGACGCGTACACCTACGGCCTGCTGCGGGCCGGGGTGGAGCCCACCGAGTAGTCCGGGCGCGGCGACCCGCCGCCCCGCGCGCCCGGATGTGCTGGGCCGGACCTCCCGTACCCGCTGTACTCGACATGATCGCCGCGCGGCGATCACCGTGTCCGCCGGGTCAGAGGAGCCGCCATGCCCCCCACACGCCTCGCCGTCCTCACCGCCGGGGCCCTGCTCGCCGGGTCGCTCGCCGCCGCCGCGGACCCGCCGACCGTCCCCGCCGAGGTCCTGGTGGACGGCCCGGTGCACGCGGTCGCGCAAGGCCGCACCGCCCGGGTGCGGCTCACCGTGACCACCGAGGGGGCGGCGCCGCTCGCCGCCCCGGTGACGGTCGGCTACCGCACCTTTGGCGGCTCGGCCGTGCCCGGCACCGACTACCGGCCCGTCTCGGGCACGCTCACCTTCCCCGCCGGGACCCCCTCGGGCGCGGCCCGCACGGTCGAGGTGGCCACCCGCCGCGTCCCGGGCGCGGCCGAGGCCCGGACGGTGCCGCTGGCCCTGACCGTCACCGGCGCGCGGGCCCCCGGGGAGGCGCCGCTGGTCGTGGTGGACGCGCACGGGCTGCCCTATCTGGACCCCGCGCTGCCGGTGGAGCGGCGGGTGGCGGACCTGCTGTCCCGGATGACGCCCGCCGAGAAGGCCGGACAGCTGGCACAGGCCGAGCGGGGCGCCCTGGCCCCGCCGTCCGACATCGCCTCCGTCGGCCTGGGCTCGCTGCTCTCCGGCGGCGGCTCCGCGCCGGTCCCCAACACCCCGGCCGCCTGGGCGCGGATGGTCGACGGCTACCAACTGCGCACCCGGGCCGCCCGGTTGCAGATCCCGCTGCTGTACGGGGTGGACGCGGTCCACGGGCACAACAACGTCGTCGGGGCGACCGTCCTGCCGCACGCCATCGGCATCGGCGCCGCCCACGACCCCGAACTCGCCGAGCGGGCGGGCGCGGTGACCGCCGCCGAGGTCCGGGCCACCGGCATCCCCTGGGACTTCGCGCCCTGTCTGTGCGTGGTCCGCGACACCCGCTGGGGACGGACGTACGAGAGCTACGGCGAGGAGAGCGCCCTGGTCACCGCGATGGCCTCGGTCGTCACCGGGATGCAGGGCCGCGCGGACGGCGGTGACCTGGCCCGTACCGACAAGGTCCTGGCCACCGCCAAGCACTTCGTGGGCGACGGCGGCACCGCGTACGGCTCGTCCCGCACCGGCTCGTACACCCTGGACCAGGGCGTCACCACCCTCACCCGGCGCGAACTGGAGCGGGTGCACCTGCCGCCGTTCGCCGAGGCGGTGCGGCGGGGCGTGGGCAGCGTGATGGCCTCCTACTCCTCGCTCGACCTGCGCGACGGGCGGGGCCCGGTGAAGCTGCACGGCGACGCCGAGATGCTGCGGGGGGAGCTGAAGGGCCGGATGGGCTTCAGCGGCTTCGTGGTCAGCGACTGGGCGGCGATCGACCAACTGCCCGGCGACTACGCCTCCGACGTGCGCACCGCGATCAACGCGGGCGTCGACATGGTCATGGTCCCCACCGACTACCGGACCTTCACCGCGACCCTGGAGCGCGAGGTGCGGGCGGGCCGGATCGCCCCGGCCCGGATCGACGACGCGGTCTCCCGGGTCCTCACCCAGAAGTTCCGCCTCGGCCTCTTCGAGCGGCCCTACGCCGACCCCGCCCGCCTCGCCGCGGTGGGCTCGCCCGAGCACCGCGCGGTGGCCCGCGAGGCGGTCGCGAAGTCGCAGGTGCTGCTGAGGAACGAGGGCGGGCTGCTGCCGCTGGCCCCGGGGCGGAAGGTGTACGTGGCCGGGGCGCGGGCGGACGACCTCGGCCAGCAGACGGGCGGCTGGACGGTGAGCTGGCAGGGCGGCTCCGGCCGCACCACCACCGGCACCACGATCCTGGCGGGGATGCGCCGGGCGGCCCCCTCGCTCACCTACTCCGCCGACGCGTCCGCGCCCACGGCCGGGCACGACGTCGGGGTGGCCGTGGTGGGCGAGGCGCCGTACGCGGAGGGCGTCGGCGACGTCGGCAACGGACACACCCTCGCCCTGTCCGCCGCCGACCGGGCGGTGGTGGAGAAGGTGTGCGGGGCGCTGCGCTGTGTGGTCCTGGTGGTCTCGGGGCGCCCGCTGGTCCTGGACGGCCGGGCCGCGACGGCCCCCGCGCTGGTCGCCTCCTGGCTGCCGGGCAGCGAGGGCGAGGGGGTGGCCGACGTGCTGTTCGGCCGGCGCCCCTTCACCGGCCGCCTCCCGGTCGGCTGGCCCCGCACCGAGGCGGCGGCCCCGCTGCACCCGGGGGACGCGGGGTACGACCCGCTGTTCCCGTACGGCTGGGGGCTGACCACTTCGGCGCGGAGGTAGGGGAGGCGCCAGAGGGGAGAGAGCATGTTTGTCCGTTTCGGGGCGGTCTCGGGTAGCGTCGGTGCCATGAGGTCCCGGGTTCTGTTCGCGCTCTCCGCCGCTACGCTCACCGCGCTGGCCGGCGCCGCTCCCCTGGCCGTCGCGGCCGGGTCCGCGCCCGTCGCTCCGGCCGCCTCCGGCGTCGCCGAGGTGGCCGCCGCCCTGCGGAAGGCACCGGTGTACGTCGACCCGGGCGCCGCCGGACAGCTCTCCGCCGCGCAGGCCGACGCGCTGGCCAAGAAGATCAAGGACGCCGACAAGCCGCTCTTCGTGGCGGTGCTGCCCGCGACCTCGGCGTTCCCCAAGGAGACCCTGCTGCGCAATCTGCGCACCGACACCGGCGTCACCGGTCTGTACGCGGTGCGCCTGGGCGACGCGTTCAACGCGGGCGCCGACCGCAAGGTGCTGTCCGCGGGCGCCGTCGACAACCTGAAGAGCGCCGCGCGGGCCCCGGGCACCGCGGGCGACGCCGCCACCCAGCTCAACACCTTCGTGGACCAGGCCCTGCCCGGTATGCGCGGACGCGCCCCGGCCTCCTGGGGCGGCGGCTCCGGCTCGGACGGCGGGGTCTCCACGACCGCGCTCGTCACCACCGGCGCGATCGTCGTGGCGGGCGGCGCCGGGGCGTACGCGCTGGTCAGGCGGAGCCGCAGAAGGAAGGCGGCGGAGGAGCGGGCCGCGCTCCAGCGGCTCCAGGTCGTCGTCGACGAGGACATCACCGCGTTCGGCGAGGAGCTCGACCGGCTGGACTTCCACCCGGCCGAGGCGGGCGCCGACGACGCGATGCGCGCGGACTACGAGCGGGCCCTCGACTCGTACGAGGGCGCCAAGACGCTGATGGCGGCGGCCCGGCACCCCGGCGATGTGCGCGGGGTGACGCAGACGCTGGAGGACGGGCGGTTCTCGCTGGCCACGCTGGCGGCCCGCCGGGAGCACCGGCCGCTGCCCGAGCGGCGCGCGCCCTGCTTCTTCGACCCGCGCCACGGCCCCTCGGCCGAGGACGCCACCTGGTCTCCGGCGGGCGGCGCGCCGCGCGAGGTCCCGGTCTGCGCGGCGGACGCGACCCGGCTGCGCGACGGGCGGGACCCGATGGTGCGCGAGGTGGACACGGAGGCCGGGCGCCGCCCGTACTACGACGCGGGACCGGCGTACGGCCCCTGGGCGGGCGGCTACTTCGGCGGCGGCATGCTGCCCGGACTGCTGGTCGGCACCATGCTCGGCTCGATGCTCGCCACCCCGGCGTACGCGGCGGACTACGGCGGCGGCGACTTCGGGGGCCAGAACTTCGACGGCGGGGACGTCTCCGGCGCCGACTTCAACCCCTCGGACTTCGGCGGCGGCTGGGGCGACGGCGGCGGCTTCGGGGGCGGCGACGGCGGTGGTTTCGGCGGGGGCGACTGGTAGCGCCCCCGGTCCGCGGCGGAACGTCGCGGCGGCGGCGGCCACAGGGCCGCCGCCGAGGGGGTCACGCGGACTTGATGGCGGAGATGTCGAAGGTCAGCTTGACCTTGTCGCTGACCACGACGCCACCGGTCTCCAGGGCCGCGTTCCAGGTCAGGCCCCAGTCGGAGCGCAGGATGTCGGCGCTGCCCTCGAAGCCCACGCGCTGGTTGCCGTAGGGGTCGGTGGCCGAGCCGTTGAACTCCAGGTCGATGGCGAGCGGCTTGGTGACGTCCTTGATGGTCAGGTCGCCGACGATCCGGTACTTGTCGCCGCCGAGCTGCTCCGCGCCGGTGGAGCGGAAGGACATCAGCGGGAACTTCGCCGCGTCGAAGAAGTCCTCGCCGCGCAGGTGGGCGTCGCGGTCGCCGATGCCGGTGTCGACGGACTCGATCTTCACGTCGATCACGGCGGCGGAGGCGGCCGGGTCGGAGCCGTCCAGGGTCAGGGTGCCCTCGTGGTCGGTGAAGGAGCCGCGGACGTTGGTGACCATGGCGTGCCGCACGGTGAAGCCGATGCTGCTGTGGGCCGGGTCGATGGTGTACGTGCCGGTCAGCGCCGCGAGGGCGGGGTCCACCTCGGTGGTGGCGACGGCGGTGGCGGTGCTGCTCTTGCGGCCGAAGATGCCCATGACTTGCTCCTTGGGGGACGCGCTGCGGCCGGATGCCGAGCGGTTGAAGGTTCAACAAGAACGACTGTAGACCCATTCCGTTCAAGTTTCAACAACTACTTCCGGCGTGTCCTGCCGCATCCCGCGCGGCCCCTCAATGCCGGGGCGGCGCGGGCGCCGGGCCCAGGGTGGTGGTCCCCGGGGCCGAGCGGTGGCCCAGGCCCGTGCGGTAGGCGTCCATCGCCGCCTCGGTGCGGCCGGTGCGGCGCAGCAGATCGCCCAGCAGGCGGCACAGGTCCGCCAGGTCGCCGCTGGCCCCGCTGCGCTCCAGCAGGCCGAGCGCGGTCACATAGTGCTCCTCGGCCGCCTCCAGGTCGCCGCCCTCCTCGTGGATCAGCCCCAGCAGCCGGTGCGCCCCGCCCGCGTGCACCGCGCCGTGCCGGTCGCCCAGCTCGGGCGCCTGGTCCACCAGGGGCGCGAGCAGCCCGGCCGCCTCGGCGCGCCGCCCCAGCCGGCGCAGCACATCGGCCAGCTCGACCTCCACCTGGCAGGTGAACAGCGCCGCGCGCTTGGCCGCGAGCATGTCCCGGGCGGTGCGCAGCTCCCGCTCGGCCTCGGCCAGCTCCCCGCCCTGCGCGTACACATAGCCGCGCATCCAGTGGCAGTGCGCCAGGTCCGTGCGCAGCCGCAGCTGGCGGTAGACGGCCTGGGCCTTGGCGAGCGAGGCGTCGGCGTCGGCCGTGCGGCCCTCGGCGAGGAAGGTGCGGGCCACCTGCCGGTGCATCCCGGCGACCAGGGCCGGGTCGGAGACCTGCGGGGCGAGCGCCAGCGCCAGCTCGGCGGCGTGCGCGGCGCGGGCCTGGGCGCCCATGTCCAGATACGGGCCGATGACCGCCGAGTAGAGCAGCACCAGCGACTCCGGGTCGCCGAGCCCGCCGGTGGTCAGCTCGTCGATGGCGGACTCCAGCAGATAGCAGGCGTACCGCAGTTCGCCCGCCAGGACGTGGGCGATGGCCCGGCCCCGGACCGCCCGGGCCCGGCGCGGCAGCGGCTCGCCCGCGAGCAGGCGCTCGGACGCCTCGAAGTGCCGTATGGCGTCGGCCAGTTCACCGCCCTCCACGGCGCACTCGCCCAGGCCCTGGAGCGCCTCGGCCCGCTCGTCGGGCAGGTCGTGCAGCTCGGCCTCGGTGAGGAGGCGGCGGTAGTGCACGGCCGCCTCGTCCGCCTCGCCGGTGGCGAGCAGCCGCTGGGCGTCGGTGAGGCCCAGGCGCAGCTCGGTGGCGAGGTGCGCGGGGCGCCCGGTGGTCAGCTCCTCGTAGCTGGTGCCGAGCCGTTCGGCGAGGTGGCGCAGAGCCGCCTCGGACGGTCTGACCTTGCCCGACTCCAGCGTCGACACATAGGCCGGGGTGTAGGCGGGCTCGGCCAGCTGACGCTGGGTCAGACCACGTTCGGTGCGCAGTCGCTGCACCCGGCGGCCGATCACGGAAGGTTCGTCCATCGTGTCTCCCTCGTCCCAGGGCATTGCGCATGCCCCGTGCGCCCCCTAACTTAAGCGGGCCGATCAATAGATTTACCTGACTGCTTAACTTCCGTTACCGGGGGAGGACTTCATGCGTCCAGCCCTGCGTCCGTCATGGCGCAGAACCATAGCGGCGACCGGCCTCACCGCCGCCGTCGCGGCCACGCTCATATCCGGTCCCGCCCACGCGGCCCCGGCCCCGGACGCCCCGGCGCCCCGGCCGCGCGTCCAGGTCGAGATACCCGGGCCCCAGAGCGGCACCGCCGCGGGCTCCGGCCACACCCTCGTCCCGGCCGCCGGGCGGCCCGGCGCCAAGCCCCCGGCCCGCCTGAGCGGGCGGGCCGCGGCGGCCGACGGCGAGGTGAGCGAGATGGTCGACAACGGCCCGGTCGCCGACCGCCTCGACGTCGTCATCGTCGGCGACGGCTACACCGCCGACCAGCTCGCGCAGTTCCACGCGGACGCCAAGGAGAAGTGGGGCGAGGTGACCGGCGTCGAGCCGTACACCACGTACCAGAACCTCTTCAACGTCTGGACCGTGGACGCCGTTTCGGCCCAGTCCGGCGTCTCGGGCGACCCCGCCAAGGGCGACGTCAAGAACACCGCGCTCGGCTCCTACTTCTGGTGCGACGACATCGAGCGGCTGCTCTGCGTCGACCAGGACAAGGTCGACGCGTACGTGGCGAAGGCCCCGCAGGCCGACCTGGTGATCGTGCTCGCCAACAGCGCCAAGTACGGCGGCGCCGGATACAACGAGCGCAGCCAGAAGCTCGGTTACGAGGGCATCTCCACCGCCTCGGCGGGCAACGCCAAGTCCGGCCAGGTCGCCATCCACGAGACCGGCCACTCCCTGGGCAAGCTCGCCGACGAGTACTTCTACCCGGGCACGCCCGGCTACGAGCACTACGAGGGCCCCGAGGCCACCGAGTCCAACATCTCGGTGCTGAGCGCCGCGCAGATGGCCGCGCAGCGCACCAAGTGGTACCGCTGGCTGGGGGAGACCTCCCCCGACGGCGGCACCGTCGGCGCCTACGAGGGCGGCGGCTACTACGTCACCGGCCTCAACCGCCCGACCGACAACTCGATCATGCGCGTCCTCGGCAAGCCCTTCAGCCTGCCCGGCCGCGAGGCCATGATCGCCGGGTTCTACCGGCACGCCTCCATCGCCACCGCCGCCGTGCCCACCGCCCGCACCCTGGGCAAGCACGACCGGGCGCGGGTCACCGTGCCCCGGTTCACCGGCGCCGGGGCCCAGCAGCCGCGCGTCCGCTGGTTCCTGGACGGCCGGGAGCTCAAGCGGTTCGAGGGGCGGACCTGGGTCGGGGTCGCGCAGGCGGTGATCTCCCCGTGGGACCACAGGGCGCACCGGCTGTCGGTCACGGTCGACGACCCGACCCCGGCGGTGCGGGATCCGCAGATCAGGGCCACCCTGAGCGACACCGTGAACTGGACGGTCCGCGCCTGACGCGGAGTTGTGGACAGAAAGCGCTTTCTCAAAGGTGTGCCCGGGGCATTGAACCCCCCGGGCGCGCCGTGCTACACCAGCGGGCAGCGGTTCCCCTCCACCCTCCGGGAGTCATCCGTGTCCGAGCTGCCCGCCCCGCCGCCGTGGTCCCGCCGCACCTTCCTCGTGACCACGGGGGCAAGCGCTCTCACCCTCGCCCTGGCCCTGGGCGGCACGGCGTCGGCCGGGGACGACGAGTACGCGGTCCTGCGCGACCGCTGGCGCGAGCTGACGCTGGGCGCCGGATTCGACCCGGCCGCCGAGCCGTACGCCTCCCGCCTCCGGGAGACCGGTGACCTCGCGCGCGCCTTCCGGGCGTCCATGGCCCCCGCCGCCGGATCGCTCTGGCCGGACAGCCCGTTCGACCCCCCGGCCGGCATCACCCAGAGCTACTCCCGGCTGTGGACCATGACCCAGGCCCTGCTCCAGCCCGGCACCGGCCTGACCGGCGACCCCGGCCTCTCCGCCGACGTCGTCAGAGGTCTGGACCACCTCTCGGCCACGGTCTACAACCCCGCCACCACCCGCTACGGCAACTGGTGGGAGTGGCAGATCGGCAGCCCCCGGCTCCTGATGGACCTCGTCAACGCGCTCCACGACCAGCTCGGCGAGGACCGGGTCCAGGCGGCCTGCGCGGCCGTCGACCACTTCGTCCCCGACTCCGCCCTCACCGTCTACGCGGGCACCTCCACCGGCGCCAACCGCGTCGACCTGTGCCGCTCGGTCGCCGTGCGCGGAGCCGTCGGCCGCGCCCCCGCCAAGCTCGCGCTCGCCCGCGACGCCCTCTCCCCGGTCTTCCCGTACGTCACCGCCGGGGACGGCCTCTACGCCGACGGATCGTTCGTGCAGCACACCTCCGTCGCCTACTCCGGTACGTACGGACAGGTCCTGCTCGACGGGCTCGGGCGGCTGTTCACGCTGCTCGCCGGGACCAGCTGGGCCGTCACCGACCCGGGCCGGCAGACCGTCCTCGACAGCGTGGAGCGCGCCTACGCGCCGCTCATCCACAACGGGCTGGTCATGGACAGCGTCAACGGGCGCGCCACAAGCCGGGGTTACCTGCTCGCCGACGACCAGCACGTGATGCGCAGCGACCACTTCCACGGCGAGGGGCTCATCGCCGCGATCGCGGTCCTCGCGGGCGGGGCGCCCGAGGCCGAGCGGACCCGCTGGCAGGCGATGATCAAGGGCTGGCTGGAGCGCGACCCCAGCCATCCGCTGCTCTCCGCCCCGCAGTTCGGGGTCGCCGACCTGGCCCGGCTGCGGGCGGTCGCCGACGCGCCGGTGGCGCCCGCGCCCGAGCCGGTGGGGCACACGCTCTTCGCCGCCATGGACCGGGCCGTCCACCGCCGCCCCGGCTGGACCGCCAACATCGCCATGGCCTCGGAGCGGATCTCGTACTACGAGTGCGGCAACGGCGAGAACCCGCGCGGCTGGCACACCGGCGCCGGAATGCTGTACTGGTGGGCCGGGCCGGGCCACAACGACCAGTACACCGACTGGTTCTGGCCGACCGTGGACCCCTACCGGCTGCCCGGCACGACCGTCTCCACCAAGCGCCTCGCCGACCGCGCGGGCGGCGAGTGGGGCGCGGCCCGGCCGGCCGTGAGCTGGGTGGGCGGGGTGCACGACGGCGAGTTCGCGGCCGTGGGCCAGGACATCCGGGGCCTCGGCTCGACCCTGCGGGCCCGCAAGTCCTGGTTCTGCACGGCCGGGACGGTCATCTGCCTGGGGGCCGGGATCACCGCCACCGACGGCGTCCCCGTCGAGACGGTCGTCGACAACCGCAACCTGGGCGCGGCCACCACCGACGCCTTCACCCTCGACGCCCGCCCCCGGCCGCGCTGGGCGCACCTGGCCGGGCACGGCGGCTGGGTCTTCCCCGGCGGCGCCACCGGTCTGCGCACCGTGCGCGAGGCCAGGACCGGGGCGTGGAGCGACATCAACACCACCAGCTCCACCGAGCGCCGCACCCGCGCCTACCGCACGCTCTGGCTGGACCACGGCGTCGACCCGGCCGACGCCTCCTACAGTTACCAGCTGATGCCCGGCGCCCCGGCCGCCACCGTCGCGGCCCGCGCCGCCGACGCCGGCTGGCTGTCGGTCCTCGCCAACACCAGTGCGCGCCAGGCCGTCGAGGTGCCCTCGCTGGGCCTGCTGTGCGCCAACTTCTGGCAGGCCGGCACGGCGGGTCCGCTGACGGTCTCGGCGCCGGGGGCCGTCCTCGTACGGAGCGACGGGCCGCGCGCCACGCTGCGGATCAGCGAGCCGCCGCGCACCGGACGGCCCTTCGAGGTCCTCTGGCGGCGGCCGGTGCGCCGGGTGGTCAGCGCCGATCCCTCGGTGGAGGTGCTCGCCACGGGCGCCGCCCTGCGGCTGCGGATCACGCCCGGCACGGCGTGCGCCAGCCACCGGTGTGACGTGGCTCTCATCTGACCCGGTTGTTGGATCTCCACAAAGCCGGACCGGTGTGAGCTGGCACTTCGGCTGCATCGCGGGCACGTTCTGTTCAGGGCTACCAGGAAAAAGGTCCGGAGACTGTACGGAGTCGACGGCGGGAAATTCTTGGTCGGCTTCGTAGGGTCGATGCATGACCGTTGTGGACGTAACCCCGGGTGAGCCGAGTGACGCGCGTGGCCGCGTGGCCGAGCTGCTGGCCCTGCGCGAGCAGGCCCGGCGCGGGCCCAGCGAGCGCGCGACCGAGGCGCAGCACGCCAAGGGCAAGCTGACCGCGCGCGAGCGGATCGAGCTGCTCCTCGACCCGGGCTCGTTCAAGGAGGTCGAGCAGTTGCGCAGGCACCGGGCGACCGGTTTCGGCCTGGAGGCGAAGAAGCCGTACACGGACGGTGTGATCACCGGCTGGGGCACGGTCGAGGGCCGTACGGTCTTCGTGTACGCGCACGACTTCCGGATCTTCGGCGGCGCGCTGGGCGAGGCCCACGCCACGAAGATCCACAAGATCATGGACATGGCCATCGCGGCCGGTGCCCCGCTGGTGTCGCTGAACGACGGCGCGGGTGCCCGTATCCAGGAGGGCGTCAGCGCGCTCGCGGGGTACGGCGGCATCTTCCAGCGCAACACCAGGGCGTCGGGTGTCATCCCGCAGATCTCGGTGATGCTCGGCCCGTGCGCCGGTGGCGCGGCGTACTCGCCGGCGCTGACCGACTTCGTCTTCATGGTCCGCGAGACCTCGCAGATGTTCATCACCGGCCCGGACGTGGTCCGTGCGGTGACCGGCGAGGAGATCACGCAGAACGGGCTGGGCGGCGCCGATGTGCACGCCGAGACCTCGGGCGTGGCCCACTTCGCGTACGACGACGAGGAGACCTGCCTCGCCGAGGTCCGCTACCTGCTGTCGATGCTCCCGTCCAACAACCGGGAGAACCCGCCCTCGCACCCCAGCGAGGACCCGGCCGACCGGCGCGGGGACGTCCTGCTGGACCTGGTGCCCGCCGACGGCAACCGGCCGTACGACATGCACAAGGTCATCGAGGAGCTCGTCGACGACGGCGACTACCTGGAGGTCCACGAGCGCTGGGCGCGCAACATCATCTGCGCGCTGGCCCGGCTCGACGGCCAGGTCGTCGGCATCGTGGCCAACCAGCCGCAGACGCTCGCGGGCGTCCTGGACATCGAGGCGTCGGAAAAGGCTGCCCGATTCGTCCAGATGTGCGATGCTTTTAACATCCCGATCGTCACCCTTCTGGACGTACCCGGCTTCCTCCCCGGCGTCGACCAGGAGCACGGTGGGATCATCCGGCACGGTGCCAAGCTGCTGTACGCGTACTGCAACGCCACCGTGCCCCGGATCTCGCTGATCCTGCGCAAGGCGTACGGCGGGGCCTACATCGTCATGGACTCCCAGTCCATCGGTGCCGACCTCACCTATGCCTGGCCGACCAACGAGATCGCGGTGATGGGCGCCGAAGGCGCCGCCAACGTCATCTTCCGCAAGCAGATCGCGGAGGCCGAGGACCCCGAGGCGATGCGCGTGCGCATGGTCAAGGAGTACAAGGCCGAGCTGATGCACCCGTACTACGCGGCCGAGCGCGGCCTGGTCGACGACGTCATCGACCCCGCCGAGACCCGCGAGGTGCTGATCGCCTCCCTCGCGATGCTGCGCACCAAGCACGCCGACCTGCCGTCGCGCAAGCACGGCAACCCGCCTCAGTAACGAGGAGCCCGAGTGAACACCCCGACTTCTTCCCCCTCCGTCCTGCGCGTCGAGAAGGGCGAGGCGGCGCCGGAGGAGCTGGCGGCCATCACGGCCGTCCTGCTCGCCCGTGCCGCCGCCCAGTCCGCCCCCGCCCCCTCCCGGGGCCGCGACACGGCCGGCTGGCGCCGTCTGGAGCGCACGCCCGGCTTCCGCGCCCCGCACTCCTGGCAGGGCTAGTCGGTACGACCTGTGCGACGGCCCCGGCCGCTCCTCGTGGAGCGGCCGGGGCCGTCGTCGTTGTGAGCGAACACTTCCAGCCAGAAGGGCCCCGCCACTCCCGTGAGTGGCGGGGCCCTTCGCGTCGCAGCGTCGTACGGCTACCGCAGCCGTGCCATCAGCGCGTGCTCGACCAGCGTGATCAGCGCGCTCTTCGCGTCCGCGCGGTGGCGGGCGTCGGTGGTGATGATCGGGGTGTCCGGGCCGATCTGCAGGGCCTCGCGGACCTCGTCCGGGGTGTACGGCTGGTGGCCGTCGAAGCCGTTCAGGGCGATCACGAACGGCAGGCCGCTGTTCTCGAAGTAGTCCACGGCCGGGAAGCAGTCCGCCAGGCGGCGGGTGTCCACCAGGACGACCGCGCCGATGGCGCCGCGGACCAGGTCGTCCCACATGAACCAGAACCGGTCCTGGCCGGGCGTGCCGAACAGGTAGAGGATCAGGTCCTGGTCGAGCGTGATGCGGCCGAAGTCCATCGCGACCGTGGTGGTCGTCTTGTCGCCCGTGTGCGTGAGGTCGTCGATGCCCGCGGACGCGGACGTCATCACGGCCTCGGTACGCAGGGGGTTGATCTCCGAGACCGCGCCGACGAACGTGGTCTTGCCCACGCCGAAGCCGCCCGCCACCACGATCTTCGCGGAAGTGGTGGAGCGGGCAGCACCGCCGCTAGAGCTTGCGAAGTCCACTGAGCACCCTTTCGAGCAGTGTCACATCTGGCTGACCGCCGGCGGACTCGTCGCCGCCGGGCTGATGGATGGCGACGAGTCCGGCCTCGGCCAGGTCGGCGACGAGGATCCGGGCAACGCCGAGGGGGATGGAAAGCAGTGCCGAGATCTCGGCGACCGACTTGATCTCACGGCACAGCTGGCAGATCCGCTGGTGCTCGGGCAACTGCCCCTGCAGCCGGGCGGGTTCCGCCGTGGTGTGCACCAGCGCCTCGATGGCGAGCTGGTAGCGCGGCCGGGTCCGGCCGCCGGTCATGGCGTACGGACGCACCAGCGGGTTGTGCGTGCTGCCCGCCGGAGCGGGCTGGGGGACCTGCCGCGGCTGCACCGGCTCGATGCGGGGCTGCGGCGGCTGGTCGTAGGGGCCCGGCTGGCGGTGGGGCTGCTGATAGGGGTGCTGCCCCTGGCCCTGACCGTGTCTGCTGGGCGCGGAGGGGAAGTTGAACCGGTTCTGCCCGTGCTCACCCGGAGACTGCTGTCCACCGCTGTATGGGTGTCCGCCTTGGGGTGTTGTCACGTTTCCTCCTCCGAGTGCCGGTCGCCCGTTCCATTGGGACCGCGCCACCGCACCTTATGGCGCGGTGGCGAGAAACGCACTGCCTGTCTATGGGTTGAGAACCGGAAGTTCACAACTAATTGAGCAGACTGCCCTGGAGTTCCGCACGCAGATCGGGCGTAAGCACCGTGCCCGCGCGGTCCACGAGGAGAGCCATCTCATACCCGACCAGACCGATGTCGGCCTCGGGGTGGGCGAGTACGGCCAAGGAGGAACCGTCCGAGATGGACATGATGAAGAGGAAGCCGCGCTCCATCTCCACCACCGTCTGGTTGACGGCGCCGCCCTCGAAGATCCGGGAGGCCCCCGCGGTGAGGGAGGTCAGACCGGAGGCGACCGCCGCCAGCTGATCCGCCCGGTCCCGGGGGAAGCCTTCGGACATCGCCAGCAGGAGTCCGTCGGCGGAGACCACCACCGTGTGGGACACCCCGGGGGTGTTGTCCACGAAGTTGGTGATCAACCAGTTCAGATTCTGCGCCGCCTGGCTCATCGGGCTCACACTAACGCTCCTGGTGGTAGGTGTTACTGGTGTCCGACCCCGCGCTGCGGCCCTGCTGGACGCCGCGCCGCAGGTTGCTCAACCTGCCGCGGACGTCCTCCGGAGCGCGGGAGACCTGTGGGCCGCCCTGCGGGGTCTGCTCGGCCGCGCCCTCGACCAGGTTGGCCTTGGGCACCCGCCGGGGGAGACCGGAGGGAGTGACCCCGCCGGCCTTCGGCTCACGCAGCTTCTCCGCCCGCGTCCAGCGCTCGTCGTTGGTCGAGCGCCAGTCGCCGGCCGGCTCGTCGGAGCCGGTCGCGGTGCCGTTGACGGTCCCGTTCGCGGTGCCGTTCACGGCCGCGGTGCCGGTGCCGTCGGTGCCGTCGGCTCCGTTGACGGGCTGCCGCCGCTGCTCGGACCGCTGCGGCTCGGACTCCCGCTGCGGCTCCTGGGCGGCGGGCTGCTGCCAGTTCTGCTGACCGCTGCCGCGGCGGGGCAGACCGGCGCCGGTCAGCTCGTGGGCGGTGCCCGGGTGGGGGCCCGGACGGTCGAAGCCTACGCGCTCACGACCTTCCACGGGAACGTCCGGAGCGGATTGGGCATCCCGTGCCGCCGGCTGCTGCTCCGGCGCGTAAGGGGCCTGGTACGAGGCGGTGTTGCCGGGCCAGTCGCCCTGCTGGGCGGGGTCGCCGTAGCCGCCGTCGTACGCCGGTCCGCCGGCCGCGGGCGCCTGGTAGGCGGTCTCCGCGTACGGCTGGTCCGGGTAGCCGTTCTGCTGCCCGAAGGCGTCCTGCTGCCCGTACGCGCCGGGGTACTCCTGCGCGTACGGCTGCCCGCCCTCGAAACCGTTCTCGTACGCGGGCTGCTGGGCGCCGTACGGCTCCTCGTAGCCGCCCTCGTAGGACTGCTGGGCGGGGTAGTCCTCGTCGTAGGCCGGGCCCTGCTGCACGCCGTCGACCTCGTCGCGGTACAGCGGACGCTCGTGCGCCTGGGCCTCCAGGGCCGCGCGGCGGCCCTCGCGCTTGAGCGAGCGGTTGACCGGGTCGAGCTGGAGGGACTCCTCGCCCTCCGCGCCCCGCTCCTCGTAACGGGAGTCGTCGAAGCCGAGCTCGGCGGCGGTGCGCAGGGCCGGGGCCGGGGCCTCGAAGTTCTGCTGCTCCGGGATGATCTGCGAGACCGTGAAGTCGTCGCCCGGCGCCGGCTGGCCGCCGCCGCCGTGGGTGATCGCGTCCGGCAGCATGACCAGCGAGGTGGTGCCCGCCTGCTCGCCGGAGGGGCGCAGCTGGACCCGGATGCCGTGGCGGTCGGAGAGCCGGCCGACCACGAACAGGCCCATGCGCTGGGAGACGGCCGCGTCCACGGTCGGCGGGTTGGCCAGCTTGTGGTTGATGTCCGCGAAGTCCTCGGCGGTGAGGCCGATGCCCTTGTCGTGGATCTCGATCATGACGCGGCCGTCGGGCAGCCGGGTCGCGGTGACGCGGACCTTGGTCTGCGGGGAGGAGAACGAGGTGGCGTTCTCCAGGAGCTCGGCGAGCAGGTGCACGAGGTCGGTCACGGCCTGGCCGTGGATCTCGCTCTCCGGCACGCCGGTCAGCTCGATGCGCTCGTACGACTCCACCTCGGAGGAGGCGGCGCGCAGCACGTCGACCAGCGGGACCGGCTGGTTCCAGCGGCGGCCCGGCTCCTCGCCCGCGAGGACCAGGAGGTTCTCGCCGTTGCGGCGCATGCGGGTGGCCAGGTGGTCCAGCCGGAACAGGCTCTCCAACTGGTCGGGGTCGGCCTCGTTGTTCTCCAGGTCGGTGATGAGGGTCAGCTGGCCCTCGATCAGGGACTGGTTGCGGCGCGAGAGGTTGGTGAAGATCGCGTTGACGTTGCCCCGCAGCAGCGCCTGCTCGGCGGCGAGCCGGACGGCCTCGCGGTGGACCTGGTCGAAGGCGCGGGCGACCTCGCCGATCTCGTCCTTGGAGGTGATCGGGATCGGCTCGACCCGGGTGTCGACCCGGCCGGGCTCGGTGCGCGAGAGCTGGTCGACGAGCATCGGCAGCCGCGTCTCGGCCACTTCGAAGGCGGCGGTGCGCAGCCGGCGCATCGAGCGGCTCATCTGGCGGGCCACCATGCCGGCCAGGACGAACGCGGCGAGCAGCGAGACCACGACGATCGCGCCGTTGAGGTACGCGGAGGTCTTGGCGTCGTCGGCGATCTGGCCGGCCTCGGTCACGGCCCGGTTGACCAGGTCGTCCTCGACCTCGGTGTAGCCGTCGAACTTGGCGGTGGAGGCCGCCATCCAGGTCTGCGGCGTGATGCCCATGGCCTTGAGCTGCTTGGCGGAGTGGCCCTCGCCGATGGCGGCGGCCATGCCGTTGAAGACCGAGCCGTCGCGGGCCGGGGCGGCGCCGATGCGCGGGCCGTCCTCGGCGGGCTGCAGGGCGCCCGGGGCGTCCTTGGCGGCCTGCGCGGCCTTGGACTCCAGCACCTTCTTCAGATGCGCGCTGTCGGCGTCCGTACCACCGGCGTCGAACTCGCCGAGGGCGATGAACTCCAGGTAGTTGTACGAGTTGAACGCCTTGACCTGCATGTTGAAGGTCTTGGTGTCCTCGCTGGGCCGGATCAAGAGGTGTAGACCAATGGAACGCTGCAGCGACTCGGCGGCCTTGGCGAGGTCGACCGCGTAGACCATGCGGCCGTAGCTGGTGATGTTGCCGGTGCCCAGACCGAGCTCGTTGGAGAACGTGCTCAGGTAGTGCGGGATCGCCGTGTAGCCCTCTTCGGTGAGGACCGGGTTCTTGGCCTCGACGCCCTTGGTGTACGCGGTCTTGCGCAGGTCGTCGAGGCTCTTCTCCACCTCGCGGACCTTGGCCAGGCGGCGCTGGAGGCTGGGCTTGTCCGGCATGCCCTTGACCTCGGCGTCGAACTTGGCGCGCGCCGCGTCCGAGACCTCGTACGCCTTGGTGACGGTCTTGCTGTCCCGGTTGTTCGTCAGCAGGTCCTGCGCGGTCTGGTCGCGCTCGTTGAGCAGCGCCTGGCCGTACTCCGAGGCGGCGCGCACGATCTGCGCCGTCTTCTCGGCGTCGCGGGCGTCGCGCCAGGTGGCTATGGACCCCTTGACCTCGAAGCCGCCCATGACCAGGCCGACGACCGCGGGGATGAGGAGGATCGCGTTCAGACGGGTGGCCACCCGCCAGTTGCGCGGGGAGAACTTGGAGCTGCCGCCCGAGTCGGGGGTCACCTGGGGAGCCGGGGACCGCGGGAGGTCTTCCGGCGTCGCCGCACTGCGCTGCGGCGGGGTGAAGTTGCCCCGCGCCTGCTGCGTCGCGGAGCTCGTCGTGCTTCGCCTCACTCGACCAACAACCTCTCGGCGCGGCACCTCTCGCGGTGTGCCTTTAACGTTCTGAGCCGAACTACTCGGGAGTTCGTCGAATTCCAGCACGCCGGGCGGGTCCGTTCCAAACAGCTGGAATCCGAGGTTCCGAGTGGCCCACGCCTCAGATAAAACGGGCATAAAGAGCGAGCCCCGTCAAAAGACGGGGCCAATGTGAGCGCAGCGGTACCGTGTGAACGCAACGGGTTGCCGTGACGGGGGAATTCTCTGTCGAAACGTTATGAACACAGGGGCGGATCGTGTCAAAGGACACAGTCCGCCCCCGTTCGTCTACGACAACTGCCGTATGCGCCTGCCTACTTGAGTCGTGCCATCAGTGCGTGCTCCACCAGCGTGATCAGGGCGCTCTTGGCGTCCCCGCGGTGGCGGGCGTCGGTGGTGATGATCGGGGTGTCCGGGCCGATCTGCAGCGCCTCCCGGACCTCGTCCGGCGTGTACGGCTGGTGGCCGTCGAAGCCGTTGAGGGCGATGACGAACGGGAGCCCGCTGTTCTCGAAGTAGTCGACCGCCGGGAAGCAGTCGGCCAGCCGGCGGGTGTCCACCAGGACCACGGCGCCGATCGCGCCGCGCACCAGGTCGTCCCACATGAACCAGAACCGGTCCTGGCCCGGCGTACCGAAGAGGTACAGGATCAGGTCCTGGTCCAGGGTGATGCGGCCGAAGTCCATGGCCACCGTGGTGGTGGTCTTGTCCCCGGTGTGGGTGAGGTCGTCGATGCCCGCGGAAGCGGACGTCATCACGGCCTCGGTCCGCAGCGGATTGATCTCCGAGACGGCGCCGACGAACGTGGTCTTGCCCACGCCGAAGCCACCCGCCACCACGATCTTCGCGGAGGTGGTAGACCGTCCCGCTCCGCCGCTAGAGCTTGCGAAGTCCACTGAGCACCCTTTCGAGCAGCGTCACATCCGGCGTGCCGCCGGCCTCTCCATTGCCCGGCTGGTGGATGGCCACCATGCCGGCCTCCGCCAGGTCGGCGACAAGAATCCGCGCCACCCCGAGCGGCATCTGCAGCAGCGCCGAGACCTCCGCCACCGACTTCACCTCGCGGCACAGGTGGCAGATCCGCTGGTGCTCGGGGAGCAGCGTGGCCAGGTGCGCCGGGTCCGCGGTCGTGCTGACCAGCGCCTCGATGGCGAGCTGGTAGCGCGGCCGGGTCCGGCCGCCCGTCATGGCGTACGGGCGGACCAGCGGCTGGTCGCCTTCACTGTCGTAGTGCGCGTCGTGCAGGGCGCCGTACGAATCGTGTGAGGCGGGTGGCGGGGTCATGGATCCTCCGGGCGGGACAGCAGGGACAGCGAGTGTCTTCGAGCCGTCTGACTTGGCCGGTGGGGGGCGGTGTGCGGCCGGACGGTGGGTTCGGACTGGGGGGCGGGGCTCAGTGCAGCAGGCTGCCCTGGAGCTCCGCTCGCAGGTCCGGCGTGAGGACGGAGCCCGCGCGGTCGACCAGCAGGGCCATCTCGTAGCCCACGAGGCCGATGTCGCACTCGGGGTGCGCGAGCACGGCCAGCGAGGAGCCGTCGGAGACGGACATCAGGAAGAGGAAGCCGCGCTCCATCTCCACCACGGTCTGGGCGACGGTGCCGCCCTCGAAGATCCGGGACGCACCCGCGGTCAGCGAGGTGAGACCGGACGCCACGGCCGCGAGCTGGTCGGCCCGGTCCCGCGGAAAACCTTCGGACATGGCAAGCAGCAGGCCGTCGGCGGAGACCACCACCGTGTGGGACACCCCGGGGGTGTTGTCCACGAAGTTGGTGATCAACCAGTTCAGATTCTGCGCCGCCTGGCTCATCTGACTCAACTATCGCTCCTGCTGGTGAGTGGGGTCCATCGAGAAACTGCCGGTCGACGGGCCGTTTCCGGCCTGCCGCCCCTGCTGGATACCCCGGCGGAGATTGGTCAGGCGACCGCGCACGTCGTCGGGCGCGCGCGAGACCTGGGGGCCTGCCTGGTTCTGCTGCTGCTGTGCGGTACCCGCGACCAGGTTGGCGCGCGGGACCCGCTTGGGCAGACCGGACGTGGTGACACCGCCGGCGGCGGGCTTGCGGGCCCGCTCGGCCTGGCGGACGAGCTCGTCGTTGGGCGACGGGCGCCAGTTGCCGCCGCCCGGGCCGCCCGCGTCGCGCGCGGGCAGCGGCTGGCGCCCGTCGGGCTGCTGCCCGGCCGGGGGCTGCGCCGGACGCTGCTGGGGAGCGCTCTGGCCGGGCTGGGCCTGGCCGTTCTGGCCCGGCGCGCCCTGGCCGTCCTGCTGACCGCCCTGGCCGTGGAACCAGTTGGTCTCCAGGGTGTCGTACAGCGGGGTGCGGCCGTCACCGGTGCCCTGCGCGGGCGGCAGCGCCCAGCCGTCTCCGGGGCGCTGCGCGGCGCCCTCCTCGGCGCGCGGCTGCTGCGGCGCCGGGTTCCCGGCGGCCGGACGCGGCGCCTGCTGCCGGGGCTGCTGCGGCGCCTGGTACTGCGGGGGCTGCGGCTGCTGCGGGGCGGGCGGACGCGGGGCGTCGAAGTCGGGCCGGGCGAACTCGGAGGTGGCCGCGGGACCCTGGCGGTCGTCCATCGCCGGACGGGCGTACGAGCCGGTGTCCTGGCCGTTGTACGCGCCGGGGCGCTCGAACTGGCCGGTGGACGACGGGTCCTGGGCGTTGTTCGGCGCACCGAACACGTCCGGGCGCACGAACTGGCCGGTGTTCTGCGGGGACTGCCCGGGGGCGTCCTGGCGGCCGGGCGGCGGCCCGTCGAAGTCCGGGCGGGCGAACTCGGCCGTGGAGCCGGGGCCCTGGCGCTCGTCCAGCTGCGGCCGGGGGTACTGGCCGGTGTGCTGCTCGGCCTCCTCGTGGCCGCGCGGCACGTCCAGCGACGCCTGGTCGTTGCCCCAGCTCGCGTTCTGCGGGCGGGGCTGCTGCCCGATGCCGGGCAGTTCGGCGCGCGGGGCGCCGGGCGGCGGGGTCAGCGGGCGGTCGCCGCGGCGCGGCGCCGGGGGCTGCGGGGCCGGGGCACCGGCGCCGAAGGCACCGCCCTGGCCGAAGCCGCCCTGGTTCTGGCCGCCCTGCGGCGGCTGCTGGCCGCCATTGCGCGGGGGCAGCGCGGCACGCGGACCCGAACCGCCCGCCACCGCTCCGCGCGGGGCGCCCGCGCCGAGCCGGCCGTTGCCGCCGGGGCCGCCGGGGCCGCCGGCCGGGCCGCTGCCCAGCGCACCGGCGAGACCGGCGCGGGCACCGGGGCCCGGGGTGACGCCGGGACGGGGGGCGCCGGGGCCCGAGGGGGCGCCCGACTGGGGGCCGCCGGGCTTGCCCGGGGCCTTCTTGCCGCCCTGGGCGACGTCGACGGGCAGCATGACGAGCGCCGTCGTGCCGCCGGAGTCGGAGGGGCGCAGCTGGATGCGGATGCCGTGTCGCAGGGACAGGCGGCCGACCACGAACAGACCCATGCGGCGCGAGACCGAGACGTCCACGGTGGGCGGCGAGGCGAGCCGCTCGTTGATCGCGGCGAGGTCGTCGGGGGAGAGGCCGATGCCGGTGTCGTGGATCTCGACCAGGACGCGGCCGTCGGGCAGCGCGTGACCGGTGACGCGGACCTTGGTCTGCGGGGAGGAGAACGAGGTGGCGTTCTCCAGGAGCTCGGCGAGCAGGTGCACGAGGTCGTTGACCACGCGGCCGGCGACGTCGGTCGCGGGCACGGCGGCCAGTTCGATGCGCTCGTACTGCTCCACCTCGGAGGCGGCGGCGCGCAGGACGTCGACCAGCGGGACCGGGCGGGTCCAGCGGCGGCCCGGCTCCTCACCGGCGAGGACGAGGAGGTTCTCGCCGTTCCGGCGCATACGGGTCGCGAGGTGGTCGAGCTTGAAGAGCGAGGAGAGCTGGTCCGGGTCGGCCTCGCGGGACTCCAGTTCGGAGATGAGCGAGAGCTGACGCTGGATGAGGCCCTGCGAGCGGCGCGAGAGGTTGGTGAACATCGCGTTGACGTTGCCCCGCAGCAGCGCCTGCTCGGCGGCGAGGCGGACGGCCTCGCGGTGCACGTCGTCGAAGGCCGCGGCCACCTGGCCGATCTCGTCCCGGGAGTGCACGCCGACCGACTCCACGGACGTGTCGACGTCCTGCGGGTCGGACTCGGAGAGCTGCTTGACGAGCTCGGGCAGCCGGTCCTGGGCGACCCGGGTGGCGGTGTCCTGGAGCCGCCGCAGCGAGCGGATCATGGACCGGGCCACGACGAACGCGCCGACCAGCGAGACGCCGAGGACGATGAGGATCAGGGCACCGTTGAGGATCGCCTCGCGCTGCGAGGCGTCGCGCAGCTCGCGGGCCTTCTGCTCCATCTCGCCGAGCAGGGTCTGCTCGATCGTCTTCATCTGGTTGATCTTGTTGGAGTCCTGGTCGTACCAGTCGAGGTACGAGCGCTTGGTCTCCGTGGCGAGGCCGCCCTTGAGGACGCGCTGGGAGTACGCGTTGGCCGCGACGATCTCCGAGTTGCCCTTGTCGAGCGGGGCCATCAGCTCTTCGGGGTTGCCGTGGTTGCTCTCGTACACGATCGAGAACGACGACAGCTCCTGGCGCTCGCCGTCCTGCGCCGACTTGGCGTAGAGGCGGTCGGACTCGTTGAGCTTGCCGCTGGTCTCCTTGGTCGCCGGGAGCGCCGCGGCGATGATCGCGCGCTGGATGGAGGCGTACTCCTTGGCGGAGGAGAACGCGGCCAGCGCACGGGTCCGCTTGATCATCTCCGGGTTGGAGGTGGCCTGCGCCATGTCCTGGGAGAGGCTCAGGAGGCTGCGGATCAGGCGGCTGTAGCCCTCGACGGTCTGGGAGTTCGACACGTCGCCCCGGTAGGCGCTGCGGCGGATGTTGTCGAGGTCCTGGAGCTGGATCGCGATGGCCGTGACGTTGCGGCGGATCGACTCCAGGGCGTCGTCGTTGTCCGGGTTGTCGACGTCCTGGGTGGCCGTCATGAACGACTGCTTGACCCGGTCGGTGGCGGCCTTGGCGGTGGCGACCCGGGCGGTGCCACCGGTCTGGACCGCACCGGCCGACTTGTCGCGCTCCTCCTGGAGCGCGGCGGCCAGCTCGGTGGCCTGCTTGGTCATGTCGGTGAGCAGCTGCATGTGGTCGAGCTGCTTCATGTCGTTCATCGACTGGTTGATGCGCAGCCCGCCGAGGGTGGTCGCGGCGACCACGGGCAGGGTCAGCAGCGCGACCAGTCGGGTGGAGATGCGCCAGTTGCGCAGGGCTATTCGCGACCCGGTGTCCACCGCGGGCTTCGGGGTCGGCGCGGGGGCCGGCTTGTCGCCGCCGGCGTTCTTGGCGCCGCTCTTGCCGCCGGGGTTCTTGCCACCGCCGTTCTTGCCGCCGCGGCCGGCCGGGCCGGTGGCCGCGCCGTCCTCGCCGCCCGGCGCACCGGGCGCCGGGGGGTTCTGGGCGGCCCGGGGGTTCTGGGCGTGCTGGGGCGAGGAACTGACTGATGTGGGGCCAGTCCCGCCGTGCGGCTCCTGCTCCGCCGCAGCGCTGCCATCCCTCTTGAAACGTCCCTGCACTAGCGTCGCAACCTCTGGACCAGGCGTCCCCCCGCGCGAGGCGGATGGGACGGTGTCGGCGTCGTGGGGCAAGTGTGCGCCCCATGTGTTGGTCGTGAGTGACCGGCGCTTGGTTGGTCTCCCCCTCCCCGCCGCCACTCGGCGCTGCGTTGCGCCCCTGCGCGCCGGTCAGTGACCCGCGGCGGTGCGTGGAATTCCAGCACAGTGCCGGATCTCCAACAAGGCCCGCGTACCGGGCTGTGACCTGGATGACACATTGTGATGAAGGGGTAACGAGACGTAGAAAGTGATCACGGATGAATCGGACTTTTCCCTACGAGTCGCTTACGTGGGAGGAGTGCCCCAGTCGCCATGATCAAGAGCGGAATGAAGGGTTCAGTGGTGCAATGTCCGTTTCGGGGGGTGGAGTTGACGAGGCGTAATGCCCGGAATGTGTAGCCGCTCGTGAGCAAACTCACACGATGATCGTCGCCTCTACGGCCCTTTGCCGGGAATTCAAATGTTTAGCCTGGCGCTTTACAGGGATGGCCAATCCGACAACCCGGCGCCACCGCGCCCGCAACCGACAGGGTCCCCAGGGCAGATGAAGACGACGATGATGATCCGCTCCATAGCCAACCCGCGCCGCACCACCCTGGCGCACCTCGCGGACGCCGAGGAGATGCAGACCGAGCTGCTGCCGGAGCACTCCGTCGACCTGCCCACCCAGACGGCCAACCCGCGCCGCACCACCCTCATGGACGCCCCGGTCGCCGCCGCCCGGTAAGGGCGGGGCCGCCGCCCCGCGGCCCGCCGCCGGGCCCGGGCGGCCGTACGGTCCGGCGAGCGCCCGGCACCCGGCCGGGACATAAAACGCAGGTCGCCCCCCTCGCCCGCGTTAGCCTGGAGCGTCAGTCTCCAGCCCGCGACCAAGTGAGGGGCGACAGCATCCCGTGCGCATCGCCAGATTCTCCATCGACGGCAATGTCGCCTTCGGCGCCGTCGAGGACACCCCCGAGGGGCCCGTCCTCGACATCATCAAGGGCATTCCGTACGCCGACTTCGAGCTCTCCGGCACGAAGGTCCCGCTGAGCAAGGTCCGGCTGCTGCCGCCGGTGCTCCCCAACAAGGTCGTGGCCATCGGCCGCAACTACGCGGAGCACGCCAAGGAGCTCGGCAACGAGGTCCCCGAGGTGCCCGTCGCCTTCTTCAAGCCCACCACCTCGGTGATCGGCTCCGGCGACGCGATCGAGTACCCCTCCTTCTCCAACGAGCTGCACCACGAGGCCGAGCTGGCCGTGGTGATCGGCCGGATGTGCCGCGAGGTGCCGCGCGAGCGCGTCAAGGACGTGGTCTTCGGCTACACCTGCGCCAACGACGTCACCGCGCGCGACGCCCAGCAGCGCGAGAAGCAGTGGGCCCGGGCCAAGGGCTTCGACACCTCGTGCCCGCTCGGCCCCTGGGTGGAGACCGACCTCGACCCCGCCGATCTCACGATCCAGGCGACGGTCAACGGCGAACAGCGTCAGCTGGGCCGCACCAGCGACATGATCCGCTCCATCGAGGACCTGGTCGTCCACATCACCGAGGCCATGACGCTGCTCCCCGGCGACGTCATCCTCACCGGCACCCCCGCCGGGGTCGGCCCCCTCAACGTCGGCGACGAGGTCGCCGTCACCATCGAAGGCATCGGCACTCTCACCAACAAGGTGATCAAGCGTGGCTAACGCTCACATCCGCGTCCGTTTCTGTCCCTCCCCGACCGGCAACCCGCATGTCGGCCTGGTCCGCACCGCCCTGTTCAACTGGGCCTTCGCGCGGCACCACCAGGGCACCATGGTCTTCCGCATCGAGGACACCGACGCGGCGCGCGACTCCGAGGAGTCGTACAACCAGCTGCTCGACTCGCTGCGCTGGCTGGGCCTGGACTGGGACGAGGGCCCCGAGGTCGGCGGCCCGCACGCGCCCTACCGCCAGTCCCAGCGGATGGACATCTACCGGGACGTGGCCGAGAAGCTGCTCGCGGGCGGATACGCCTACCACTGCTACTGCACGACCGAGGAGCTCGACGCCCGCCGCGACGCGGCCCGCGCCGCCGGCAAGCCGTCCGGCTACGACGGCCACTGCCGCGAGCTGTCCGCCGAGCGGAAGGCGGCGTACGAGGCGGAGGGCCGCACGGCCATCGTCCGCTTCCGGATGCCCGACGAGCCGATCACCTTCACGGACCTGGTCCGCGGCGAGCTCACCTTCACCCCGGACAACGTGCCGGACTACGGCATCGTCCGCGCCAACGGCGCCCCGCTGTACACGCTGGTCAACCCGGTCGACGACGCCCTGATGGAGATCACCCACGTCCTGCGCGGCGAGGACCTGCTCTCCTCCACCCCCCGCCAGATCGCGCTCTACAAGGCGCTGATCGAGCTGGGCGTGGCCAAGGAGACCCCGGCCTTCGGCCACCTGCCGTACGTGATGGGCGAGGGCAACAAGAAGCTCTCCAAGCGCGACCCCCAGGCGTCCCTCAACATCTACCGGGAGCGCGGCTTCCTCCCCGAGGGCCTGCTGAACTACCTGTCGCTGCTCGGCTGGTCCTTCTCGGCCGACCAGGACGTCTTCTCGATCGCCGAGATGGTCGGGAAGTTCGAGATCTCGGACGTCAACGCCAACCCGGCCCGCTTCGACCTGAAGAAGGCCGAGTCGATCAACGCGGACCACATCCGGATGCTGGACGTGAAGGCGTTCACCGAGGCGTGCGAGCCCTGGCTGACCGCGCCGCACGCCAACTGGGCGCCCGAGGACTTCGACCGCGCCGCCTGGGAGGCCATCGCGCCGCACGCCCAGACCAGGCTGACCGTCCTCTCGGACATCACGGCCAACGTCGACTTCCTCTTCCTGGCGGAGCCGGTCGAGGACGAGGCGTCCTGGACGAAGGCGATGAAGGAGGGCTCCGACGCCCTGCTGCGCACGGCCCGCGAGAAGCTGGAGCCGGCGGACTGGACGTCCCCGGAGTCGCTGAAGGAGGCCGTCCTGGCCGCGGGCGAGGCGCACGGCCTCAAGCTCGGCAAGGCGCAGGCCCCGGTCCGCGTCGCCGTCACCGGCCGCACGGTCGGTCTGCCGCTCTTCGAGTCCCTGGAGATCCTGGGCAAGGAGAAGACGCTGGCGCGCATCGACGCGGCGCTGGCGAAGCTGGCGGGCTAGCGACAGCGACCCGTACGGCCCGAAGGGGCGGTGGCCGGACCGGCCACCGCCCCTTCGGCGTACCGCCGGGTCATGGACGTCCGCCCGGTCCTCCGGGACATCGACACGGTGTCTTTCGGGGGATGACCCCGGAACCCCCGGCCGGGGGGCAGTGCCGGGGTACCGTCGAGACATGGCGACCCGCGCGGTCCTCTGGGACATCGACGACACGATCTTCGACTACTCCTCGGCCGCCCGCGGCGGGATGCGGGCGCATCTGGAGGCCGAGGGGCTGCCCCTGGCGTACGCGTCGATGGAGCGGGCGCTCGGCGCCTGGGACGAGCTCACCGCGTACCACTGGGCCCGGTTCGCCGCGGGGGAGACCGACTGGCCCGGGCAGCGGCGCGACCGGGTGCGGGCCTTCCTGGGCGGCGAGCTCGGCGACGCCGACGCGGAAGCCTGGTTCGAGCGGCACCTGGCGCACTACGAGGCCGCCTGGTCGCTCTTCCCGGACACCGTGCCGGTCCTCGACCTGCTCGCCGACGGCTACCGGCACGCCGTCCTCTCCAACTCCTCCCTCCACCACCAGGAGCGCAAGCTGGAGGTGCTGGGGGTACGGGACCGGTTCGAGGCCGTGGTCTGCGCGGCCGAGCTGGGCGTCTCCAAGCCCGACGCCGGGGCCTTCCACGCCGCCTGCGAGGCGCTGGGGCTGGCTCCGGAGGAGGTCGCGTACGTGGGCGACCAGCCGGACACCGACGCGCGCGGGGCCGGTGAGGCGGGGCTGCTGGGGATCTGGCTGGATCGCCACCGGGTGGGCGGACGGCCCGAACTGATCCGCATCGCGGGCCTGGAGGAGCTGCCCGCCCTGCTGCGCGGCGATACCCGTTTTGGAGCGTCGGACACCTTCGGGTAATGTTCTTCCTGCGCCGAGGGGAGCGGGAAGAAAAGCCCGGAACCGAAAGCGCAAGCCGAGCAAGATCCCCGATGGGGATGGCGCCTTGGTGGCCTATGGTGTAATTGGCAGCACGACTGATTCTGGTTCAGTTAGTCTAGGTTCGAGTCCTGGTAGGCCAGCTCGCAGAGCTTCATCTGCACCGCGGATCCAGATCCGCAAAGCCCCCGTTGTGTAGCGGCCTAGCACGCTGCCCTCTCAAGGCAGTAGCGCCGGTTCGAATCCGGTCGGGGGTACAGATCCTTCCCAGGGAGACAGTCCGGGTCGCACCCGCTGACTCTCATGCAGGATCGCTAGGGCCCCCGTTGTGTAGCGGCCTAGCACGCCGCCCTCTCAAGGCGGTAGCGCCGGTTCGAATCCGGTCGGGGGTACTGGTCTAAACCACCATGGGCTATGGTGTAATTGGCAACACTACGGTTTCTGGTACCGTCATTCTAGGTTCGAGTCCTGGTAGCCCAGCGGATCGCAAGATCGAAAGACTTGCGGTTCACCGATCTCTCGGGATCAACACGCCCCCGTTGTGTAGCGGCCTAGCACGCCGCCCTCTCAAGGCGGTAGCGCCGGTTCGAATCCGGTCGGGGGTACGTGAGGAAGGGCCCGGCACACTGAGTGTGCCGGGCCCTTTCGTGTGTCCGGGGCGATGCGGCCGGGGCGCGGGCCGGGCCGGAGCCCGGTCCCGGCACCGCGCGGCCGTGACGCGCCTCACGGCCGGACGAAGCGCCGCGCCGACTCCTGGGCCTGGGCCAGCCTGCGCAGGCTCAGCAGCACCGGCTCGTACAGCACGGTCAACGCCACGGCCGCCTCGACCTGTTCGGCCGCCGGATAGCCCTCCACCAGATCCAGGTCGGTGACCGCCACCCGGCCCGCCGCCGCCGCGTACGGGGCCAACTCCGCCGGGCCGCACGGGTATCCGAGCCGGGTCAGCGTGCTCACCGCGGCGACGAGGGTGAGGTAGGCGCCGGAGCTGCCCCGCGGGTCCGAGCCGCCGTACTGCCAGCCCAGACCGTCGATCACGGTGTCCACGGCTTCCCGGGCGGCCCGTACGTGCGGGTCCTCCCGATCCGGCTCGGGGGCGTTCGGCAGGGCCTCCACGGCGATGCCCAGCCGGTGGTGGTGGTCCAGGGAGTCCTCGTCCAGGGCCGCGAGCACCTCCTTGGCGGCGGCGACCGGCACCCGGCCCACCTGGATCAGGGCGCGCACCAGCTTGAGGCGCTGGAGGTGGGCGGTGCCGTAGTCGGCCTGGGTCGCGGTGACGCGGTCGCCCGGTGGCAGCAGCCCCTCGCGCAGGTAGTACTTGATCGTCGCCGGGGCGACCCCGCTGCGCTCGCTCAGCTCCGACAGTCTCATCCCTCTTGCGCCTTCCTTTGGAGAGTGCCACTATCCAACCATCGGATAGCGGAACTATCCAATGCAGGGCCCAAGCGATCGTTCGTCACGTCATGGGGGAGTGTCATGAGCGTCAAGCCGGTCGAAGGACGGATGACCGCGGGTGCGGAGGGGGACGTGGTGGTCTTCCTCATCGGGATGCGCATCAACCGGTTCCGCGCGCTGCGCAGTTGGCTGCCGGTGACGTCCGCGATGCCCTCGATGCTCAAGGAGCTCGCCAAGGACCCGGACAGCGGGCTGCTCGGCTTCCAGCCGGTGCTCGCCGGGCCGCGCACGCTGGCGGTGGTGCAGTACTGGGAGTCCAAGGAGAAGCTGCTGGCGTACGCCTCGGCCCCGGACAAGCGGCACCGCCCGGCCTGGGCGGCCTTCAACCGCCGCGCCCGCGGGGCGAAGGGGGCGGTGGGCATCTGGCACGAGACGTACGTGGTCCCGGCGGGTTCGTACGAGTCGGTGTACGTGGGAATGCCGGGGTTCGGGCTGGGCCGGGCGACGGGGGTGGTGCCGGTGGGGCGGCGGGGGGAGAGGGCGGCGGAGAGGCTTGGGGGGTAGGGGGGCTTGTCCGTACCCGGGCTTCGACTGCGGCCCGGGTGGGGGCTGGCCGCGCGGTTCCCCGCGCCCCTTTCGGGCCCGGACTTTGTCTGCGGCCCGGTGGCGGCCGGTCGCGCGGTTCCCCGCGCCCCTTCTGAGCCGGGACTGTGCGTGCGGGGCGGTGGGGGCTGGCCCGTGGGGCCCGCTTTCGCCTGCGGACCGTGCTGGGCCGGTCGCGCAGTTCCCCGCGCCCCTAAAGGCTGGTGGCCGAGCTGAGTCCTCCGACTGCCCGTACCCCCTAGGGGCGCGGGGAACTGCGCGAGCAGCGGGCACGGCCTGCGGACGGCAGCGGGTTGAGGGGCGCGGGGAACTGCGCGAGGAGCGGGCACGGCCTGCGGACGGCAGCGGGTTGAGGGGCGCGGGGAACGGCGCGAGCAAGCCAGCACGGCCCGCGGGCGAGAGACGGCCCTTTGAGGGGCGCGGGGAACGGCGCGAGCAAGCCGCCACGGCCCGCAGGTGAGAAGACGGCCCTTTGAGGGGCGCGGGGAACTGCGCGACCAGCCACCGCCGGCCCGCAGGCGAAGAGCGGGCAAAACGAAGACCCACCGCTGCGGCGTTGAAGCGGTGGGCCGAAGGGGGACGCGGCGGCTAGCCGTTGCGGCGGAGGGCCTCGGAGAGCCGCGCGGCGGCATCGATGACGGCCTGGGCGTGCATCCGCCCGGGATGCCGGGTGAGCCGCTCGATCGGTCCGGAGACCGAGACGGCGGCCACCACCCGGTTGGACGGCCCCCGCACCGGCGCCGACACCGAGGCCACCCCCGGCTCGCGCTCGCCGATCGACTGGGCCCAGCCCCTCCGCCGTACACCCGACAGGGCCGTCGCCGTGAAGCGCGCACCCTGGAGCCCCCGGTGCAGCCGCTCCGGCTCCTCCCACGCCATCAGGATCTGGGCCGAGGAGCCCGCCTTCATCGTCAGGGTGGAGCCGACCGGCACGGTGTCCCGCAGTCCGGACAGCCGCTCGGCCGCCGCCACGCAGATGCGCATGTCGCCCTGGCGGCGGTAGAGCTGCGCGCTCTCGCCCGTCACGTCGCGCAGATGCGTCAGCACCGGCCCGGCGGTGGCCAGCAGGCGGTCCTCGCCGGCCGCGGCGGCGAGCTCCGCGAGCCGGGGGCCGAGGATGAACCTGCCCTGCATGTCCCTCGCCACCATCCGGTGGTGTTCCAGTGCCACGGCGAGACGGTGTGCCGTGGGTCGTGCGAGCCCGGTGGCCGCGACCAACCCCGCGAGGGTGGCCGGACCGGACTCCAGGGCGCTCAAGACGAGAGCCGCCTTGTCGAGAACGCCGACGCCGCTAGAGTTGTCCATGAAACGATACTCGCGTCTCACTCTGTGAAACGCAAGTTCAATTTTCTCCGGAACTTGCGAACCTGTACTGGCGGTCCGCACAACGGCCGCAGCCACCGTCCGGTCCCGGGGGCCCGGGCGAGCACCCGGTCTCTAGTTGGGCCGGCGACGACGCCGGCCGGAGGGAAAGCGATGGGTAGGACACTCGCGGAGAAGGTCTGGGACGACCATGTCGTCAGGCGCGCCGAGGGCGAGCCCGACCTCCTCTTCATCGATCTGCACCTGCTGCACGAGGTGACCAGCCCGCAGGCGTTCGACGGCCTGCGCCAGAACGGCCGCCAGGTGCGGCGCCTCGACCTCACCATCGCCACCGAGGACCACAACACCCCGACCCTCGACATCGACAAGCCGATCGCGGACCCGGTCTCCCGGGCCCAGCTGGAGACGCTGCGCAAGAACTGCGCCGAGTTCGGGGTGCGGCTGCACCCGCTGGGCGACGTCGAGCAGGGCGTCGTCCACGTGGTGGGACCGCAGCTGGGACTGACCCAGCCCGGCACCACCGTGGTCTGCGGCGACTCGCACACCTCCACGCACGGCGCGTTCGGCGCCCTCGCGTTCGGGATCGGCACCTCACAGGTAGAGCATGTGCTCGCCACCCAGACCCTGCCACTGGCGCCGTTCAAGACCATGGCCATCACGGTCGACGGCGAACTGCCCGAGGGCGTCACCGCCAAGGACCTGATCCTGGCCATCATCGCCAGGATCGGCACCGGCGGCGGCCAGGGCTATGTGCTGGAGTACCGGGGCGCGGCCATCGAGAAGCTCTCGATGGAGGCCCGGATGACGATCTGCAACATGTCGATCGAGGCCGGTGCCCGCGCGGGCATGATCGCCCCGGACCGCACCACCTTCGACTACCTGGAAGGCCGGGCGCACGCGCCCGAGGGCGCCGACTGGGACGC
The DNA here is from genome assembly GCF_041080675.1 of Streptomyces sp. cg36. NCBI lineage: Bacteria > Bacillati > Actinomycetota > Actinomycetes > Kitasatosporales > Streptomycetaceae > Streptomyces > Streptomyces cyclosori. The sequence goes on along the minus strand of NZ_CP163520.1, from coordinate 2,324,483 downwards.
GGCGGTGGCCTACTGGGAGACCCTGAAGACGGACGAGGACGCGGTCTTCGACGCCGAGGTGGTCATCGACGCCGCCGAGCTGTCCCCGTTCGTCACCTGGGGCACCAACCCCGGTCAGGGCGCCCCGCTTTCGGCCGCCGTCCCCGACCCGGCTTCGTACGAAGACGCTTCGGAGCGCCTGGCCGCCGAAAAGGCCCTGGAGTACATGGGGTTGACCGCCGGGCAGCCGCTGCGGGACATCGCCGTCGACACCGTCTTCGTAGGTTCCTGCACCAACGGCCGCATCGAGGACCTGCGCGCGGCGGCGGCCGTCCTCGGGGGCCGCAAAGTCGCCGACGGGGTACGGATGCTGGTCGTCCCGGGCTCGGTCCGGGTCGCCCTGCAGGCCGTGGAGGAGGGCCTGGACAAGGTCTTCACCGCCGCCGGCGCCGAATGGCGCCACGCGGGCTGCTCGATGTGCCTGGGCATGAACCCGGACCAGCTGGCCCCGGGCGAGCGCTCCGCCTCCACCTCCAACCGCAACTTCGAGGGCAGGCAGGGCAAGGGCGGCCGGACCCATCTGGTGTCGCCGCAGGTCGCCGCCGCCACGGCGGTTCTCGGCCACCTGGCGTCCCCCGCCGACCTGTCCGACGCCCGTACGCCCGCTGGAGTCTGATCAGCCATGGAAGCTTTCACCACGCACACCGGCCGGGCCGTCCCGCTGCGCCGTTCCAACGTCGACACCGACCAGATCATCCCGGCCCACTGGCTGAAGAAGGTCACCCGGGACGGCTTCGAGGACGGGCTGTTCGAGGCCTGGCGCAAGGACCCCGCCTTCGTGCTGAACGAGCCCGTGCGCCAGGGGGCGTCCGTGCTGGTCGCGGGCCCCGATTTCGGTACGGGATCGTCGCGCGAACACGCGGTCTGGGCGCTGCAGAACTACGGCTTCAAAACCGTGATCTCCTCCCGGTTCGCCGATATCTTCCGGGGCAACTCGCTCAAGAACGGCCTGCTCACCGTGGTTCTCGACCAGAAAGTCGTGGACGCCCTCTGGGAGCTGACGGAACGCGACCCGAACGCCGAGATCACCGTCGACCTGCGGGACCGCCAAGTGCGCGCGGAAGGCGTCACGGCGGCCTTCGAACTCGACGAGAACGCCCGCTGGCGGCTGCTGAACGGCCTGGACGACATCAGCATCACGCTCCAGAACGAGGCCGACATCGCCGCTTACGAGACGGGCCGGCCCTCTCACAAGCCGAGCACTTCATTGGCCTGACGGCCGATAGCGCCCCGTCCGGCGGCCCTTCGGCAGTCTTTCGGCCCAACACGCCCCCTGTCTTTCGGGACAGGGGGCGTGTTGCGTTTTGAGGTGTCAGGGTGGCGTCAACTAGCCTAGTGTGCACTCCAGATGGCCGGATAGGGACTTGCGCACCCGGTGGTCATTGGGGGAGCCGGAAGCCGCCCGGATTCCCTCAGTTGCCCCCGCCGGAGGCGACAACTCGCCCCAGATGGCACAATCGGCGCATGGAACGCGACAGCCAACTCAAGCTCTACCGGGTCGTCGCGGACCAACTGAAAGAAGCGCACACAGCGGTGCGCGAACTGCAAGTCCCGGAGGGCGTACGGATGGCGCTGTCCCGGAAGCTGCTGGTGATCACAGCAGCTTCCAAACACGATCTCGCCGATGCGGCAAGGCGTCTGGAGCGGTTGATGAAGGACCTCGAAGAGGGCCGATTCCCCGAAGACGACTGAGTCGCAAGGAGTTCGGCGAAGGCCGACTTCATTGCGGCACTAGGGTGATTAGCCCGTTTCGTGTTTGATTTGCGGTATATATCTGCCTAACGTGCGAAAAGGCCAGAACAGATTCGTTCCGGCAATGTCTCCGAAGGGGAAGACGTGAACAAGGCGCAGCTCGTAGAAGCGATTGCCGACAAGGTCGGCGGCCGTCAGCAGGCCGCGGACGCCGTGGACGCGGTCCTGGACGCGATCGTCCGGGCCGTCGTCGGCGGCGACCGGGTCTCGGTCACCGGTTTCGGTTCGTTCGAGAAGGTCGACCGTCCGGCGCGTTACGCCCGCAACCCGCAGACGGGCGAGCGGGTCCGGGTCAAGAAGACCTCGGTTCCGCGCTTCCGTGCGGGTCAGGGCTTCAAGGACCTGGTCAGCGGCTCGAAGAAGCTCCCCAAGGGTGGCGAGGTCTCCGTCAAGAAGGCGCCCAAGGGCAGCCTCTCGGGTGGTACTTCCACCCGTTCGACGGTCAAGAAGGCCGCGGCCAAGAAGGCCACCGCCGCCAAGAAGGCGACGGCCAAGAAGACCACGGCCGTGAAGAAGACCACCGCGGCGAAGACCACGGCGGCCAAGAAGACCACGGCGACCGCCAAGAAGGCGGCCCCGGCCAAGAAGGCCACGGCGACCGCGAAGAAGGCGGCCCCGGCCAAGAAGGCGACCACCGCCAAGAAGGCCACGGCGAAGAAGACCGCTCCCGCGAAGAAGGCCGTCGCGAAGAAGGCTCCCGCCAAGAAGGTCACCGCGCGCAAGACCACTGCCAAGAAGACGACTGCCCGCAAGAAGTAGGCACCGCCGGACGGCACACGCGCCGGGCCGGGCTCCCCTCGGGGAGCCCGGCCCGCGGCGTGCCCGGGGTCCGGGCGGGCGTCGCGGCCCGGCCCCGGCCCCGGAAGACCGGCCTCAGAACCTCGGAGCCCCGGAGCCTGAGAGCCCCGGAGCGTCAGAACGTCTGCAGGGTCACCAGGGTGACGCGCAGGGATCCGCCCGCGCCCTCGGTCTCGATCCGGACCCGCTGGCCCACGCGCAGCAGCCGCAGCCCGCCCGCGTCGAACGCCTCGGTCCCGAAGTCCACCGGGGTCCCGTCGTCGAGCAGCACACTGCCGCTGCGGGTCTGCGGGTCGTATGTGTACGCGGTCGCCTGCATGGCGCACAGACTAAGCGCTCCACCATCGCCGCGGGGACCCGGCCGAGGGCCGCCCGCGGCCGTTCGCGCGCCCGCCCGCGCACTTCGGGGCGCCCGGCGGGGCCCCCGGGCGGCTCAGTGCCCGGGGACGGCGTCCAGATCCGCGCGGAGCGCCGCCGTGGCCGGGCCGGTCCCCAGGGTCAGCGCGGCCAGCAGATCGGCGCCGGTGTCCACGTCCCGGCGGACCGAGTCCACCCCCGCCAGCAGGATTTCGGCCGCCCCCGACGCCGAATGCGCCCTCCGCGAGGGGCCGCCGAAAGCCGGGGCCAAATCCGTACCCGGTCCGGCCGAAAGGAAAGTCGTGCCGATTCCGGCCGCATCGGCCAGAAAAGCACGGGGAAATGCGGATGCCGCCTCCAGTACGCGGCCCAATTCGGCCGGGCGCAGGGCGGGCAGATCCGCGTTGAGGGCCGCGACCGGCGCCCGGGGGCGCGTCGCGCGGACCGCGCACGCCCCGTGCGCGAGGGCGGCGTTGAGGCCCGCCCCGGGGCGGTCGGCGACGATCCGGGCACCCAGCGCGGCCAGCTCCGCGCCCGCCAGCGGATCGTCCGTGACGACCGCCACATCCCGCACGGCCGCGCAGGCCAGCGCCGCGGCCACGGTGTCCAGCGCGAACGCCAGCGCGAGGCGCGGGCGCAGCGCGGCGCCGACGGCCGCGCCGAGCCTGCTCTTGCCCCGCGCCAACGGCTTCAGCGGTACGACCAGGGACCAGTGGCCGGGTCCTGCGGTGTTCGTGGCGTCCCCCTCCGTCTCATCCGTCCCCGTCCCGGCCGGGCACCGGCTCTGGACAGGACGGGCCATATTGTCACCCGGCCGGGAGCGGTGGCGGCCGGGACCGGGGCGTACGGTGTTCTCGACAGACCGGAGGGCCGGGGCGACACTTGCTCCCTGCGTAAGGCGCGCAGAGGTCTGGCCGTGGTCTGTTCTAGAGGAAGGTGCTCCGAGTGTCCCGCCGCAGAATCGGCTTCTGGTACCGCCTTGCGGCGGTCATCGCCAAACCTCCACTGGTGGTGCTTTTCAAGCGGGACTGGCACGGAATGGAGAACATTCCGGCGGACGGCGGCTTTATCACCGCCATCAATCACAACTCGTATCTCGACATGTTCTCCTACGGGCACTTCCAGTACAACACCGGACGGGTGCCCCGATTCCTCGCCAAGGCCGCCCTCTTCAAGGCGCCCGGCGTGGGCGTACTCCTGCGCGGCACCGGCCAGATTCCCGTCTACCGCGAGTCCTCCAACGCCTTCGGCGCCTTCCGGGCCGCCGTGGAGGCGGTCGAGCGCGGTGAATGCGTGGCGTTCTACCCCGAGGGCACCCTCACCCGCGACCCCGGAATGTGGCCGATGACGGCCAAGACCGGTGTCGCGCGCGCCGCCCTCCAGACGAAGGCGCCGGTCATCCCGATCGCCCAGTGGGGCGCCAACTTGGCGATGCCGCCGTACGCCAAAGAGAAGAAGGTCCGCCTCTTCCCGCGCAAGGCCCTCCAGGTGAAGGCCGGTCCGCCGGTCGACCTGGAGCGCTTCTACGACAAGGAGCCCACCCCCGAGGTGCTGCGCGAGGCCACCGAGGCCATCATGCTGGCCATCACCCGCCAGCTGGAGGAGATCCGCGGCGAGAGCGCGCCCGCGAAGCCGTACGATCTGCGCGAGGTCCGCGCACAGGAGCGCCGCAAGGCCGCCGGGGAGGGCACCAAGTGACGCACGCCGCCACCAAGGCAGCAGTATTCGGCACCGGCTCCTGGGGTACGGCGTTCGCCATGGTCCTCGCCGACGCGGGCTGCGAGGTGACCCTGTGGGGCCGCCGCGCCGAGCTCGCCGAGGCGGTCAACACCACCCGGACCAACCCCGACTACCTGCCGGGCATCGAACTCCCGGCGGCGGTACGGGCCACCACCGACCCGGCCGAGGCCGCCGAGGGCGCCGACTTCACCGTCCTCGCGGTCCCCTCCCAGACCCTGCGCGAGAACCTCGCCGCCTGGACGCCGCTGCTGGCCCCCGACACCGTCCTCGTCTCCCTGATGAAGGGCGTCGAACTCGGCACCGCCAAGCGGATGAGCGAGGTGATCGAGGAGGTCGCCAAGGTCTGTGCCGACCGCGTCGCCGTGGTCACCGGACCCAACCTGGCCAAGGAGATCGCCCAGCGCCGGCCCGCCGCCGCCGTGGTCGCCTGCCGCGAGGAGGCCGTGGCCCAGCGCCTCCAGGCCGCCTGCCACACCCCGTACTTCCGCCCGTACACCAACACCGACGTCGTCGGCTGCGAACTGGGCGGCGCCGTCAAGAACGTCATCGGGCTGGCCGTCGGCATCGCCGACGGCATGGGCCTGGGCGACAACGCCAAGGGCTCGCTCATCACCCGGGGCCTCGCCGAGACCACCCGGCTCGGCCTCGCCATGGGCGCCGACCCGCTGACCTTCTCCGGTCTCGCGGGCCTCGGCGACCTGGTCGCCACCTGCTCCTCGCCGCTCTCGCGCAACCACACCTTCGGCACCAACCTCGGCAAGGGCATGACGCTCCAGGAGACCATCGCGGTCACCCGGCAGACCGCCGAGGGCGTCAAGTCCTGCGAGTCCGTGCTGGATCTGGCCCGCCGGCACGGTGTCGACATGCCGATCACCGAGACCGTGGTCGGCATCGTCCACGAGGGCAAGCCCCCCGTGGTCGCGCTCAAGGAGCTGATGTCGCGCAGCGCCAAGCCCGAGCGGCGCTGAATCCGCCGGATCGAACGGGTACGCTCATCGCGATATGAGCAGCGAGAACCTCCCCCAGAGCCCTGAATCGAGCACCCAGCAGCCGCGCAAGCCGCGGGTGGCCGTCGTGTTCGGCGGCCGCAGCTCCGAGCACGGCATCTCGGTCGTCACCGCCGGTGCCGTGCTGCGCGCCATCGACCGGACCAAGTACGACGTGCTGCCCATCGGCATCACGACGGACGGCCGCTGGGCGCTCACCGCCGACGAGCCCGACCGGATGGCCATCGCCGACCGCAAGGTGCCGACGGTGACCGAGCTCGCCGAGTCCGCCGAGGGCGGCGTCGTGCTCCCCGTCGACCCGGGCAGCCGCGAGGTGGTCTACACCGAGCCCGGCGCGGTCCCCAAGGCGCTGGGCGAGGTCGACGTCGTCTTCCCGGTGCTGCACGGCCCGTACGGCGAGGACGGCACCCTCCAGGGCCTGCTGGAGCTCTCCGGCATCCCCTACGTCGGCTCGGGCGTGCTCGCCTCGGCCGTCGGCCAGGACAAGGACTACATGAAGCGGGTGTTCACCTCGTTCGGGCTGCCCGTCGGCCCGTACCTGGTGGTCCGGCCGCGCGAGTGGGAGCAGGACGAGCAGGGCGCCCGCAAGCGGATCGCCGCGTTCGCGGGCGAGCACGGCTGGCCGCTGTTCATCAAGCCGGCCCGCGCGGGCTCCTCCTTCGGCATCACCAAGGTCGACTCCTTCGAGGGCCTGGACGAGGCCATCGAGGAGGCGCGGCGCCACGACCCCAAGTTCCTGGTCGAGTCGCTGCTGCGCGGCCGGGAGATCGAGTGCGGGGTCCTGGAGTTCGAGGACGGGCCGCGCGCGAGCGTGCCCGCCGAGATCCCGCCGGTGAGCGACCACGCGTTCTACGACTTCGAGGCGAAGTACATCGACTCGGCGGACGGGATCGTGCCCGCGCCGATCGGCGCCGAGGCGACCGCCGAGGTGCGCCGGCTGGCGGTGGAGGCGTTCGAGGCCGCGTCCTGCGAGGGGCTGGTCCGGGCGGACTTCTTCCTCCAGGAGAACGGCGAGTTCGTGATCAACGAGATCAACACGATGCCGGGGTTCACCCCCATCTCGATGTACCCGCGCATGTGGGAGGCGACCGGCGTCGACTACGCCGAGCTCGTCGAGTGCCTGATCGAGGCGGCCCTGCGCCGCTCCACGGGCCTGCGCTAACCCCCGGCCGTACCGCGCCCGCGGTCGGCCGCGCCCGCCCGCGGCGCCTAAAGGCTCTCCGGAACCGTCTTCTTGACGGGTCCGGAGAGCCCGGTCAGCCAGCCGATGTCCCCGGCGGGCTTGCCGCCGCCGGTGGGCATCGTCACCTCCACGTACGCCTTGCGATAGGTGGTGGTGAAGCGGAAGCCGCCCTTCAACTGCTCCAGGAGCCAGTTGACGCCGTCCACGGTCACCCCGTCCGCGTCGGGATCGCTCATCTTCTCCGGCCGGTCGATCCCGCAGCGCAGTACGATCCCGTCGTCGCCCCACCCGGCGGTCAGCTCCGACGCCGGGCTGGGATCATTCCGCTTGAGCCCGTCCAGCTTCGCCGGCAGTGCCTCGTGCAGCGCGGCGCAGTAGGCGGCGGTCTCCTTCGGGGGGCTGGGAACCGTGACCGTCGCCTTCGCGTCCGTGGAGGAGCAGCCCGCGGCGGCCAGCGTCACGAGGACGGCTGCGGGCACGAGCGGGGACCGGCGGCGCAAGGAAGTCACCGGTCAAGGGTAAGCGGGGGCTACAGATGAACCACCGGGCAGGTCAGGGTGCGGGTGATCCCGTCCACCTGCTGCACCTTGGCGACCACCATGCGGCCCAGTTCGTCGACCGTGTCCGCCTGGGCGCGCACGATCACGTCGTACGGCCCGGTGACGTCCTCGGCCTGGATCACCCCCGGGATCTTGGCGATGGTCTCGGCGACGGTCGACGCCTTGCCCACCTCGGTCTGGATGAGGATGTACGCCTGTACCACGGAACCTCCAGGGCGGCCACGAGGATCATGTCCCCTCCCTACGGCGGGGAGGCCCAAGGGGGGAAGAAAGAGACGCCACGGTATCGCGTCGCCGTGCGCCCGCGGGAGTCCCGCGCAGGCGCGGACGTCCGCATATCCGGGTGCGCGGAGCAGAAGTTGACGTATGTGTTGACGGTACCCACCGAGGTGACGGCTCGCGACCGCGAGCGCGCCGGGTCCCAAGGGGTACGAGGATGAGAGGTGGCACGGTGAGAGGCACTGTGGGCGAGTTGGGGGAGTTCGGGCTCATCAGGGAGCTGACCTCCCGGCTCACCTCGACCCCCGCGGTACGGATCGGCCCCGGCGACGACGCCGCGGTCGTGACCGCACCCGACCGCAGGGTGGTGGCGAGCACGGACGTCCTCCTGGAGGGCCGCCACTTCCGGCGCGACTGGTCGACCGCGTACGACGTGGGGCGCAAGGCCGCCGCGCAGAACTTGGCCGATATCGCCGCCATGGGCGCGGTGCCGACGGCGCTGCTGCTCGGCCTGGTCGTCCCGGCCGAGCTCCCGGCCACCTGGCCGGTCGAGCTCATGGACGGCATCCGCGACGAGTGCCAGGTCGCGGGGGCCGCCGTGGTCGGCGGCGACGTCGTGCGCGGCGACACCATCACCGTGGCGATCACCGCGCTCGGCGACCTGCGCAACCACGAGCCGGTCACCCGGGGCGGCGCCCAGCCCGGCGACGTGGTCGCGGTCACCGGCTGGCTGGGCTGGTCGGCGGCGGGCTACGCGGTGCTCTCGCGCGGCTTCCGCTCGCCGCGCGCCTTCGTGGAGGCCCACCGCCGCCCGGAGCCGCCGTACCACGCGGGCCCCGCGGCGGCCGGGCTCGGCGCCACCGCGATGACCGACGTCAGCGACGGCCTGGTCGCCGACCTCGGGCACATCGCCGAGGCCAGCAAGGTCCGCATCGACCTGCGCTCCGGCCTGATCGACATCCCCACCCAGATGAACGACATCGGCCAGGCGGTCGGCGTCGACCCGCTCCAGTGGGTGCTGACCGGGGGAGAGGACCACGCGATCGTGGCGACCTTCCCGCCGGACGTGAAGCTCCCCGCCCGCTGGAAGGTCATCGGCGAGGTGCTCAACCCCTCGGCGCTGCCCCAGGTGACCGTCGACGGCGCCCCCTGGACCGCCAAGGGCGGCTGGGACCACTTCGGGGACGCCGAGTGACGCCGCCCCGGGTCCTCACCGTCGCCGGATCCGACTCCGGCGGCGGCGCGGGCGTCCAGGCCGACCTCAAGACGATGCTGGCCCTGGGCGTCCACGGGATGAGCGTGATCACCGCGGTGACCGCGCAGAACTCGCTGGGCGTCCAGGGCGCCTGGGAGCTGCCCCCCGAGGCGGTGCGGGCCCAGTACCGCTCGGTCGTCGACGACATCGGCGTCCAGGCCGTGAAGACGGGGATGCTCTCCTCCTCCGTCTTGGTGGAGACCGTGGCGGAGCTGCTGGCGGCCACCGCCGCACCGGTCGTCGTGGACCCGGTCGGGGTCTCCAAGCACGGCGACCCGCTGCTGGCCGCCGAGGCCCTGGACGCGGTGCGCACCCGGCTGCTGCCCACCGCCACCGTGGCCACGCCCAACCTGGACGAAGTGGCGCAGCTCACGGGCGTACGGGTCGAGGACGAGGACGGGATGCGGCGGGCGGCGGCCGAAGTGCTGGCCTTCGGGCCGCGCTGGGCGCTGATCAAGGGCGGCCATCTGGCGGGCTCGGCCTCGCCGGAGGCGGTCGACCTGCTCACCGACGGCGCCGAGGAGCACTGGCTGCGGGCCCCGCGCCTGGACAACCGGCACACCCACGGCACCGGCTGCACCCTGGCCTCGGCGCTCGCCTCGGGCCTGGCCGGGGGGCTCTCCGTGCCGGCGGCGGCCCGGGCGGCCAAGGAGTACGTGACGGGGGCGATCGCGGCGGGCTTCGCCCTGGGCGCGGGCATCGGCCCGGTCGACCACGGGTGGCGCCTGAAACGGTGAGCGGGTACGGCAAAAAGCCGGTCCACCGAGGTGGACCGGCTTTTCAAGGCAACCGCAGGGGCTGCGCTACGACATGTCGGCGTTAGCGCGAGACCTTGCCGGCCTTGATGCACGAGGTGCAGACGTTGAGCCGCTTCGGCGTCCGACCGACCACGGCACGCACACGCTGGATGTTCGGGTTCCAGCGACGAGACGTACGGCGGTGCGAGTGCGAAATGTTGTTGCCGAAGCCCGGCCCCTTGCCGCAGACGTCGCAGTTGGCAGCCACGGGTCACTCCAAAGACTTCAGATGCACTTACAGTGAAATCCGGCGCACCGGATTCAGAGATCTGAAGTGGCTTGCCGGGGGAATGGCCCGACTTTCGCCGGGCAACCGAAGCAGCATACAACGGCTGCTCCTGAGATACGAAACTACCATGACCGCCGCCGCCCCCCGCCCCGGGGTCCCGCCCCGCTCCGGGTCTACCCTGCTGCTGGCCCGCAGGTCACCGGCCGCTCAAGGAGGACACCAGGTGCCGCAGAAGGACGAGTGGCCCGCAGGAACTCCGGCGGGGGCGGCGGTGGAGGAGCCCCGGCGCCTGGACGCCGTCGCCGTGCGCGCCTGGTGCTCGCTCGCCCTGGACGGCCTCGGCCTGGCCCGCGAGGAGATCGACGCGGTCAACGTCTACCCGGTCGCCGACGGGGACACCGGCACCAACCTCTATCTGACCGTCGAGTCCGCCCACCGCGCGGTGGAGGCGGTCTTCGCCGCCTACGCCGAGGTGCCGCGCACCGCCGACGTCGTGCGGGCCATGGCCCACGGCGCCCTGCTCGGCGCCCGGGGCAACTCCGGCACCATCCTGTCCCAGCTGCTGCGCGGCATGGCCGAGGTCCTCGCCGAGCGCGACGACCTCGCCGGGGCGCTGCGCCGGGCCGCCGAGTCCGCGTACGAGGCGGTCGCGCACCCCGTCGAGGGCACGGTCCTGACCGTGGCGACCGCCGCCGCCGAGGCCGCCGGGCGCAGCCGCGGCGACGCGGGCGCCGTGGCCGTCGCGGCCCACGCGGGCGCCCGGCGGGCCCTGGAGGCCACCCCCGGGCAGCTGGAGGTCCTCGGCCGGGCCGGGGTCGTGGACGCCGGCGGCTGGGGCCTGGTGACCGTCCTCGCGGCGCTGGCCCAGACGCTCTCCGGCGAGGCCCCGCCCGTACGGCACGGGGCCGCGCCCGCCCCCCGGGAGGCCGCGGGCTGCCCCGCGGACCCGGCGGAGACCGCCGGGCCCGCCTTCGAGGTGATCTACCTGCTGGAGGCCGGGGACGAGGCGGTGGCCCGGCTGCGGGCCCGGCTGGACGCCCTGGGGGACTCCCTGGTCGTCGTCGGCGGCGACGGGCTGTGGAACGTGCACGTCCACGTCGACGACGCGGGCGCGGCCGTCGAGGCGGGCGTGGAGGCCGGGCGCCCGCACCGGATCCGCATCACCCACTTCGGCGAGCCCGCCGGGCCGCGCGAGCGGGTCCAGCGGGCCGTCGTCGCCGTCGTCCCCGGCGAGGGCCTGGCCGGGCTGTGCGCGGGCGCCGGGGCCACCACCGTGCTCGCCCGCGACGGGGAGCTCCCGTCCGGCGGCGAGCTGGTCGGCGCGATCCGCCGCGCCCACGCGCGCGAGGTCGTGCTGCTGCCCAACGACCCGGAGCTGCGCCACAGCGCCGCCGCGGCCGTCGAGCAGGCGCGCGCCGAGGGCATCCGGGTCGCCCTCATCCCCACCCGGTCCGCCGTCCAGGGCCTGGCCGCGCTCGCGGTGCACGCGCCCGAGCGGCGCTTCGACGAGGACGTGGTCGCCATGACCGCGGCGGCCGGCGCCACCCGCTACGCCGAACTCGCCCTCGCCGAGCGGCAGTCCTGGACCACCGCCGGAATCTGCCAGGCCGGGGACGTGCTCGGGCTGGTCGACGGCGATGTGGCGGTGATCGGCCAGGACGTGGCCGAGACCGCCGAGGCGGTCCTGGACCGGATGCTGCGGGCGGGCGGCGAACTGGTCACCCTGGTCCTCGCCACCGGCACCCCGCCGGACCTGGCGCCGCGCCTGGAGGCGTACGTGCGCGAGACGCACCTGGCGGTCGACACGGTCGTCTACGAGGGCGGACACCAGGACGCCCTGCTGCTCATCGGGGTGGAGTAGGCGCCACGTCCGCCCGCCCGTCCCCGGGGCCTCCTGCGCGATGTCAGTGCCGTGGTGTGCAATGGACCGCGTGCCTGCGCTCGACGAACCCCTCAAGAAGCTGCTCGGCGGACCCACCGCGAAGGTGCTGGCCGACCACCTCGGCCTGCACACGGTCGGCGACCTCCTCCACCACTACCCCCGGCGGTACGAGGAGCGCGGCCAGCTGACCAGGCTGGCCGACCTGCCGCTGGACGAGGACGTGACGGTGGTCGCCCAGGTCGCCGACGCGCGCGTGCACACCTTCAACGGCGGCCGGGGCCAGCGCCTGGAGATCACCATCACCGACGGCAGCGGCCGTCTCCAGCTGGTGTTCTTCGGGCGCGGCATCCACAAGCCCCACAAGGAGCTGCTGCCCGGCAGCCGCGCCATGTTCGCGGGCAAGGTGTCGATGTTCAACCGCCGCCTCCAGCTCGCCCACCCCACGTACGCGAAGCTGGCCGCCGACGGCGCGGAGGACGGCGGGAGCGACGACGTCGTCGACTCCTGGGCGGGCGCGCTCATCCCGATCTACCCCGCCTGCAAGGGCCTGGAGTCCTGGAAGATCGCCAAGGCGGTGGACGCGGTGCTGCCCAGCGCCCGGGAGGCGCTCGACCCGCTGCCGCCCGCCCTGCGGGAGGGCCGGGGCTTCGTCCCGCTGCCCGAGGCGCTCCTGAAGGTTCACCGCCCGCACAGCAAGGACGATGTGGAGCAGGCCCGGCAGCGGCTGAAGTGGGACGAGGCGTTCGTCCTCCAAGTGGCGCTGGCCCGGCGCCGGTTCGCGGACGCGCAGCTGCCCGCGGTGGCCCGCAGGCCGGTTCCCGGCGGACTGCTCGACGCCTTCGACGCCAAGCTCCCGTTCACCCTCACCGACGGCCAGACCAAGGTCTCCGGGGAGATCTTCGCCGACCTGGCCACCGAGCACCCCATGCACCGGCTGCTCCAGGGCGAGGTCGGCTCGGGCAAGACGATGGTCGCCCTGCGCGCGATGCTCGCCGTGGTCGACTCCGGCGGCCAGGCCGCGATGCTCGCCCCCACCGAGGTCCTCGCCCAGCAGCACCACCGCTCGATCACCGAGATGATGGGCGAGCTCGCCGAGGCGGGCCTGCTCGGCGGCTCCGACCTGGGCACCAAGGTCGTGCTGCTGACCGGCTCGATGGGCGCGCCGGCCCGCCGCCAGGCACTGCTCGACCTGGTCACCGGCGAGGCCGGGATCGTGATCGGCACGCACGCGCTGATCGAGGACAAGGTGCGGTTCCACGACCTGGGCCTGGTGGTGGTCGACGAGCAGCACCGGTTCGGCGTGGAGCAGCGCGACGCCCTGCGCGGCAAGGGCAAGCAGCCCCCGCACCTGCTGGTGATGACCGCGACCCCGATTCCGCGCACGGTCGCGATGACCGTCTTCGGCGACCTGGAGACCTCGGTCCTGGACCAGCTGCCGGCCGGCCGTTCGCCGATCGCCAGCCATGTGGTCCCCGCCCAGGACAAGCCGCACTTCCTGGCCCGCGCCTGGGAGCGGGTGCGCGAGGAGGTCGCCAAGGGGCACCAAGGCTATGTGGTGTGCCCCCGGATCGGGGACGACGAGGACCAGAAGAAGGCGGCCCGGAAGAAGTCCGCCGAGGACGACGCCGAGAAGCGCCCCCCGCTCGCCGTGCTGGACCTCGCGGACGAGCTCGCCCGGGGTCCGCTCCAGGGCCTGCGCGTGGAGGTGCTGCACGGGCGGATGCAGCCCGACGACAAGGACGGCGTGATGCGCCGGTTCGCGGCCGGCGAGGCCGACGTGCTGGTGGCGACGACGGTCATCGAGGTCGGGGTGAACGTGCCGAACGCCACGGCCATGGTGATCATGGACGCGGACCGGTTCGGCGTCTCCCAGCTGCACCAGCTGCGCGGCCGGGTCGGCCGCGGCGCCGCCCCGGGCCTGTGCCTGCTGGTCACCGAGATGCCGGAGGCGAGCGCCGCCAGGGCCCGGCTGAACGCGGTGGCCGCCACCCTGGACGGCTTCGAGCTCTCCCGGATCGACCTGGAGCAGCGCCGCGAGGGCGACGTGCTGGGCCAGGCCCAGTCGGGGGTGCGCTCCTCGCTGCGGATGCTCGCGGTCATCGACGACGAGGAGGTCATCGCGGCGGCCCGCGAGGAGGCGGTGCAGGTGGTGGCCGAGGACCCGGACCTGGAGCACCTGCCCGCGCTGCGCACGGCGCTGGACGCCCTGCTGGACGAGGACCGCGAGCAGTACCTGGAAAAGGGCTGACCCGGGGCGCCGCGCACCGCCCCGGGCGGCGCGCGCGCCGGGTTCTGAGAAACTGGGGGACACCAGTGACGTACGTAGAGCGACAAGGACTCAGATGACCCGCGTGATCGCCGGCCGGGCCGGCGGACGCCGCCTGGCCGTACCGCCGGGCAACGGCACCCGCCCCACCTCCGACCGGGCGCGCGAGGGCCTCTTCTCCACCTGGGAGGCCCTGCTCGGCACCCTGGAGGGCATCCGGGTCGCGGATCTGTACGCGGGCTCGGGCGCGGTCGGCCTGGAGGCGCTCTCGCGCGGCGCCGCGCACGCGCTGCTGGTCGAGGCGGACGCCAGGGCCGTGAAGACCGTCCGCGACAATGTGCGCGTACTGGGCCTTCCGGGCGCCGAGGTGCGTAACGGGAAAGCGGAGCAGATCGCTGCGGGCCCCGCTCCGGAAACCCCCTTTGACGTGGTCTTTCTCGACCCGCCGTATGCGGTCACGGATGACGATCTTCGGGAGATCCTCCTCACACTCCGCACGGGGGGCTGGCTCGCCGACGAGTGCCTGGTCACCGTGGAGCGCAGCACCAGAGGCGGGGAATTCGGCTGGCCGCGGGGGTTCGACCCGCTGCGGGCCCGTCGCTACGGCGAGGGCACGCTTTGGTACGGTCGCGCCGCCTCTACGTGCGAAGACGCACCATGACCGGGAGCGAGGGACTTCAGTTGCGCCGCGCCGTCTGTCCGGGGTCTTTCGACCCCATCACCAATGGACACCTCGACATCATCGCCCGCGCCTCCAAGCTGTACGACGTCGTACACGTCGCGGTGATGATCAATCAGTCCAAGAAGGGCCTCTTCTCCATCGACGAGCGGATCGAGCTGATCCGCGAGGTGACGGCCGGTCTCGGCAACGTCGAGGTGGAGTCCTTCCACGGCCTGCTGGTCGACTTCTGCAAGCAGCGCGACATCCCCGCCATCGTGAAGGGGCTCCGCGCGGTCAGCGACTTCGACTACGAGCTCCAGATGGCCCAGATGAACAACGGGCTCTCGGGTGTCGAGACCCTGTTCGTGCCGACCAACCCGACCTACAGCTTCCTGTCGTCGTCGCTGGTCAAGGAGGTCGCGGCGTGGGGCGGGGACGTCTCCCACCTGCTGCCCGCCACCGTCCACGACGCGCTGGTGGCGCGGATCGCCGAGCGGCGCTGAGCTGACGGTCCGTCACCTGGTGTCGGGAGGGGCGCGACTGGCCTTACAGTCGTCCCGTCCGTCTCCCAACCAGTCGTAGAGAGTGGCGAGCCCACGGTGGACGTGCAGAAGAAGCTGGACGAGATCGTCGACGTCGTCGCCGGTGCCCGCTCCATGCCCATGTCGGCCTCGTGCGTGGTCAACCGCGCCGAGCTGCTCGCGCTCCTGGAGGAGGTGCGCGAGGCCCTGCCCGGCTCGCTCGCCCAGGCCCAGGAGCTGATCGGCGGCCGTGAGCAGCTGGTCGAGCAGGCCCGCCAGGAGGCCGAGCGGATCATCGAGTCCGCGCACGCCCAGCGCGGCACGCTGATCTCCGACACGGCCGTGGCCCGGCAGTCCCAGGACGAGGCGGACCGCATCCTCGCCGACGCCAAGCGCGAGGCCGACGAGATCCGCGCCGAGGCCGACGACTACGTCGACTCCAAGCTCGCCAACTTCGAGGTCGTCCTCACCAAGACGATCGGCTCGGTCGACCGGGGCCGCGAGAAGCTGCTCGGCCGGGGCCCCGGCCTCGACGAGCAGGGCCGCGCCGACGAGGACGCCCCCGAGTACAGCGCCGACCCGGGCACCCTGATCGCCCGCGCCGACGAGTACGTGGACGCCAAGCTCGGCGCCTTCGAGGCCGTGCTGGCCAAGACCCTGGAGGCCGTCGGCCGGGGCCGGGAGACCCTGCACGGCCGGATCGCCACCGACGAGCTGGGCGCCCACATGGCGGCCCAGGACGCGGCGGGGGCGCTCGGCGGCGGCCACACCAGCGACGCCGACTACCTGGCGGGCCTGGCCGAGCTGGCCGACCCCCAGCCGGCTCCCGCCGCCCCGGCCCCGCAGGTCCAGGTGCCCGCCCAGCAGGTCTACGACCCGTACGGCTACGGCCAGCAGGCGCCCGTCCAGCAGGACCCGTACGGCTACCAGCAGCCCCAGCAGCAGTACGCCCCGTACGGCTACGACCAGCAGCCCCAGCACGACCCCTACGGCTACGACCAGCAGGCGTACGCCCAGCACGCCCAGCAGCCCGTCCCGCCGCAGCCCGCGCACCCGCCGCAGGGCGCCCTGGACGAGACCAGCCTGTTCGACACGAGCATGATCGACCTCGAACAGCTGCGGCAGTACGAGCAGGGCCGCTAGCCGGCCGGGGCCCGGATTGGGCCAATCGCGGCCCGTCCAGTATCCTGGCTCTTCGGTCGCGCGTACGTCCGCGATCAACGCTGCCCGCGCAGCGCCGCACCCACGGCGCCGCATGGCGGCCACCCTCCACGATCCGAAAGCGGTAAGAACCCTGAGCACGCACCTCGACCACCGCAACCCCCTCGTGTTCGACACGCACGAGCTGGGCCGGCGTCCCGGTGCCCTCCAGCGGATCTCCCGCACGGTCGAGGCGCCCGCCGATCTCGGGATCGACGGCGTCGTGGGAGTGCCCCTGGGCGCGCCCGTGGAGATCGAGCTCCGCCTGGAGTCGGTCATGGAAGGGGTGCTTGTCACAGGCACCGCCCGTGCATCGGCCGAGGGTGAGTGCGTAAGGTGTCTGGAGCCGCTCGAGCTCGCGCTCGACGCGGACTTCCAGGAGCTGTTCTCGTACCCTGACGCCGACGACCGGGGCCGCAGCAAGCAGGCGGAGCCGGCCGACGACGCCGAGGACGAGGACGTCATCCCGCTCGAGGACGGACTTTTCGACCTCGAGCCCGTGCTGCGCGATGCGGTGGTGCTCGCACTGCCGATGCAGCCGGTGTGCCGGGAGACCTGCCTCGGCCTGTGTTCCACCTGTGGATTCAGGCTAGAGGACGACCCCGACCACCACCACGATGCCGTCGACATCCGTTGGGCGGCACTGCAAGGACTCGCCGGGACCATCCAGGACGGCGAGAAGGACAACATGAGCGGCACTGCCTCTGACGTGCAGCAAGCCGCCGAGAAGCAGGAGAAGTAGCCGTGGCTGTTCCGAAGCGGAAGATGTCGCGCAGCAACACGCGCCACCGCCGGTCGCAGTGGAAGGCTGCGGTCCCCACCCTGGTTACGTGTGAGCGTTGCCAGGAGCCGAAGCAGCAGCACATCGCGTGCCCGAGCTGCGGCACCTACAACAAGCGCCAGGTCCTCGAAGTCTGAGCGGCCGGTGAGAGGCTCGATGTCTGATTCGTCGAATGCCAACGCCAAGAAGGCGGGCAACAGCGACAACAACTCGGCCTCGTCCCACACGCTTCTGGAAGGGCGGCTCGGGTATCACCTTGAGTCCGCCCTTCTGGTGCGTGCGCTGACCCACCGTTCGTACGCGTACGAGAACGGCGGTCTGCCGACCAACGAGCGGCTGGAGTTCCTCGGGGACTCCGTGCTCGGCCTGGTCGTCACCGACACGCTGTACCGCACCCACCCCGACCTCCCGGAAGGCCAGCTGGCCAAGCTCCGGGCCGCGGTGGTCAACTCTCGTGCGCTGGCTCAGGTGGGCCGTGGGCTCGAACTCGGCTCCTTCATCCGGCTCGGCCGGGGCGAAGAGGGCACGGGCGGCCGGGACAAGGCGTCCATCCTCGCCGACACCCTCGAAGCGGTGATCGGCGCGGTCTATCTGGACCAGGGTCTGGAGGCGGCTTCCGAGCTCGTCCACCGGCTCTTCGACCCCCTGATCGAGAAGTCCTCGAACCTCGGGGCCGGCCTGGACTGGAAGACCAGTCTCCAGGAGCTCACCGCGGCCGAAGGTCTCGGTGTTCCCGAGTACCTGGTCTCGGAGACGGGTCCCGACCACGAGAAGACCTTCACTGCTGCCGCCCGCGTCGGTGGTGTCTCGTACGGCACCGGCACCGGCCGCAGCAAGAAGGAAGCGGAGCAGCAGGCCGCGGAGTCGGCATGGCGCGCGATCAGCGCGTCCGCCGAGGAGCGGCTGGCGAAGGCCAAGGCGGAAGCCGAGGCCGGCGTCACCGAACCCGAAGGCGGGACGCCGACCCCCGCCGCCGGGCCGGTCGCCTGAGCCTCTTCCTCGATCCCCGTCGCGCTTCGGTGCGGCGGGGATTTTTTCCCGCGCCGGGCCCCGCGCGGGATACGCTTCGGGCACCCCGTCCCGTGCCCTCCCAAGGAGTCCCGTGCCCGAACTGCCCGAGGTCGAAGTGGTGCGGCGGGGGCTTGAGCGGTGGGTTGCCGGGCGGGTCGTCGATGGTGTCGAGGTGCTGCATCCGCGTGCCGTGCGGCGGCATCCGGCGGGCGGTGACGACTTCGCCGCCCGGCTCAAGGGCCAGCGCGTCGGGGTCGCGCGCCGACGCGGCAAATATCTGTGGCTGCCGCTGGGGGACACCGGCCAGGCGGTGCTCGGGCACCTCGGGATGAGCGGGCAGCTGCTGGTGCAGCCCGGGGGCGCCCCCGACGAGAAGCACCTGCGGATCCGGGTGCGGTTCCAGGACACCGCGGCGACGGCGGGTGTCGTGGCGGGCGGGACCGAGCTGCGCTTCGTCGACCAGCGGACCTTCGGCGGCCTCTCGCTGCACGACACCACCCCCGACGGGCTGCCCGACGTCATCGCCCACATCGCGCGCGACCCGCTGGACGAACTCTTCGACGACGAGGCGTTCTTCGCCGCGCTGCGGCTGCGGCGCACCACCGTCAAGCGCGCCCTCCTCGACCAGTCGCTGATCAGCGGCGTCGGCAACATCTACGCCGACGAGGCGCTGTGGCGCGCCAAGCTGCACTACGAGCGCCCCACTTCGACCCTGACCCGCGCCAAGTCCGCCGAACTGCTCGGCCACGCCCGGGACGTGATGAACGCGGCCCTGGCGGTCGGCGGCACCAGCTTCGACAGCCTCTACGTCAATGTGAACGGGGAGTCGGGGTACTTCGACCGCTCGCTCGACGCGTACGGGCGCGAGGGCGAGCCGTGCCACCGGTGCGGGACGCCGATGCGCCGGCGCCCGTGGATGAACCGGTCGAGCTACTTCTGCCCGCGCTGTCAGCGGGCGCCGCGCGCCGCGTCGTAGCGTTCGCGCGCTTCGAGGACCGAGGGCATCCGGTCCTCCATGAGGTGGATCAGGTCCAGCAGCCGCCCGGCGATCTCATGGCCCAGCGGGGTGAGGGTGTAGTCGACGCGCGGCGGGTTGGTGGGCTGGGCCTCGCGGTGCACCAGACCGTCGCGCTCCAGCGCCTGGAGCGTCTGGGAGAGCATCTTCTCGCTCACGCCGTCGACCCGCCGCCGCAGTTCGTTGAAGCGGTGGCTCCCCTCGTGGAGCGCGCCCAGGGCGAGACCGCCCCAGCGGCCGGTGACGTGCTCCAGGGTGGCGCGCGAGGGGCATGCCTTGCTGAAGACGTCGAACGGCAGGTCCACGGGGTCCAGGGGTTCCGCGGGGTCGGCGGTGGCGGTCTCTTCCATGTTCCTCACCATACGACGAGACAGCGCTCACCAGAAGTTAGCGCTGTCTCGTGTGGGGTGGGGCCGGTCGGAACCGGGGATCCGTCAGACCTGTCAGGTCCTTCAGGCCCGCCGGGCCCGTCAGATCCGCCGGACCCGTCCGCTCAGAAGCCGAAGTCCTGCGTCCACCAGGGGCCGCCCTCGCCGAAGTGCACTCCGACGCCCAGCGTCTTGTAGTCGCAGTTCAGGATGTTCGCGCGATGGCCGGGGCTGTTCATCCACGCCTCCATCACGGCCTTGGCGTCGGCCTGGCCGCGCGCGATGTTCTCGCCGCCCAGATTGCCGATGCCCGCCTTCGCGGCCCGGTCCCAGGGGCTCTTGCCGTCCGGGTCGGTGTGGTCGAAGAAGCCGCGGGCCGCCATGTCGTCGCTGAACGCCGTGGCCAGCGCGGCCAGCGAGGCGTCCGCCTTCAGCGGTGAGCAGCCGGCCTGTGCGCGCTGCTGGTTGACCAGCGAGACGACGGTCGCCGCGGCGGCGGCCTCGGCGGTGGGCGCCTTGACCTGCTGCGGCGCGGGCACCACCGACCGCTTGGCGGGGGGCGCGGCCGGGGCCTGCGTCTTGGGCTCGGCCGGTGCGGCGGGCCCGGACTTCTCCTGGCTGGGGGTCGGCGCGGCCGACGGGGCCTTGGAGGGAGCGGCCGGGGAGGAGGGGGCGACCGAGGGGGAGTGCGGAGTGGAGGGGACGGCGCTGGGCGTCGAGGGGGCCGCGCTGGTCGGCTTCACCGCCTCGCCGCCCTGCTGGCGCAGGTCGGAGGCGCCGTCCGCCTGTACGTGCTCCTTGGCGCTGCCGCCGTTGAGCTCGAAGGTGGAGCCGCCCGGCAGCAGGCCGGAGGCTATGGCGACGGCGCCCACCGCGACCGCGGCGGAGGCGCCGAGCAGTCCGGTGCGCACGGGCACGACGGGCCGCTTGCCGCGGGGCTCGGCGGCGCGACGATGACGTCCCATCTGCGGGCCTCCCTCATGTGCAGGTGCTGTGGTTCATGTGCGTGTGCTGTGGTTCGCGGCCCCACGCGCCCGCTCGGGGCGCCGGACGCTGGTCCGAACGGGTGAGGCTCATTGCGTCGGGACTGTACGCCATGACGGGAGAGGGCGAAGTGCTCCGTGAGCTATTGGCCGGTTAGCGTGCAGCCATGAACGAAGATGTACGGATCACCGCCTGGGTGCGCGGCCGAGTACAGGGAGTGGGCTTCCGCTGGTTCACCAGGGCAAACGCTTTGGAGATCGGCGGCCTGGTCGGCTTCGCCCTCAACCTCGACGACGGCCGGGTGCAGGTCGTGGCCGAGGGTCCACGTGAGAATTGCCACCGTCTGCTGGTGTGGCTGCGCGAGGGCGACACACCCGGCCGGGTCGACGGGGTCACCGAGATCTGGGACGTGGCCCGCGGCGGCTACGACGGCTTCGCGATCCGCTAGGGGGGCGGTCGAGGGGGCGCGGGGGCGCGAGGGGTCCGTACTGGTGAGTCGGTTCGGACCCGATGCCCCTGACCTCGTAGGACTTCGTTGTTGCCAATCGCGGCCGGGCGTGCAAGGCTGCCGCTAGAAGGATGATCTCCACGCCCCCAGGGCTCCGCGGAGAGGCCCCCGCCGGACGCGTTCCGGCCGAACGGCCCCCGGATTGCCCGCCGATACGGGGCGTGATCGTGTTGACCGTCAAACTTTTTGGTGAGACGCTGGAAGCCCCGCGCACCTTAGCTGTTTGGCATGAAGAACCGCAGTCGAAGTCCAAGCACCGCGGGTGCGAATCCCTCACGACCCACACCGCTTCGGTCGGTCACTCATTGTGGAGGACCATCCATCATGGCAAAGGCGCTTCTCGGTTACGTCGGCGGTTCCGACCCGCGACTCCTCGCCGAGATGCGACGGCTCCAGCAGCGTGTCCAGGACCTTGAGTCCGAGCTCGTACGGATCCAGTCCGAGAAGGACGCGCTGTCCGCTGCCGTTGCTTCGCACCACGGCGACTCGCTGCTCGAAGGCATCGACATCGACGTACCCCAGGCGGAGCCTGCGCTCACCTGATTCTGTGCCGGACCCCCGGTGGGCGCAGAGGTGAGATCCACTCTCCCGAGATAGATATGCAAGGGACGCTTTTGGCGTCCCTTCTTTCTTGGCACTCCTGTCGGCCACCTCTTCTTCTTGTCTGATGTGCCCTGCGTGTCCAGTGGTGAAACCGCCGCGACGGCGCCTTCCCGGGGCTGGGCGGGGCCCGCAGAGTAGAGTCCGACGGCGTGCACCTCAAGGCCCTCACCCTGCGCGGTTTCAAATCATTCGCTTCCGCGACGACTCTGAAGTTCGAGCCCGGCATCACCTGTGTGGTGGGCCCCAACGGCTCGGGCAAGTCCAACGTGGTGGACGCGCTGTCCTGGGTCATGGGCGAGCAGGGCGCCAAGTCGCTGCGCGGCGGCAAGATGGAGGACGTCATCTTCGCCGGGACGACCGGCCGCCCGCCGCTGGGCCGCGCCGAGGTCTCCCTCACCATCGACAACTCCGACGGCGCCCTGCCCATCGACTACGCCGAAGTCACCATCACCCGGATCATGTTCCGGGGCGGCAGCAGCGAGTACCAGATCAACGGCGAGACCTGCCGGCTGCTCGACATCCAGGAGCTGCTCTCCGACTCCGGCATCGGGCGCGAGATGCACGTCATCGTCGGGCAGGGCCAGCTCGACTCGGTGCTGCACGCCGACCCGATGGGGCGCCGCGCCTTCATCGAGGAGGCCGCGGGCGTCCTCAAGCACCGCAAGCGCAAGGAGAAGGCGCTGCGCAAGCTCGACGCGATGAAGGCCAACCTCGCGCGCGTGCAGGACCTCACCGACGAACTGCGCCGCCAGCTCAAGCCGCTGGGACGGCAGGCCGCCGTCGCCCGCCGGGCCGCCGTCATCCAGGCCGATCTGCGCGACGCCCGGCTGCGCCTGCTCGCCGACGACCTGGTCCGGCTGCGCGAGGCGCTGAACGCCGAGATCGCGGACGAGGCGGAGCTCAAGCGCCGCAAGGACGGCGCCGAGAGCGAGCTGCGGGCCGCCCTCGCGCGCGAGGCCGCACTGGAGGAGGAGGTGCGCGCCCTGGCGCCGCGCCTGGGGAGCGCCCAGCAGACCTGGTACGAGCTGTCGCAGCTGGCCGAGCGGGTGCGCGGCACCGTCTCGCTCGCCGACGCCCGGGTCACGAGCGCCACCGCCCAGCCCCCGGAGGAGCGGCGCGGGCGCGACCCCGAGGACATGGAGCGCGAGGCCGCCCGCATCCGCGAGCAGGAGGCGGAGCTGGAGGCGGCCCGCGAGGCGGCCGAGCGGGCCCTGGAGGACACCGCCTCCCACCGCGCCGAGCTGGAGCGGGAACTCGCGCTCGAAGAGCGTCGTTTGAAGGATGTGGCCCGGGCCATCGCGGACCGGCGCGAGGGTCTGGCGCGACTGCACGGACAGGTCAACGCGGCGCGGAGCAGGGCGGGTTCGGCGCAGGCGGAGATCGACCGGCTGGCGTCGGCGCGCGACGAGGCGGGCGAGCGGGCGGCGCTGGCCCAGGAGGAGTACGAGCAGCTGAAGGCCGAGGTCGACGGCCTGGACGCGGACGACCACGAGCTCGGCGAGGCCCATGAGCGGGCCAGGCGCGAGCTCGCCGAGGCCGAGTCGGCGCTGGGCGCGGCCCGGGAGGCGGCGACGGCCGCCGAGAGGAAACGTGCCGCCGTGGCCGCCCGCCACGACGCGCTGGCGCTCGGGCTGCGCCGCAAGGACGGCACGGGCGCGCTGCTCGCCGCCCGGGACACGCTGACCGGGCTGCTCGGGCCCGCCGCCGCCCTGCTCACCGTGGTGCCCGGCCACGAGGTCGCGGTGGCGGCGGCCCTGGGAGCCGCGGCCGACGCCGTCGCGGTCTCGGGTCCCGCCACCGCCGCCGAGGCGATCCGGCTGCTGCGCAAGCAGGACGGGGGCCGGGCCGCACTGCTGGTGGGCGGGTTGCCGGGGCCGGAGGAGGAGCCGCAGCCGGTGCGGCCGGGCGGGCCCCCCGCCGCCGCAGACCTGGTGCGCGGTCCCGGTGAACTGCTGCCCGCCGTACGGCGGTTGCTGCGCGGTGTGGTGGTCGTGGGCACCCTGGAGGAGGCCGAGGAGCTGGTCTACGCGCACCCCGCGCTGACCGCCGTCACCGCCGAGGGCGATCTGCTGGGCGCGCACTTCGCGCAGGGCGGCTCCGCCGGGGCGCCGAGCCTGCTGGAGGTGCAGGCGTCCGTGGACGAGGCGGCGGCCGAGCTCGCCGACCTCGCCGTGCGCTGCGAGGAACTGGCCGCGGCCGAGCGGGCCGCGGGCGAGCTGCGCGCCGAGTGCGCCGCGCGCGGGGAGGAGCTGGGGGAGCGGCGCCGGGCGGCCGAGCGCGAGAAGTCGGCCGTCGCCCAGCAGCTGGGACGGCTCGCCGGACAGGCCCGGGGGGCCGCCGGGGAGGCCGAGCGCACGGCCGCCGCGGCGGCCCGCGCCCAGGAGGCGCTGGAGAGGGCGCTGGAGGAGGCCGAGGAGCTCACCGAGCGGCTGCTGGTGGCCGAGGAGATGCCGGTGGAGGAGGAGCCGGACACCGCGGTGCGCGACCGGCTCGCCGCCGACGGCGCCAACGCCCGCCAGACCGAGATGGAGGCCCGCCTCCAGCTGCGTACGCACGAGGAGCGGGTCAAGGGCCTGGCCGGGCGGGCCGACGCGCTCGACCGGGGCGCCCGCGCCGAGCGCGAGGCCCGCGCCCGCGCGCAGGAGCGCCGCAGCAGGCTGCGCCACGAGGCCGAGGTGGCGGCGGCCGTGGCGGCGGGCGCGCGGACCCTGCTGGCCCACGTCGAGGTGTCGGTCGTGCGGGCCGAGCGGGAGCGGGCCGCCGCCGAGGCCGCGAAGGCCGCGCGCGAGGTGGAGCTGGCGGCGGCCCGGACGGCCGGGCGCGACCTCAAGGGCGAGCTCGACAAGCTGACGGATTCGGTGCACCGGGGCGAGGTGCTCGGTGCCGAGAAGCGGATGCGGATCGAGCAGCTGGAGACGAGGGCGCTGGAGGAGCTGGGGGTGGAGCCGGCCGCTCTGGTGGCCGAGTACGGCCCGGACCAGCCGGTGCCGCCGTCCCCGGCCGCCGAGGGGGAGGAGCTGCCCGAGGACCCGGACCACCCGCGCAACCGGCCGAGGGGTTTCGACCGCGCGGATCAGGAGAAACGACTGAGGTCAGCCGAACGGGCGTACCAGCAGCTGGGAAAGGTCAACCCGCTCGCGCTGGAGGAGTTCGCGGCGCTGGAGGAGCGGCACCAGTTCCTCTCGGAGCAGCTGGAGGACCTGAAGAAGACGCGTGCCGACCTTCTTCAGGTGGTGAAGGAGGTGGACGAGCGGGTCGAGCAGGTCTTCACCGAGGCGTACCGGGACACGGCCCGGGAGTTCGAGGGCGTCTTCGCCCGGCTCTTCCCGGGCGGCGAGGGGCGGCTGATCCTGACCGACCCCTCCGACATGCTCGCCACCGGTGTGGACGTGGAGGCACGGCCGCCGGGCAAGAAGGTCAAGCGGCTCTCGCTGCTCTCGGGCGGTGAGCGGTCGCTGACGGCGGTGGCGCTGCTCGTGTCGATCTTCAAGGCGCGGCCCAGCCCCTTCTACGTGATGGACGAGGTGGAGGCGGCGCTCGACGACACCAACCTCCAGCGCCTCATCCGGATCATGCAGGAGCTCCAGGAGTCCTCGCAGCTGATCGTGATCACGCACCAGAAGCGGACGATGGAGGTCGCGGACGCGCTGTACGGCGTGTCCATGCAGGGCGACGGCGTCTCCAAGGTCATCAGCCAGCGCCTTCGCTAGTCGCCGCTAATTCATCTTCAAGACTTGAACAAGCGCGACACATACGGGTCGCTCAACTCACATCTCTCCCCCTATTGACTTCGAAACTTGAAGGCATAGTCTCTGCAACGTTGCTTTTACCTTCAAGTGGTGGGTGACCCGAAGTTGTGCGCCACTTGAAGTGCCCCCAACGCCCGGCGACGCTGCCGGGCGGCCCCAGGAGTTCACGTGACCAGCACTACGCAGCCACCGGCCTCGGGAGCCCGCGCGGCACATCCCGAGCACCTCGCCCATGTCGTGTTCATCGCGGCGGCGGCAGCGATGGGCGGCTTCCTCTTCGGTTACGACAGCGCCGTCATCAACGGTGCCGTCGAGGCCATCAGGAGCCGCTACGACATCGGCTCCGCGGCGCTCGCCCAGGTCATCGCGATCGCACTGATCGGCTGCGCCATCGGCGCCGCCACCGCGGGCCGCATCGCCGACCGCATCGGCCGCATCCGCTGCATGCAGATCGCCTCCGTGCTCTTCACCATCAGCGCCGTCGGCTCCGCGCTCCCGTTCGCCCTGTGGGACCTGGCGTTCTGGCGCA
The DNA here is from genome assembly GCF_041080675.1 of Streptomyces sp. cg36. NCBI lineage: Bacteria > Bacillati > Actinomycetota > Actinomycetes > Kitasatosporales > Streptomycetaceae > Streptomyces > Streptomyces cyclosori. The sequence goes on along the minus strand of NZ_CP163520.1, from coordinate 2,298,469 downwards.
TCATCGGCGGCTTCGCCATCGGCATGGCCTCGGTCATCGGCCCCGCCTACATCGCCGAGGTCGCCCCGCCCGCCTACCGCGGCCGGCTCGGCTCCTTCCAGCAGGCCGCCATCGTCATCGGCATCGCCATCTCGCAGCTCGTCAACTGGGGCATCCTCAACGCCGCCGACGGCGACCAGCGCGGAAAGCTGATGGGCCTGGAGGCGTGGCAGGTCATGCTCGGCGTGATGATCATCCCCGCCCTGCTGTACGGTCTGCTCTCCTTCGCCATCCCGGAGTCGCCCCGCTTCCTGATCTCGGCCGGCCGCGACGAGCGCGCCCGCGAGGTGCTGCGCGAGGTCGAGGGCGACCACATCGACCTGGACGCGCGCGTCGCCGAGATCGAGCACGCCATGAAGAGCGAGCACAAGTCGTCCTTCAAGGACCTGCTCGGGGGCTCGTTCTTCTTCAAGCCGATCGTCTGGATCGGCATCGGCCTCTCGGTCTTCCAGCAGTTCGTCGGCATCAACGTGGCGTTCTACTACTCCTCCACGCTGTGGCAGTCGGTCGGCGTCGACCCGACGGAGTCGTTCTTCTACTCGTTCACCACGTCGATCATCAACATCATCGGCACCGTGATCGCGATGATCTTCGTCGACCGGATCGGCCGCAAGCCGCTGGCGCTCATCGGCTCCGTCGGCATGGTCGTCGGTCTCGCGCTGGAGGCGTGGGCCTTCTCGTACGACCTGGTCGACGGCAAGCTCCCGGCCACCCAGGGCTGGGTCGCCCTGGTCGCCGCCCATGTCTTCGTGCTCTTCTTCGCCCTCTCCTGGGGCGTGGTGGTCTGGGTCTTCCTCGGTGAGATGTTCCCGAACCGGATCCGCGCGGCGGCCCTGGGCGTCGCCGCCTCCGCCCAGTGGATCGCCAACTGGGCCATCACCGCGAGCTTCCCGTCGCTGGCCGACTGGAACCTCTCCGTCACCTATGTGATCTACACGGTCTTCGCCGCCCTCTCGATCCCCTTCGTACTGAAGTACGTGAAGGAGACCAAGGGCAAGGCGTTGGAGGAGATGGGCTAAACCCCGCTGCCCCCTCTCCTCGGCACCCGTACTGCCCCGGCTCACCCATGGAGCCGGGGCAGTACGTCGTCCGTGAACAGGCGCAGGCTGCGCCAGCCCTCCTCCACCGGCATCCCGCCGCACAGCGGATGCAGCACCAGGCTCTCGGCGCCCAGCGCCGCGCACTCCTCGGGCGTCACGATCCGGTAGACGCCCTCGGCCCGCAGCTCCCCGACCGTGGTGGCCGCCGACCGCACCGCCGAGCGGATGTCCTTGGACTGCCAGGACGCGTAGGTGCGCGCCTCGTGCAGGAAGTGCTCCCCGTACAGCGCCCAGGCCCGGTCCGGGTCCTCGCTCAGATGCAGCAGGGGCGTCCGCTCGCCGGGCATCATCGTCCAGCCCTCGGTGCCGTGGGCGGCCAGCTGCTCGCGGTAGTACGCCTCCAGCTCCGGCAGGTGCGCGCTGGGGAAGAACGGCAGCCCCAGCCGCGCCGCCCGCCGCGCCGCCGCCCGGGACGAGCCGCCGACCAGCAGCAGGGGATGCGGCTGGGTGAAGGGCCGCGGGGTGACCCGCACCGTGCGGCCCTCGTACGCGAACGGCTCGCCCGTCCACGCCTTCAGCAGCGTCTCCAGGAGCCGGTCCTGGATCCGGCCGCGCCGGCCCCACTCCACGCCCGCCCGCTCGTACTCCGCGGGCCGGTAGCCGATCCCCGCGACCGTGACCAGCCGGCCGCCGCCGACGAGGTCGAGCACCGCGATGTCCTCGGCGAGCCGCAGTGGGTCGTGCAGCGGCCCGATGACCGCCGAGACGGTGACCGCGATCCGGCTCGTCGCGCCGAACACCGCGCCCGCGAAGGTGAAGGGCGAGGGCAGCCAGCCGTTCTCGGCGCCGTGGTGCTCCTCGGTCTGGATGGTGTCGACGCCGTGCGCGTCGGCGTACGCGGCCATCTCCACGGCGGCGCGGTAGCGGGCCGACAGGGCCTCGGGCGGCTCCTGCGGGGCCACCAGGTTCATGCGGACGACCGTGAACGGCATGCGAAAGTCCCCCTCCGCCGGGCTGGATCCGGTGGGATCCGGGTGGAGGGGGACGTTAGCTGACGATGCGTCAGACAGCCAGGGGCGCGGGCTCCTCGGCGGCCTCGGCCGCCCCGGCCGGGACCACGACGGCGGGCTTGGGCAGCACCGCGTACAGCAGTCCGGAGACCACGATGGTGGCGACCCAGCCCAGGCCGTACTCGCCGACCGGGTTGTTGGCGGCGAGCGGGCCGGTGAACCAGTCCGAGGTGGTGAACATCAGGCCCGCGAGCAGACCGGCCGCCCAGGCGGCGACGGCGGCGGGGGAGAAGCCGCCCTTGTACCAGTAGGCGCTGGTGGGCGTGGTGTCGAGCAGCGCCTTCGCGTCGTACTCGGTGCGTCGCAGCATGTCCGCGCCGAAGACGCCGACCCAGGCGGAGAAGGCGACGGCGAGCAGCGAGAGGAAGGCGATGAAGGAGCCCATGAAGCTCTTGGCGACCAGCATCAGCACCCCGCCGAAGGCCAGCGAGATCACCGCGTTCACCGAGACGGCCCAGTGGCGCGGGATCTTGAAGCCGAGGGTCTGCGCGGTGAAGCCCGCCGAGTACATCGACATCGAGTTGATCAGCACCATGCCGACCAGGGCGATCAGCAGGTACGGCACCGCGATCCACAGCGGCAGGATCTCGCCGAGGAAGGAGACCGGGTCGGCCGCCGAGGCCAGGTCCGGGGTGGAGACCGCCATGACCGCGCCCATCAGGACCATCGGCAGCACCACGATGCCCGCGCCGCCGACGGAGCTGGCGACCATCGCCCGGGAGGAGGCGGTGCGCGGCAGGTAGCGGGTGAAGTCCGGGGCGGACGGGATCCAGCTGACGCCGCCCGCCGCGATCAGACCGGTGCCCGCGACCATCAGCGACATCTTTCCGGCCGGGCGGTCGAAGACCTCGCTCCAGTCGGTGTTCAGCGCCAGATAGACGAGCACGAGCACGGAGAACGCGCCGAAGAGGTAGGTCGCGTACTTGTTGCACTTCTGCACGACGTTGATGCCGAGGCCCGAGATCGCGAACGTCGTCACCACGAAGAGCAGCAGCGTCACGATGATCAGGAAGGTGTTGCTCTTCACGCCGAAGACGATGTCCAGGACGGTCAGCATGGCGTAGGCGCCGGTGACCGCGTTGATCGTCTCCCAGCCCCAGCGGGCGACCCAGATCAGCGAGCCGGGCAGCAGATTGCCGCGCTGGCCGAAGACCGCGCGCGAGAGCGCCATGCCGGGCGCGCCACCGCGCTTGCCCGCGATGGATATGAGCCCGACCAGCCCGTAGCTGACGACCGGGGCGGCGATCGCGACGACGATCGCCTGCCAGAAGTTCAGCTTGTACGTCACGACCAGGCTGGCGCCCATCGTGAGCAGCAGCACACTGATGTTGGCGGCCACCCAGGTGGGGAAGAGCTCCCTGGTTCTGGCGGTGCGCTCGCTGTCGGGGACGGGCTCGAGGCCACGGGTTTCCAGTGCGCCTTCGGACTGGGAAGTGGTGCTCATGAGGTGCTTGTTGCCTCTCGCTCGACTCTGGCGGGAGTCGGTGGGGGTCATCTTCGGGGACTCTACGCGCGTTGACGCCTCCCCCTCCATCGTAACTTAATACGACGATTGCCCCATAATTCCCTTTGATCTTCATGGGAAGACACGACCGGGGCCCGCCGACGGCCCATGACTGATACTGGGGTGGTTATGGAATTCGTGATCCTTGCTGTAGTCATCGCCCTGGTCGCGGTCGGCGCGATCAGCGGGCTCGTGGTCAGCAGCCGCAAGAAGAAGCAGCTGCCGCCCCCCACCCCGTCGTCCACGCCGACCATCACTGCCCCGCCCGCCGAGCCTCAGATCGGCGAAGACGCCGCGGAGACGGCCGAGGAGCAACGCCGCACGATCGAGGAGGTCGCCCTCCCCGAGGCCCCGGCCGGCCCGGTCGTCATCGAGGAGGCGCTTCCCGAGGCTCCGCCCGCGCCGGAGATCGAGACGCCCGAGCCCACCGCGGGCCGCCTCGTACGGCTGCGCGCCCGGCTCGCCCGCTCGCAGAACTCACTGGGCAAGGGCCTGCTCACCCTGCTCTCCCGCGACAACCTCGACGAGGACACCTGGGAGGAGATCGAGGACACCCTGCTCACCGCGGACGTCGGCGTCGCCCCCACCCAGGAGCTGGTCGAGCGGCTGCGCGAGCGCGTCCGGGTGCTCGGCACCCGCACCCCCGCCGAGCTGCGCGCCCTGCTGCGCGAGGAGCTCGTCGCGATCCTCGGCCCCGAATTCGACCGCACGGTCAACACCGAGGGCGGCGAGCAGACCCCCGGCGTCGTGATGGTCGTCGGTGTGAACGGCACCGGCAAGACCACCACCACCGGCAAGCTCGCGCGCGTGCTCGTCGCCGACGGCAAGTCGGTCGTGCTCGGCGCCGCCGACACCTTCCGCGCCGCCGCCGCCGACCAGCTGCAGACCTGGGGCGAGCGCGTCGGCGCCCGCACCGTGCGCGGCCCCGAGGGCGGCGACCCGGCGTCGATCGCCTTCGACGCGGTCAAGGAAGGCATCGCCGAGGGCGCGGACGTCGTCCTCATCGACACCGCGGGCCGCCTGCACACCAAGACCGGGCTCATGGACGAGCTCGGCAAGGTCAAGCGCGTCGTGGAGAAGCACGGCCCGCTCGACGAGGTCCTGCTCGTCCTGGACGCGACCACCGGGCAGAACGGGCTGGTCCAGGCCCGGGTCTTCGCCGAGGTCGTCGACATCACCGGCATCGTGCTGACCAAGCTCGACGGCACCGCCAAGGGCGGCATCGTCATCGCCGTCCAGCGCGAGCTGGGCGTTCCCGTCAAGCTCATCGGGCTCGGCGAGGGCGCGGACGACTTGGCGCCGTTCGAGCCCGGCGCCTTCGTGGACGCGCTCATCGGCGACTGACCCGCCGCCGCCCGGCGCCGCGTGCGCACGCCGGGCGCCCGTGCGGCCGTGTACGGCGGCCCCGTACGGCAAGGAAAGTGCCCGCCTCCCCGGTGCAGTGGGAGGCGGGCACTTCCGCGTCACGGCGCCGGAGGGGCGCCGCCCGGGCGGGGCGCGCCACCCGGCGCGGGCCGCCTCACGAAGGCGCGCGGTGGCAGATGTACGCCAGCGTGCCCAGCAGCAGCCGGGCCTCCGGCGGGCGGATCGCGGTGTCCAGGGACGGCGGGCGCAGCCAGTGCACGTCCGCCGACGGGGGAGCGGGCACATGGCCGCCGGGCCCCGGGCACACCAGGTCCAGGTCCGCGTCGTCCCAGCCCATCCGGTAGAGCAGCCGGGGCAGTTCGGCCGCGGCGCCCGGCGCGACGAAGAAGTGCGTACGCCCCGCCGGGGTGCTGGAGACCGGGCCGAGCGGCAGCCCCATCCGCTCCAGCCGGACCAGCGCCCGGCGCCCGGCGGGGGCCGCCACGTCCAGTACGTCGAAGGTGCGCCCGACGGGCAGCAGCACCGCCGCCCCCGGGTACTCCGACCACGTCTTGCCGACCTCGTCCAGCGTCGCCCCGGCGGGCACCTCCGGGGCGAACTCCAGCGGATGCGCCCCCGGCCGCGGGCAGGCCGCGTCGCCGCAGGAGCACTGGCCCGACAGCTCCCGGGCGCCCGGGGCCACGTCCCAGCCCCACAGGCCGGTGTACTCGGCCACCGCGGTGACCTCCGTCGCCCGGCCGCCCGTGGCGCGGCCGCGGCGCCGCGAGCCGGGCCGGGTGTCCCGCGTACCCCGGCTGCTGCCGATCGTGAAGCCCATGCCCCCTCCAACGGATCTGACTCGACGGTGGTTACGACCGGGAGTTCCCTCTTCGCGCCCCGCCCACCCGGCGGTCGGGGTGGACACGGGGGTGGTGCGCACCGGTCCGCGCGCCCCGGCGTGCACCGTTCCATCAACTCCTGATCGACCTGTGTCAAGTGAATCGCGAGCAGCGCCAAGGGAGTTCATTCGAAGGGGTGGCGAATGGTGGCGTTTCTGGAATCGCCCTCGCGAGAGGGGTGATCGTAGGATTACTTTCGGTACACGGACCCTGGGGATCCACGCACTCGTGGGTATGCCAAAGGCAAGACGCTTTCCCGTCCGGTGGGCCAGGTCCTGGGGACAGGAGGCCCCGACTCGCGGCATTCTGATAGGGGTTCGCGTGGACAACGCACAAGGCTTGGACAGAATGGGGGCGTTCCAGTGGGCGGCAGTGGGGCTAGCGGATCGAGCGCCGGCAAGCGCCCCAACGAACAGCTGAGTTCGTGGTTCGTACGGAGCGGCTGGTCGAAGGGAGAGCTCGCGCGCCAGGTCAACCGGCGGGCGCGCCAGCTCGGCGCGCACCACATCAGCACGGACACCTCCCGGGTGCGCCGCTGGCTCGACGGCGAGATGCCGCGCGAGCCGATCCCGCGCATCCTCTCCGAGCTGTTCTCCGAGCGGTTCGGCAGCGTCGTGGCCGTGGAGGACCTCGGGCTGCGCACCGCACACCAGTCCCCGTCCGTCTCCGGGGTCGACCTGCCCTGGGCCGGACCCCAGACCGTCAGCCTGCTCAGCGAGTACTCGCGCAGCGACCTGATGCTGGCCCGGCGCGGCTTCCTGGGCACCTCCCTGATGCTGTCGGCGGGGCCCGCCCTGATCGAGCCCATGCAGCGCTGGCTGGTGCCCGCCCCGCCCAGTGAACGGATCAACGCCGAGACCGCCGCCAACGCCCGGCGCCCCTCCCGGCTCTCCAAACCCGAGCTCGACCTGCTGGAGACCACCACCGAGATGTTCCGGCAGTGGGACGCCCAGTGCGGCGGCGGACTGCGCCGCAAGGCCGTGGTCGGCCAGCTCCACGAGGTCACCGACCTCCTCCAGGAGCCGCAGCCCGAGGCCACCGCCCGCCGCCTCTTCCGGGTCGCCGCCGAACTCGCGGAACTCGCCGGCTGGATGAGCTACGACGTGGGCCTCCAGCCCACCGCGCAGAAGTACTTCGTGCTCGCCCTGCACGCCGCCAAGGAGTGCGGCGACAAACCGCTCGGCTCGTACATCCTGTCCTCGATGAGCCGCCAGATGATCCACCTCGGCCGCCCCGAGGACGCCCTGGAACTCATCCACCTCGCGCAGTACGGCAGCCGCGACTGCGCCACCCCCCGCACCCAGGCGATGCTGTATGCGATGGAGGCGCGGGCGTACGCCAACATGGGCCAGCCCAGCAAGTGCAAGCGGGCCGTGCGGATGTCGGAGGACACCTTCGGCGACGCGGGCCTGGACGGCGAGCCGGAGCCCGACTGGATCCGCTTCTTCTCCGAGGCCGAGCTCAACGGGGAGAACGCGCACTCCTTCCGCGACCTCGCCTATGTCGCCGGACGCAGCCCCACCTACGCCTCCCTGGCCGAGCCGGTCATGGAGCGGGCCGTGGAGCTCTTCGGCAAGGACGACATCCACCAGCGGTCGTACGCGCTGAACCTCATCGGCATGGCCACCGTCCACCTCCTCAAGCGCGAGCCAGAACAGTCCACGCTGCTGGCGGGGGAGGCGCTGAAGGTCGCCAAGCAGGTCCGCTCGGAGCGGGTGAACACCCGGCTGCGCAAGACCCTGGACACCGCCGTGCGGGACTTCGGGGACGTCGCCGAAGTCATCCAGTTCACCGATCTCCTCGGCCGGGAACTGCCCGAGACCGCCGAGGCCGTCTGACCCCCGAGGGCGCCGCCGCGGCGGCACACAGGACGCCGGCCGTGACGCCCACCCCGTGAACCCAGACTCGGCTCCCCCACGCCAGGTCAACCGGGGGGCGTCGCGGCCGGTCACCCGTTGGGGGCGCGGTAGCAGCCGCCCCCGGCACTGATCCGGCAGTTCATCCCGGCGTAACACGTCCGACCCACTCGTCACGACGGCGAAACATCGAGCGGCATCGGCGGAAACCGCGCTGCGTCAACCTCATGGCGCATAACGGCCCACCCCTTCGCAGCCACTCGTTCGCCCCCGCACGGGCCGCCGTACCGACGACGAGGAGACGCCGATGCCCCCAGGCATCACGCTCGCAGCTGACACGCCGCAGCTGTCCAGCGCCAACACCGGTTTCATGCTGATCTGCTCGGCGCTGGTCATGCTGATGACGCCCGGCCTCGCCTTCTTCTACGGAGGCATGGTCCGCGTCAAGAGCACCCTCAACATGCTGATGATGAGCTTCATCAGCCTCGGCATCGTCACGATCCTGTGGGTGCTGTACGGCTTCAGCCTCGCCTTCGGCGAGTCCAACGGCTTCGTCGGCTGGAGCAAGGACTACCTCGGTCTCAGCGGCATCGGCATCGTCCAGCTCTGGCCCGGCTACAGCATCCCCGTCTACGTCTTCGCCGTCTTCCAGCTGATGTTCGCGGTCATCACCCCGGCGCTGATAAGCGGCGCCCTCGCCGACCGCGTGAAGTTCAGCGCCTGGGCCCTGTTCATCACCCTCTGGGTCTCCCTCGTGTACTTCCCCGTCGCCCACTGGGTCTGGGCCTCCGACGGCTGGCTGTTCAAGAAGGGCGTCATCGACTTCGCGGGCGGCACCGCCGTCCACATCAACGCCGGAGCCGCCGCCCTCGGCGTGATCCTCGTCATCGGCAGGCGCGTCGGCTTCAAGAAGGACCCGATGCGCCCGCACAGCCTGCCGCTGGTGATGCTCGGCGCCGGGCTGCTGTGGTTCGGCTGGTTCGGCTTCAACGCCGGGTCCTGGCTCGGCAACGACGACGGCGTCGGCGCCGTCATGTTCGTCAACACCCAGGTCGCCACCGCCGCCGCCATGCTCGCCTGGCTGGGCTACGAGAAGCTGCGGCACGGCTCCTTCACCACCCTCGGCGCCGCCTCCGGCGCGGTCGCGGGCCTGGTCGCCATCACCCCCTCCGGCGGCTGCGTCAGCCCGCTCGGCGCGATCGCGGTCGGCGCGATCGCGGGCGTCCTGTGCGCCATGGCGGTCGGCCTGAAGTACCGCTTCGGCTTCGACGACTCCCTCGACGTCGTCGGCGTCCACATGGTCGGCGGCATCGCGGGCTCCCTCCTCGTCGGCCTCTTCGCCACCGGCGGCGTACAGTCCGACGCCAAGGGCCTCTTCTACGGCGGCGGCCTCGACCAGCTGGGCAAGCAGGCCATCGGCGTCGGCGCGGTCCTCGGCTACTCGCTCGTCGTCTCCGCCGTCCTCGCCCTCCTGCTCGACAAGACGATGGGGATGCGGGTCGCCGAGGACGACGAGATCTCGGGCATCGACCAGGTCGAGCACGCCGAGACGGCGTACGACTTCAGCGGCGCGGGCGGCGGCACCGTCCCGCGCACCCCGGCCCCCGCGCCGGGCCAGGCGGCGGCGCGCAACAAGAAGGTGGACGCATGAAGCTCATCACCGCGGTCGTCAAGCCGCACCGGCTCGACGAGATCAAGGAGGCCCTCCACGCCTTCGGCGTCCAGGGCCTGACCGTCACCGAGGCCAGCGGATACGGCCGCCAGCGCGGCCACACCGAGGTCTACCGGGGCGCCGAGTACACCGTCGACCTGGTCCCCAAGATCCGCATCGAGGTGCTGGTCGAGGACGAGGACGCCGAGCAGCTGATCGACGTCGTGGTCAAGGCCGCCCGCACCGGAAAGATCGGCGACGGCAAGGTGTGGAGCGTGCCGGTCGACAGCGTCGTGCGGGTGCGCACCGGCGAGGTCGGCCCCGACGCCCTCTGACCCGCCCCCGCACGACCCCCTTCCCGGTCCGCCCGACCGGGCACGGACCACTGGTACGGACAGGAGCTGCCGGGTGACGAGCACGGACGTCGGTACGCGGACGGAGGACCCGGGCCCCGGCGGCTACGCGGCGGCCCGGCTGCGCCTCCTGCACCAGGGGGCGCGGTCCGGGCCGCCGCGCCGCGCCGCCCTGGCGGCCCTCACCGACGAGTGGCTGGCCGCTCTGTTCACCGGGGCCGCCCGCACCGCCGGGGTGCGCGGCGCCGCCCTGGTCGCCGTCGGCGGCTACGGCCGCGGCGAACTCTCCCCGCGCAGCGACCTCGACCTGGTGCTGCTGCACGACGGCAGCGCGGGCACGAGCGCCGTCGCCGCCCTCGCCGACCGCCTCTGGTACCCGGTGTGGGACCTGGGCCTCGCCCTCGACCACTCCGTCCGCACCCCCGCCGAGGCCCGCCGGACCGCGGGCACCGACCTCAAGGCGCACCTCGGCCTCCTGGACGCCCGCCACCTCGCCGGCGAGCAGACGCTGACCGCCGGGCTGCGCACCGCAGTCCTCGCCGACTGGCGCGACCGGGCCCCCGCCCGCCTGCCCGAACTCGGCGAGCTGTGCCGCGAACGCGCCGAGCGGCAGGGCGAGTTGCGCTACCTCCTGGAGCCCGACCTGAAGGAGGCGCGCGGTGGACTGCGGGACGCCACCGCTCTGCGCGCGGTCGCCGCCTCCTGGCTCGCCGACGCCCCCCGCGAGGGCCTCGGCGAGGCCCGCCGCCACCTCCTGGACGTCCGGGACGCCCTGCACCTGGCCACCGGCCGCGCCACCGACCGCCTCGCCCTCCAGGAACAGGACGCCGTCGCCGCGGCCCTCGCCCTGCCGGACGCCGACGCCCTGCTGCGCCAGGTGTACGAGGCCGCGCGGACCATCGCGTACGCCGCCGACGTCACCTGGCGCGAGGTCGGCCGCGTCCTGCGGGCCCGCTCGGCCCGGCCCCGGCTGCGCGGACTGCTCGGCGGCCGGACCGCCCAGCCCGTCCGCACCCCGCTCGCCGAGGGCGTCGTCGAGCAGGACGGCGAAGTGGTGCTCGCGCTCGCCGCCCGGCCCGAACGGGACCCGGTGCTGCCGCTGCGGGCCGCCGCCGCCGCGCCCGCAGCGGACTGCCGCTCTCCCCGCACGCGGTGCGCAGACTGGCCGCGACCGCCAAGGCGCTGCCCGTGCCGTGGCCCGCCGAGGCCCGCGACGAACTGGTGACGCTGCTGGGGGCGGGCGAGTCCACCGTGCCCGTCTGGGAGGCCCTGGAGGCCGAGGGGCTCATCACCCGGCTGCTGCCCGACTGGGAGCGGGTGCGCTGCCGCCCCCAGCGCAACGCCGTCCACACCTGGACCGTCGACCGCCACCTGGTGGAGACCGCCGTCCGCGCCTCCGCCCTGACCCGCCGGGTGGGCCGCCCCGACCTGCTGCTCGTCGCCGCCCTGCTGCACGACATCGGCAAGGGCCTGCCCGGCGACCACAGCGTGGCGGGCGAGGCCGTCGCACGCGACGCGGCCACCCGCATCGGCTTCGACAAGGACGACGCCGCCGTCCTCGCCACCCTCGTCCGCCACCACCTGCTGCTGGTGGAGACGGCCACCCGGCGCGACCTCGACGACCCCGCCACCGTCCGGGCCGTCGCCGACGCCGTCGGGGCGCCCGCCACCCTGGAGCTGCTGCACGCCCTCACCGAGGCGGACGCCCTGGCCACCGGACCCGCCGCCTGGTCGTCCTGGCGCGGCTCCCTGGTGGCCGGCCTGGTCCAGCGGGCGGACGCGGTCCTCGCGGGCGCGCCCGCCGACCGCGAACCCCCGGCCGCCACCGCCGAACAGGAACGCCTCGCCATGGAGGCCCACCGCACCGCCGGACCCGTCCTCGCCCTGCGCGCCCAGAGCGACGCCCCGCCCGGCGGCGCGGGGTGCGAACCGCTCGGCGTCGAGCTCCTGATCGCCGTCCCCGACCAGCCCGGGGTGCTCCCGGCCGTCGCCGGTGTCCTGGCCGTGCACCGCCTGGCCGTGCGCACCGCCGAGCTGCGGGCCGTGGAGCTGCCCGACCGGGTCGGCGCGGACGTCCTGGTGCTCGACTGGCGGGTGGCCGCCGAGTACGGCTCGCTGCCGCAGGCGGCCCGGCTGCGCGCCGACCTGGTGCGCGCCCTCGACGGCAGCCTCGACATCCGCGCCCGGCTCGCCGAGCGCGAGGCGGCCCGCCGCCGGGGTCCCGCCGCCCCGCCGCCGCGCGTCACGGTCGCCCCGGCCGCCTCCCGGCTGGCCACCGTCATCGAGGTCCGCGCCCAGGACGCCCCGGGCCTGCTGCACCGCATCGGCCACGCCCTGGAGAGCGCCCGGGTACGGGTGCGCAGCGCCCACGTCAGCACGCTCGGGGCCAACGCGGTGGACGCGTTCTATGTGACGGACGCGTCCGGAGTGCCGCTCGCCCCGAAGGCGGCGGCCGAGGTCGCGCGGGGTGTGGAGCGGGCCCTGGCCCCCGCTTCCGCCTGATTCGTGCCGGGGGCGGGGTGGGGAATTGCCTCGCCGGGATAGTCTGGGGGGCGTTCACCCGACCGCCCTACGAGCCGAGGATCCGCGACCACCGTGTTCGACACCCTCTCCGACCGCCTCAGTGCGACATTCAAGAACCTCCGGGGCAAGGGCCGCCTGTCCGAGGCGGACATCGACGCCACGGCGCGCGAGATCCGTATCGCGCTGCTGGAGGCGGACGTCGCCCTGCCGGTGGTGCGCGCCTTCATCAAGAACGTCAAGGAGCGCGCGCTCGGTGCCGACGTCTCCAAGGCGCTGAACCCCGCCCAGCAGGTCCTCAAGATCGTCAACGAGGAGCTGGTGGCGATCCTCGGCGGCGAGACCCGCCGGCTGCGGTTCGCCAAGACCGCCCCGACCGTCATCATGCTGGCGGGTCTCCAGGGCGCCGGTAAGACCACCCTCGCCGGAAAGCTCGGCAAGTGGCTGGGGGAGCAGGGCCACTCCCCGCTCCTGGTCGCCTGTGACCTCCAGCGCCCCAACGCCGTCAACCAGCTCTCGGTCGTCGCCGAGCGCGCCGGTGTCGCGGTGTACGCGCCGGAGCCGGGCAACGGGGTGGGCGACCCGGTCAAGGTCGCGCAGGACTCCATCGAGTACGCCCGGTCGAAGCAGTACGACGTGGTCGTCGTCGACACCGCGGGCCGCCTCGGCATCGACCACGAGATGATGCAGCAGGCCGCGGACATCCGCGACGCGGTCAAGCCCGACGAGATCCTCTTCGTCGTCGACGCCATGATCGGCCAGGACGCGGTCAACACCGCCGAGGCGTTCCGCGACGGCGTCGGCTTCGACGGCGTGGTCCTCTCCAAGCTCGACGGCGACGCCCGCGGCGGTGCCGCGCTCTCCATCGCGCACGTCACCGGCAAGCAGATCATGTTCGCCTCCAACGGCGAGAAGCTGGAAGACTTCGACGCGTTCCACCCGGACCGCATGGCGTCGCGCATCCTCGACATGGGTGACCTGCTCACCCTGATCGAGCAGGCGGAGAAGACGTTCAGCCAAGAAGAGGCCGAGAAGATGGCCTCCAAGCTGGCGTCCAAGAAGGGCCAGGACTTCACGCTCGACGACTTCCTGGCGCAGATGGAGCAGGTCCGCAAGATGGGCTCCATCTCCAAGCTCCTCGGGATGCTCCCCGGCATGGGGCAGATCAAGGACCAGATCAACAACATCGACGAGCGCGACGTGGACCGCACCGCCGCGATCATCAAGTCGATGACCCCGGCCGAGCGCCAGGACCCCACCGTCATCAACGGCTCGCGCCGCGCCCGTATCGCCAAGGGCTCCGGCGTCGAGGTCAGCGCGGTCAAGAACCTCGTCGAGCGGTTCTTCGAGGCCCGCAAGATGATGTCGCGGATGGCCCAGGGCGGCGGCATGCCCGGGATGCCGGGCATGCCGGGCATGGGTGGCGGCCCGGGCCGGCAGAAGAAGCAGCAGAAGCAGGCCAAGGGCAAGCGCAAGAGCGGCAACCCGATGAAGCGCAAGGCCGAGGAGGAGGCCGCCGCCGCGCGCCGCGAGCAGGGCCCCGCGGGCCTGCCCGCCGCCGCGCAGGCCCCCGAGGACTTCGAACTGCCGGACGCGTTCAAGAAGTTCATGGGCTGACCCGCGGACGGTCTCCGTACGCCGTGTGCGCGGCGTACGGGAGGCGCTCCAGGTGTGTCGCGAAGGACCCGCGAGCCGTACCGGCCGCGGGTCCTTCCGCGTCCGCGCACCCGCCGGCATCCGCCCCCGGCCGCATCCGCCCGCGCCCAGCCGCCCCCGGCCCTGCCAGGCCGTACCCGTCCACCCCCGAACGGCCCCATCGGCCCACCCGGAATGCCCCGCTCTGTCCGCTCTCCGATAATCGCCGTACCGGCCAGAGGAGAGCAGCGTGCCCAGTCCCGTACCCCCGCGAGACCGCCCCGACCAGCCGTGGCGCTCCGAGGGCGCGCCTCCGCCGCCCCCGCCCAAGCGGAAGATGCCCGGGGGCTGGGGCGGCCTGATCCTCACCGCGCTGGTGGTCTACCTGATCACCAACCTGATCCTGTCGTTCTTCAACGAGGGCAACGAGCCCACGCTGTCGTACACCGAGTTCAGCAAGCAGGTCGCGGCCGGGAACGTGGAGAAGATCTACGCCAAGGGCGACGCGATCCAGGGCCAGCTCAAGACCTCCCAGGAGGTGCCGGGCGGCGGCGAGAAGTACACCAAGTTCACCACCCAGCGCCCCACCTTCGCCGACGACGACCTGTGGGCGCAGCTGACCAAGCAGAACGTCACGGTCACCGCCCAGCCCGTCGTCGAGCACCGCAGCTTCCTGGCCAACCTGCTGATCTCGCTCGCCCCGATGCTGCTGCTCGTCGTGCTGTGGCTGTTCATCGCCCGCCGGATGAGCGCCGGGATGGGCGGCGGCATGCTGGGCCGCAAGGCGCCGCCCAAACCCGTCGAGCTCACCGAGGACAAACGCACCACGTTCGAGGACGTCGCCGGGATCGACGAGGTCGAGGGCGAACTCAACGACGTCGTCGACTTCCTCAAGAACCCCGCCGCCTACCGCGAGATGGGCGCCCGGATGCCCGGCGGCGTGCTGCTCGCGGGCCCGCCCGGCACCGGCAAGACGCTCCTCGCGCGGGCCGTCGCGGGCGAGGCGGGCGTGCCGTTCTTCTCCGCCTCGGCGTCCGAGTTCATCGAGATGATCGTGGGCGTCGGCGCCTCCCGGGTCCGCGAACTGTTCGCCGAGGCCCGCAAGGTCGCCCCCGCCATCATCTTCATCGACGAGATCGACACCATCGGCCGGGCCCGCGGCGGCGGCGCCGGCATGGGCGGACACGACGAGCGCGAGCAGACCCTCAACCAGATCCTCACCGAGATGGACGGCTTCTCCGGCTCCGAGGGCGTCGTCGTCATCGCCGCCACCAACCGGGCCGACGTCCTGGACCCGGCGCTCACCCGGCCCGGCAGATTCGACCGGATCGTGCAGGTCAGCCCGCCCGACCGGGGTGGCCGCGAAGCCATCTTGAAGATCCACACCCGGGAGATCCCGATGGCGGGCGACGTCGACCTCGCCCAGCTGGCCCGCACCACCCCCGGCATGACCGGCGCCGAGCTCGCCAACCTCGCCAACGAGGCCGCGCTGCTCGCCGTCAAGCGCCGCCGGCGCGAGGTCACCCGCACCGACCTCTCCGACGCCCTGGAGAAGGTGCAGCTCGGCGCCGAGCGCCCGCTGGTCATGCCCGAGGAGGAGCGGCGCCGCACCGCCTACCACGAGAGCGGCCACGCCCTGCTCGGCATGCTCCAGCCGGGGGCCGACCCCGTACGCAAGATCACCATCGTGCCCCGGGGCAGGGCGCTAGGCGTGACGCTGTCCACCCCGGACGCCGACAAGTACGCGTACACCGAGGACTATCTGCGCGGGCGCATCATCGGCGCCCTCGGCGGCATGGCGGCCGAGCACGTCGTCTTCGACGTCATCACCACCGGCGCCGAGAACGACCTGGAGCAGGTCACCAACCTCGCGCGCGGGATGGTCGCCCGCTGGGGCATGAGCGAGAAGGTCGGCCCGCTGGCCGCGCTGCCCGGCGACATCCAGCAGGCGTACGGGCTGGCGGCGGCGCCCGAGACCCTGGACACCATCGCCCTGGAGATGCGCCGCATCGTGGACGAGTGCTACGCGCGCGCCTGCCAGCTGCTGCGCGACAACCGCCCCAAGCTCGACGCGCTGGCCGAGGCGCTCCTGAAGAACGAGACGCTGGAGGAGGAGGCCGCCTACGAGGCGGCGGGCATCCCCCGCCTGCGCAAGCACGAGGAGTGAACCGGCCGGGCACCGCCCGCGCCGCGGCCGTTCACGGCGTGCGCGCGATCAGATACCGGAACACGTTCGCCATCCACACCGTGCCGTCCTCGCGCAGATACGGGTGCAGGGCCTCCGTCAGCTCCTTCTCCACCTGCACCTGGTCGGTGGCCCGGGCCGCCGCGTCGAACAGGCCCGTCGACAGCAGCCCGCGCACCGCGCTCTCCAGGTCCGCGTAGCCGAACGGGCACGCCACCCGCCCCGACCCGTCGGGCCTCAGTCCCGCCCGCGCCGCCACGTCCTCCAGGTCGTCGCGACCGCTCGGCCGCCAGCGCGGCGCCTCGCTCAGCCGGCTCGCCACCCGCAGCACCGCCGAGGTGGCGCAGCGTTCCGGCGGACCCCAGCCCGCCAGCACCACCGCGCCGCCGTGCCCGGCCAGCCCCACCACCGGGCCGAGGGCCGCCGCCAGGTCCTCGTCGTCCCCCGCGGCGCAGCCGACCGGCTCCAGGGCGTACACCACGTCGTACGGCCGCGCGGACCGGCCCGCGAGCGCCTCGGGCCCGCCCTCGACGAGCAGCGCGCCACCGTCGCGGCCACCGCCCCACAGCCCCGGCGGCAGCAGCCGCTCCCGGGCCAGCGCCAGCTGCTCGGGCCGCCCGTCCAGGCCCGTCACCCGGGCGCCGCGGGCCGCCGCGAGCACCAGGGCGAGCCCGGAGCCGCAGTCCAGGCCGAGCAGCCGGGTGGCGGGTCCCACCTCCAGCCGCTCGTACACCGCTTCATGGAGCGGTACCAGCATGCGTTCCTGGATCTCCGCCCAGTCACGCGCGCGTGCACACGCACGCGCGGGCGTGGCGGAGGCCGCCAGGAACGGTTGCCGGACGAGCGTAGGTGTCATGGAAAGCGCCCCAATCCGCAGAAGAGGTCAGCCGTGCGCTGAATGACAGCCCCCGTGCACGTGCGGTCGCACTCCCCCCGTATGCCAGGGAACTCCGCATCCGCGGTCGCGTCCAGAGGGAGGGCGATTCACGTTCGGGGCCCCTGGGCCCGTACCATTCGCGCCATGGCAAAGGCACCCGTTCTCACGCCCCAGGCGGAAGACTTCCCCCGCTGGTACCAGGATCTGATCAACAAGGCCGAGCTCGCGGACAACGGTCCGGTGCGCGGCACCATGGTGATCCGGCCGTACGGCTACGGCCTGTGGGAGCGGATGCAGCAGGAGATGGACGCGCGCATCAAGGACGCGGGCGCCCAGAACGCGTACTTCCCGCTGTTCATCCCGCAGTCCTACCTGACCCGTGAGGCCGAGCACGTCGAGGGCTTCGCCCCCGAGCTCGCGGTCGTCACGCACGGCGGCGGCAAGGAGCTCGAAGAGCCCGTCGTGGTGCGCCCCACCTCCGAGACGATCATCAACGACTACTTCTCGAAGTGGGTGCAGAGCTACCGGGACCTGCCGCTGCTCATCAACCAGTGGGCCAACGTGGTCCGTTGGGAGATGCGCCCGCGCGTCTTCCTCCGTACGAGTGAGTTCCTCTGGCAGGAGGGCCACACCGCGCACGCCACCTACGAGGACGCCCGCGACTACGCGGCGCGCATCCACAAGGACGTCTACGCGGACTTCATGATCAACGTCCTGGGCATCGACGTGGTCCTCGGCCGCAAGACGCCCAAGGAGCGGTTCGCCGGCGCCATCAACACCCTCACGCTCGAAGGCATGATGGGCGACGGCAAGGCCCTCCAGATGGGCACCAGCCACGAGCTCGGCACCAACTTCGCCAAGGCGTTCAACACCCAGTACCTGTCCAAGGACAGCAAGCAGGAGCTCGTCTGGCAGACCTCCTGGGGCGTCTCCACCCGCATGGTCGGCGGTCTGATCATGTCGCACGGCGACGACAACGGCCTGCGGGTGCCGCCGCGCCTGGCCCACGTCCAGGTCGTCGTCATGGCGATCAAGGGCGACGAGGCCGTGGCCAAGGTCCGCGAGCTCGGCGACCGCCTCAAGGCGCTGGGCATCCGCGTCCAGGTCGACGACCGGGTGGACACCCCGTTCGGCCGCCGCGCGGTGGACTGGGAGCTCAAGGGCGTACCGGTGCGCATCGAGATCGGCCCGCGCGACCTGGAGGCCGGCACCGCGATGCTGGCCCGCCGCATCCCCGGCGGCAAGGAGTCCGTCTCCATCGACGCGCTCGGCGAACTGCTGCCCAAGGTCCTCGAAGAGGACCAGGCGCAGCTGCTGCGCGAGTCCCGTGAGCGCCGCGAGTCCCGCACCAGCGACGTCACCACCCTGGAGGAGGCAGCCGAGGCCGCCACCGCCGGCGGCTGGGCGCGCATCCCGTGGGCGACGCTGGGCGCCGAGGGCGAGGCCAAGCTGGCCGAGCAGGCCGTGACCGTACGGTGCCTGGTCGCCGAGGACGGGTCGGTCCCCGACGCCGACGACGCCCCCGGTACCGTCGCGATCGTCGCCCGCTCCTACTGAGCGGACGCCTGGCCAGTCCTCGTCGGCCGAAAACGCCCCTTGCGCGACGGCCGATCCCAGGAACCCCGGCGCGTGGACATCATCTACGCGCCGGGGCGTACACGCCGCTACGTACTACCTTGGTGCGAGCTGTGCGGCTTCTCCGCAGATCAGCGCACCCGCCCTCGTCCGGACGCATCAACGGCAACTGACGGGTACGTGCAAATTATTTGGGATGCCCCGGAATAGGAACACCGGGGCACTCCGGCTCGTTGTCACGACGTGAGCACGACACCACCTGTTCTCGCCGCAGAGCTGGCACAGGCGTGGGCCGACATTCAGCGGTACCACCCCGAGCTGCCCGACCTTGCCGCGCCCGAGTCCCTGATCGGAGAGTCCTCGTCCGCCTGCGGCGCCGAGCTCTCCTTCGAGCGACTGCTCCACGAAGCAGTCCACGGCATTGCCGCCGCCCGGGGTGTCCGCGACACATCCCGGGCCGGCCGCTACCACAACCGCAGATTCCTGGCCATCGCCGAGGAGCTAGGACTCGACCATCCGGAGGAGCCGCACCCCAGCAGCGGTTTCTCCCTGGTCGCCCTGAACCCGGAGGCGAGGCGCCGCTACCGGCCCACCATGGAACGGCTCCAGCGCGCGCTCAAGGCACACACCGTGGCCACCGCCGCCGACACCAAGCGCTCCTTCCGGGGCCCCGCCGCCCGGCACGGCTCCTCCGGCGGGGGAGTCCGCGTCAAGGCGGTCTGCGACTGCGGCCGCAATGTGCGCGTCGTCCCGTCCGTGCTCGCCCAGGCGCCCATCGTCTGCGGCGGCTGCGGCAAACCCTTCCGGATCCCCGAGGTCGTGGCCGCGGCGAGCTGACCCCCGGGCCGGTCGCCGCACGGGGGCGGCGCGGGCCCGGGCACGGCGCGGACACGCGGGTGCGCCGTACCGGGGGTGCCCCACGGACCCCCGGCATGCCCGGCCCCGGCATGTGGCACAATGGACAGCTGTACTCGACAGCCGCAAAGGACCCCTCTCTCCTCCGGCTGACGCGTCCATCGGGCACTCCGAGTACCGCAACCCCACGTGGCATCCCGTTGTGCCCCACCACGTCAAGACCAGGAGACACCACTCCAGTGGCAGTCAAGATCAAGCTCAAGCGCCTCGGCAAGATTCGCCAGCCGCACTACCGCATCGTCGTCGCCGACGCCCGCACCCGCCGTGACGGTCGCGCGATCGAAGAGATCGGTATCTACCACCCGACGTACAACCCGTCGCGCATCGAGGTCAACGCCGAGCGTGCGCAGTACTGGCTGTCGGTCGGCGCCCAGCCCACCGAGGCCGTGCTCGCCATCCTCAAGCTGACCGGCGACTGGCAGGCGCACAAGGGCCTCCCGGCCCCCGCGCCGCTGCTGCAGCCGGAGACGAAGGAGAGCAAGCGCCGCTCCTTCGACGAGTTCGCCAAGGCCCTCGAGGGCGACGACGCCAAGGGTGAGGCCATCACCCCCAAGGCCAAGAAGGCTGACAAGAAGGCGGACGAGGCTCCGGCCGACGCCGCCGAGTCGACCGAGGCCTGAGCATGCTCGAGGAGGCTCTTGAGCACCTCGTGAAGGGCATCGTCGACAACCCCGACGACGTGCAGGTCGCCTCGCGCAACCTGCGCCGTGGGCGCGTGCTGGAGGTCCGGGTCCACCCCGACGACCTCGGCAAGGTGATCGGCCGCAACGGCCGCACCGCCCGCGCCCTGCGGACCGTCGTGGGCGCCATCGGTGGCCGTGGCATCCGCGTCGACCTCGTCGACGTGGACCAGGTCCACTGACAAAGTTGGTCGTTTTACCGTAGATGCGCCGGCTCGGGCCGGGGAGGGCCATGCGCCCTCCCCGGCCCGCAGTCGTCTGCGGAGCCGTTTCCCCGGCCCGCGCAGCCCCGTAGGTCCCGACAGGAGAGTTGAACGACGTGCAGCTGGTAGTCGCGCGGATCGGCCGCGCCCACGGCATCAAGGGCGAGGTCACCGTCGAGGTGCGCACTGACGAGCCCGAGCTGCGGCTCTCGCCCGGCGCCGTCCTGGCCACCGACCCGGCCGCCACCGGGCCCCTCACCATCGAGACCGGCCGCGTCCACAGCGGCCGGCTGCTGCTGCGCTTCGAGGGCGTGCGCGACCGCACCTCCGCCGAGGCGCTGCGCAACACCCTCCTCATCGCCGACGTCGACCCCGACGAGCTGCCCGAGGAGGAGGACGAGTACTACGACCACCAGCTCATCGACCTCGACGTGGTCCTCGCCGACGGCACCGGGATCGGCCGGATCACCGAGATCTCGCACCTGCCGTCCCAGGACCTGTTCATCGTCGAGCGGCCCGACGGCACCGAGGTCATGATCCCCTTCGTCGAGGAGATCGTCACCGAGATCGACCTGGAGGAGCAGCGGGCCGTCATCGACCCGCCCCCCGGCCTGATCGACGACCGGGCGGTCATCGCCTCCGCCCGGGACGCGGCCGAGGACGACGCGAGCGGGACCGCCGGGGCCGACGGGTCCGAGACCGACGGGGCCCGGAACTGATGCGGCTCGACGTCGTCACGATCTTCCCCGAGTACCTGGAACCGCTGAACGTCTCCCTCGTCGGCAAGGCACGCGCGCGCGGACAGCTCGACGTCCACGTCCACGACCTGCGCGAGTGGACCCACGACCGGCACAACACGGTCGACGACACCCCCTACGGCGGCGGCCCCGGCATGGTCATGAAGACCGAGCCCTGGGGCGCCTGCCTGGACGACGCGCTGGCCGACGGCTACGAGGCCGGGGCGCACGGCCCCGTCCTGGTCGTCCCCACCCCCAGCGGACGCCCCTTCACCCAGGAACTCGCCGTCGAGCTCTCCGCCAAGCCGTGGCTGATCTTCACACCCGCGCGCTACGAGGGCATCGACCGCCGCGTCACGGACGAGTACGCCACCCGCATGCCCGTGTACGAGGTGTCCATCGGCGACTACGTCCTGGCGGGCGGGGAAGCCGCCGTCCTCGTCGTCACCGAGGCCGTCGCCCGGCTGCTGCCCGGCGTCCTCGGCAACGCCGAGTCCCACCGCGACGACTCCTTCGCCCCCGGCGCCATGGCCAACCTGCTGGAGGGCCCCGTCTACACCAAGCCCCCCGAGTGGCGCGGGCGCGGCATCCCGGACGTCCTCCTCTCCGGCCACCACGGCAAGATCGCCCGCTGGCGGCGGGACGAGGCGTTCCGGCGCACCGCCCTCAACCGGCCCGACCTGATCGAGCGCTGCGAGGCGTCCGCCTTCGACAAGAAGGACCGCGAACTGCTCTCGATCATGGGCTGGTCCCCGGAGCCGGGCGGCCGATTTTGGCGCAGGCCCCAGGACGTGGAAGAATAAGCAGCTGCTGTACGCCCGGACCAGGCCCCTGCCACAGGGGGAAGGGCACGCGTTCCCCGCACTCGCGGGAGTCGCCCCGAGGCGGTCCGGCGCGAACGGCACCCATCACATCATTTCGAACTGCCGATGACCTGTGGCATCGGCGAGGAAGCAGACACACATGTCGCACCTGCTCGACTCCGTCAACGCGGCCACGCTGCGCTCCGACGTCCCGGCCTTCCGCCCGGGTGACACCGTCAACGTGCACGTCCGCGTCATCGAGGGCAACCGCTCCCGTATCCAGCAGTTCAAGGGCGTCGTCATCCGCCGTCAGGGCTCGGGCGTCTCCGAGACCTTCACGGTCCGCAAGGTCTCCTTCTCCGTCGGCGTCGAGCGCACCTTCCCGGTGAACTCCCCGATCTTCGAGAAGATCGAGCTCGTCACCCGCGGTGACGTCCGCCGCGCCAAGCTGTACTACCTCCGTGAGCTCCGCGGCAAGGCCGCGAAGATCAAGGAGAAGCGCGACAACTGAGCCCCGGCTCACCGGCGGGCCCCGGCCCACCACCTTCGCGTACGGGTCCACAGGACGGGCGGATAGGCTCTGCCCCCGATGGACACCGAAGCACAGCACACGGAGCGCGACCTTCCCTCCACCCCTCAGCCGGGGCCGGAGCGGGGGTCGCGCTCCGCGCGTTTTCCCGCCCTCGCCACCGCCCTCGAAGGGCCCTGGCGCAAGACGGCGGCACTGTTCGCCCTCTGCCTCGTCTTCGTGCTGCTGCTCAGCCACTTCGTGCTCCAGCCCTTCCTCATCCCCAGCGGCTCCATGGAACCCACCCTCAAGGTGGGCGACCGGGTCCTCGTCAACAAGCTGGCCTACCGCTTCGGCGGCCACCCCGCCCGCGGTGACGTCGTCGTCTTCGACGGCCGGGGCTCCTTCACCGACGAACCCCCGGAGGGGAACCCGGTGGGCAGGGCCGTTCGTTCAGCGGTCGCGGCCCTGGGCCTGACGGAGCCGGCGGGGAACGTGTACGTGAAACGGATCGTCGGCGTCGGCGGCGACCGCGTCGTGTGCTGCGACAAGGGCGGGAGGGTCCAGGTGAACGGGACACCGGTGACCGAGGAGTACCTGCACCCGGGCGACGCGCCCTCGCAGGTGCCCTTCGACATCGTCGTGCCCGACGGCACCCTGTTCGTCCTGGGCGACCACCGCTCCCGCTCCAGCGACTCCCGCGACCACCTCGGCTCCCCGGGCGGCGGCATGGTCCCCGTCGACCACGTGGTGGGCCGGGTCGACTGGATCGGCTGGCCGTTCGGCCGCTGGTCCGGCGTCGACGGCTCGGGCGCCTTCGCACGCGTACCGGCACCCGGCGGCGCCCATGGGTAACCGGGGGCGCCCGCGCTCGGCCCCCCGCCCCGCCGACGAGCCCCTCCCCACCGGCACCAGACCGACGACACCGCGCCGGGTACCGGGACCACGACCGGATCCGGCCGATTCCGACGTCCGGGAGCCGGGCGGGCCGGGCTTCGGGGCCCCGGGCGGCCCCGGCCTTGGGGACCCGTCCGATTCCGGCCTCGGGGCCCCGGGCGGCCCCGGGTTCGCCGGCCCGGCCGACCCCGGCCTCCCGGCGCCGGAAGGCACCGACCTGCCGGAGCCGCCCGCCTCCGGCATCCCCGGTCCGCGCCCGGCGTCCGACTCCGCCCGGCCGCCCGGCCGCCGCGCCCAGCAGGGCCGCGCCGAGCGGCGCAAGCTCGCCCGCAAGGTCAAACGGCGCCGACGCAGGTCCGCCGTCAGGGAGATACCCCTGCTCATAGGGGTGGCGGTGCTGATCGCCCTCGTACTGAAGACCTTCCTCGTCCAGGCGTTCGTCATCCCGTCCGGCTCCATGCAGGACACCATCACCATCGGCGACCGGGTCCTGGTCGACAAGCTCACGCCCTGGTTCGGAGCCCGGCCGCACCGCGGTGACGTGGTGGTCTTCAAGGACCCCGGCGGCTGGCTCAAGGACGAGAAGAAGTCGGCAGGCGGCAGCGACCCCGTCGGCGTCAGACAGGTCAAACAGGGCCTCACCTTCATCGGACTGCTGCCGTCCGACAACGAACAGGACCTCATCAAACGCGTCATCGCCGTCGGTGGGGACACCGTCAAGTGCTGTGACGCCAACGGAAAGATCACCGTCAACGGCGTCCCCCTGGACGAGCCCTACGTCCAGCCCGGCAACCCGCCCTCGCAGATCAAGTTCGAGGTCAAGGTGCCCGAGGGCCGCCTCTTCGTGATGGGCGACCACCGCTCGAACTCGGCCGATTCCCGCTTCCACCTCGACGAGCCGTACCACGGCACGGTCTCCGAGGACGGGGTGATCGGGCGCGCCGTCGCCATCGTCTGGCCGCTGTCCCACTGGCGGCGCCTGGAGGAACCGGGCACCTTCGCCCCGGTGCCGGACGCGCCCGGCGGGTCGGCCGCCGCGCCCGGCGCTTCGCATAGGGTGTCCTCCCGGGATCCGGCAGCGGATCCCGCTGCATCGCGTGAAAAGACAGCAAACGAATCGATATCGGATGAACTGATATCGAACGAAGCGATCCGGCTCCCGAGCCCTGCGGAACTCCCGCTCGTTATGGGAGTGGTGGGCCTGCGTCTCGCACGGCGCGGGCGGTGGCACGGAGTGAGGAGTGGATGTGGGGGATTTGGCGGTCGGCGCACGATCCGGACACGACGAGCCCGAGGAGCGGCCGGAGCGGCCCGCCGAGCCGCCCGCGGCGGCCCGGGAGGCCCAGCAGGACGGCGGCGCGGGCGGGACCGCTGACGGCGGCGCCGGGGACGAGGGCGAGCCGGGCGGCGGCGCGGACCGCGACCCCGGCCCCAAGAAGCAGCGCTCCTTCTGGAAGGAGCTGCCGCTGCTCATCGGCATCGCCCTGGTCCTCGCCCTGCTGATCAAGACGTTCCTGGTGCAGGCGTTCTCGATCCCCTCGGACTCCATGCAGGACACCCTGCAGCGCGGCGACCGGGTGCTGGTCGACAAGCTGACCCCGTGGTTCGGCTCCACGCCCGAGCGCGGCGAGGTCGTCGTCTTCCACGACCCGGGCGGCTGGCTGGAGGACCAGAAGCCGGCCGAGCCCAACGCCGTGCAGAAGTTCCTCAGCTTCATCGGCCTGATGCCGTCCGCCGAGGAGAAGGACCTGATCAAGCGGGTCATCGCGACCGGCGGCGACACGGTGGAGTGCAAGAAGGGCGGCCCGGTCAAGGTCAACGGCCACGCCCTGAACGAGCCGTACATCTACCCCGGCGACAGCGCCTGCGACGACATGCCGTTCGGCCCGATCAAGGTCCCCAAGGGCCGGATCTGGGTGATGGGCGACCACCGCCAGAACTCGCTGGACTCCCGCTACCACCAGGAGCTGCCCGGCGGCGGCACCGTCTCCAACGACGAGGTGGTGGGCCGCGCGTTCACCATCGCCTGGCCGCTGAACCGCATCGACTGGCTCGGCATCCCCGGCACCTTCGACCAGAAGGGCCTCAACGCGATGGCGAACACGGGCCCGGTCGCGGCCGGACTGGCGGGCGCGGTGCCGATCGTGCTGTGGCGCCGCCGCAGGTTCGCCCGGTCCGGTGACGCGATCAACCGCACCGACCTGACCCGAGAGGGCTGACCCGGCGGGATACCGCCGGGTAGGGTGCCGTCCCAGATCGTCGACGTCTCCGGGCCGCGTGACACGCGGGGACCGGGGGAGGAGCACTGGGATGAGCGCAACAGGACAGGACGACGACGGCCACGGCCGCGGTCTCGGCAATCTGCTGTCGGGACTGGCCGTGGCCGTCGGCTGTCTCCTCTTCCTGGGCGGCTTCGCCTGGGGAGCCGTCGAGTACAAGCCGTACACGGTGCCGACCGAGTCCATGAACCCGACGGTGAAGGCGGGCGACCGGGTCCTGGCCCAGCGCATCGACGGCGCCGACGTGAAGCGCGGCGACGTGGTGATCTTCAAGGACAAGGTCTGGGGCAACGCCACGATGGTCAAGCGCGTGGTCGGCATAGGCGGCGACACCGTCAAGTGCTGCGACCAGGGCGGCAAACTCACCGTCAACGGCAAGACCGTCGAAGAACCGTATCTGCACGATGTGGCCCCCTCCACGAGCAAGTTCAGCGCCACGGTCCCCAAGGACCAGCTCTTCCTCCTCGGCGACCAGCGCAACGTCTCGCTGGACTCCCGGGTCCACCTGGAGGACGCCGCCAACGGCTCGGTGCCGCGCTCGGCCGTCAGCGCCCGCGTGGACGCCATCGCCTGGCCCCTGGACGGCATGCTGAAGCGCCCCGACGGCTTCAAGGAGTTCCCCGGCGGCATCTCGCAGCCGGGCCCGCTGAGGCTGATGGTGGGCGCGGTGATCGCCGGTGCCGTCCTGATCTTCGGCGGCGGGGTGTACGGGCCCGTGGCCGGATTCCTGGGACGCCGCCGTCGCGGCCGGGCCGACCGGGCGGGTGGGGGCGGTACGGGGACGGGTACGGGAGCGGGCGGTCGGGAGGTGTCCGTTGGCGGGCAGTGAGGGGGAGGGGCTCCTCGGCGGCCAGGGCACCGGTGCCCGGGGCGGTCAGGACATCGGCGACCAGGGTGGCCGGGGCGGCCGGGGCGGCCGGGGCGGCCGAGGCGCGGGCGGTCAGGACAGTCGGGGCGCCGGCGACCAGGACGGCCAGGACACGGGCGGCGGGCCCGGTGGGCCGCGCAGGGTCGCGCGGGTGGTGCTGCTCGACCCGCAGGACCGCATCCTGCTGATGCACGGCTTCGAACCGGACGACCCGTCCGACACCTGGTGGTTCACCCCGGGCGGCGGCCTGGAGGGCGACGAGACCCGCGCCGAGGCGGCCCTGCGCGAACTGGCCGAGGAGACCGGCATCACCGAGGTCGAACTCGGGCCGGTGCTGTGGCAGCGGATGTGCTCGTTCCCCTTCGACGGCCGCCGGTGGGATCAGGACGAGTGGTACTTCCTGGCCCGTACCACCCGCACCGATGCCGCGCCCACCGGCCTCACCGAGCTGGAACGACGCAGTACGGCCGGTCTGAGGTGGTGGACCTCCGCCGAACTGTCGGCGGCGCGTGAGACGGTGTACCCGACCAGACTCGCCGAGCTGCTGCGCACGCTGCTCGAAGAGGGTCCTCCGCGTGCGCCGGTGGTCCTGGCTCCGGAAATCGTCTAGGGGCGCCGGGGGCTGACGCACAATGGGGGGACGCACGGCTGAAGGGGAACATGCCATGAGCGCCGAGGACCTCGAAAAGTACGAGACCGAGATGGAGCTGAAGCTCTACCGGGAGTACCGCGACGTCGTCGGTCTGTTCAAATACGTGATCGAGACCGAGCGGCGTTTCTACCTCACCAATGACTACGAGATGCAGGTGCACTCGGTCCAGGGCGAGGTGTTCTTCGAGGTGTCGATGGCCGACGCCTGGGTCTGGGACATGTACAGGCCGGCCAGGTTCGTCAAGCAGGTGCGGGTCCTCACCTTCAAGGACGTGAACATCGAGGAGCTCAACAAGAGCGACCTCGAACTGCCGGGCGGCTGATCCGGCCCGGGACACCGTCCCGCGCCGCGCGCTCGCCGCGGGGCTCCCGTACGCCACGCGTTCCTTCGGGGGCGCGTGGCCTTCTCTGTATGCCCGCATCTGTGCGCCTGTGTCAGCGCCGCGTGCGGCATCACCCTCGCGAGTGACGGAGTTTTCCCCAGCCCGGGGGTTGTCCACCAAGATCCACTTCTTGGGCGGGGGTGCGTGACAGTCGGTACCGGAGGTGGTGCCGAATGTACGCACGAGGAGCACTCGGACGGTACGGCGAAGACCTGGCGGCCCGACTGCTGACAGGCGCAGGAATGACAGTGATCGCCCGCAACTGGCGGTGCGGCAGGACCGGAGAGATCGACATCGTCGCCCGCGACGGCGACGTCCTGGTGGTCTGCGAGGTGAAAACACGCCGAGCGGGCAGCTTCCAGCACCCCATGGCCGCCGTCACCCCGGACAAGGCCGCCCGGCTCAGACACCTCGCCGAACGGTGGCTCGCCGACCACGGCGGACCGCCCCCGGGCGGCGTCCGCATCGACCTGGTCGGCATCGTCCTGCCCCGCAAGGGCGCAGCCCGCACCGAGCACGCGCGGGGGGTGGCGTGAATGGGATTCGCCCGCACCTGCTCCGTCGCCCTCGTCGGCGTCGAAGGAGTCGTCGTCGAAGTCCAGGCCGACCTCGAACCCGGAGTCGCCGCCTTCACCCTCGTCGGCCTCCCCGACAAGAGCCTCAGCGAAAGCCGCGACCGCGTCAGGGCCGCCGTCGTCAACTCCGGAGCCGACTGGCCCCAGAAGAAACTCACCGTGGGCCTCAGCCCCGCCTCCGTCCCCAAAGGCGGCAGCGGCTTCGACCTCGCCGTAGCCTGCGCGGTCCTCGGCGCGGCCGAACGGATCGACCCACGAGAACTAGCCGACCTCGTCATGATCGGAGAACTGGGCCTCGACGGCCGGGTGCGGCCCGTCCGCGGCATCCTGCCCGCCGTCCTCGCCGCCGCCGAAGCCGGATACCAACAAGTCGTCGTCCCCGAACAGACCGCCGCGGAAGCCTCCCTGGTCCCCGGCGTCTCCGTCCTCGGCGTCCGCAGCCTGCGCCAGCTCATCGCCGTCCTCACCGACGCACCCGTCCCCGAGGAGGAGCCCGCCGAAGAGGGCAGGCCCGATCCCATGCTCGCCGGACTGGTCGTCCCCGGCGCCGGAGTCGGCACCGGCCTCTCCGCCGACGCCGACACCACCCCGCCCGACCTCGCCGACGTCGCCGGACAGCGCGGCGCCCGCACCGCCCTCGAAGTCGCCGCCGCCGGAGGCCACCACCTGATGCTCCACGGCCCGCCCGGCGCGGGCAAAACCATGCTGGCCGAGCGGCTCCCCGGCATCCTGCCGCCCCTCACCCGCCAGGAATCCCTCGAAGTCACCGCGATCCACTCCGTCGCCGGAATCCTGCCCCCGGGCAAACCGCTCGTCCGCAAAGCCCCCTACTGCGCCCCGCACCACTCGGCGACGATGCAGTCCCTGGTCGGCGGAGGCAACGGACTGCCGCGCCCCGGCGCCGTCTCCCTCGCCCACCGGGGCGTCCTCTTCCTCGACGAAGCCCCCGAGTTCACCGGAAAAGCCCTCGACTCCCTGCGCCAGCCCCTGGAAGCCGGCCACGTCGTCATCGCCCGCAGCGCCGGAGTCGTCCGCCTGCCCGCCCGCTTCCTCATGGTCCTCGCCGCCAACCCGTGCCCCTGCGGACGCCACACCCTCCACGGAGCGGGCTGCGAATGCGCCCCCTCCGCGATCCGCCGCTACCAGGCCCGGCTCTCCGGCCCGCTCCTCGACCGCGTCGACCTGCGCGTCGAAGCCGAACCGGTCCGCCGCGAAGACCTGCTCGCGCAAGGCGGCCGAGGGGAATCCACCGCCGTCGTCGCCGCCCGCGTCCTCGCCGCCCGCGAACGGGCCACCGCCCGGCTCCAAGGCACCCCCTGGACCACCAACAGCGAAATCCCCGGCCACGAACTGCGCACCCGCTGGCTCGCCGCCCCCGGAGCCCTCGCCGCGGCCGAACGCGACATGGAACGCGGCCTGCTCACCGCCCGAGGTCTCGACCGCGTCCTCCGCGTCGCCTGGACCGTCGCCGACCTCTGCGGCCACGACCGCCCCGACGAAAACCACATCGGCCTCGCCCTGGAACTCAGAACGGGCATCTCACGGGGCACGCCGGTACCAGTGGGAGGTGCGGGGTGAACACGGGCTTCCCGGACGGGGGGTTCTCGGCGGGCGGAGGGCTCCCGGCGGCGGAGGAGGGCTCGGCGGGCGCGGAGTTCCCGTTGAGCCCGGGGTTCCCAGAGGGTGTGGGGAGGCAGCCGGGCCCGGGGGGCGCGGAGAGGCGGCCGGGCGTGGGGGAGCCGGTGGACGAGCGGCCGGGCGGAGACTCCGGCGACCGCTCCGGCGCCGGGCATGACCCCGGTGCCGGCCCAGGAGCAGGATCCGGAGCTGGAGCTGGTCCCGGTTCAGAAACCGGATCCGGACCTGAATCCGGCTCAAGAACAGGACCCGGCTCGGAAGCAGGACTTGGCCCCGGCCCCGGCGCGAGCGTCCGCCCCCTCGACCCCGAGCGCGTGGCCCGGGCCGCCCTCACCCGGGTCATCGAGCCGGGCGACGAGCGCGCCGGCCGATGGCTGCGCATCCACGGCGCCGCGGAACTGATGCGGCTCCTCACCACCCCCGAGGACCCCGACGCACCCCTCACCGGCGTCAGCGCCGCCCGGCTCGCCGGCTACCGCAGACGCGCCGCGGCGGCAGACCCCGAACGCGACCTGGCCGCACTGGACGACCTCGGCGGACGGTTCGTCTGCCCCGGCGATCCCGAATGGCCCGGACAACTCGACGACCTCGGCGACGCCCGCCCCGTCGGACTATGGCTACGAGGCGCGGCCGACCTGCGGATATGGGCACTGCGATCCGTCGCCGTGGTCGGCGCCCGCGCCTGCACCCCCTACGGCGCCCACATGGGCGCCACCCTCGGCGCCGGGCTCGCCGAGAAAGGCTGGGTCGTGGTCTCCGGCGCAGCCGCGGGAGTCGACGGCGCCGCCCACCGCGGCACCCTCGCGGCAAGCGGCGCCACCATCGCCGTCCTCGCCAGCGGAGTCGACGTCGTCTATCCGCGCGGCCACGCCGAGTTGATCGGCCGCATCGCGCAACAGGGCCTCATCGTCAGCGAGTTGGCGCCGGGCGATCACCCCACGCCCGGCCGATTCGTCCTGCGCAACCGCGTCATCGCCGCCCTCACCCGCGGCACCGTCGTCGTCGAAGCCGAATACCGCAGCGGCTCCCTCGCCACCGCCCGCAACGCCCAACGGCTCGGCCGCCACACCATAGGCGTACCCGGCCCCGCCACCAGCGGACTCTCCGCCGGAGTGCACGAACTGCTGCGCGGTGAGGCCACCCTCGTCACCGACGCCGCGGAAATCGTCGAACTCGTTGGAGAAATGGGCGAACTCGCCCCGGTCCGACGGGGCCCCGTCCTGCCCCGCGACCTCCTCGCCCCCGCCACCACCCACGTACTCGACGCACTCCCCGGCCACGGCACCGCCCCCACCAG
This sequence comes from Streptomyces sp. cg36, assembly GCF_041080675.1. NCBI lineage: Bacteria > Bacillati > Actinomycetota > Actinomycetes > Kitasatosporales > Streptomycetaceae > Streptomyces > Streptomyces cyclosori. The sequence goes on along the minus strand of NZ_CP163520.1, from coordinate 2,267,487 downwards.
CGACATCGCCCGCCACGCCGGAACCAGCACCGAGCAGGCGCTGGGAAGACTGTACGAACTGCACTCCCTCGGCTTCGTCGAACGCGACGGCGACGGATGGCGGTTGGCCCCCGCCGCACGCCGACCGCGCGGCACCCGGCGAGGCGGTGCTTGACCTGGAGCATTCGGGTGAAAAGGTAAGGCCGATGACCACCGAGGGCCGCACCACAGCGCTTTCGGGGCCGACGCCCGCCGCGACGGCCCCCCACCGCACACGTGACCGGCAACCCGAACAGGGCAGCGCCGAGACGCCCACGTTCGCGCACCGCAATACGCCGGTCACGCTACGCTCACGAGAACCCCGCAGCACCAGCAGCTCCCCGCTCACGTCACAGCAGAACGGCTCAAGGCAACGCATGCCCCAGCACACCTCCGGGTCTGACCGCGCCGCAGCTCCCCCCGCTGCCCGCGCCGGTGGCACCGTGCGACCACCGGCACCCTCCTCCGTGGACGAACTGTGGCGCTCGTACAAGAACAGCGGCGACGAGCGCCTGCGCGAGCAGCTGATCCTGCACTACTCACCGCTGGTCAAATACGTCGCGGGCCGAGTGAGCGTCGGCCTGCCCCCCAACGTCGAACAGGCCGACTTCGTCTCCTCCGGAGTCTTCGGGCTCATCGACGCCATCGAGAAGTTCGACATCGAACGGGCCATCAAGTTCGAGACGTACGCCATCACCCGCATCCGCGGCGCGATGATCGACGAACTCCGCGCACTCGACTGGATCCCCCGCTCCGTACGGCAGAAGGCACGCGCCGTCGAGCGCGCCTACGCCACCCTCGAAGCCCAACTGCGCCGCACCCCCTCGGAGAACGAGGTCGCCGCCGAAATGGGCATCGCCGTCGAAGAACTGCACGCGGTATTCAGCCAGTTGTCCCTCGCCAACGTGGTCGCCCTGGAAGAGCTGCTCCACGTCGGCGGCGAGGGCGGCGACCGCCTCAGCCTCATGGACACCCTGGAGGACACCGCCGCCGACGACCCCGTCGAAGTCGCCGAAGACCGCGAACTGCGAAGACTCCTCGCCCGCGCCATCAACACCCTCCCCGAACGCGAGAAGACCGTCGTCACGCTCTACTACTACGAGGGCCTCACCCTCGCCGAGATCGGCAACGTCCTCGGGGTCACCGAGAGCCGCGTCAGCCAGATCCACACCAAGTCCGTCCTCCAGCTCCGGGCCAAACTCGCCGACGTCGGCCGCTGAGCGCACGCTCCCCGCCGAATAGCCGCCTGCCCCGCCGCGGACCCGCACCCCCGCCTTACAGTGGACCGGTGCCAAGGATTCGAGCGGCCTCAGTGGCCGAGCACCGCACGATGCAGCGCGCCGCCCTGCTGGACGCCGCCCGCACCCTGCTCTCCGAGGGCGGCACCGACGCCCTGACCTTCCCGGCCCTGGCCGAGCGCACCGGCCTCGCCCGGTCCTCCGTCTACGAGTACTTCCGCTCCCGGGCCGCCGTCGTCGAAGAACTCTGCTCCGTCGACTTCCCGCTCTGGGCGGCCGACATCGAGGCCGCGATGCAGCAGGCCGCCGGACCCGAGGCCAAGGTCGAGGCGTATGTACGCCGCCAGCTGGAGCTCGTCGGGGACCAGCGGCACCGCGCCGTCGTCGCCATCTCCGCCAGCGAGCTCGACGCCGGCGCCCGCGAGAAGATCCGCGCCGCCCACGGCGACCTCATCGCCATGATCGTCGAAGCCCTCGCCGACCTCGGCCACGCCCAGCCGCGCCTCGCCGCCATGCTGCTCCAGGGCGTGGTCGACGCCGCGGTCCGCCGCATCGAACTCGGCGCCCCCGAAGACCCCGCGGCCGTGACCCACGCGGCGGTGGGGATGGCGCTGCGGGGAGTGGTGGGCTGAGGACGCGGGGGCGGCAACCAAATCCACCTCTGGGGGCCCACCCCCTCCCCCCCGCCCCCCACCCCCTCAAGCCTTCACCCCACCCCCCACACCGGCAGCAGGCGGGCGTGACCGCTGTGCATGAGTGCCAGCGGGTTCAGATAGGTGTCGCCCCGTTTGAGCCCCCAGTGAAGGCAGCTCTGCGTACAGTGCGGCGGCGCGCCCCCAGCACCGCCCCCGGCCCCACCCCCACCAGGGCCTTCATTCGGCCCCGGCTCGGCGCCCCCACTCCCGCGCCCTCCACCACCAGCGCCTGTCCCAGCTCCCGACCCCGTATCCGCTCCCGGTCCGGACCGCGTGTCCTCCAGTACCCCCACGGTCTGCCCCGCGCGTACCCGCTCGCCCGGGGTGACGAGGGCGCGTACTGGCTCGTACGTGGTGCGCAGGGGTGGGGTGCCCGTGTTGTCGAGGGTGATCGTGAGGACGCCCCGGCCCGCGACGGGGCCGGTGAAGGTGATCCGGCCCGGGGCGACGGCCCGGATCTCCGTGCCGGGTGGGGCCGCCAGGTCGATGCCGCGGTGGCCGGGGCCGTACGGAGTCGCGGGCGGGTTCCAGCCGCGCAGGATCACCGGTGTCCCGGGGACCGGCCAGAGCCGTCCTCCGGCCCGGTAGGGCGCACCCGCCGCCGCAACGGCATCCGTATGCGCACCCCCACTCCCATCCCCGCCTCCACCCGCAGTCAGGGGCGCAAGGTCCCGCACCCCCACCGGCGTCCCCCGCAAGGGCTCGGTCAAGGGCTCGGCCAGGTGCTCGGGCAGGGGCGCGGCCAAGGCGGCCAGTGCGGCCGTCGCGGTGAGGCGGAGCAGTGTGCGGATCATGGGGGAAATGATCCCGGGGGCGGGGGATTCGCGGTGATCATGGAGTCTGGCTGTGGACAAACAGGGGGTTGTGGACAGGGCCGTCACCCGGGGCTGCGACGGTCCCGTACACTTCTTGTGGCGATCCGGGTCACCGGGTCGACTTCGCACGCCCCGCCGGTGGTCTGGACCACCGGCCGCGTCTCTCGGTCCTTCACCTGTTCACACCGGTGCGGGGCATGGCGCAGCGGGGCGTCAGGCGCGGCAGCCGACCGGCCGCCGCGATAACCGAGTACCTCAAGGAGTACGGCCATGGCCGTCGTCACGATGCGGGAGCTGCTGGAGAGCGGCGTCCACTTCGGTCACCAGACCCGTCGCTGGAACCCGAAGATGAAGCGCTTCATCTTCACCGAGCGCAACGGCATCTACATCATCGACCTGCTCCAGTCGCTGTCGTACATCGACCGCGCCTACGAGTTCGTCAAGGAGACCGTCGCGCACGGCGGCTCCATCATGTTCGTCGGCACCAAGAAGCAGGCGCAGGAGGCGATCGCCGAGCAGGCGACGCGCGTGGGCATGCCCTACGTCAACCAGCGCTGGCTCGGCGGCATGCTGACCAACTTCTCCACCGTCTACAAGCGTCTGCAGCGCCTCAAGGAGCTCGAGCAGATCGACTTCGAGGACGTGGCGGCCTCGGGTCTCACCAAGAAGGAGCTCCTGGTCCTCTCGCGCGAGAAGGCCAAGCTGGAGAAGACCCTCGGTGGTATCCGCGAGATGCAGAAGGTGCCGAGCGCCGTCTGGATCGTCGACACCAAGAAGGAGCACATCGCCGTCGGTGAGGCGCGCAAGCTCCACATCCCGGTCGTCGCGATCCTCGACACCAACTGCGACCCCGACGAGGTCGACTACAAGATCCCGGGCAACGACGACGCGATCCGCTCCGTCACCCTGCTCACCCGCGTGATCGCCGACGCCGTCGCCGAGGGCCTCATCGCCCGTTCCGGCGTCGCCACCGGTGACTCGAAGCCGGGCGAGAAGGCCGCCGGCGAGCCGCTCGCCGAGTGGGAGCGCGACCTGCTCGAGGGCGAGAAGAAGGCCGACGACGCCGAGGCCCCCGCGGCCGAGGCTCCGGTTGCCGAGGCTCCGGCCGCCGAGGCCGAGAAGCCGGCCGAGGCCGCTGCCGAGGCTCCGGCCGCGGACGCCGAGCAGGCCTGACCTTCACGGTCTTCGCTGCGGCGTGACGGCGGGGGCACAGCGTGCCCCCGCCGTCACCCCGTGGCCCCGTAGATCTTCCGTAGATCTTTCAGACTTCGAGTCAGACTTCGAGAGAGAAACAAAGACTCATGGCGAACTACACCGCCGCTGACGTCAAGAAGCTCCGCGAGCTCACCGGCGCCGGCATGATGGACTGCAAGAAGGCGCTGGACGAGGCCGACGGCAACGTCGACAAGGCCGTCGAGGCGCTGCGCATCAAGGGCCAGAAGGGCGTCGCCAAGCGCGAGGGCCGTTCCGCCGAGAACGGTGCGGTCGTCTCCCTGCTCGCCGAGGACAACACCTCCGGTGTCCTCCTCGAGCTGAAGTGCGAGACGGACTTCGTCGCCAAGGGCGACAAGTTCCAGGCCACCGCCGCCGCGCTCGCCGCGCACGTCGCCAAGGTGTCCCCGGCCGACCTGGAGGCGCTGCTCGCCTCCGAGATCGAGGCCGGCAAGACCGTCCAGGCGTACGTCGACGAGGCCAACGCCAACCTCGGCGAGAAGATCGTCCTGGACCGCTTCGCGCAGTACGCGGACGGCTTCGTCTTCGCGTACATGCACCGCACCATGCCCGACCTGCCGCCGCAGATCGGTGTGCTGGTCGAGCTGGACAAGGCCGACGCCGAGACCGCCAAGGGCATCGCGCAGCACATCGCCGCGTTCGCGCCGAAGTGGCTCTCCCGCGAGGACGTCCCGGCCGAGGTCGTCGAGACCGAGCGTCGCGTCGCCGAGGAGACCACCCGCGCCGAGGGCAAGCCCGAGGCCGCGCTGCCGAAGATCGTCGAGGGTCGTGTCAACGGCTTCTTCAAGGACGCCACGCTCCTTGGCCAGCCGTACGCGCTCGACAACAAGAAGTCGGTCCAGAAGGTTCTGGACGAGGCCGGTGTCACCCTGAAGCGCTTCACGCGCATCAAGGTCGGCATCTGAGTCCGTCCAGCGATCGACGGAAGACCCGGCTGGGACCAGCTAGGGTCTGAGGCAGTCGTCGGCCGCGCTCGCGACGGACGACCGCAGATCTGACGAGGAGGCCATTGCCGCTCAGGGACACAGCACCCACCGGCAATGGCCTTCTTCGTATGTGTACGAGGAGATCCCCATGAATCAGGGCGCGGACGCCGCCACCCAGGCTGACCACAAGCGCGACGACGGCAAGGTCACCGGTCGCTTCATGCTGAAGCTGTCCGGTGAGGCGTTCGCCGGCGGAGGGGGTCTCGGTGTGGACCCCGACGTCGTGCACGCCATCGCCCGCGAGATCGCCAATGTCGTACGGGACGGTGCGCAGATCGCCGTCGTCATCGGCGGCGGCAACTTCTTCCGCGGGGCCGAGCTCCAGCAGCGCGGCATGGACCGGGCCCGCTCCGACTACATGGGCATGCTCGGCACGGTGATGAACTGCCTCGCCCTCCAGGACTTCCTGGAGAAGGAGGGCATCGACTCCCGGGTCCAGACCGCCATCACCATGGGCCAGGTCGCGGAGCCCTACATTCCGCTGCGCGCCGTGCGCCATCTGGAGAAGGGGCGCGTCGTGATCTTCGGCGCGGGCATGGGCATGCCCTACTTCTCCACCGACACCACGGCCGCCCAGCGTGCGCTGGAGATCGACGCCGAGGCCATGCTGATGGGCAAGAACGGGGTCGACGGGGTGTACGACTCCGACCCCCGCACCAACCCGGACGCCGTGAAGTTCGACGCGCTGGAGTACGGCGAGGTCATCACCCGGGACCTGAAGGTCGCGGACATGACGGCCATCACCCTCTGCCGCGACAACAACCTCCCCATCCTGGTCTTCGAACTGCTCGCCGAGGGCAACATCGCGCGCGCGGTCAAGGGTGAGAAGATCGGCACGCTCGTGAGCGACCAGGGCACCCGGGCCTGACCGGGGGATGGACAATCCCCTGGCGGTCGGACACCGTGCAGGGAAAGACGCGGGTTACGCAGGGCCGTTGAGCACCGCACGGATCGTTCCCGGCCCACTCAAGACATGCAGGAGCAAGTGGTGATCGAAGAAATCCTCCTCGAAGCCGAGGAGAAGATGGAGAAGGCCGTCCTGGTCGCCAAGGAGGACTTCGCCGCGATTCGCACCGGCCGTGCGCACCCGGCGATGTTCAACAAGATCGTGGCGGACTACTACGGCGCGCTGACGCCGATCAACCAGCTGGCGTCGTTCTCGGTGCCGGAGCCGCGCATGGCCGTGGTGACCCCGTTCGACAAGAGCGCGCTGCGCAACATCGAGCAGGCCATCCGCGACTCGGACCTCGGCGTCAACCCGAGCAATGACGGCTCCATCATCCGGGTGAACTTCCCGGAGCTGACGGAGGAGCGCCGCCGGGACTACATCAAGGTCGCCCGGACCAAGGCCGAGGACTCCAAGGTGTCGATCCGCTCCGTGCGCCGCAAGGCGAAGGACGCCCTCGACAAGCTCGTCAAGGACAAGGAGTCCGGCGAGGACGAGGTCCGCCGTGCGGAGAAGGAGCTCGACGACACCACCGCGAAGTACGTCGCGCAGGTGGACGAGCTGCTCAAGCACAAGGAAGCAGAGCTGCTCGAGGTCTGATGAACGACTCTTCCTGGGGGGCTCCGCCGCGACCCGAACACTGGGGGCCACCCGACCAGGGGCCTTCCCAGGAGGTGCCTTCGGCGGGTGCTGCCTACGATGCGTATGACGCCCCGTCCCGGACGCAGCCGATGCCCGTCATCCCGGGCACGGACGCCGAAGACCGCGAAGAACGTGACCGGGGGGCCGCTCGGCTGAGTGGCCCCCTGTTCCGCGATGAGACGCCGCAGGAGCCCATGCCCAGCTCGGTACCACCTTCGACTCCGCAGCAGCCGCAGCGGCCCGCGCAGCCGGAGAAGAAGCGGGCGGGGCGCGACCTGCGGGCCGCGATAGGGGTCGGCGTCGGACTCGGCGCGGTCATCATGGCGTCGCTGTTCGTCGTGAAGGCCGTCTTCGTCGGCGTGATCGCGGTGGCGGTCGTCGTCGGCCTGTGGGAGCTCACCTCCCGGCTGGCGGAGCGCAAGGACATCAAGGCGCCGCTGGTGCCGCTGGCGGTGGGCGGCGCGGCCATGGTCGTCGCCGGCTACGCGCGCGGTGCCGAGGGCGCCTGGGTCGCCATGGCGCTGACCTCGCTGGCGGTGCTGGTGTGGCGGATGACGGAGAAGCCCGAGGGCTATCTCAAGGACGTCACCGCCGGTGTCTTCGCCGCGTTCTACGTGCCGTTCCTGGCCACTTTCGTCGCGATGATGCTGACCGCCGACGACGGGCCGTGGCGGGTGTTCGTCTTCCTGCTGCTGACCGTGGTCAGCGACACCGGCGCGTACGCGATCGGCTGGCGCTTCGGCAAGACGAAGCTGGCGCCGCGCATCAGCCCCGGAAAGACCCGTGAGGGCCTGGTCGGCGCGGTGACGTTCGCGATGGCGGCGGGCGCGGTGTGCATGCAGTTCCTCATCGACGACGGCCAGTGGTGGCAGGGCCTGCTGCTCGGCCTCGCGGTCGCCGCCAGCGCCACGCTGGGTGACCTCGGCGAGTCGATGATCAAGCGGGACCTGGGCATCAAGGACATGGGCACGCTGCTGCCCGGCCACGGCGGGATCATGGACCGCCTGGACTCCCTGCTGCCGACGGCGCCGGTGGTCTGGCTGCTCCTGGTCGCCTTCGTCGGCAGTTGACGGATTCGCCCGCACGTCGCTGACCTGCTGTTTCCTCGGTCGGGGGCTCGTTGTCCACAGGACGGCGAGCCCCTTTCCGTATGTCTGAGACACTGGTGGGACCATGCCGAAGCCCGGAGAACTCACTTTCGTCGCCCCCCGCGGAGCCAAGAAGCCGCCGCGGCACCTCGCCGACCTCTCGCCCGCCGAGCGCAAGGAGGCCGTCGCCGCGATCGGCGAGAAGCCGTTCCGCGCCAAGCAGCTGTCGCAGCACTACTTCGCGCGGTACGCGCACGACCCCGCGCAGTGGACGGACATCCCCGCCGCCGCGCGCGCCCGGCTCCAGGAGGAGCTGCTGCCCGACCTGATGTCGGTCGTGCGGCACATCTCGTGCGACGACGACACCACCCGCAAGACGCTGTGGCGGCTGCACGACGGGACGCTGGTCGAGTCGGTCCTGATGCGCTACCCGGACCGGGTGACCATGTGCATCTCCTCGCAGGCCGGCTGCGGCATGAACTGCCCGTTCTGCGCCACCGGCCAGGCCGGCCTGGACCGCAATCTGTCGACCGCCGAGATCGTCCACCAGATCGTCGACGGCATGCGCGCCCTGCGCGACGGCGAGGTCCCCGGCGGCCCGGCCCGGCTCTCCAACATCGTCTTCATGGGCATGGGCGAGCCGCTCGCCAACTACAAGCGGGTCGTCGGCGCCATCCGCCGTCTCACCGACCCCGAGCCCGACGGCCTGGGCCTGTCTCAGCGCGGCATCACCGTCTCCACCGTCGGCCTGGTCCCGGCCATGCTCCGGTTCGCCGACGAGGGCTTCAAGTGCCGTCTCGCCGTCTCGCTGCACGCCCCGGACGACGAGCTGCGCGACACCCTCGTGCCGGTCAACACCCGCTGGAAGGTCCGCGAGGTCCTCGACGCGGCCTGGGAGTACGCGGAGAAGTCCGGCCGCCGCATCTCCATCGAGTACGCACTGATCCGTGACATCAACGACCAGGCGTGGCGCGGTGACCTGCTGGGCCGCCTCCTCAAGGGCAAGCGCGTCCACGTCAACCTGATCCCGCTGAACCCGACGCCGGGCTCGAAGTGGACGGCCTCGCGCCCCGAGGACGAGAAGGCGTTCGTCGAGGCGATCGCCGCCCACGGCGTGCCGGTGACCGTCCGCGACACCCGTGGCCAGGAGATCGACGGAGCGTGCGGGCAGCTCGCCGCGGCCGAGAGGTAGTCTGGGCGGGCAACTCGAAAATTCCGACAGGGGAGCGCCACAGCGCTGAGAGTGCGACACCGTCAGGTCGCAGACCCTCTGAACCTTGCCCAGGTCATTCTGGGTAGGAAGTTCGGTCACCACTCAAGCTGTTGCGCCCTGCCCGCCCCCCGGCGGGCAGGGCCGCGTCTCTTCCTGGTCACTCCAGGAGGAATCACCACCATGCGCAGTACGAAGAAGCTGGCGGCCACCGCGCTGGCCGCGGCCCTCGGGGTCAGCGCGCTCGCCGCGTGCGGCGGCAAGGACGACGCCAAGACCGACGGCGGCACCAAGTCCAAGACCGTCACCCTGGTCAGCCACGACTCGTTCGCCGCCTCCGACGCGGTGCTCAAGGAGTTCACCGCGCAGACCGGCTACACCGTCAAGGTCCTCAAGAGCGGTGACGCGGGCGCGGCGCTCAACCAGGAGATCCTCACCAAGGGCTCCCCGCGCGGCGACGTGTTCTTCGGCGTCGACAACACCCTCCTCTCGCGCGCCCTCGACAACGGGATCTTCACCCCGTACGAGGCGAAGGGGCTGGCCGGGGTGCCCGCCGACGTCCAGCTCGACCGGGCCGAGCACCGGGTGACGCCCATCGACACCGGCGACATCTGCGTCAACTACGACAAGAAGTACTTCGCGGACAAGAAGCTCAGCCCGCCGCAGTCCTTCGCCGACCTGATCAAGCCCGAGTACAAGGGCCTGCTGGTCACCGAGAACGCGGCGACCTCCTCGCCCGGCCTCGGCTTCCTGCTCGCCAGCGCCGCCCAGTACGGCGACGACGGCTGGCAGGACTACTGGAAGAAGCTCAAGGACAACGGCGTCAAGGTCGTCGACGGCTGGGAGCAGGCGTACAACCAGGAGTTCTCCGGCTCGGCCGGCGGCAGGAAGGCCAAGGGCGACCGCCCGCTGGTCGTCTCCTACGCCTCCAGCCCGCCCGTGGAGGTCCTCTACGCCAAGCCGCAGCCCACCGAGGCCCCCACCGGCGTCGCCACCGGCACCTGCTTCCGCCAGACCGAGTTCGCCGGACTGCTCAAGGGCGCCAAGAACCCCGACGGCGGCAAGGCCCTCCTCGACTTCCTGATCTCCAAGAAGTTCCAGGAGGACATGCCGCTCAACATGTTCGTCGACCCCGTCCTGAAGGACGCCAAGCTGCCCGAGCTGTTCACCAAGTTCGGCGCCACCGTCAGCCAGACGCACACCGTCGCCCCGGACAAGATCGCCAAGAACCGTGAGCAGTGGGTCAAGACGTGGTCCTCGCTCGTCCTGAAGTAGGACGCGCCGCCCGCCGGAGCAGGGCGCGCGCCCACGTGGTGCGGCTCGGCCTGATGGCCCTGCCGCTCGCGTTCTTCGCGCTCTTCTTCGCCTGGCCCGTCGCCGCGATCGTCGGCCGCGGGCTGCGGCCCGACGGCGGCTGGCAGCTGGGCCGGCTCGGTGAGGTGCTCACCGAGCCGGACCTCCAGCACGTCCTGTGGTTCACCACCTGGCAGGCGCTCGCCTCCACCGCGCTCACCCTCCTGATCGCCCTGCCCGGCGCCTATGTCTTCGCGCGCCTGGACTTCCCCGGCCGCGACCTGCTGCGGGCCGTCGTCACCGTCCCCTTCGTGCTGCCCACCGTCGTCGTCGGCACCGCCTTCCTCGCCCTGGTCGGGCGCGGCGGACTCCTGGACGAACTGTGGGGAGTGCGCCTGGACACCACCGTCTGGGCGATCCTGCTGGCCCACGTCTTCTTCAACTACGCCGTCGTCGTCCGGACCGTCGGCGGCCTGTGGGCCCAGCTCGACCCCCGCCAGGAAGAGGCCGCCCGGGTGCTCGGCGCCTCCCGGCTCGCCGCCTGGCGCGCGGTCACCCTGCCCGCGCTCGGCCCCGCCGTCGCCGCCGCCGCCCTCATGGTGTTCCTCTTCACCTTCACCTCCTTCGGCGTCGTCCAGATCCTCGGCGGCCCCACCTTCTCCACCCTCGAAGTGGAGATCTACCGCCAGACCGCCCAGCTCCTGGACCTGCCGACCGCCGCCGTCCTCACCCTCGTGCAGTTCGCGGCCGTCGGCCTCATCCTCGCCGTGCACGCCCGCACGGTACGGCGGCGCGAGAGCACCCTGCGCCTCGTCGACCCCGCGCTCACCGCCCGCCGCCCGCGCGGCACGGGACAGTGGGCGCTGCTCGCCGGCGTGCTCGCGGTCGTCGCCGTACTGATCCTGCTGCCGCTCGGCGTGCTCGTCGCCCGCTCCCTGGACACCCCCGACGGCTACGGCCTCGACTACTTCCGCTCCCTCCAGTCCGCCGGAGAGGGCGGCACCTTCCTCGTGCCGCCGCTGGAAGCGGTCTGGAACTCCGTGCAGTACGCGCTGGCCGCCACCGCCATCGCCCTCGTCGTCGGCGGACTCGCCGCAGCCGCCCTCGCCCGGCGCGGCGGACGCCTGGTGCGGGGCTTCGACGCGCTGCTCATGCTGCCGCTCGGCGTCTCCGCCGTCACCGTCGGCTTCGGCTTCCTGATCACCCTCGACAAGCCGCCGCTCGACCTGCGCACCTCCTGGATCCTGGTGCCGCTCGCCCAGGCACTGGTCGGCGTGCCCTTCGTCGTACGGACCATGCTGCCGGTGCTGCGCGCGGTCGACGGGCGGCTGCGCGAGGCCGCCGCCGTGCTCGGCGCCTCCCCGCTGCGGGTCTGGCGGGAGGTGGACCTGCCGCTGGTACGGCGGGCCCTGCTCATCGCCGCCGGATTCGCCTTCGCCGTCTCCCTCGGGGAGTTCGGCGCGACCGTCTTCATCGCCCGGCCCGACCGGCCCACCCTGCCCGTCGCCGTGGCCCGCCTCCTCGGCCGGGCCGGCGACCTCAACTACGGGCAGGCGATGGCCCTCAGCACCATCCTCATGGTCGTCTGCGCGGCGGCCCTGCTCCTCCTGGAGCGCGCCCGCACCGACCGGACCGGAGAATTCTGATGCTCGAACTCGACTCGGTGACCGTACGGTTCGGGGAGCGGGCCGTGCTCGACGCGGTCGGCCTGAACGTCGCCGCCCACGAGACGGTGTGCGTGCTCGGGCCCAGCGGCAGCGGCAAGTCCACACTGCTGCGGGTGGTCGCCGGGCTCCAGGAGACCGACGGCGGACGGGTCCTGCTCGGCGGCGCCGACCAGCGCGGGGTGCCCGTGCACCGGCGCGGGGTCGGCCTGATGTTCCAGGACCACCAGCTCTTCCCGCAGCGGGACGTCGCCGGGAACGTGGCGTTCGGGCTGCGCATGCACAAGGTGGCGCGCGCCGAACAGGCCCGCCGGGTCGAGGAGCTCCTCGAACTCGTCGGGCTGCCCGGCGCCGGGCGGCGGGCCGTCGCGGCGCTGTCCGGCGGCGAACAGCAGCGCGTCGCGCTCGCCCGCGCGCTCGCGCCCTCCCCGCGGCTGCTCATGCTGGACGAGCCGCTCGGGCAGCTCGACCGTACGCTGCGGGAACGGCTCGTCGTCGAACTCCGTTCCCTCTTCGGGCAGTTGGGGACCACCGTGCTCGCCGTCACCCACGACCAGGGCGAGGCGTTCGCGCTCGCCGACCGGGTCGTCGTCATGCGGGACGGGCGCATCGCGCAGACCGGGACGCCGCTGGAGGTCTGGCAGCGGCCCGCGTCCGAGTTCGTGGCCCGCTTCCTCGGCTTCGAGAACGTGGTGGCGGCGACGGTGTCCGGGGAGGTGGCGGCCACCGAATGGGGCAAGCTGCCCGTTCCGCCCGGGTCGTCGCAGGGGGAGGCCCGGCTGCTCGTGCGGCCCGCGGGGGTACGGGTCGTGGAGGCGGGGCGGGGGCTCGCGTGCGAGGTGGTGGGGCGGACGTTCCGGGGCCACCACGTCACCCTGCGGCTGCGGCCCGGGGGCGGGGCGGTGCTGGAGGCGGAGTGCGGGTTGCGGGACGCGGTGGGGGTGGGGGAGGAGGTGGGGGTGGTGTTCCTGGCGGAGGAGACGGTCGTGCTGTCCCCCGCCCCGCCCGTTCCCTGAACCCGCCGGGGGTGTGGGGTGCGCCCGTTTCTTTTCGGCTGCGGGCCGGTGGGGGCCGTTCGCGCAGTTCCCCGCGCCCCTCATAAGGCTTCGCCCCCGTCTTTTGGCTGCGGATCGTGGGTGGGTTGCTCGCGCCGTTCCCCGCGCCCCCAGGTGGGCCCTTCGGGCCCGTCCTTCAGGGGCCGTCAGGCTGTTGGCTGGTGGGCCTTGGCCGGGGTGGGTTCCCGTGCGGGCTCGGGCTCCTCCTCCGTGCCGAACCAGGCCACCGCCACCGCCCCCGCCACGGCCAGGACGAAGCCCAGGACCGCCATCCACGCGAAACCCGCGCGGGACGCGTCGCCCAGCCACAGCACGCCGATCGCACCCGGCAGTACCGTCTCGCCCACCACCAGCGCCGCCGTCGCCCCGTTGACCGAGCCGATCTGGAGGGCGACCGTGTGCAGGTACATGCCGCCCACGCCCGCCACGAGGATCGCGTACAGCGCCGGGTCGGCCAGGAGACGGCCCAGGTCGAAGGGGTCCACGCCGTTCAGGACGCGGACGCCGACCCCGAGCGCGCCGAAGCCGAGACCCGACAGCAGGCCCGCCAGGATCGCGGCCCGCGCGCCCAGCAGCCGTACCGCCACCGCGCCGCCCGCCATCAGCACCACCGCCACCACCAGCAGCCACCAGTGCGTGGCCGGCGACGTGTGCCCGCTGCCCTCCGCGCCCGCCGCCGTCGCCAGCAGCACCAGCGCCGAGCAGACCACGGCTATGGAGCTCCACTCGGCCCGGCTCAGCCGGATGCCGAGCAGCTTGACGCTGAGCACCGCCGTGATCACCAGATTGGCGCTGATCACCGTCTGGGAGAGGAAGAGGGGAAGCAGCCGGGCGGCCAGCGCGCCGAGCCCGAACCCGACGAAGTCCAGTACGGTGCCGACCATGAACTCCCAGGTCATCGCCGCTTTCGCGGTCGACGACAGACTGGGCCCGCCATGCTGGGTACGGGCCGACGCGGCAGCCTCGCGGCGGGCGGACTTACGGGACCCGACGGCTTGCAGGACCGAGCCCGTGCCGTAACAGATCGAGGCCGCGATCGCGGTCAGTAGGCCGATCAGCACCGAAGAAGCTCCGTTCGCAGGGGTGGCGCGGGGACCCCCGCTCACCAGGGCAGACGTGCCCGGGCGCGGGAACGTTGCCTCGGTGATCCAGGCGTTATACGACGATCGCGGGCTTTTACCCCGCGAGCCGGGCCAGCTGCGCCGCCGCCTCGTCGACCGAGTCCACCAGCGCGATCCGCCCCGCCATCGGCCGGCCCTCGGCGAGCGCCCGCAGCAGCGGCCACACGGGCAGCCGCTCGGTCCAGTGCGCCCGGTCCACCAGCACCATCGGGGTGGGCTCGCCGCGCGACTCGTAGTAGTTCGGGGTGGCGTTGTCGAAGACCTCCTGCACGGTCCCGGCGGCCCCCGGCAGGAAGATCACGCCCGCCGTGGAGCGGGCCAGCAGCCCGTCCTCGCGGGTGGCGTTGGCGAAGTACTTGGCGATGTGGGCGGCGAACGCGTTCGGCGGCTCGTGCCCGTAGAACCAGGTGGGGATGCCGACCGACGGGCCGCCCCCGGGGTGGCGGCGGCGCACCTCGAACGCGGCGCGCGCCCACCGCGACACCGACGGCGTGAACGAGGGCACCTCGGCCAGCAGCTTCAGCGCGTCCTCCAGCGCGGTGTCCGCGAGCGGGGCCAGATAGGCGCCCAGGTTCGCCGCCTCCATGGCGCCCGGGCCGCCGCCGGTGGCCACCGTGAAGCCGTCGCGGGCCAGCGACCGCCCCAGCCGCGCGGCCCCCGCGTACGCGTCGGTGCCGCGGCCCATCGCGTGCCCGCCCATCACGCCCACCACCCGCGCCCCCGCGAGGTGCTCGTCGAGCGCGTCGGAGACCGAGTCGTCGTGGATCGAGCGGAGCATCGAGGCGAAAACGTCACCGTCCGACCGGGTGCGCCGGAACCAGTCGTACGAGCGGGCGTCCGGGGTGTGCTCGTAGCCGTCCTCGACGCCGTCGAAGAGCTCGTCGGGGGTGTAGAGCAGCCCCCGGTACGGGTCGAACGGCAGATCGGGGACGGGCGGGAAGACCAGCGCCCCGTCGGCCCGCACCTTGACGGTGGCCTCGGGAGTCATCCGGCAGCCCAGGAAGACCGCGCCCGCGGTGCCGGTCGCCAGCAGGGCGTCCGTACGGTCCGTCAGGTCGAGCGACTGCAGCCGGAATCCGGCGAGCGTGCCGCGCGCCACGACCTCGTCGAACTCGGGGACGGACTCGATCTCGCGGTCCCGCGCGCCCGGCACCCGCTGAAAGTCTTCACTGGCCATCCGGCCACCCTAGGGGGTGCCCTGCGGGCCCCGCGGCCGGGGCGGTGCGACGGGGACCGGGTCCGCCGGACCGGCCCCGGGCTGCCGTGCCGGGCCCGGCCGCGCGGGGTGTCAGCCCGTCAGGGGCAGCGCCGCCAGCTCGGCGATCGCCCAGGTCAGCGGGGCGAACACGGCGAGCAGTGCGGCGGCCCGCAGCGCCGCCGAGGCGCGCAGCAGCTTGGCGGGGGCGCCCAGGCGCAGCAGCGCCCCGGTCGTCTCGCCCCGGGCGTGCCGGGACTCCAGGGCCGCCGTCAGCAGCGTCGCCACCGTGCACCCCGTCACCAGGGCCGCGCCCAGCCCGGTGAGCGGGCCGAAGGGGTGCGGCCCGGCCTCGTCGCCGTACAGCGCGGCGGCGGCGACCGTGCCGGAGGCCACCGCGCACACCACGCCCAGCGGGCGCCCGATGCGGCGGGCCTCCTCCATCAGGACGCGCCCCGCGAGCAGCCGGGTGGCGCCCGGCCGGGCCAGCTGGAGCAGCCGCCCGCACAGATGGGTCAGGGCCGGGCCCGCCACCGCGAGGCCGACCGCGGTGAGTACCCAGCCGGCCAGCACCCCGGCCGGGCTGCTGTCGGGGTGGCCCGGCATCGGCAGGGCGGAGCCCGGAGTGCCCCGGCTGGTGTACGTCTCGATGGCCAGGCCCGCGGTGACCAGGCTGATTCCCCAGGGCAGCCCGCCGGGGGCGGTGGGGGGCCGCTCCGGCTCCTCGGCGGGGCGGGGCGCCTCCTTGCGGGGGCGCAGCGCGAGACCGGCCGCCGCCGACGCGGTCAGCGGCAGGACGGCGAGGAGCGTGAGGGCCGCGGCCGGCGGCACCGGGTGGCCCGCGCCCAGCAGCTCGGAGGCCGCGCCGTCGAAGGGCAGTCCGGTGATGTCGCCGCGCAGGTGCAGGTACATCAGCAGCGCCACCAGCGAGCCGAGCGTGCAGGCCACCGCCGTGGAGGCGGCGGCGATCGCGGTGAGGCGGCCGGGGCCGAGGCCCACCGCCGACAGGCCGGGCCGGGGCCGGGTGCTCGGGTCCGTACGGGCCACGGCGACCGCGAAGTGCACGGTCGCGGCCAGCGGGACCGCGCACCACAGCAGCCGCAGCGGGGAGCCGCCCGGATGCGCGGCGGCGTGGCCCAGCGTGCACAGGAGCAGGAAGCCGACCCCCGCCGAGGCCGCGGCCACCAGCAGGCGGCGCAGCAGGACCAGCGGGTGGGTGCCCCGGGCTAGACGGAGAGCGAGCACGTGGCGCGGCCCTCCGGGTCGAGGGAGCCGCCCGGCTCGGACGCGCTCACCCGGCGCCCGTCGAGCAGCCGGACCGTGCGGTCGGCGAGCGCGGCGACCTGGGCGTCGTGCGTGGCCAGGACGGTGGTGATGGCGTGCGAGCGGGCCGCGGCGGTCAGGGTGCGCAGGACCTGGGCGCCGTCGGCGCTGTGCAGGGTGGCGGTCGGCTCGTCGGCGAAGAGCACGGCGGGGGCGGTGACCAGGGCCCGGGCGATCGCGACGCGCTGGCGCTGGGCCTGGAGCAGGGCGTGCGGGCGCTTGCGGGCGCAGGCCCCGATGTCGAGCCGCTCCAGCCACTCCAGGGCGGCCTTCTTGGCGGGCCGGTGGGCGATGCCGCGCAGCAGCAGCGGCAGGGCCGCGTTCTCCCAGGCGTTGAGCTCGGGCACCAGGGTGGGCTGCGGGTCGATCCAGCCGAACCGGTCGCGGCGCAGCCGCTCGCGGGCGAGCGCGCCGAGGGTGTGCACGGGCGCGCTGTTGAACCACACCTCGCCCTGGTCGGGGACCAGTTGGCCGGACAGGGCGCGCAGCAGCGTCGTCTTGCCGCTGCCGCGCGGCCCGGCGACGGCCAGGATCTCGCCCTCCCGGATCTCCAGGGACACCCCGGTCAGGGCGGGCGAGCCGCCGTGGGCGTGGTGCAGGGAACGTCCCCAGAGCACATCGTTGTCCGGCGGGGCCACCATGGCGTACACCTCGGTTCAGATCAGATTTCCTGCTCCCCCGTACGGGGGAACGAAGGCAGGGCCGATCGGTCACTGGGCACGGTAAGGAGTGGCGCCGGGGGTGTCGGGACAGCACGCGGCCCGGCCGCCCCCAATCTCACTCGGATGGGTGCGGCCGGGCCGGATCGTACGGTCCTACAGCTTGGTCCACGCCTCGGTGAGGACGGACCGCAGGACGCCCTCGATCTCGTCGAAGGTCTTCTGGTCGGAGATCAGCGGCGGGGCGAGCTGGACGACCGGGTCGCCGCGGTCGTCGGCCCGGCAGTACAGGCCGTTCTCGAAGAGCGCCTTGGAGAGGAAGCCGTACAGGACGCGCTCGGTCTCCTCCTCGTTGAAGGACTCCTTGGTGTTCTTGTCCTTGACCAGCTCGATGCCGTAGAAGAAGCCGTTGCCGCGGACGTCGCCGACGATCGGCAGGTCGTGGAGCTTCTTGAGGGTGTCGAAGAAGGCGCCCTCGTTGTCGAGCACGTGCTGGTTGAGGCCCTCGCGCTCGAAGATGTCGAGGTTGGCCAGGCCCACGGCGGCGGAGACCGGGTGGCCGCCGAAGGTGTAGCCGTGCAGGAAGGTGTTGTCGCCCTTGTAGAACGGCTCGGCGATCTTGTCGGAGACGATGCAGGCGCCGATGGGGGAGTAGCCCGAGGTCATGCCCTTGGCGCAGGTGATCATGTCCGGTACGTAGCCGAACTTGTCGCAGGCGAACATCGTGCCCAGGCGGCCGAAGGCGCAGATGACCTCGTCGGAGACGAGCAGCACGTCGTACTTGTCGCAGATCTCGCGCACCCGCTGGAAGTAGCCGGGCGGCGGCGGGAAGCAGCCGCCGGCGTTCTGCACGGGCTCCAGGAAGACCGCGGCGACCGTGTCGGGGCCCTCGAAGAGGATCTCCTGCTCGATCTGGTCGGCGGCCCAGCGGCCGAACGCCTCGGGGTCGTCGCCGTGGATCGGGGCGCGGTAGATGTTGGTGTTCGGCACCTTGTGCGCGCCGGGGACCAGCGGCTCGAAGGGGGCCTTGAGCGCGGGCAGACCGGTGATGGACAGGGCGCCCTGCGGGGTGCCGTGGTAGGCGACCGCACGCGAGATGACCTTGTACTTCGTGTGGTTGCCGGTGAGCTTGTGGTACTGCTTCGCCAGCTTCCAGGCGGTCTCGACGGCCTCGCCGCCGCCGGTGGTGAAGAAGACCTTGTTGAGGTCGCCCGGCGCGTAGTGCGCGAGGCGCTCGGCGAGCTCGACGGCCTTGGGGTGGGCGTAGGACCACACCGGGAAGAAGGCCAGCTCCTGCGCCTGCTTGTAGGCGGTCTCGGCGAGCTCGTGACGGCCGTGGCCGGCGTTGACGACGAACAGGCCGGAGAGACCGTCGAGGTACTTCTTGCCCTTGTCGTCGTAGATGTAGGTGCCCTCGCCCCGCACGATGGTGGGAACGGGCGCGTTCTCGTACGACGACATGCGGGTGAAGTGCATCCACAGGTGGTCGTAGGCGGTCTGGCTCAGGTCCTTGCTCACGGCTATCGGGTTCCCCACATATAGGTCTGCTTCTTCAACTTGAGGTAGACGAAGCTCTCGGTGGAGCGCACGCCGGGGAGGGCGCGGATCCGCTTGTTGATGACGTCCAGCAGGTGGTCGTCGTCCTCGCAGACGACCTCCACCATGAGGTCGAAGGAGCCCGCGGTCATCACCACGTACTCGCACTCGGCCATGGCCGTCAGGGC
Source organism: Streptomyces sp. cg36 (assembly GCF_041080675.1). Lineage (NCBI taxonomy): Bacteria > Bacillati > Actinomycetota > Actinomycetes > Kitasatosporales > Streptomycetaceae > Streptomyces > Streptomyces cyclosori. Next base: position 2,248,582 of record NZ_CP163520.1, on the reverse strand, counting down.
GTCGGCGACCGGGTCGAGGTCGCCCTCGACGTTGATCCCGACCATCGCCTGGCGCCGGAACCCCACGGTGAGGGGGTCGGTGACGGCGACGATCTGCATCACGCCCTGGTCCAGGAGTTTCTGCACGCGCTGGCGCACGGCCGCTTCCGACAGGCCCACGGCCTTGCCGATCGCGGCGTACGGGCGGCGCCCGTCCTCCTGGAGCTGCTCGATGATCGCCAGGGACACGGCATCGATCGACGGGGACGATCCGTTTCCGGTCCTGGGGTCTGCGCTTCGACTGGCCACGAAGCCACTGTGCACCCGACTCGTCTGTCTCGCAACCCCAAAGCGATGAAATTCGTTGTTCGACGGTCGCGGAAGCACTGAATCCGAAGTTGCCGGGCGGCGGGTCTGTCGAAAGCGACACTTCACCGACTAAGGTGGGCGTCTCACCCATCGGACATCGGACCGGGAGGCCAGCGAAGTGACCACCGAACTGCGTCGTTTGCGCAACTACATCGACGGAGAGTTCCGGGACGCAGCCGACGGGCGGACCATCGAGGTGGTCAACCCGGCCACGGGCGAGGCGTACGCCACCTCCCCCCTCTCCGGCCAGGCGGACGTCGACGCCGCCATGGCCGCCGCCGCCGCGGCCTTCCCGGCCTGGCGCGACACCACCCCCGCCGAGCGCCAGAAGGTCCTGCTGAAGATCGCGGACGCCTTCGAGGAGCGCGCCGAGGAGCTCATCGCGGCCGAGTCGGAGAACACCGGCAAGCCGCTCGCGCTGACCGCCAGCGAAGAGGTCCCGCCGATGGTGGACCAGATCCGCTTCTTCGCCGGCGCCGCCCGCCTGCTGGAGGGCCGCTCGGCCGGTGAGTACATGGAGGGCATGACGTCGATCGTGCGCCGTGAGCCGGTCGGCGTCTGCGCGCAGGTCGCGCCGTGGAACTACCCGATGATGATGGCCGTGTGGAAGTTCGCCCCGGCGCTCGCCGCGGGCAACACCGTCGTCCTCAAGCCCTCGGACACCACCCCCGCCTCCACCGTGCTGATCGCCGAGATCATCGGCGCGATCGTCCCCAAGGGCGTCTTCAACGTCATCTGCGGCGACCGCGACACCGGCCGCGCGATGGTCGAGCACCCCACCCCGGCGATGGCCTCCATCACCGGTTCCGTACGGGCGGGCATGCAGGTCGCCGAGTCGGCGGCCAAGGACGTCAAGCGCGTCCACCTGGAGCTCGGCGGCAAGGCCCCCGTCGTCGTCTTCGAGGACGCCGACCTCGCCAAGGCCGTCGAGGACATCGCGGTCGCGGGCTACTTCAACGCCGGCCAGGACTGCACGGCCGCCACCCGCGTCCTGGTCCACGAGTCGATCCACGACGAGTTCGTCACCGCGCTCGCCAAGGCCGCCGCCGACACCAAGACCGGGCAGCCGGACGACGAGGACGTGCTGTACGGCCCGCTCAACAACGCCAACCAGCTCGCGCAGGTCACCGGCTTCATCGACCGCCTCCCCGCGCACGCCAAGGTCGAGGCGGGCGGCCACCGCGTGGGCGAGAAGGGCTACTTCTACGCCCCGACCGTCGTCTCCGGCCTCAAGCAGGACGACGAGATCATCCAGAACGAGGTCTTCGGCCCGGTCATCACCGTCCAGTCCTTCACGGACGAGAAGCAGGCCCTGGAGTTCGCCAACGGCGTCGAGTACGCGCTGGCCTCCTCGGTCTGGACGAAGGACCACGCCCGCGCCATGCGCATGTCCAAGTACCTGGACTTCGGCTGCGTCTGGATCAACACCCACATCCCGCTGGTCGCGGAGATGCCGCACGGCGGCTTCAAGAAGTCCGGCTACGGCAAGGACCTCTCGGCGTACGGCTTCGAGGACTACACGCGCATCAAGCACGTGATGACGTCGTACGAGGGCTGAGCTGCCGCGTACGCGAGCGGATCGGCTCCGTGCGCGAGTTGATCGTCCCTGTACGAGGTTGATCCGCTCCGTGCGGGGGTGATCCGTTCGGTACCGGGCGGATCCGCCCGGTACGACCGCCGACTTGTGGTGCGGCGCCCCGCGGGGGTGCCGCACCACAGGTGTGTCCGGGGGCGGGGCCGGTGCCGGACCCGTGACCGGGGCCCGGACCGGGATGGGGGCCGGGGCCGTCGCCGGCCGGCAGCGGTCGACAGGTTGTCGGCCCTGCGGGGTGCGGCTGTACGCAGCGTCCATTGCCCCGTACACCGGCGCCCCGGCATCCTTCCGGGGTGCGAGCGACCCCCTTGAACCCCCTCTCCCGCCGCCACCTGCTGCGCGCGCTCGGCGGCGGCGCCGCCGCTGCCGCGCTGGCGGGCTGCGGAGTGCCCGCGGCCTACGTCGCCCCCGGTGAGCGCGGTGCGCCCGACCACTCGGCCACCGACCGCCGGCTCACCTTCGCCAACTGGCCGCTCTACATCGACACCGACGAGCACGACAAGTCGAAGCGGCCCACCCTGGCGGCGTTCACCAAGAGCACCGGGATCTCCGTGGACTACACCGAGGAGATCAACGACAACGACGAGTTCTTCGGGAAGATCAGCCCGGCCCTGATGAACCATCAGGCCACCGGCCGGGACATCGTCGTCATCAGCGACTGGATGGCGGCCCGGTTCGTCCGGCTCGGCTGGGTGCAGGAGATGGACCGCGCCCACCAGCCGAACGTGGCCAAGTACCTGGACCCGCAGCTCACTTCGCCCGCCTTCGACAAGGGGCGGCTGCACAGCGTGCCCTGGCAGTCCGGGATCACCGGCATCGCGTACAACCGCAAGAAGCTCGGCCGCGAGATCAAGCACACCAGCGACCTGTGGGACCCGCGCCTCGCGGGCAAGGTGACGCTGCTGTCCGGGCTCGACGAGTCGTTCTCGCTGCTGATGCAGGGCAACGGCGTCGACGTGACGCGCTGGACCGCCGACGACTTCCACCGCATGTGCGACCAGATCGAGAAGCAGGTGCGCAAGAAGCAGATCCGCCGCTTCACCGGCAACGACTACATCAAGGACCTCTCCACCGGAGACGTGCTGGCCTGCCAGGCGTACTCGGGCGACGTGATCCAGCTCCAGGCCGACAACCCCGACATCGAGTTCGTGGTGCCCGAGGAGGGCGCCGAGCTGTGGGCCGAGTCGATGATGATCCCCAACCTGGCCCGCCACAAGGCCAACGCGGAGGCGCTGATCGACTACTACTACGACCCGCACGTGGCGGCCGAGCTGGCGTTCTGGGTCAACTACGTCTGCCCCGTCCCCGCCGCCCGCGAGATCCTGGCCGCCTCCAAGGACAAGGACAAGGCCGAACTCGCCGAGGACCCCCTGGTCTTCCCCGACGCCGACATGCGCCGCCGCCTCGCCATCGCCCGCGACATCACCTCGGAGGAACGGGTGGGGTTCGCCAAGCGGTGGAACGCGATCGTGGGGCTGTGATCGCGGGGGTGTAGGGGAGAAGGAGGACAGCCGTCAGCTGATGTCTGTCAGTTGTCAGCTGTCAGCCGTCAGCTGGCAATCGTCAGCCGTCAGTCCTTCCCCCGCCTCCCGCACCCTCCGACAGCACCGTCCTCAGTGCGTCCACCCGGTTCGTCGTCACCGAGTCGGCTCCCGTTGCGATCAGGCGGCGCATCGTGCGCTTGGTGTCCGCCGTCCAGACCGACACCAGCATTCCGTCCCGGTGCACCCGGTCGGCCAGTTCCGTACTCAGGAGGCCGAAGCGGTAGTTGAGCCAGCGCGGCTTCACCGCCGCGATCAGCTCCGGGCGCGGCGGGGCCAGGGTCGTCCAGGTCAGGGCGATCTCGGCGGACGGGTCGGCGGCGCGCACCTTCAGCATGGACGCCGGGCCCGCGCAGTAGTACACGCGCCCGCCCGCCCCGCACTCCTGAACCGTGCCCACCACCGCGCGTACCGTCTCCTCGGTCGCGCCCGGCAGGTCGATCATCAACCGGTGGGCGCCCGCCGCCATCAGGGCCGCGCGCAGGGTCGGCACCCCGCCGCGCGTCAGCTCGCGCACGTCCTCGTGGAGGAGCGACGACAGCGGCCGGTCGTGCCCCCACAGCCGCTTCAGCGTCTCGTCGTGGAGCAGCACGGGGACGCCGTCGCGCGTCAGCCGTACGTCGATCTCGACCGCGTCCGCGCCATGCTCCAGGGCCGAGTGGATCGACGCCAGCGTGTTCTCGCGGACGCGGTACGGGTCGCCGCGGTGGGCCACGGCAGTCACGGTACGCATGGGCCCATTGTTCCCGCGGGCTAGCGGGCCAGCCACTGCTCGGTGTACGCGTCGATCTCCCCGGCGAGCCGCGTCTTGCCGGCCGGGTCGAGGAAGGACGCCTCCACCGCGTTCCTGGCGAGGGCCGCCACGCCGCGCTCGTCCAGCTCCAGGAGCCGGGCGGCCACCGCGTACTCGTTGTTGAGGTCGGTGCCGAACATCGGCGGGTCGTCGCTGTTGACCGTCACCAGCACACCCGCCTGGACCATCTCGCGGATCGGGTGCCGCTCGATGTCGGCGACGACCCGGGTCGCCAGGTTGGAGGTCGGGCAGACCTCCAGGGCAATGCGGTGGTCGGCCAGGTACTTGAGGAGGTCCGGGTCCTGGGTGGCGCTGGTGCCGTGGCCGATGCGCTCGGCGCGCAGGTCGTTGAGCGCGTCCCAGATCGACTGGGGGCCGGTGGACTCGCCCGAGTGCGGCACCGAGCGCAGGCCCGCCGCGATCGCCCGGTCGAAGTACGGCTTGAACTGCGGACGCGGCACACCGATCTCCGGGCCGCCCAGGCCGAAGGAGACCAGGCCCTCGGGGCGGAGGCGGTCGGTGGTGGCCAGCCGGACGGTCTCCGCGGCGGACTCCAGACCGGCCTCGCCGGGGATGTCGAAGCACCAGCGCAGGACCGTGCCCAGCTCCTTCTCGGCCGCCTTGCGGGCGTCCTCGATCGCGTCCATGAAGGCGCGCTCGTCGATGCCGCGGCGGGTGGAGGAGAAGGGGGTGATGGTCAGCTCGGCGTAACGGATGTTCTGCCGGGCCATGTCGCGGGCGACCTCGTAGGTGAGCAGCCGCACGTCCTCGGGGGTGCGGATCAGGTCCACGACCGAGAGGTAGACGTCCACGAAGTGCGCGAAGTCGGTGAACGTGAAGTAGTCCGCGAGGGCCTCGGGATCCGTGGGGACCTTCGAGTCCGGGTGGTGGGCGGCCAGCTCGGCGACGATACGGGGGGAGGCGGAGCCGACGTGGTGCACGTGGAGCTCTGCCTTGGGCAGGCCCGCGATGAACGGGTGCAGGTCGGTCATGGGTTCCTCCGCGGGCTGTCGTCTGCCGTCCGGCGCCTGTCGGCCGCCGTTCGGGGATCATGTTAGGCCGGGAGACCGGGTCCGTGCCGGGGCGGGGTGGCCCCCCGGGCGCCGCGTCCGGCGAGAGCCTTAGCATGTCGGAACCAGGATGGGGAGGCCCATGTCAGACAACCACGATCAGCCGTCTCGGGGGTCCGAGCCCGTGGACCCGTGGGCGCCGCCGGAGCGGAAGGTGCCGCTGGAGAAGCCCTCCGTGCACGATCAGCCGACGGTTGCGGCGATGCCGGGGGCGGAGTCCGCGGAAACGGTTCAGCCCGGTGGGGCGGTTCCGCCGCCGGGCGGGGCGGGGCCGGCCGGGCCGACCGGGCCGACCGGTGCGGGCTTCACCGATGTCGGGGCCGCGGGCACCGGCGGGTGGGGCGGGGCCGTGCCGCCCCCGCCGGCCGCGCCGGGCGGGCCCGCGCCCGGTCAGGCCGCCCCGGGCGGCTACGGGTACCCCGCGTACCCCGGCTACCCGGGTTACGGGTACGGGCACCCCGGCTGGACCGGGATGGGCGCGCCCCTCAACGGGTTCGGCACGACCGCGCTGGTCCTCGGGATCATCTCCGTCGTCCTCTTCTGCCTCTGGGGGCTCGGGATCATCCTCGGGATCCTCGCCCTGATCTTCGGCTTCCTCGGCCGGGGGCGGGCGAAGCGGGGCGAGGCGACGAACGGGGGGCAGGCGCTGGCCGGGATCATCCTCGGGGTGGTGGGGATCGTGGTGAGCGGGGCGTTCCTGGGGCTCATGCTGTGGGCTGTCACGCATGACGACGGGGACGGTGGGTCGTCGTCGGTGGATGATCCGTTCGCGACGATGCTGGTGGTGCGGGGGGAGGGGTCCCCCACCCCGCCCCTTCCCTAAACCCTCCTGGGGTGGGTGGGGGATGAGGCGGAGAGTTTTCTTTCCGGGGGCTCCGCCCCCGGACCCCGAGCGGGGCCTGCGGCCCCTGCACCCCACCCGGGGCTCCGCCCCTGGACCCCGCTGAGCTGTCCGTGGGTCGTGGGGCGCACCCGGGGCTCCGCCCCGGCCCCCAGCGGGGCCTGCGCCCCCTGCACCCCGCTGGGGCTCCGCACCCGAACCCCGCTGGGGCTCCGGCCCCGTTAGGGGCGCGGGGAACTGCGCGATCAGCCCCCACCGGCCCGCAGGTGACCGCCCCCCGTATGCCCCGCACGGGCTTCCGGGCCAGCCCCAACCCCCTAGGGGCGCGGGGAACTGCGCGCCCAGCCCCCACCGGCCCGCAGGGACTTCTGCTTCGGCCTCAACCCCCAGGGGCCCCCACCGGCCCGCAGGTGACCGGCGCCCTAACCCCGCACCTTCTCCCGTGCCTCCATCAACCCGAACCCCAGCAGGTTCAGGCCCCGCCACCGGCTCGGGTCGTTCGCGGCCGGGGTGTCCGCCGCCAGGCCGATGCCCCAGATGCGGTCCAGGGGGCTCGCCTCCACCAGGACCCGGGTGCCGGTGGTGAGGAGGTAGGCGCGCAGGGACTCGTCCTGGGAGAACTTGTGGACGCTGCCCGCGACCACGATCCCGTACCGCTCCCGCTCCCAGACCGTCTCGTCGAAGCCCCGCACCAGCCGCCCCGCCTTCTTCGCCTCGGCGGGGGTGCGGGCGGTGAGGGCGGCCCGTTCGGCCTCGGGGTCGGCGAAGAGGCGGGCCTTGGCGGCCATCATCCAGTGCTCCGCCGTCGCGTACTCCACGCCGTCCACCGTGAACGGCGAGGGCCACCACTGGCTCAAACAGCTCGGTCCGAGCGTCCCGTCACGACGGGGCGCGTGACCCCAGAAGTGCAAGAACTTGATCTGTTCACCATCCTTGACCTGCGCGATCAAATTGTCGATCTTCTCCATACACGCGAGTCTGGCATCCGCCACTGACACTCCGTACGGGTATTTACGGCCTGACCCGACACATGGTCGACAGATTCCGTCGCGTAACCAAAAGGCAACAACGGAATCACTTGTTGGTCAGATGTCGCTCTGTCAGGATCGGCAGTCAAATCGAGCTGGAGCTACGGAGACCGTGAGCGAGATGGGCAACAGCAACAGCAGTCGTTTCCCGGCGCAGGACCGTTTCGAAGGCGGCGCCCAGTACATCGGCGGGCGGGTGCGGCCCGGCACTTCCGGGCGCAAGCAGGACGTCGTCGACCCCGCAACGGGCCGGAGCGCGTACAGCTACGAGCTGGCCGGTACGGCCGACGTGGACGCGGCCGTCGCCGCCGCCAAGGACGCCTTCCCCGGCTGGGCGGGCGCCACCCCCGCCGAACGCTCCGACGCCCTGCACCGCTTCGCCGGGGTGCTGGCCGAGCGCGCCGAGGAGTTCGCCCGCGCCGAGTCCCTGCAGTGCGGCAAGCCGCTCAAGCTCAGCCGGGAGTTCGACGTCCCGGGGACCGTGGACAACACCGCCTTCTTCGCCGGTGCCGCCCGCCATCTGCAGGGCCAGTCGGCCGGGGAGTACTCGGGCGACCACACCTCGTACGTACGCCGTGAGGCCATCGGCGTCGTCGGCTCCATCGCCCCCTGGAACTACCCGCTCCAGATGGCCGCCTGGAAGGTGCTCCCGGCGATCGCGGCGGGCAACACCATCGTGCTCAAGCCCGCCGAGATCACCCCGCTCACCTCGCTCCTGTTCGCCGAGGCCGCCACCGCCGCCGGGATCCCGGACGGGGTCGTCAACATCGTCTCCGGCGCTGGGCGGGACGCCGGTGAGCACCTGGTCGGGCACCCGGACGTCGTCATGACGTCCTTCACCGGGTCCACCGCCGTCGGCAAGCGCGTCGCCGAGATCGCCACCGGCACCGTCAAGCGGCTGCATCTGGAGCTCGGCGGCAAGGCGCCCTTCGTCGTCTTCGACGACGCGGACCTGACCGCCGCCGTCCACGGCGCGGTCGCCGGCGCCCTGATCAACTCGGGCCAGGACTGCACCGCCGCCACGCGCGCGTACGTACAGCGTCCGCTCTACGACGCCTTCGTCGCGGGGGTGGCCGATCTGATGGCGACCGTCCGCGTCGGCGACCCGTTCGACCCGGCCACCGACCTCGGGCCGCTGATCAGCCACGGCCACCGCGACCGGGTCGCCGGCTTCGTCGAGCGGGCCCGCTCCTACGCCCGGATCGTCACCGGCGGCCGGGCGCCGCAGAGCGACGGCGCCTTCTACCCGCCGACGCTGATCGCGGACGCGCCGCAGGACAGCGAGGTCGTCCAGGCCGAGATCTTCGGGCCGGTGCTCGTCGTCCTGCCCTTCGACTCCGACGACGAGGGCATCCGGCTCGCCAACGACACCCCGTACGGACTGGCGGCCTCCGCCTGGAGCCGGGACGTCTACCGTGCGGGACGGGCCACCCGGGAGATCAAGGCCGGGTGCGTCTGGGTCAACGACCACATTCCGATCATCAGCGAGATGCCGCACGGCGGCTACAAGGCGAGTGGCTTCGGAAAGGACATGTCGGCGTATTCCTTCGAGGAATACACACAGGTCAAGCATGTGATGTACGACAACACCGCGGTCGCCGCGAAGGACTGGCACCGCACGATCTTCGGGGACCGGTAAAGCATCCGACCAGCGGCGCCGCCGCGCGGTGGCCGTCCGACCAGCGGTCGCCGCCTCCATCCGAAAGGCACACAGCGCATGGAGCAGTACGAGCCGGACCGCCTGTCCGGGCCCCAGCTGGCCGCCATCGAGCGCACCCTCACCAGCGGCCGGGGCGCCCTGACCCGGCGCTCGCTGATGCGGGCCACCGGGTTCGGCGCGCTCGCGGTCGGCGGGCTGGCCGGGCTGACCGGCTGCGGCATCCCGGCCGCGAAGCGGGAGGGCGGCGAGGCCCCGGCGTCCCACGACCACTCGGCCCAGGAGAAGGTGATCAACTTCTCCAACTGGACCGAGTACATGGACGTCAGCGACGACAAGAAGCACCGGCCGACGCTGGAGGCGTTCACCCGCCGGACCGGCATCCAGGTCAAGTACACCGAGGACATCAACGACAACGTCGAGTTCTTCGGCAAGATCAAGCCGCAGCTGGCGGCCGGTCAGGACATCGGCCGCGACCTGATCGTGCTCACCGACTGGCTGGCCGGGCGGCTCATCCGGCTCGGCTGGGCGCAGAAACTGGACGCGGCCAAGCTGCCGCACGCCTTCGCCAACCTCTCCGCGCCCTTCCGCACCCCCGACTGGGACCCGGGCCGCGCCTACTCCTACCCGTGGACCGGCATCCCGGCCGTCATCGCGTACAACGCCAAGGCGACCGGCGGCAGGACCGTCGACTCGGTGACCCAGCTGCTCGACGACCCCACCCTCAAGGGCCGCGTCGGCTTCCTCACCGAGATGCGCGACACCGTCGGGATGACCCTGCTCGACATGGGCAAGGACCCGGCGAACTTCACCGACGCCGACTACGACGCGGCCATCGGACGGCTCCAGAAGGGCGTCGACAAGAAGCAGATCCGGCGCTTCACCGGCAACGACTACACCGGCGACCTGGACAAGGGCGACCTCGCCGCCTGTGTGGCCTGGGGCGGCGACATCACCCAGCTGCGCTCCGACAACCCGGACATCAAGTACGCGATCCCGGCCGCCGGATACATGCTCTCCAGCGACAACCTGCTGGTCCCCGCGCGGGCCCGGCACCAGGCCAACGCCGAGCGGCTGATCGACTACTACTACGAGCCGCCGGTCGCCGCGAAGCTCGCCGCGTACATCAACTACGTCTGCCCGGTCGACGGCGTGCGCGACGAGCTCACCCGGATCGATCCGAAGCTGGCCGAGAACACGCTGATCCTGCCCGACCGGGCCATGGCCGCCAAGGCGCACTCCTTCCGCTCGCTCAGCAGCGAGGAGGAGACGAAGTACGAGGAGAAGTTCGCCAAGCTCATCGGCGCCTGACCGCGCCCCGGCCCGTGCCCGGGACGCCCGCCCCGCCCGGGGTGCCCGCCCCGCCCCCACACCTCCCCCTCATCCCCTCTCCACCCCTGGGATCGCAACCCATGACTGACGACAAGAACGACGGCGGCGACGTCCGCCTCACCGGGATCAGCAAGACGTACGGCTCCTTCACCGCAGTCCATCCGCTCGAACTGACCGTCCCGCAGGGCTCCTTCTTCGCCCTGCTCGGCGCCTCCGGCTGCGGCAAGACCACCACCCTGCGCATGATCGCCGGACTGGAGGACCCCAGCACCGGGACCGTCTTCCTCGGCGACAAGGACGTCACCGACCTGCCGCCCTACAAGCGGCCGGTGAACACCGTCTTCCAGTCGTACGCCCTCTTCCCGCACCTGAGCGTCTCCGAGAACGTCGCCTTCGGGCTGCGCCGCCGGGGCATCAAGTCGGTGAAGAAGCAGGTCGACGACATGCTGGAGCTCGTCCAGCTCGGCGACTTCGCGGGCCGCAAGCCGCACCAGCTCTCCGGCGGCCAGCAGCAGCGCGTGGCGGTCGCCCGCGCCCTGATCAACCACCCGCAGGTGCTCCTCCTCGACGAGCCGCTCGGCGCCCTCGACCTCAAGCTGCGCCGCCAGATGCAGCTGGAGCTCAAGCGCATCCAGACCGAGGTCGGCATCACCTTCATCCACGTCACCCACGACCAGGAGGAGGCCATGACCATGGCCGACACGGTCGCGGTGATGAACGGCGGCCGGGTCGAGCAGCTCGGCGCCCCCGCCGACCTCTACGAGAACCCGCGGACCACGTTCGTGGCGAACTTCCTGGGCACCTCCAACCTCATCGAGGCCGAGGTCGTCGAGAAGAGCGGCGAGGACGTCCGGGTCACCGCGGGCGGCGTCAAGCTGCGGCTGCCCGGCGGGCGATGTCCGGCCCCGCCGCCGGCGGCGGGAAGATCCTGGTCGGCGTGCGCCCGGAGAAGATCTCCCTCGCCCACCGCGACGACGAGGGCTCGATAGCGGACGGCCGCAACCGCGTCCCCGGCCGCATCGTCGACTCCTCCTTCATCGGCGTCTCCACCCAGTACGTCATCGACTCCCCGGCCGGCCAGGGGCTCGCGGTGTACGAGCAGAACATCGAGCGCGACACCCGGCTGGTGCCGGGCGCCGAGGTCGTCCTGCACTGGAACCCGGCGCACACCTTCGGCCTCGACGCGGCGCAGGCGATCGACGCGGGCGTGGAGAAGGTCGAGGACGCCGCGTGAGCGCCCTGACCGAGGCGCCCCCGGCCGCCGACCTCCCCGTGCACAAGGTGCCCGTGCGCAAGCGGCTGGTGCCCTACTGGCTGCTGCTGCCCGGCATCCTGTGGCTGGTCGTCTTCTTCGCGCTGCCGATGGTCTACCAGGCGTCGACCTCGGTGCAGACCGGCTCCCTGGAGAAGGGCTTCCAGGTCACCTGGCACTTCCAGACGTACTGGGACGCCTTCAAGGAGTACTACCCGCAGTTCGTGCGCTCGCTGCTGTACGCGGGCACCGCGACCCTGCTGTGCCTGCTGCTCGGCTATCCGCTGGCGTATCTGATCGCCTTCAAGGCGGGCCGCTGGCGCAATGTGATCCTGGTGCTGGTCATCGCGCCGTTCTTCACCAGCTTCCTGATCCGCACCCTCGCCTGGAAGACGATCCTGGCGGACGGCGGGCCGGTGGTGCACGCGCTCAACTCGCTGCACGTGCTCGACGTGACGAGCTGGCTGGGCTGGACCGAGGGCAACCGGGTGCTGGCCACGCCGATGGCCGTGGTCTGCGGCCTCACCTACAACTTCCTGCCGTTCATGATCCTGCCGCTCTACACCTCGCTGGAGCGGATCGACCCGCGGCTGCACGAGGCCGCCGGCGACCTGTACGCGACCCCCGCGACCACCTTCCGCAAGGTGACCTTCCCGCTCTCCATGCCGGGTGTCGTCTCGGGCACGCTGCTCACCTTCATCCCGGCCAGCGGTGACTACGTCAACGCCGAACTGCTCGGCTCCACCGACCAGAAGATGGTCGGCAACGTCATCCAGTCGCAGTTCCTGCGGGTCCTCGACTATCCGACGGCCGCCGCCCTCTCCTTCATCCTGATGGCGATCGTGCTGGTCATGGTCACCGTCTACATCCGCCGAGCCGGGACGGAGGACCTGGTCTGATGCGCTGGCTCCGACGCAACGTCATCGTGATCGCGGGGCTCGCGACCCTCGCGTACCTGATCCTGCCCAACGTCGTGGTGATGGTGTTCTCGTTCAACAAGCCGAACGGGCGCTTCAACTACTCCTGGCAGCGGTTCTCCACCGACGCCTGGAAGGACCCGTGCGGGGTCGCCGACATGTGCGGCTCGCTCTCGCTCTCGCTCCAGATCGCCGCCTGGGCGACGGTCGGCGCGACCGTCCTCGGCACGATGATCGCCTTCGCGCTGGTGCGCTACCGGTTCCGGGCGCGCGGCGCGATCAACTCGCTGATCTTCCTGCCGATGGCGATGCCCGAGGTCGTCATGGCCGCCTCGCTGCTGACCCTCTTCCTCAACCTGGGCGCGCAGCTGGGCTTCTGGACCATCCTCATCGCCCACATCATGTTCTGCCTCAGCTTCGTGGTGACGGCCGTCAAGGCGCGGGTGATGTCGATGGACCCGAGGCTCGAAGAGGCGGCGCGCGATCTGTACGCGGGACCGGTCCAGACGTTCGTGCGGGTCACCCTGCCGATCGCGGCCCCCGGAATCGTCGCGGGCGCGCTGCTCGCCTTCGCGCTCTCCTTCGACGACTTCATCATCACCAACTTCAACGCGGGCTCCACCGTGACGTTCCCCATGTTCGTCTGGGGATCCGCGCAGCGGGGCACGCCCGTTCAGATCAATGTCATCGGTACGGCGATGTTCGCCATCGCCGTGGTGGTGGTAGTGGCCGGCCAGCTCATCGCGAACCGGCGCAGCAACAGTGCAAAAGCCTGAGCATTAACGACCGAACCCTTCGAGGGAGTTGGAAGTCATGGCCGTCACCCGAGCCATGCGCAGTGCGGCAGCCCATTCACTGACGGACGCCCAGCCCGTCCCCTTCTGGCTGGAGGACCCGGGCAGGCCCGGCGCCCACCCCGCGCTCGCGGGCGACGAGAGGTGCGATCTGCTCGTCGTCGGCGGCGGATACAGCGGACTGTGGACCGCGCTCCTGGCCAAGGAGCGCGATCCCGGCCGCGATGTGGTCCTCATCGAGGGCAAGGAGGCCGGCTGGGCTGCCTCGGGCCGCAACGGCGGCTTCTGCGCCGCCTCCCTCACCCACGGCCTGGGCAACGGTCTGGCCCGCTGGCCGGACGAGCTGCCCCGGCTTGAGCGGCTCGGCACGGAGAACCTCGACGCCATCGAGGCGGCCGTCGCCCGCTACGGGCTGGACTGCGACTTCGAGCGCACCGGCGAGATCGACGTGGCCACCGAGCCGCACCAGCTCGACGAGCTGCACGAGATGTACGAGGAGGCGACCGCGCTCGGCCTGGACGGCCTCGACCTGCTCGACCAGGACGCCATGCGGGCCGAGGTGGACTCCCCGACCTTCCTCGGCGGCCTCTGGGACCGGCGCGGAGTGGCGATGCTGCACCCCGCCAAGCTCGCCTGGGGCCTCAAGCGCGCCTGTCTGGAAGTCGGCGTACGGATCTACGAACACACCCCCGGCCTCGATCTGGTCTCGGCCGGTCCCGGCATGGTGGTGCGCACCCCGTACGGGCGGATCCGGGCCCGCCGGGTGGCGCTCGGCACCAATGTGTTCCCGTCCCTGGTCAGGCGGGTGCGCGCGTACACCGTCCCGGTGTACGACTACGCGCTGATGACCGAGCCGCTCGACGCCGCCCAGCTGGCCTCGGTGGGCTGGAAGAACCGGCCGGGCCTCGGCGACTCGGCCAACCAGTTCCACTACTTCCGGATCACCGCGGACAACCGCATCCTGTGGGGCGGCTACGACGCGATCTACAAGTACGGCGGGAAGGTGCGGGCCGAGTACGACGACCGCCCGGCCACCTACCTCAAGCTCGCCGAGCACTTCTTCCACTGCTTCCCACAGCTGGAAGGATTGCGTTTCAGCCATGCCTGGGGCGGGGCCATCGACACCTGCTCGCGGTTCTCGGCGTTCTTCGGCACGGCCCACGGCGGCAAGGTCGCCTACGCGGCCGGGTACACCGGTCTCGGCGTGGGGGCGTCCCGCTTCGGCGCGGACGTGATGCTCGACCTGCTGGCGGGGGAGCGCACCGAACGCACCGAGTTGGAGATGGTCCGCAAGAAGCCGCTGCCGTTCCCGCCGGAGCCGGTGGCCTGGGCGGGGATCGGCATCACCAAGTGGGCGCTGGCCCGCGCCGACGCCAACGGCGGGCGGCGCAATCTGTGGCTGAAGGCGATGGACCGGGCCGGTCTCGGTTTCGACAGCTGACCGACGGCGGTACAGGTACCGGTACTCGTCTGTGCACCCGTACCGGTACCCGTACCCGCCGGGAGACGGCACCGGCGCCGGGTCCGCCCGGTGCCGGTATGCCGATCATTTTTGCTCCGGCCTCGCGCCGGGGGCGCACAACCGGCGATCATGGTGTGACCCGCTTCACTACCGACAAGTAGCGAAACCCGCGTCATAGCCGCCCGCCACCCCGCTCTCGATCCGTGAACGCACATGGCGACTCACGGAAGGAAGACCGGGTGATGAACGGCTCGGGTGCGAAAACAGCGGTGGAATGGCTGGCGTCGGTGGCGCCCGATCCCGATGCGTGCCGGTGGGAGTGGGAGCGCAACCCCCTCGGGGTGGCTCTCCTCCCGGCCGGCCGGCGCTGGGACGTGCTGATCCTGCCGGGCGAGCTGGGGCACCCCACGCTCGATGTGCTGCTGCGGCTGGTGGAAAGGCCGGGGCCCGTGCTCGCCGACTTCGGCGACGCGCGCCTCGGCTTTTTCGTGCCCCCCGGCACGGCCGCGCGCTGGCTCGGCACCGGGGTGCGGGGGGCGGGCCAGGGCACCTGGATCGTGGTGCCCTACCCCGGGCGGATCAGCGGCGGGGTGCGCTGGCTGGTGCCGCCCGACGGCTCCGGCACCCTGACCGATCCGGCGCTCCTCGAACTGGCGATGCACGAGGCGGCGGCCCGGCTCGCGGGGGAGGAGCGGGACTGACGGCCCGCACCGGCGGTGCTGCCAGAGGTCTTGACAACCTGATTGGTCTGGACCACATTGTGGCGGGCTCGGCCTCGCCATCCCCCCATGCGCCGGAGGACGTTGTGGACCGCACCAGACGCTTTTCCCGACCGCCCGGACCCCTCTCCCCACCCCCCAGACTCCTCGCCGCGCTCATAGCCGGCGTGGTCGCGGCGGGCGGGCTGGTCGCGTCCGCGCAGACCGCGCACGCCGCCGACACCGAACTCGCCCGCAACGGCGGCTTCGAGGCCGGCCTCGACGGCTGGAGCTGTACGGCGGGCAGCGGCACGGCGGTCTCCTCGCCCGTGCACGGCGGCGCCAAGGCGCTCCAGGCCACCCCGGCCGGCGGCGACAACGCCCAGTGCGCCCAGAGCGTCACGGTCCAGCCCAACTCCACGTACACCCTCAGCTCCTGGGTGCGCGGCAGCTACGTCTACCTCGGCGCGTCCGGCACCGGCACCACCGACGTCAGCACCTGGACCCAGTCCGCCCCGTCCTGGCAGCAGCTGACCACCACGTTCAAGACCGGCGCGAGCACCACCTCGGTGACCATCTACACCCACGGCTGGTACGGCACCGGCGCCTACTACGCCGACGACGTGAGCCTGCTCGGCCCCGGCGGCGACCCGGTGCAGCTCCCGGCCGTCCCCACCGGCCTGACCGCGGGCTCCGCCACCTCCTCCAGCATCACCCTGAACTGGGCCGCCTCCTCGGGCGCCACCGGCTACCGCGTCTACCAGGGCGGCACCCAGGTCGCCACCACCAGCGGGACCTCGGCCACGGTGACGGGGCTGGCCGCCTCCACCGCGTACACCTTCCAGGTCAGCGCCACCAACACGGCCGGGGAGTCCGCCAAGTCGGCCGCCGTCACCGCCTCCACCACCAGCGGCGGCGGCAACCCGGGCGGCGGCGGGCTGCCCGCCCACGCGCTGGTCGGCTATCTGCACGCCAGCTTCGCCAACGGCTCCGGCTACACGCGGATGGCCGACGTGCCCGACTCCTGGGACGTCATCGACCTGGCCTTCGGCGAGCCGACCTCGGTGACCTCCGGCGACATCCGCTTCACCCCGTGCCCGGTGAGCGAGTGCCCCGGGGTGGAGTCGACGGCCGACTTCAAGGCCGCCATCAAGGCCAAACAGGCCGCGGGCAAGAAGGTCCTGATCTCCATCGGCGGCCAGAACGGGCAGGTCCAGCTCACCACCACGGCGGCCCGCGACACCTTCGTCGCCTCCGTCTCGAAGATCATCGACGAGTACGGACTCGACGGCCTGGACGTCGACTTCGAGGGCCACTCGCTCTCGCTGAACACCGGCGACACGGACTTCCGCAACCCGACCACCCCGGTCGTGGTCAACCTGATCAGCGCGCTCAAGACGCTCAAGGCCAAGTACGGCGCGAAGTTCGTGCTGACGATGGCCCCGGAGACCTTCTTCGTCCAGATGGGGTACCAGTACTACGGCTCGGGCCCCTGGGGCGGCCAGGACCCGCGCTGCGGCGCCTACCTCCCGGTGATCCACGCCCTGCGCGACGACCTGACGCTGCTGCACGTCCAGGACTACAACTCCGGCTCCATCATGGGCCTGGACAACCAGTACCACTCGATGGGCGGCGCGGACTTCCACATCGCCATGACCGACATGCTGCTCACCGGCTTCCCGGTGGCGGGCGACAGCAGCCGGATGTTCCCGGCGCTCCGGCCCGACCAGGTCGCCATCGGCCTGCCGGCCTCCACCAACGCGGGCAACGGCTACACCGCGCCCGCCGAGGTCACCAAGGCGCTGAACTGCCTCACCAAGAACGCCGACTGCGGCTCGTACCGGACCCACGGGAGCTGGCCGGGGCTGCGCGGTCTGATGACCTGGTCCGTCAACTGGGACCGGTTCAACGGCGGGGAGTTCGCGCGGAACTTCGACGCATACCCGTGGAGCTGAGCACCAGCAGCACCCCGCACAGGCAGCCGCTCGCCAGCACGTCCAGGGGCCAGTGGTAGCCGTGCAGCACCAGACCGATGCCCGTCGCCGCGGTGAGGACGCCCGCGGCGGCGGGCATCAACCAGCTCCGGCGCGGGGCGGTCCACCGGGCGAGCAGCAGGGCCGCGCCGCCGTACGCCACCATCGCGGTGGCGGTGTGGCCGGACGGGTAGTAGCCGGTGGCGGAGGTGAGCGGGCCCGCGCGGTCGGTCCACATCTTCAGCGGGACGACTAGCGCCGGGACCGCGGCCATGGTGAGCGCCGTGATCAGCGCGTCGAGCCGGGCGCCGCGCCACACCGCGTACCCCAGCGCGAGCGCCAGCACCGGCAGGGCGACGGGCATGGAACCCAGGTCGGCCAGCACCTCGGCCAGGCCCTGGGGGCCGCGGCCCGCGAGATGGCGGTCGACGCGCTCGTCCAGGCGGCGCAGCGGCCCGTCGGCGACGACCTGCCAGGTGATGAGGGCGAAGAGGACCGCGAGGGCGGCACAGAGGAAAGCCGGCCACCCCGGAACAGGGGGGGAGGTTCCGGGGTGGCCGCCTGGACCGGTGGACCGTGCGCCCCGGGGGGTGTGGGGCGGACGGCCGTCCGATCGGTGAGGAGTTCCGGAGCCGAAGGCTCCAGCGGTGCGCGCCAGGGCACGCCCAGAACGAGGCTGGAGATGCGCCGCCCTGGAGCCGCCCGCAGTCCCCTGCGGGCGAGGTGTTTCTCTCATCTGCAGAAACCGTACGGCAGTGAGCGGGGGGACCGACAGCCGCAACGCCATAGCGCCATCGGCCCCCCACACGTTCTTCACAGGCCGGACCCGGCCGGTGATCAGAGCGCGGAGAACGCCTGCTCGATGATGTCGAGACCCTCGTTGAGCAGGTCCTCACCGATGACCAGCGGCGGCAGGAAGCGCAGCACGTTGCCGTAGGTGCCGCAGGTCAGGACCAGCAGACCCTCGGCGTGGCACGCCTTGGCGAGCGCCGCGGCGGCAGCCGCGTGCGGCTCCTTGGTGGCGCGGTCCTGGACCAGCTCGATGGCGATCATGGCGCCGCGGCCACGGATGTCGCCGATGATGTCGAACTTCTCGGCCATGGCGGCCAGGCGGCCCTTCATGACCTCCTCGATGCGCTTGGCCTTGCCGTTGAGGTCGAGCTCCTTCATGGTCTCGATCGCGCCGAGCGCACCCGCGCAGGCCACCGGGTTGCCGCCGTAGGTGCCGCCCAGGCCGCCCGCGTGCGCGGCGTCCATGATCTCGGCGCGGCCCGTCACGGCGGAGAGCGGCAGACCGCCCGCGATGCCCTTGGCGGTGGTGATCAGGTCCGGGACGATGCCCTCGTCCTCACAGGCGAACCACTGGCCGGTGCGGCAGAAGCCGGACTGGATCTCGTCGGCGACGAAGACGATCCCGTTGTCCTTGGCGAACTGCGCGATCGCGGGCAGGAAGCCCTTGGCGGGCTCGATGAAGCCGCCCTCGCCGAGCACCGGCTCGATGATGATCGCGGCGACGTTGTCGGCGCCGATCTGCTTGTTGATCACGTCGATGGCCTGGGCCGAAGCCTCGGCGCCGGCGTTCTCCTGACCGGTCGGCCAGCGGTAGCCGTAGGCGACCGGGACGCGGTAGACCTCGGGCGCGAACGGGCCGAAGCCGTTCTTGTACGGCATGTTCTTGGCGGTCAGCGCCATCGTCAGGTTGGTGCGGCCGTGGTAGCCGTGGTCGAAGACGACGACGGCCTGGCGCTTGGTGTACGCACGGGCGATCTTGACGGCGTTCTCGACGGCCTCGGCGCCCGAGTTGAACAGCGCGGACTTCTTGGCGTGGTCGCCCGGGGTCAGCTCGGCCAGCGCCTCGGCGACCTCGACGTAACCCTCGTACGGGGTGACCATGAAGCAGGTGTGGGTGAAGTCCGCCAGCTGCGCGGAGGCGCGGCGCACGACGGCCTCGGCGGAGGCGCCGACCGAGGTCACGGCGATGCCGGAGCCGAAGTCGATCAGACGGTTGCCGTCGACGTCCTCGATGATGCCGCCGCCCGCGCGCGCGGTGAAGACGGGCAGCGTGGAGCCCACGCCGGCGGCGACCGCGGCGAGCCGGCGGGCCTGCAGCTCCTGCGACTTCGGGCCGGGAATCGCGGTGACGATGCGGCGCTC
Source organism: Streptomyces sp. cg36 (assembly GCF_041080675.1). NCBI lineage: Bacteria > Bacillati > Actinomycetota > Actinomycetes > Kitasatosporales > Streptomycetaceae > Streptomyces > Streptomyces cyclosori. The sequence continues at coordinate 2,229,128 of NZ_CP163520.1, read as the reverse complement.
CTGCGGAATCGCGCTCATGAGGGGCTCCCTGGAAGTGATCGGGGGGTGTTTTCGGACGCTTCTTGGCTTTCTTCGCAGGCTAGGGGGCGACGGACGACGGGGGCATGCGCCGTTGGGGAGTGGTGCGGGCGTGTCGTTGTCCGCGACGGACATAGCGGGGTGCGGACACCGGGTATGGACGAGGGGGGCGGACACGGGGGGCGGGCCGCGCCCGGCCTCCGTGCTGCCGCGGGTGCCCGCCCCGCCGGGCACCGCGCCACGGCCGCGCGCGCCAAAGGGGCGCGGGAACCGCACCGCACCGGGCAACTCCGCTTAGATTTACGCCTGAACTGGTTACGGACCTGGCTGTCAGGGGGCAAGGGGCCGATGGACACCGAAGGCACGCACGACGCACGGGGCACCGAGGCACGGCCGGTGCCGCGCCCGGCCGGGCCACCGCCCGTCCCGGCGCAGCCGCCCGCGCTCCCGCCCCGCCCGGCCGGGCCCCCCGCCGCCCGCCCCGCGCTCGCCGAGTGGCTGCGCACCCCGCGCGCCGCGGCCGAGCCGGGCCTGTGGCGGTACGGGTACCGGCCGCGCCCCGAGGACGGCGCGCCCCGGGTGCCCGACCGGCAGCTGCTCAGCGGCGCCCTGATCGCGCTGCTCGGCGCGGTCCTGGTCTGGTCGCTGTGGCGCAACGGCTACGTGCCGCACCGGATGGTCCCGCTCGAACTGTTCACGCCGTCCGACTGGTGGGGGATCCACCGCAGGCCCCCGGCGGCCCTGACCGCGCTGGCCGTCTACAACAGCCTGGTCGCCGTCGCGGTGATCTACGTCTTCGGCCACTTCGGCAACTGGCGCGAGGTCTTCCGCCGCTACGCCGTCGACCACCCGCAGCCCGCCCGCGCGGTGCGCACCGCCGCCGTCGCCGCGGTCCTGGCCTGGCTGCTGCTGCAGGCCGACGACGTGCTGCCGTTCTACTCGCTGGCCTTCGGCCTGGTGCCGCACTCGTGGATCTTCCACGACGACCCGGTCGCCACCAAGGACGCCACCGACACCCTGACCACCGTCTACCACCTGACGGCCGTCGCCGCCGTGCTGTGGGTGTGCGGCCGGGCGGGCGACTGGCTCGGCCTGCTGCGCGCGCGCGGCGTGCGCACCCCCGGCGCCCGCCCGGCCGGGCCCGCCCCCGGCGCCGAGAGCCCGGCGGACTGGCCCGAGCTGCGCGCCGCCGGACAGCACGCGGCGGCCGACCGGCTCGCCCTGGACGCCGAGAGCGGCCGGATGAACGACGTGGACTGCGCCCGCATCCGGCGCGCCTGGGACTCCGTCCTCGCCGACCCGGCCCGCCTCGCCGCGTTCACGGACGCGGTGCGGCGCGAGGGGGCGGGCGCCTGCGCGCACCCCTCGGGCGACCGCGACCTGCCGGCCCGGGCCGCCACCCACGACCTGCTCACCGCCCAGGTGCGGCTCGGCCGGTTCGTCGAGCGCGAGCACGGTCCGGCCGGACGCCGGGGCGCGGGCGCGGCCGTCGACCCCGCGGCGCTCGGCACCTCGCTGCTGGCGCTCGGCCCCCCCGGCGCGGGCAAGACCCGCCATCTGGTGCGGCCCGTGGTCGAGTCGCTCGCCCTCCAGGCGCTCGCCGGACAGGCCGCCGTGGTCGCGGTGGGCGCGGCGGGCACACCGCTGGGCGCGGACGAGGCGTACGACGTGATCGTGCGGCCCGGCGACCCGCTCTCCGAGTACGACCTCGACCTGTACGGCGGGACCGACGACCCCGACGAGGCCGCCGCCCTGCTCGCCGAGGCGTGCGCCGGGGACCTGCCCGACGCCGACGTCCGGCGGGCCACGACCGCGCTGGCCCAGCTCCTGGGCCCGTACCGGGCGGCGTACGGCACCTTCCCGGCGGTGCCCCGGCTGCGCGAGCTGCTCGACGGCTCCGGCGACGCCCTGGCCACCCTCCGCGCCGACCTGGACCGCGCGGCCCACCCGGCCCTCAGCCGCGAGCTGGACGCCCGGGCCCGCCAGGCCGACGTCCCGGGCGATCCCGGGCTGCTCCTCGCCGACCGGCTCGCCTGTCTGGACCGGCCCGCCTTCGCCGCGTTCTTCGACACCACCGGGCACGGCCGCCCGTTCACGCTGCGCGCCCTGGAACACCCGGTGCGGGTCCGGGTCGACCTGCCCGAGCGGGCCCACCCGGAGGCGGCCCGGCTGCTGAACCGGCTGCTGCTGGCCCAGTTCACCACCAGCGCCCTCGCCCGCCGGGACCGCTCGCTCTTCGCCTGTCTCGTCCTGGACGACGCGGGCCAGGCCGTCACCGCCGGTTCGGTGCGGGGCGTACAGCGGCTGCGGCAGGCCAACGCGGGCGTGGTGCTCGCCCTGCGGGGCCTGGGCGAGGTGCCCGAACGGCTGCACACCTCCCTCCTCGGCGCGGTCGGCTGCCACATGGCGTTCAGCGGGATCACCACCTGGGACGGCCGGCTGCTCTCCCAGCTGTGGGGCACCGAGTGGATCGAGACCACCGAGGTCGCCAAGCACGCGGTCTTCGCCGACCAGCCGGTCACCCGGGCCCTGCACGCCCTGCGCAAGCTCGCCACGGGCAAGCCGGTCACCCGGGACGCGGTCACCGTCCGCGAGGTCGAGCGGGAGCGCTGGTCCGCGTCCCAGCTCGCCCACCAGCTGCCCGCCGGACACGCCGTCCTCTCGCTCTCCGACACCGCGGGGCAGCACGCCCCGCCGCTCCTGGTGGACCTGCGCGGCTGAGGCGGGGTCGCGGGCGCCCCGCGACCCCGCCGTTCTGGCAGAATCGGGGTGCGCCCTTCATACGGGACGGCGCACTCCGCAGCTCCCCCCGAAGGTCGTCGAAGGTCCCCATGCCGCCCACCCTCGCCTCCCTCGTCCAGCACTCGGCGCTCAAGCTCACCGTGCGCGCGGGCGGGGAGCGGCTGGCCACGCCGGTGCGCTGGGCGCACGTGAGCGAGCTCGCCGACCCCGTCCCGTACCTGGAGGGCGGCGAGCTCCTGCTGACCACCGCGATGACGCTGGACGCCGGGGACCCCGCGACCATGCGCCGCTATGTGCGCAGGCTCATCGGCGCCGGGGTCGTCGGGCTCGGCTTCGGGGTCGGCGTCAACTACGACACCGTGCCGGACGCGCTGCTGGAGGCGGCCCGCGCGGAGGGCTTCCCGCTCCTGGAAGTGCCGCGCCGCACCCCGTTCCTGGCGATCTCCAAGGCCGTCTCGGCGGCCATCGCGGCCGACCAGTACCGGGCGGTGACGGCCGGGTTCGAGGCCCAGCGCGAGCTCACCCGGGCGGCCCTCGCCGAGGGCCCGGGCGAACTGCTGGCCCGGCTCGCCGCCCATGTGGACGGCTGGGCCGCGCTGTACGACACGGCGGGCGCGGTCGTCGCGGTGCGGCCCGAGTGGGCGGGGAAGCGCGCCGCCCGGCTCACCGCCGACGTGGCCCGGCTGCGCGACCGGCCCGCCCCGGCCAGCGCCGTGGTGGGCGGGCGCGAGGACAGCTCCGACGACCGGGTCGAGCTCCAGTCGCTCGGCACCGGGCGCCGGGCGCGCGGGGCGCTCGCGGTCGGCACGGGCGCGCCGCTGGGCACGGCCGAGCGGTACGCGGTGCACTCGGCGGTCGCGCTCCTCACCCTGACCACCGAACGCTCGCGCGCCCTCCAGCAGGCCGAGCAGCGGCTGGGCGCGGCCGTGCTGCGGATGCTGCTCTCCGGGCAGCAGGACCACGCCCGCGCCGTCGCCGGCGATCTGTACGGCGGGCTGCTGGACGCCCCGTTCCGGCTGGTCATCGCCGAACCCGTGGGGGAGTCCGCCGACCCCGGCGTCCTCGCCGAGGCGATGGAGACCGCGGCGGCCCGCGCCGGGGAGGCGGTCCTGGTGGTGCCGGAGGCCGGGCGGCTCGTGGTGCTGGCGGCCGACGGCGGCGAGGCGGTGGCCGCCTGCGCCGCCTTCGAGCCGGAGGAGGGCGGCGAGCTGGTGACCGGCCTCTCGGCCCCGGCCGGGCCGATCGCCGCGGCGGCGGCCTACCGCCAGGCGGAACAGGCGCTCTCGGTGGCCCGGCGGCGCGGGCGCCCCCTGGTGGAGCACGAGGAGCTGGTGGCGGGCTCGCTGGTGCCGCTGCTCGCCGACGACGCGGTACGGGCGTTCGCGGACGGGATGCTGCGGGCGCTGTACGAGCACGACGCGACCGGGCGGGGCGATCTGGTGGCCTCGCTGCGGGCGTGGCTCTCGCGCCACGGCCAGTGGGACGCGGCGGCGGCGGACCTGGGCGTCCACCGGCACACCCTGCGCTACCGGATGCGCCGGGTGGAGGAGATCCTGGGCCGCTCCCTGGACGACCCGGACGTCCGGATGGAGCTGTGGCTGGCGCTGAAGGCGACGGGGACGCCGGAGGCGTGATCCCCGCCCCGCCCCACCCCTTCCCGTGACTCTCCGCGGGGCGCCGTCCGGCCGCGGCCCGCGGTGGGACGCCCGCGCCCCCGACCCGCCAGGGACCCGCCCGCCAAAAGGGTGCGCCCGGGCGGCCCACCACTCCACCCCGGACAAACCCCTGCGGCCCCGCCCCGGCCTACGGTGGGAAGGACAAGCAAGACCCATCTACCTCGGAAGGGCCGGGATTCGACATGACTTCCACCCACGCCTTCTGGCTCGCCGGCCGCCAGGCCACCGGTGCGGACAGCTTCGACGTCACCTCCCCCTGGGACGGCCGGCTGGTCGGCAAGGTGAGCGTCCCGACCGAGGACCAGGTCGAGGAGGCCGTCGCCGCCGCGCACGCCGTGGTCGAGGAGTTCGCCGCGACCCCCGCGCACGTACGCGCCGCCGCCCTGGACCACGTCTCCAAGCGCCTCACCGAGCGCACCGAGGAGATCGCCCAGCTCATCTCCGCCGAGAACGGCAAGCCCATCAAGTGGGCCCGCGGCGAGGTCGGCCGTGCCGTCTCCGTCTTCCGCTTCGCGGCCGAGGAGGCCCGGCGGTTCAACGGCGGCGAGGCCCAGCGCCTGGACACCGACGGCGGCGGCGTGGGCCGGCTCGCCCTGACCCGCCGCTTCCCCAAGGGCGTCGTCCTCGGCATCGCGCCGTTCAACTTCCCGCTGAACCTGTGCGCCCACAAGGTCGCCCCGGCCATCGCGGTGGGCGCGCCGATCATCCTCAAGCCCGCCCCGGCCACCCCGCTCTCGGGTCTCGTCCTGGGCGAGCTGCTGGCCGAGACCGAGCTGCCCGCGGGCTCCTGGAGCATCCTGCCGGTCGCCAACGAGAAGATGCCGGCCCTGGTGCAGGACGACCGCCTGCCGGTCATCTCCTTCACCGGCTCCGACAAGGTCGGCTACGCGATCATGGACTCGGTGCCGCGCAAGCACTGCACCCTGGAGCTCGGCGGCAACGGCGCGGCCGTCGTCCTCGCCGACTTCGCCTCCGAGGAGGACCTGGACTGGGCGGCGACCCGCATCGCCACCTTCTCCAACTACCAGGGCGGCCAGTCCTGCATCTCCGTGCAGCGCGTGATCGCCGACGCCGCCGTCTACGACCGGCTGCTGCCGAAGATCGTCGCGGCGGTCGGCGCGCAGGTCACCGGCGACCCGTCGGACGCCTCCACCGACGTCGGCCCGCTGGTCAGCGAGGACGCCGCCAAGCGCGTGGAGTCCTGGGTCGACGAGGCCGTCGCGGCCGGCGCCGAGCTGCTCGCGGGCGGCAAGCGCGACGGCGCCGCCTACGCGCCGACCGTCCTCACCGAGGTCCCGGCCGACACCACGCTGGCCCGCGAGGAGGTCTTCGGGCCGGTCCTCACCGTGCAGAAGGTGTCCGGCGAGGCCGAGGCGTTCGCGGCCGTCAACTCCTCCAAGTACGGCCTCCAGGCGGGCGTCTTCACGCACGACCTGCAGACCGCGTTCCGCGCCCACCGCGCCCTGGAGGTCGGCGGCGTGATCGTCGGCGACGTCCCCTCGTACCGCGCCGACCAGATGCCGTACGGCGGCGCCAAGGCGTCCGGCGTCGGCCGCGAGGGCGTGCGCTACGCGATGGACGACTACACCTACGAGCGCGTGCTGGTCCTGACCGGCCTCGCCCTCTAGGACGTACGCACAGGACGGCCGGAGCCCGGGGACGGGGTCCGGCCGTTTCGTGTGGGAGGGGTGGCTGGCCCGCCCGGAATCGGGTACATACGGACGAGTAGCACTGTCCGGTAACGGGGTGCGTGCGCGCCCCGCACACGTCGCGGCGAGGAGAACCCCTCATGACCGCACCACACGGCACACCGAAGGTCTCCGAGCGCGAAGCGCGCCGGGTCGCCGAAGCCGCGCGCGAGCAGGACTGGCGCAAACCGAGCTTCGCGAAGGAACTCTTCCTCGGCCGCTTCCGGCTCGACCTCATCCACCCGCACCCGCTGCCCGCCCACGACGACGTGGAGCGCGGCGAGGCGTTCCTCGCCAAGCTGCGGGACTTCTGCGAGACGAAGATCGACGGCGCCCTCATCGAGCGCGAGTCGAGGATCCCCGACGAGGTGATCAACGGGCTCAAGGAGCTCGGCGCGCTCGGGATGAAGATCGACACCAAGTACGGCGGGCTCGGCCTCACCCAGGTGTACTACAACAAGGCGCTGGCCCTGGCCGGTTCCGCCAGCCCCGCGATCGGCGCGCTGCTCTCGGCCCACCAGTCGATCGGCGTGCCCCAGCCGCTGAAGCTCTTCGGCACCCAGGAGCAGCGGGACGCCTTCCTGCCGCGCTGTGCCCGCACCGACATCTCCGCCTTCCTGCTCACCGAGCCGGACGTGGGCTCCGACCCGGCCCGCCTCGCCACCTCGGCGGTCCCGGACGGCGACGACGCCTATGTGCTGGACGGCGTGAAGCTGTGGACCACCAACGGCGTCGTCGCGGACCTGCTGGTCGTGATGGCCCGGGTGCCGAAGTCCGAGGGGCACAAGGGCGGCATCACGGCGTTCGTGGTGGAGGCCGACTCGCCGGGCGTCACCGTGGAGAACCGCAACGCCTTCATGGGCCTGCGCGGCCTGGAGAACGGCGTGACCCGCTTCCACCGGGTGCGGGTGCCCGCCGCGCACCGGATCGGCCCCGAGGGCGCCGGGCTGAAGATCGCCCTGACCACGCTGAACACCGGCCGCCTCTCGCTGCCCGCGATGTGCGTCGGCGCGGGCAAGTGGTGTCTGAAGATCGCCCGCGAGTGGTCGGCGGCGCGCGAGCAGTGGGGCAAGCCGATCGCCCAGCACGAGGCCGTGGGCTCCAAGATCTCCTTCATCGCGGCCACCACCTTCGCCCTGGAGGCGGTCCTCGACCTGTCCTCGCAGATGGCCGACGAGGACCGCAACGACATCCGCATCGAGGCGGCGCTGGCCAAGCTCTACGGCTCCGAAATGGCCTGGCTGATGGCCGACGAGCTGGTCCAGATCCGCGGCGGACGCGGCTTCGAGACCGCCGACTCGCTGGCCGCCCGCGGCGAGCGGGCCGTACCCGCCGAGCAGATGCTGCGCGACCTGCGCATCAACCGGATCTTCGAGGGCTCCACCGAGATCATGCACCTGCTGATCGCCCGCGAGGCCGTCGACGCGCACCTGTCGGTGGCGGGCGATCTGATCGACCCCGACAAGAAGCTCCCCGACAAGGCCAGGGCGGGCGCCGGCGCCGCCGCCTTCTACGCCCGCTGGCTGCCCAGACTGCTCTCCGGGCCGGGCCAACTCCCCAACTCCTACAGCGAGTTCGGCGAACTGGCCCAGCACATCCGGTACGTGGAGCGGTCCGCCCGCAAGCTGGCCCGCTCCACCTTCTACGCCATGTCCCGCTGGCAGGGCCGGATGGAGACCAAGCAGGGCTTCCTCGGCCGGATCGTGGACATCGGCGCCGAACTCTTCGCGATGAGCGCCGCCTGCGTACGGGCGGAGCTGCTGAGCACCGGCGGAGAGCACGGCAAGGAGGCGTACCAGCTGGCCGACGTCTTCTGCCGGCAGGCCAGGATCCGGGTCGACGAACTCTTCGACCGGCTCTGGGCCAACACCGACGACCTGGACCGCAAGGTCGTCACCGGGGTCCTCGCGGGCGCCTACACCTGGCTGGAAGAGGGCGTCGTCGACCCCTCGGGCGAGGGCCCGTGGATCGCGGACGCCACCCCGGGACCGGCCAAGGGCGAGAACGTCCACCGCCCGATCCGCTGAATCCGCCCGGCAGTTGGGACACCGCGGGCCCCGGACCCCCGGTGTCCCGCCGGGCCCCCGGGGCCGCCGCGCGGACGCGGGGGCGGGGAGTGCTGTCCCGGCACACAGCCGATGAGGCAACAATGGGGGGATGAGCGACAGCCCAGCCCCCCTCGCCGACCCGCACCTCGCCTTCGATCCCGCCGAAGGCCGCCGGGACATCGTCGTCCTCGGCGCCACCGGGTCCATCGGCACCCAGGCCATCGACCTGGTGCTGCGCAACCCCGACCGCTTCCGCGTCACCGCGCTCGCCGCGTCCGGCGGACGGGTCGGGCTCCTGGCCGAGCAGGCGCGACGGCTGCGGGTCCGCACGGTCGCGGTCGCCCGGCCGGACGCGGTGCCCGCGCTGCGCGAGGCGCTGACCGCGCAGTACGGCGCCGAGCCGCTGCCCGAGATCCTCGCCGGCCCCGACGCGGCCACCGAGCTCGCCGCCTCCGCGTGCCACACCGTGCTCAACGGCATCACCGGCTCCATCGGCCTGGCGCCCACGCTGGCCGCCCTCTCGGCGGGCCGCACGCTGGCGCTCGCCAACAAGGAGTCGCTGATCGTCGGCGGCCCCCTGGTGAAGGCGCTGGCCGCGCCCGGCCAGATCATCCCGGTCGACTCCGAGCACGCCGCCCTCTTCCAGGCGCTCGCCGCCGGCACCCGCGCCGACGTCCGCAAGCTGGTGGTCACCGCCTCCGGCGGCCCCTTCCGCGGCCGTACGCGCGCGGAGCTGGCCGACGTCACCCGCGAGGACGCCCTCGCCCACCCGACCTGGGCGATGGGCCCGGTCATCACGGTGAACTCGGCGACGCTGGTCAACAAGGGCCTCGAAGTCATCGAGGCGCACCTGCTCTACGACATCCCCTTCGACCGCATCGAGGTCGTCGTGCACCCCCAGTCGTACGTGCACTCCATGGTCGAGTTCACCGACGGCTCCACCCTCGCCCAGGCCACCCCGCCCGACATGCGCGGCCCGATCGCCATCGGCATCGGCTGGCCCGAGCGGGTGCCGGACGCGGCCCCGGCCTTCGACTGGACCAAGGCGTCGAGCTGGGAGTTCTTCCCGCTGGACACCGAGGCGTTCCCGTCGGTGGGACTCGCCCGGCACGTGGGGGAGCTGGGGTACACGGCTCCGGCGGTGTTCAATGCCGCGAACGAGGAGTGCGTGGACGCGTTCCTGGCGGGACGGCTGCCCTTCAACGGAATCATGGATACGGTCACAGAGGTCGTCGCCGAGCACGGCACCCCCGCCGAGGGAACCTCCCTCACGGTCTCGGACGTCCTGGAAGCGGAGACCTGGGCACGGGCCCGGGCCCGTGAACTCGCGGTGAAGGCGACAGCGGAGGCGCGCGCATGACGATTTTGATGACGGTCCTCGGCATAGTCGTCTTCGTGATCGGCCTGCTCGTCTCGATCGCGTGGCACGAGCTGGGCCACCTCTCCACCGCCAAGATGTTCGGCATCCGGGTGCCCCAGTACATGGTGGGCTTCGGCCCGACCATCTGGTCGCGGAAGAAGGGCGACACCGAGTACGGCATCAAGGCCGTCCCGCTCGGCGGATACATCCGCATGATCGGCATGTTCCCGCCCGGGGAGGACGGCCGGATCACCGCGCGGTCCACCTCGCCCTGGCGCGGGATGATCGAGGACGCCCGCTCGGCGGCCTTCGAGGAGCTCCAGCCGGGCGACGAGACGCGGCTCTTCTACACGCGCAAGCCGTGGAAGCGCGTGATCGTGATGTTCGCCGGGCCGTTCATGAACCTGATCCTCGCCGTGGCGATCTTCTTCGGCGTGATGATGACGTTCGGCGTGAACACCCAGACCACCCAGGTGGGCAAGGTGTCCGACTGCGTGATCTCGCAGAAGGAGCAGCGCGACAGCTGCAGGGCGTCGGACCCGGTCGCCCCCGCCAAGCAGGCCGGGCTGAAGGCCGGTGACAAGATCGTCGCGTTCAACGGCGACAAGGTCGGCGACTGGTCGGCGCTGCAGAAGCACATCCGCGACACCATCGGCCCGGCCACCATCACCGTCGAGCGCGACGGCAGGCCGGTCGACCTGCACGCGAACCTGATCAAGAACGACGTCGCGAAGATCGACGGGTCCGGGAACTACACCTCCGGCACCACCTCGGCAGGCTTCCTCGGCTTCAGCCCCGCCACCGGCATCGTCCAGCAGTCCTTCGGCCAGTCCGTGGACCGCATGGGCGACATGATGCGCTCGGGCGTGAAGTCGCTGGTCGCGATCCCCTCCAAGGTCCCCGACCTGTGGAACGCGGCCTTCAACGGCGAGGAGCGCAAGGCCGACTCCCCGATGGGCGTCGTCGGCGCGGCCCGGGTCGGCGGCGAGGTGTTCACCCTGGACATCCCGCCGGAGAACCAGATCGCGATGATGCTGTTCCTGGTCGCGGGCTTCAACCTCTCCCTGTTCCTCTTCAACATGCTCCCGCTGCTGCCGCTGGACGGCGGGCACATCGCGGGCGCGCTGTGGGAGTCGCTGCGACGCGCGGTCGCCCGGGTCTTCAAGCGCCCCGACCCGGGTCCCTTCGACGTGGCGAAGCTGATGCCGGTCGCCTATGTGGTCGCCGGGATCTTCATCTGCTTCACCCTGCTCGTGCTGGTCGCGGACGTGGTGAACCCGGTCAAGATCTCCTAGCGGTCGTACGTGAGTGTGGGGCGGCCCGGGCGCATGGAGCGTCCGGGCCGCCCCTTCGAATGAACTCTCGGGGCGCGGTGTGCCCGGGCCCCTCGCGGTGACGTAACCTCGAAGGCTGGAGCCCGCCGATCTCGGGACCTTGATCCACACCTTGGGGTTGCACAGCAGATGACTGCGATTTCACTGGGAATGCCGTCCGTACCGACCCGGCTGGCCGAACGTCGCAAGAGCCGGCAGATCCAGGTCGGGTCCGTAGCGGTCGGCGGTGACGCCCCCGTTTCGGTGCAGTCGATGACGACGACGCGTACGTCGGACATTGGTGCGACGTTGCAGCAGATCGCGGAGTTGACGGCGTCGGGTTGTCAGATCGTGCGGGTGGCGTGTCCGACGCAGGATGATGCGGATGCGTTGGCGACGATTGCGAAGAAGTCGCAGATTCCGGTGATCGCGGATATTCATTTCCAGCCGAAGTATGTGTTCGCGGCGATTGATGCCGGGTGTGCGGCGGTGCGGGTGAATCCGGGGAACATCAAGCAGTTCGACGACAAGGTGAAGGAGATCGCGCGGGCGGCGAAGGACGCGGGGACTCCGATCCGTATCGGGGTGAACGCGGGTTCGCTGGATGCGCGGCTGCTGAGGAAGTACGGGAGGGCGACGCCGGAGGCGCTGGTGGAGTCGGCGCTGTGGGAGGCGTCGCTGTTCGAGGAGCATGGTTTCCGGGACATCAAGATCTCGGTGAAGCACAACGATCCGGTGGTGATGGTCGAGGCGTACCGTCAGCTGGCGGCGCGGTGTGACTATCCGTTGCATCTGGGGGTGACGGAGGCGGGTCCGGCGTTTCAGGGGACGGTCAAGTCGGCGGTGGCGTTCGGGGCGCTGCTGAGTCAGGGGATCGGTGACACGATCCGGGTTTCCCTGTCGGCGCCGCCGGCGGAGGAGATCAAGGTGGGGATCCAGATCCTGGAGTCGTTGAATCTGCGGCAGCGGCGTCTGGAGATCGTGTCGTGTCCGTCGTGCGGGCGTGCGCAGGTGGATGTGTACAAGCTGGCGGAGGAGGTCACGGCGGGTCTGGAGGGTATGGAGGTGCCTTTGCGGGTCGCGGTGATGGGGTGTGTGGTGAATGGTCCGGGTGAGGCGCGTGAGGCCGATCTGGGTGTGGCGTCGGGGAACGGCAAGGGGCAGATCTTCGTGAAGGGCGAGGTCATCAAGACAGTGCCCGAGTCGAAGATCGTGGAGACGCTGATCGAGGAGGCGATGAAGATCGCCGAGCAGATGGAGAAGGACGGCGTCACCTCCGGCGAGCCGCAGGTGTCCGTGGCGGGTTGATCCCCCGCCCCGCCCCGCCCCTTCCCGAAACGAGGGGTGTCGTTCGTCTGCGGACCGTGGATGGCTGGTCGCGCAGGTCCCCGCGCCCCTGCCGGGGCGCCCCGCAGGCGAACACCGGGCAAGCCGCGCCGCCGCCCCGCCGGGTACAGTGCGGAGATCAGCAGACCGTATGGTGAGGCCCCACGTGTTGACGCAGACCACCACCCGGGTCCTCGAACCCGGTGACCTCGGCGCGGCGCTCGCCGTCCTGGACAGCGATCCGGTCGCCAACGCCTTCGTGGCCTCCCGCGTGCAGGTCGCCGGGCTCGACCCCTGGCGCCTGGGCGGCGAGATGTGGGGCTGGTACACCGACGGACGGCTGCGCTCGCTCTGCTACTCCGGCGCCAACCTCGTACCGATCTGCGCCACCCCCGAAGCGGTCCGCTCCTTCGCCGACCGGGCCCGCCGCACCGGCCGCCGCTGCTCCTCCATCGTCGGCCCCGCCGAGGCGACCGGGCTGCTCTGGAAGCTGCTGGAACCGCACTGGGGCCCCGCCCGCGAGGTCCGCTCCCACCAGCCGCTGATGGTCACCGAGCGGATGCCCGACGACGTCGTGCCCGACCCCTACGTACGCCGGATCCGCAAGGACGAGATGGACGTGATCATGCCCGCGTGCGTGGCCATGTTCACCGAGGAGGTCGGCGTCTCGCCGATGGCGGGCGACGGCGGGCTCCTCTACCAGGCCCGGGTGGCCGAGCTCGTGGGCTCCGGCCGCTCCTTCGCCCGCATCCAGGACGGCAAGGTCGTCTTCAAGGCCGAGATCGGCGCCGCCACCGCGCGCGCCTGCCAGATCCAGGGCGTCTGGGTCGCCCCCGAACACCGCGGCAAGGGCCTGTCGGCGGGCGGCATGGCCGCCGTGCTGCGCTACGCGCTCGCCGATGTGTCCCCGGTGGTCAGCCTGTACGTGAACGACTTCAACACCGCGGCCCGCGCCTGCTACCAGCGGGTCGGCTTCCGGGAGACCGGGGCGTTCATGAGCGTCCTCTTCTGACACTCTCGCCCGGCGCATCTGACAGTAGGGTGCGGACCATGGCACCTTCCTTTGGAGCCGGTCCCCGGACCCCCGAGGTCACGGTCGGACCGCTCGACCTCGCCGCCCGCGTCGACGAGGCGTTGGCCGTGCAGGCCGTCGCCTTCGGCCTCAGCGCGGACGAGGTCGGCGTGCGCCGCCACATCGTGCTGCGCCACCTCGGCTGCCGCGGCGCGCGCGCCCTGGGCGCCACCACTCCCGACGGGACCCTCGTCGGCTTCGTCTACGGGATGCCCAACGACCGTACGCACTGGTGGTCCACGGTCGTCGAACCGTATCTGCGCCACAACGGCACCGACGCCTGGCTGGACGACTCGTTCGTGATCACCGAACTCCACGTCCACCCCTCCCACCAGGCCCGGGGCGTGGGCCGCGAGCTCATCACCCGGATCACCGACAGCGCGGCCGAACCGAAGTCGATCCTGTCCGCCATCGACACCGAGAGCCCGGCGCGCGCGCTCTACCGGGCGCTGGGCTACGGGGACCTCGCCGAGCAGGTGCACTTCCCGAGCGCCCCGCGGCCGTACGCGGTGATGGGGGCGCCCCTGCCGCTGCGGCGCTGACCGGCCGCCCGGCCCGCACCGGCGCCGCGAAACCGATTACCGTGCGCACGCCGGGCGCGGATAACCTCCTGACACCACCCGTGTACGCAACAGGAGAGAACCCATGGCAGCCGCCCAGGTCCAGCGCATGTCCCGTCTGATGGTCAAGACACTGCGCGACGACCCGGCGGACGCGGAGACGCTCAGCCACAAGCTGCTGGTGCGCGCCGGATACGTGCGGCGCAACGCGGCCGGCATCTGGACCTGGCTGCCGCTCGGCAAGAAGGTCCTGGACAACATCTCGAACATCGTCCGCGAGGAGATGGACGCCATCGGCGCCCAGGAGGTGCTGCTGCCCGCGCTGCTGCCCAAGGAGGCGTACGAGGCGAGCGGGCGCTGGGACGAGTACGGCGACCTGCTGTTCCGCCTCAAGGACCGCAAGGGCGCGGACTACCTCCTCGGGCCCACCCACGAGGAGATCTTCACCCAGACCGTCAAGGACCAGTGCACGTCCTACAAGGACCTGCCGGTGATGCTCTACCAGATCCAGACCAAGTACCGCGACGAGGCCCGGCCCCGCTCGGGCGTGCTGCGCGGGCGCGAGTTCCAGATGAAGGACTCGTACTCCTTCGACACCACCGACGAGGGCCTGGCCGAGTCCTACGCGCTGCACCGCGAGGCGTACCGCAAGATCTTCGCGCGGCTGGGCCTCGACTACCGGATCGTCTCGGCGGTCTCCGGGGCGATGGGCGGCTCGGCCTCCGAGGAGTTCCTGGCCCCGGCCGCCGCGGGCGAGGACACCTTCGTGGACTGCCCGTCGTGCGAGTACGCGGCGAACACCGAGGCCGTGACCTTCGCGGCCACCGCCGTCGACGCGGCCGGGACCGGCCCGGTGGAGGAGCTGGACACCCCGGACACCCCCACGATCGAGTCGCTGGCCGCCCTGCTCGGCGTGCCCGCCTCCGCCACCCTGAAGAACCTGCTGGTCAAGGTGGACGGCGAGATCGTGGCGGTCGGCGTGCCGGGCGACCGCGAGGTGGACCTCGGCAAGCTGGGCGAGCACCTGGCGCCCGCCGTGGTCGAGCTGGTGACGGCCGAGGACTTCGCCGACCGGCCCGACCTCGTACGGGGTTACGTCGGCCCGCAGGGCCTGGACGAGGTCCGCTACATCGCCGACCCCCGGGTGGCGCCCGGGACCGCGTGGGTGACCGGCGCCAACAAGGCCGACACGCACGCGCGCAACGTCGTCTGCGGCCGGGACTTCGAGGTCGACGACCACCTCGACGTGGTCGTCGTCGAGGAGGGCGACCCGTGCCCCGCGTGCGGCGCGGGCCTCAAGCTCGACCGGGCGATCGAGATCGGGCACATCTTCCAGCTGGGGCGGAAGTACGCGGACACCTTCCAGCTCGACGTGCTGGGCCAGCAGGGCAAGCCGGTGCGGGTCACCATGGGCTCGTACGGGATCGGCATCTCGCGGGCCGTCGCCGCGCTCGCCGAGCAGACCGCCGACGGGCAGGGGCTGTGCTGGCCCGCCGAGGTCGCACCGGCGGACGTCCACGTGGTGGCGGCGGGCAAGGCGCTCCAGACGGAGGTGGCGCTCGACGTGGCCGCGCGTCTCGCCGAGGCGGGGCTGCGGGTGCTGGTCGACGACCGGGCCGGGGTGTCGCCCGGGGTCAAGTTCACGGACGCGGAGCTGCTGGGCGTGCCGAAGATTCTGGTGGTCGGGCGGCGGGCCGGTGAGGGTGTGGTCGAGCTGAAGGAGCGGCGTACGGGGGAGCGGGAGGAACTCGCGCTGGAGGAGGCGGTGTCCCGCCTGCGGGGCTGACCCCGGACGCGGGGCCCCGGCCCCGCACCCCGGCCCCGTCCCCCCGGGTTCGCCCGCGGGCCGGTGCGGGGCTGGCGAAGGGGTGCTGTTCGTCTGCGGGCCGGTGCGGGGCTGGCGAAGGGGTGCTGTTCGTCTGCGGGCCGGTGCGGGGCTGGTCGCGCAGTTCCCCGCGCCCCTTGGGGGGCCGTCGTTTGTCTGCGGGCTGTGGTCGCTTCTCGCGCCGTTCCTCGCGCCCCTTGGGGGCCCTCGTTTGTCTGCGGGCTGTGGTCGCTTCTCGTGCCGTTCCTCGCGCCCCTTGGAAGCGTCCCCCGGGGCGTCCAGGGGATGGCCGCGCAGCGGCATCTTCAGGGGCGCGGGGAACCGCGCGGCCAGCCCCCACCGGCCCACGGGTGGTCCCTGGGCCGGGTTTACAGCCAGCCCGCGAACTCCAGCAGCAGTTCGGCCTCCTGGGTGCGGCCCGCCGTGCGGGCGCGGAGGCCGGACTCGACCGCGCGGAACAGGGTCCAGCCGTGCAGCCGCTCCCGGTCCACGTCCAGCGCGTCGGCCAGCTTGTTCACCCGGCGCCGGGCCTGCGAGGCCCCGCTGGGTGCGGCGATCAGGTCCTCGACGCGGTCGCGGACCAACCGGGCCAGGTCGTAGGCCCGTTCGCCCACCACCGGCTCCGGCCCCACCGTCAGCCACGGCGTCCGCTCGCCCGAAAGCACCTTGCTCTGGCGGAAGTTGCCGTGCAGGAGCAGCGCCTCGGGCGGCGCCGCCAGCAGCTCGGCGCGGGCCGCCAGCGCCGCCCGCGTGAGAGCGGCCGTCCCGTCCGCCAACGCCCCGTCCATCGCGGCGGCCTGACGGTCCGTCCGCTCCCCGACCGTCTCGAAGCCGTGCCCGGCCGGCGGTTCCACCCACAGCCGCCGCAGTGTCCCCGCCGCCTCCAGCAGCGCCTTCGCCTCGGGGAGCGACCGCAGGGAGACCTCGGAGTGGAGGCGCTCCAAAAGGAGGCCCTCCCCGGTCTCCGCGTCCGGTTCCAGGAGCTGCGCCGCGCCCCAGCCGCCCCAGTGCCGCAGCGCCGCCCGCTCCAGCTCCGGCCGTGCCTCGGCGGGGGCCAGCTTCAGCGCCGCCGCGGTGCCGTCCTGGCGCCGTACGAGGAGGACGAGGCTGCTGCGGCCACCGGGCGCCTGCACCCGGTCGACCGCGAGCCCGCGTTCCGCGACCGCCGCGTCGGCGAGGCCGGGCAGCCGCCCGAGCCAGCCCGCCGCGACGTCGTCCCCGTACGTCTCGCCGAGCGCGCGTACCAGCCGCTCAGGCGCTTCGAAAGCCATGCGTGCGTCGTCCCTTGGTCAGCCAACAGTGGGGCCCGGACGTTCGGCGAGCCCCGGAAAGGCTACGCTGCCGCCCCGCCACCGCCCCGCCCGCACCGCCGCCTCCCGCAGCGCGGACGCCGCCTCCCGGCGCAGCGGACCGGTGGCCGCCCGCACCAGGTCGGAGTAGACGCCCGCCACCCGGTCCTCCAGTTCGGCCGCCAGCCGCAGGGCCGCCGCCGCGTCCGGCACCGGGAACGGCAGCGCGTACGCGGGCGCCGAGGCCACCGGGGCCGCGCCCAGGTCGCGCACGGTCCGGGCGAGCGCGTCGCGCCGGGCGCGGTGGGCCGCGTACGCCTCGCGCGCCTCGGCCGTACGGGCCGCCTCGACCCGGCCGCCGACCACCCCGTACCCGTAGACCGCCGCGTGTTCCGCGGCCAGCGCGGCCTGCGCCGCCTCCACCGCAGTCATCGCGCGCCGCCCTCCCGCCGGGTGAGCAGATAGGCGTGGACCGCGCCCGCCGCCGCGACGGACGCCAGGAGCCGGGCGAGCTCGGGGGGCGCGTCCGCGAGGGCGGCGGTGTGCGCGTCCGAGACCCGGCGGGCCTCGGCGGCCAGCTCCCCGAGCGCCCGGCCCGGATCGTCGGGGACCGGCGCGGGGGAAGGGGAGGGCGGGGCGGCGGCGGGGGTGCGGGGCGCGGTGCCCGCCAGCGCCGCCGCGTGCTGGGCGGCCTCCGCGCGCAGCGGCGCGAGCACGTCCCGTACCGCCGGATGGCGCACCGCTACCTCCTCGTACCGGTCGCCCAGTGCCGCACTCAGCGCGGCGGAGCGGCGGCGCAGCGCGGCCTCCGCGCGGGCCGCCGCCTCGGCGCGCGACCGGGCGGCCCGGTCGGCGGCGCCGGGCCCGGACGACCGCGAGCAGCCCGTGAGCAGGGCGGTCGCGGCGGCGCCGGTGGCCGCGAGCGCGGTTCTGCGCGGGGTGCCCGCCGTCGGGGCGTCGGTCACCGGCACGTCTGTCTCCCCTGCGGGCCGTGGGCCCGGGGGCCGCCAAGTGATCACCGCAGGCGAGCGTACCCGCGCGGTGCTCCCGGTGGACGGCAACACCCCTCCGGACCGGATACCCTTTGATCTGACGGCACGGGCATGCCGTACGCGACGATCCCACAACAGCACACGCGGCCGAGGAGTCACCCGGATGAGCACGACCCAGAGCGAGAGGCTGCGCGGACTGCTGGAACCGCTCGTCAGCGCGAAGGATCTCGACCTCGAGGAGATCGAGGTGTCCCGGGCCGGCCGCCGCCGGATGCTGCGGATCGTCGTCGACTCCGACGAGGGCGTGGAGCTGGACACCTGCGCCGAGCTCAGCCGCGCCGTCTCCGACGCGCTCGACGAGAGCGACGTCATGGGGGACGAGGAGTACGTCCTCGAAGTCACCTCCCCGGGCGCCGAGCGCCCCCTCTCCGAGCCGCGCCACTACGCGCGCGCCACCGGGCGGCTCGCCCGGCTGACGCTGACCGAGGGCGGCGAGCTCGTCGCGCGCATCCTCGGCGTCGACGAGGAGGGCCTGGACCTGGAGGTGCCGGGCGTGAAGGGCCGCAAGGCCACCGCCCGCCGCGTCGCCTTCGCCGAGATCGCCAGGGCGCGCGTCGAAATCGAGTTCAACCGCAAGGACAAGAAGGAAGAGGAGGCGTAGCCATGGACATCGACATGAGTGCCCTGCGGGGTTTGGTACGGGAGAAGGAGATCTCCTTCGACCTGCTGGTCGAGGCCATCGAGTCGGCCCTCCTCATCGCCTACCACCGCACCGAGGGCAGCTTCCGCCGCGCGCGTGTGGTGCTGGACCGTGAGAACGGCCATGTGACCGTGTGGGCGAAGGAAGACCCGGCCGACCTGGAAGAGGGCCAGGAGGCCAAGGAGTTCGACGACACCCCGAACGGCTTCGGCCGGATCGCGGCGACCACGGCCAAGCAGGTCATCCTGCAGCGGCTGCGCGACGCCGAGGACGACCTCACCTTCGGCGAGTTCGCCGGGCGCGAGGGCGATGTGATCACCGGTGTCGTCCAGCAGGGCAAGGACCCCAAGAACGTCCTGGTCGACATCGGCAAGCTGGAGGCCATCCTGCCGGTGCAGGAGCAGGTCCCGGGCGAGGAGTACACGCACGGCCTGCGCCTTCGTACGTACGTCGTACGGGTGGCGAAGGGCGTGCGCGGTCCCTCGGTGACCCTCTCGCGCACCCACCCCAATCTGGTGAAGAAGCTCTTCGCCCTGGAGGTGCCGGAGATCGCGGACGGCTCGGTGGAGATCTCCGCCATCGCCCGTGAGGCCGGCCACCGCACCAAGATCGCGGTCCGCTCGACCCGCAGCGGCCTGAACGCCAAGGGCGCCTGCATCGGCCCGATGGGCGGCCGGGTGCGCAACGTCATGGCCGAGCTGCACGGCGAGAAGATCGACATCGTGGACTGGTCGGACGACCCGGCGGAGATGGTGGCCAACGCGCTGTCCCCCGCGCGGGTGTCCCGGGTGGAGGTCGTGGACCTCGCGGCCCGCTCCGCACGGGTGACCGTGCCGGACTACCAGCTCTCCCTCGCCATCGGCAAGGAGGGCCAGAACGCCCGGCTCGCCGCCCGCCTCACCGGCTGGCGCATCGACATCCGGCCGGACACCGAGCAGCCCGCCGACCAGGACTGACCCGACGGCGAAGGGGTCCGGGAACAAACCCGGGCCCTTCCGCTGTTCCCGTCGTGGCGATCTTTTAGGACAACGGCCGTTCGATTTTTGCCCCAAAGGGGTGAGGTCGGTACGGGGAGGTAGACTTAAACGTGTCTGGCCGGACGCATGCCCGCGCATGCCCTGAGCGAACCTGCGTGGGATGCCGGGAGCGAGCGGCCAAGAGCGATCTGCTGCGGATCGTGGTGATCGAGGGCGCCTGCGCCCCCGATCCTCGCGGTACGCTGCCCGGCCGGGGTGCTTATCTGCACCCGGCCTCGGTCTGTCTCGACCTGGCGGTCCGCCGCCGGGCGCTCTCCCGGGCCTTCAAGGTCAAGGAGCAGCTCGACAGCGAGGCGGTGCGTCAGCACGTCGAGCAGGCAGCACAGTAAGAAGAAGTACGGCACGGAACCCCGTGCGGTCAGGTACCTCGCGAGTTGGAAGTAGGTCGAGATTGCGATGAGCACTCGATGAGTACGCGATGAGTACGCCCATGAAGTAGCGACGGTCCGGCGGTAACCCGGACCTAAAAGGAGCGAAGTGGCTAAGGTCCGGGTATACGAACTCGCCAAGGAGTTCGGGGTTGAGAGCAAGGTCGTCATGGCCAAGCTCCAAGAACTCGGTGAATTCGTCCGTTCGGCGTCCTCGACGATCGAGGCGCCGGTTGTACGCAAGCTGACCGACGCTTTGCAGGGGCCCGGTGGCAACGCCGGCAAGTCCGCTGCCAAGCCGAGCGCGCCCCGCAAGGCGGCGCCCGCAAAGCCCGCCGCGCCCTCCCCGGCGCAGGCGGCACGTCCCGCTGCCCCCAAGCCCGGCGCCCCGGCCCCCAAGCCGGCCGCCGCCGAGGCCCCCAAGAGCAGCACCCCCGCCGCCGCGGCGCCGGCCCCCGGCCCGCGTCCGGGCCCGAAGCCCGCGCCGGCCAAGCCGGCTCCGGTCCCCGCGGCCGAGTTCTCGGCTCCGGCGGCTCAGGCCCCCGCGCCGCAGCAGGCCCCGCGTCCCGCGGGTGCCACCCCCGGCCCGCGTCCGGCCGCCCGTCCCGCCGCCTCCGGCGGTCAGGGCGAGCGTCAGGGCGGCGAGCGCCAGGGTGCCCGTCCGGGTGCCCCGCGTCCGCAGGGCCAGGGCGCCCCGCGTCCGGGCGGTGCCCGTCCCGCGGGTCCGCGTCCGGGCAACAACCCCTTCACCTCCGGCGGCTCCACCGGCATGGCGCGCCCGCAGGCGCCCCGTCCGGGTGGCGGCGCGCCGCGTCCCGGCGGCGCCGGTGCCCCCGGTGGTGCCCCGCGTCCGCAGGGCGGCCCCGGTGGCGCTCCGCGCCCGCAGGGCCAGGGTGCTCCCCGTCCGACCCCGGGCGGCATGCCCCGTCCGCAGGGCGGCGCCCCGCGTCCGGGCGGCGCTCCGGGCGGTAACCGTCCGAACCCCGGCATGATGCCGCAGCGTCCCGCTGCGGGCCCGCGTCCCGGCGGCGGCCCCGGTGGCCGTGGTCCCGGCGGCCCCGGTGGCCGTCCGGGCGGCGCCGGTCGCCCGGCGGGCGGCGGCTTCGCCGGCCGTCCGGCCGGTCCCGGCGGCGGCGGTCGTCCCGGTGGCGGCGGTGGCTTCGGCGGCCGTCCCGGCGGTGGCGGCGGCGCTCCCGGTGGTGGCGGCGGCTTCGGCGGCGGTCGTCCCGGCTTCGCCGGTCGTCCCGGCGGCCCCGGTGGCCGTGGCGGCACGCAGGGTGCCTTCGGCCGTCCCGGCGGGCCCGCCCGTCGTGGCCGCAAGTCGAAGCGTCAGAGGCGCCAGGAGTACGAGGCCATGCAGGCCCCGTCGGTCGGCGGCGTGATGCTGCCCCGCGGCAACGGCGAGACCGTTCGCCTGTCGCGCGGTGCGTCCCTCACCGACTTCGCGGAGAAGATCAACGCCAACCCGGCGTCGCTGGTCGCGGTCATGATGAACCTCGGCGAGATGGTCACTGCCACGCAGTCCGTCTCCGACGAGACCCTCCAGCTCCTCGCGGGCGAGATGAACTACGAAGTTCAGATCGTCAGCCCGGAGGAGGAGGACCGCGAGCTGCTCGAGTCCTTCGACATCGAGTTCGGCGAGGACGAGGGCGGCGAGGAGTACCTCGTGGCGCGTCCGCCGGTCGTCACCGTCATGGGTCACGTCGACCACGGAAAGACCCGACTGCTCGACGCGATCCGCAAGACGAACGTCGTGGCGGGCGAGGCCGGCGGCATCACCCAGCACATCGGTGCCTACCAGGTCGGTACCGAGGTCAACGGCGAAGAGCGCAAGATCACCTTCATCGACACCCCGGGTCACGAGGCGTTCACCGCCATGCGTGCCCGTGGTGCGAAGTCGACCGACATCGCGATCCTCGTGGTCGCGGCCAACGACGGCGTCATGCCGCAGACGATCGAGGCGCTCAACCACGCCAAGGCCGCCGGCGTCCCGATCGTCGTCGCGGTCAACAAGATCGACGTCGAGGGCGCGGACCCGGTCAAGGTCCGCGGTCAGCTGACCGAGTTCGGTCTGGTGGCCGAGGAGTACGGCGGCGACACCATGTTCGTCGACATCTCCGCCAAGCAGGGTCTGCACATCGACTCCCTGCTGGAGGCCGTCGTCCTCACCGCCGACGCCTCGCTCGACCTGCGGGCCAACCCGGAGCAGGACGCGCAGGGCATCGCGATCGAGGCCCACCTCGACCGCGGTCGCGGCGCCGTCGCCACCGTCCTCGTCCAGCGCGGTACCCTCCGCGTCGGCGACACGATGGTCGCCGGTGACGCGTACGGCCGAGTCCGCGCCATGCTCGACGACAAGGGCGAGAACGTGGAAGAGGCGGGTCCGTCGACCCCGGTCCTCGTCCTCGGTCTCACCAACGTCCCGGGCGCCGGCGACAACTTCCTGGTGGTCGACGAGGACCGTACGGCCCGTCAGATCGCCGAGAAGCGTGCCGCCCGCGAGCGCAACGCCGCCTTCGCCAAGCGCACCCGCCGGGTGTCCCTCGAGGACCTCGACAAGGTGCTCAAGGCCGGTCTGGTCCAGGACCTCAACATCATCATCAAGGGCGACGCGTCCGGTGCGGTCGAGGCTCTCGAGTCCTCGCTGCTCCAGCTCGACGTCGGTGAAGAGGTCGACATCCGCATCCTGCACCGCGGTGTGGGTGCGGTCACCGAGTCCGACATCGACCTGGCGATGGGCTCCGACGCCATCGTCATCGGCTACAACGTCCGTGCGGCCGGCCGTGCCGCGCAGATGGCGGAGCGCGAGGGCGTCGACGTCCGGTACTACTCGGTGATCTACCAGGCCATCGAGGAGATCGAGGCGGCCCTGAAGGGCATGCTGAAGCCGGAGTACGAGGAGGTCGAGCTCGGCACCGCGGAGATCCGCGAGGTCTTCCGCTCGTCCAAGCTCGGCAACATCGCGGGTGTCCTCATCCGCTCCGGCGAGGTCAAGCGGAACACGAAGGCCCGCCTCCTCCGGGACGGCAAGGTCATCGCGGAGAACCTCAACATCGAGGGTCTGCGCCGCTTCAAGGACGACGTCACGGAGATCCGCGAGGGCTTCGAGGGTGGTATCAACCTCGGAAACTTCAACGACATCAAGATCGACGACGTCATCGCGACGTACGAGATGCGCGAGAAGCCGCGCGGCTGATCGTCGCAGTGACAGGAGCCCGCCCGGAGCGCGATCCACCAGGAACGGTGGCCGCGCGACGGGCGGGCGGGGCCGGTCGGCGGAGGTTATTCCGTCGATCGGCCCCGGCCGTTGCGTGTACGGTTCTGATGTCCCCGTCAAGTGGTCGGCGGGGCCATCTACCCCGTACCGGCGGGACATCCGGACACCTATGTATGTGGGGACGCTGTCCTTCGATCTGCTTCTCGGCGACGTGCGGTCGCTGAAGGAAAAACGCTCCGTCGTCCGGCCGATCGTGGCCGAGCTCCAGCGCAAGTTCGCGGTGAGCGCGGCGGAGGTCGGCGACCAGGACCTCCATCGCAGGGCCGAGATCGGCCTGGCGGTGGTCTCCGGCGACACGGGGCACCTCACAGACGTACTGGACCGGTGCGAGCGCATGGTCGCCGCCCGGCCCGAGGTGGAGCTGCTGTCGGTGCGACGCCGGCTCCACAGTGACGAAGACTGAATCTTGAGCTTGAGCAAGGCAAAGAAGGAGAAGGACCAGTGGCCGACAACGCGCGGGCGAAGAAGCTGGCGGACCTCATCCGGGAGGTGGTCGCCCAGAAGCTGCAGCGCGGCATCAAGGACCCGCGCCTCGGTACGCACGTGACCATCACGGACACCAGGGTCACCGGCGACCTGCGGGAGGCCACGGTCTTCTACACGGTCTACGGCGACGACGAGGACCGGGCCAGCGCCGCCGCCGGGCTGGAGAGCGCCAAGGGCATCCTGCGCTCCGCGGTCGGCGCCGCCGCCGGCACCAAGTTCACGCCGACCCTGACGTTCGTGGCGGACGCCCTGCCGGAGAACGCCAAGACGATCGAGGACCTCCTCGACAAGGCGCGGGCCTCCGACGCCGCGGTCCGCGAGGTCTCCTCGGGCGCCCAGTACGCCGGCGACGCCGACCCGTACAAGAAGCCCGGTGACGAGGACGACGAGGGTACCGCCGCCGAATGAGCCAGAACCCGGTGCCGGACGGCCTTGTCATCGTCGACAAGCCGTCCGGCTTCACTTCGCACGACGTCGTGGCCAAGATGCGCGGGATCGCCAAGACCCGCCGGGTCGGCCACGCGGGCACGCTCGACCCGATGGCGACGGGCGTGCTCGTCCTGGGCGTCGAGCGGGCCACCAAGCTGCTCGGGCACCTCGCCCTGACCGAGAAGGAGTACCTCGGTACGATCCGCCTCGGCCAGGACACGGTCACCGACGACGCCGAGGGCGAGATCACCTCGTCCGCCGATGCCTCGAAGGTGACCCGCGAGGGCATCGACGCCGGGGTCGCGGCGCTGACCGGCGACATCATGCAGGTGCCGTCGAAGGTCTCGGCCATCAAGATCGACGGCAAGCGCTCCTACGCGCGGGTGCGCGGCGGCGAGGAGTTCGAGATCCCGGCCCGGCCGGTGACGGTGTCCTCCTTCCGCGTCTACGACGTGCGCGAGGCCGTGGCCGAGGACGGCACCCCCGTCGTCGACCTGGTCGTCTCGGTGGTCTGCTCCTCGGGGACCTACATCCGCGCCCTCGCCCGCGACCTGGGTGCCGGGCTCGGCGTCGGCGGCCATCTGACCGCGCTGCGCCGCACCCGGGTCGGCCCCTACGGGCTGGACGCGGCCCGCACCCTCGACCAGCTCCAGGAGGAGCTGACCGTGATGCCGGTGGCCGATGCCGCCGCCGCCGCGTTCCCGCGCTGGGACGTGGACGAGCGGCGCGCCGGGCTGCTCCTGAACGGGGTGCGCCTGGACATGCCCGAGGTGTACGGGCAGGGCGGGCCGGTCGCGGTCTACGGGCCGGGCGGCAAGATGCTCGCGCTGGTGGAGAGCCAGCGGGGCAAGGCCAAGAGCCTGGCGGTGTTCGGCTAGGGCCGACCGGCAGGCCCTGTGGCCGCCCCGGTGCTCCACCCGTGTGGCGGGTCCCTCGTGGGCCCGCCGCAGCCGTCTTCACCCCCGTGGGCGGGCGCTCGTAGTGAAAACAGGGTGCATTGGGGGGCGCGTTCGCCTCGCGTTCTTCTCGGGCGGATCACCGCAGACCTACCGTTTCGGACATGGGACGCGGGGACGGCGACGGGGGCCGGGAGACGCTGGTACGGATCTGTGATCTGGCGGGACGGGCCCGGGGGACCGGCTTCGTCGCCGACGACCGCGGCACCGTGGTCACCAGCCACGAGGCCGTGGACGGGCTCAGCCGGGTGGTGCTGCACGCCCCCGGCGAGCGCACCCATCTGGCCGAGGCCGACGCCGTCACCCCGCTGCCGGAGGCCGATCTCGCACTGGTGCGCACCGAGGGGCTGGGCGTGCGCCCGCTGCCGGTGGCCGCCCGCGCCTCGATCGGCGCGGGCACCTACGTACGGATCGCCGCGCACGGCTGGCGCGAGGCGCGGGTGCTCGGCGAGTCCCCGGTCACCTACACCGCCACCGACCGCTTCCATCTCCTCGACTCCGCGCTGGAGCTGGCGATCGGCACCGAGGGCGCCGAGGCGCTGCGGCTCGGCGGTGAGGCGGCGGGCGGGCCGGTCCTGGACGCGGCCACCGGCGCGGTGCTCGGCGTGCTCGGCACCGCCCTGCACGCGGCGCACCGGGCGGCCGGGTTCGCGGTGCCGCTGCGGCCCGACTGCGACCCCCTGCGGGAGCTGCTGCTGCGCAACGCGGCGACCGTACCGGCGTACGGACAGGACCTGAACCTGGCGGGTGCCCTCCAGCTCACCGCGACCTCGGTGGGCTCGGTGGGCGGGCCCAGCGCCTGGCAGGATCCGGTCGAACGGCGGCTCACCGTACGGCAGTTCAGCGACTTCGCGGCCGGTCCGGCCCTGGTGCTCGGCCTGGTCGGCGACCCCGGCACCGGCCGCACCACCGAACTCGCCGCGCTCGCCGCCCGCCGCGCGCAGGGCGCCGGGCCCGCGCCCACCGTCTGGCTGCGCGGCGCCGATCTGCACGCGGGCGACGGCTCGGTGGCCGACGCGGTGGCCCGGGCGCTCGGCCAGGCGGGCCGGATCGTGGCCGCCGCGGGCGCCACCGGCGACATGGAGTGCGCCACCCCCGGGCGGGTGGCCCGGCTCGCCCGGGAGGCCGGGCGGCCCCTGCTGGTGGTGCTCGACGGGCCGGAGGAGATGCCGCCGGTCCTCGCGCACCGGCTCGCCGAGTGGACCGCCGGGACCGCGCGGTGGCTGCGCGAGACGGGGGTGCGGCTGGTCGTGGCGTGCCGCCCCGAGCACTGGGAGCAGGCGGGCGCCCTCTACCCGCCCGAGGTACTGCACCCGGTGGCGGCGCCCCGGCTGCCGCCCGCCGTACGGATCGGCGACCTCTCCCGCAAGGAGGCGGCCCGCGCCCGCGAGCGCTACGGCATCCCCGACGGCGCCCTCGCCGAGCGGGCGGGCCGCCATCCGCTGACGCTGCGGCTGCTCGCCGAGGTGCGCGACGCGCTGCCCGGCGAGGTGCCGGGCCGCCCCGGGCGCGAGGACGTCTTCACCGCCCATCTGGACCTGATGTGCCTGCGGATCGCGGTCCGTCTCGCCGCCGCCCGGCGTCCGCCGCTGCGGGGCACGGCGGTCCGGCGGCTGGCCGCGCGGGTCGCGGGCCGCGTCCACGAGGCGGCCCGCCGCTGTCTGGGCCCCGGCCAGGGCGAGCTGGACCGCGAGAACTTCGAGGAGGTCTTCCCCTGGCGCACCGGCTGGGCCTCGGCCGTCCTCACCGAGGGGCTGCTGGTCCCGGCGGGCTCCGGCTACCGCTTCGCGCACGAGGAGCTGGCCGACTGGGTGCAGGCCACCCACCTCGACCTGGACGCGGCCCTGCACGCCCTGGTCCACCGCTGGTGCGCCGACTCAGGGGCCGACGGGCGGGCCCCGGCGCTGCCGTCGCGGCCCGGGACGAGCCGCCCCGAGGGCCCCGACCGGGAGCCGGACGCCTACGTTCCGCCGCCGCCCGGTTCCCGGGGCGCGTCGGCCGCGCCCCAGGTGCCCGGGCCGCGCGAGGGCGGGCGGGCCCCGGCCGCCGGGGCCGGAACCCGGCGCGGGCGCCGCTCCCGTACCTCCGTGCAGCCCCCGCCGGCCGCCGCCGACGGGCAGGGGGCCCCGGGAGCCGAGGACGCGCCGCGCTCGCTGCCGGTGCCCCGGCACCGGATCGGCCCGGTCCTCCAGGCCCTGCTGCTCGTCGACCGCCAGCACGGCCCGCACCGGCTCGCCCCGCGCCTGGAGCGGCTGGTGGAGGCGCTGGACCGGCTCGCCGCCGACTCCGAACCGGCCGACCGCGAACCCGTCGACCGCCAACCCACTGGCCCCGAACCGGCCGACTCCGAACCCGCCGACCGCGCACCCGTCGACGTGCCGGGGCCGCGGGCCGCTGACGAGCGGCCGGGCCGGGCCGCCGACGCCACCTGGTGGGCCGTCCAGCTGCTCGGCCAGACCCTGCTGAGGGTGCCCGAGCCCCGGCAGTACCTCGGCGTGCTGCGGGTGCTCGCCGACCGGATCAGCGAGCGGTCGGTGCGCGGCGGCGGCCCCGACCGGCTCGGCGGGCTCGGGGAGTTCGGCCCCTGGTTCTGGCAGCGGCTGCGGATCGGGGACGACCGGCGGATGGACCTGCTGCGGCGGCTGGTGCCCGCCGACGGCGAGCCGGGGGGCGCGCCCGGCTGGGAGCGGTACCTGGACGCGGTGGACCGGCGGCTGGCGGCCGAGCCGCGCGGCGTACAGCCGCTGCTGTGCCGGTGGTTCACCGACGAGCGGGCGCTGCCCGCCCCGCCCGGCGGCGAGATGCGCCCGACGGTCGCCGGGGCCGCGCAGGCCCTGCTCTACGCCCGCCGCGCACTGGCCGTCGACGACCTCACCGAGGCGCTGGTCGCCACCGCGCACGCCCGCGCCGACGAACTGCTGGCCGCGCTCGCCGAGGACGAGCCGTCGGCGCTCTGCCGGGCGGTGGACCGCTGGGCCCACGACGACCGGCCGGAGCGGCGGGTGGCCGCGGCGGCGTACGGGCCGAGGGTCGCCCCGTACGTCACCACCGGCGCCGACCGCGACCTGCTGCGGTACGCGGCGCTCGCCCTGCTGGCCCGGCCCGCCGACACTCCGCTGCACGGGGCCGCGCTCGGGCTGCTGGTCCGCGATCCGCGCACCCGGGCCCGCTATCTCGACAAGACGCTCGCCCGGTACGCGGGCGGTGACCCGCGGCTGCCCGCCGCCGCGCTGGTGGCCGCGCTCACCACCCACCCCGAGCCGGTGCTCGGCGCCTTCCAGACCCGTCTGGACCAGCCGGGGGAGGGCGCGGCGGAGGTGCTGAGGGCGCTCGCCGAGATCAACACGCCCGCGCTCGCCCGTCGCGCGGCAGCCCTCGTGCGCGGGTACGCGGACCGCCATCCGGAGGGCGCGCCGGACGTCGCCGCGTTCGTGGAGCGCCGGCTGGAGTACGGCCCGGCGGCGAGGGCCGTGCTGTTTCCGCTGGTCACGGCCGTGCTGCGGAGCTGTGCGCCACGGCTGCGGCGGGCGCTGGCACCGGTGCTCGCGGCGCCCGGCAGCCGCACCTCGCGCCCCCTGCGGGCCGAGCTGCTCGACGTACTGCTGGAGTACGAGCGGTACGAGTCGCGGGACGCGGGCGTGCTGGAGGAGCTGCTGCGGGCCGCCGCGCGGGGCGCCGGGGAGCGCCCGGAGGTGCGCACCCGCGATCTGGTGCACCGGACGGGGCTGCTGTTCGGCCGGACGGCGGAGGGCGCTTCCTGTTTCGACCGGTTCCTGGTCGAGCTGGCCGGGGACGTACCGGAATTCGCCGTTCAGGTGGCGGGCTGGCTGGTCCAGGCGCCGCACGAGTGGGCGGCGGTGGTCGGTCCGAGCGCCCGGCGGAGCGTCGAGTCGCTTGCTGTGCCCATGCCGATGCGGGCCGCGCACGCCGGGCATGGCAGTCTTAGACCTGTGTGAGAAGCCTTCTCGCACGCACAAGGGTTCGGATTTCGGGCGAGTTTCGGGCGAGGAGCGGTCACAGTGCAGCGCTGGCGTGGCTTGGAGGACATCCCCCAGGACTGGGGACGCAGCGTCGTCACCATCGGCTCCTACGACGGGGTGCACCGAGGTCATCAGGTGATCATCGGGCGGGCCGTGGAGCGCGCCCGCGAGCTGGGCATCCCCTCGGTCGTGGTGACCTTCGACCCGCACCCCAGCGAGGTCGTGCGCCCCGGCAGCCACCCGCCGCTGCTCGCCCCGCACCACCGGCGCGCCGAGCTGATGGCGGACCTCGGCGTGGACGCGCTGCTGATCCTGCCGTTCACCAGCGAGTTCTCGAAGCTGTCGCCCGCCGAGTTCGTGGTGAAGGCGCTCGTCGACAAGCTCCACGCGCGCGTGGTCGTGGAGGGCCCCAACTTCCGCTTCGGCCACAAGGCCGCCGGGAACGTGGCCTTCCTGGCCGAGCTGGGCGAGACGTACGACTACGAGGTCGACGTGATCGACCTGTTCGTCAGCGGCGAGGCGGGCGGCGGGCAGCCGTTCTCCTCCACCCTGACGCGGCGGCTGGTCGCCGAGGGCGACGTGGCGGGCGCGGCCGAGATCCTCGGCCGTCCGCACCGGGTCGAGGGCGTCGTCGTACGCGGCGCCCAGCGCGGCCGGGAGCTCGGCTACCCGACCGCCAACGTGGAGACCCTGCCGCACACCGCCATCCCGGCGGACGGCGTCTACGCGGGCTGGCTCACCGCGAACGGCGAGCGGATGCCCGCCGCGATCTCGGTCGGCACCAACCCGCAGTTCGACGGCACCGAGCGCACGGTCGAGGCGTACGCGATCGACCGCGTCGGGCTGGATCTGTACGGGCTGCACGTGGCGGTCGACTTCCTCGCCTATGTGCGCGGCCAGGAGAAGTTCGAGTCGATCGAGGCGCTGCTCGAAGCGATCGCGCGCGACGTGAAGCGCTCGACCGAGCTGATCGAGGCGGACGAGGCCGACGAGGCGTAGGCATTGGCGCAGGCGTGGTACCGGTACCGGCCGGCGCTGGAGTAGCTGGAGTACCGGTCAAACGTTGGTCAACCAGTGACCAGAAACCGCCCAAGACCTGGCATCCATTGACCATGGGTGAAGGCTTTGGGCGGTTTTCGTCGTATTGACGCTCTGAACGGCCGCATAAGTTGAGACACGTGGCTGAACCGAACGCGTCCCGGATCCTCGGCATCGTCGGCGTCGACGCGGCGAAGAGCGCGCAACCCGGCGTCCCGCCGTACCACACGCCGGTGTTCGTCCCGGCCCATCCGCGCTACCCGGCCGACGGCTCGGCGCCCCACGTCGACTTCGAGCTGCTCAGACCCCCTTCGGGACCGCCGGTCCCGGTGGCCTTCAGCACGCTCCCGAAGCTGGTGGGCGCGCTCGGCCCGATGCAGCCCTGGATCGCCCTCTCGCTCGGCCCGTTCACCGAGGCGATGCGCGAGGCCCGGCTGCCCAAGGTCCGCCTCGACCCCGAGGTCGCGCAGGGCGGGCGCCGATGGCGGGCCGAGGACCTGGAGCGTACGTACGGAGAGGGCGGGGCAGGGGCATGAGCGCGGACGTGAAGGTCATCCTGGCGGATCTGGACGCCATGGCGTCCACCTTCCACAAGGAAGCCGGTGCCTACCGGGACATGCACGCCAACGTGAAGCCCGCCGTGGCCGGATCCGGTGACGCCGGGTGCGACGCCGCGATCAAGGCCGTCGCCGATCTGATCGCCGGCCTGCACGACAAGCTGGCCGACCGGCTCGACGACCACGGCGACAAGGTGAAGTACGCGCACGACTCGATGCAGCGCAACGACATCGACGTCCACGGACTCTTCGAGGACCTGGTGTGAATCGTGAAGCGGACCCGGGCACGGCTCCGGAAGTGAAGGGCGCGCGGTGACCGACAGCTGGGTCGGCGGCGACATCGGCGGCATCCGCGCGATGGGCGACGCCTACAAGAACGCCAAGAAGGACCTCGAATCGATCGTCAAGCCGCTCGGCACGGTCGTCGAGCAGCTGGCCAAGGACGCCGCCTGGGAGGGCGACGCCGCCGAGTCGTTCCGCGCGAAGTGGAGCGAGGACGCGCTGACGGCGGGCGGCTTCGCCGAACTCGTCCACGCCGCCGGCGAGATCCTCACCACGCTCGCCGACCACCTCTCGGCCGCCGAGAGCGCACTGCAGAACGCCGAGGACGTCGCCGCCAGGTCGGGCGTCCCGATGGGCCCCAAGGGCGTCCCCGGCCAGCTCATGACCAACAATCCGCCCTCCGACGCCGAACAGAAGTCGATCAAGGCGCTGACCGACTACGGCACCGTCCGCGACGAGATCCTCCACACCGCCCAGCAGGCGCGCCTGGACGCGGCCGAGGCGCTCGACAAGCTGTACGAGGAGGACACCTCCCAGGTGTCCCCGGGCGACAAGGTCACCATCGCCGACTATCTGCGCGGCCTCTACGCGTACGACTCCGAGCGCACCCGGGTCAAGGGCCACGACGCGGCCGACCGGCTCGACGACGCCAAGAAGGAGGCGGAGCAGGCCAAGAAGGACCTGCGCGCCGAACGCAAGGACTGGCAGAAGCAGGGCAAGGCGCTCCCCAAGGACTCACCGGCCCGGCTCGCCTACAAGGA
Organism: Streptomyces sp. cg36; assembly: GCF_041080675.1. Taxonomy (NCBI): domain Bacteria; kingdom Bacillati; phylum Actinomycetota; class Actinomycetes; order Kitasatosporales; family Streptomycetaceae; genus Streptomyces; species Streptomyces cyclosori. Next base: position 2,197,348 of record NZ_CP163520.1, on the reverse strand, counting down.
CGCGCTGACCAAGCTGGACGGCCTGGAGACCGACATCGCCCGCGCCGAGCACGGCAGTTCGGCGCTCCCGTACGACCACGCGCTGAACGTGAAGGTCGGCGACGCGGCGGACGCGCTGAAACTGGGCAAGGGCCTGGAGAAGCTGCCGGACTTCCTCAAGGAGATCCCGGTCGTCGACGTCGCCGCGGCGAGCGTCTGCGGCCTCCTGGAGGCGAAGGACGACCACGACAAGGGCTGGTCGTGGACGCACTCCGTGGTGGTGGACGGCGGGGCGGCGCTCGGCGGACTCGCGGCGGGCTCCGCGGCGGTCGCGCTGGTCGCGAGCTCGGAGATCACCGTCCCGGTGGCCGTGGTGGCCGGCGTCGGCGGCCTCGTCATCATCGGCACGACGGACCTGCTCGACGAGGCGTTCCACGAGCACTGGAGCGAGGACATCCACGACCACGGAGTGGTGGGCGGCGTCCTGCACGGCTCGGCCAACGTGGCCTCCGACACCTGGGACGACGTCACCCGGCTCGGCAGCGACGTCAAGGACGGAGCGAAGAAGGTGTGGCATGGCTTCACGAGCCTCTTCTGAGCGGCCCCCTTCCCGGCGGCCCGCCCCCGCGGAACTGCCCGTGGTGGGCACCACCTGGTACCGCCGGGGGCCGCGGTACTGGCTGCGGCGCGCGGGCTCGGGCTGTGCGTCCCTGCTGGTGGCGGCCCTGGTGTGCGCGGCGGCCTGGGCCCTGTTCGGCGGTCTGGTCTCCGGACTGCCGGACGGCGCGCGCCGGGCCCTCTACGCCGTCGAGGGCGCGGCGGCCGTCGCCGGACTCGGCTGGGGCTGGGTGCGCGGGCGCCGTCAGATCCGCGAGCGGCTCGCCGATCCGCCGACGCCCGAGCAGAGCTGGGCGCGCCGGGGGCAGGCGCGGCGGGGTGCGGCGAGCGGGGTGAGCAGCCGCGGCCTCATGGTGCTGATGCTGCCGCTGCTGCCCGCCGTGATGGCGTGGTGGCTGGGCACGATGTGCGCGGCGACGTTCGTACGGGAACTGCCGTCGGAGGTGGGGGCGCGCAGGGCGCTTCCGTAGCCGGACGGGGGGAGCGACTGCCGTCGAGCGCAGCCGTCTGCGGCTGTCACCGGCCCGATTCCGCCCCGCCGTCGGCCCGCTCCCGATCCCACCCCGTCTCCAGCCCCGCCTTCAGTCCGTCTCCAGCCCGCCTTCAGCCCGAAGGGCCCGTACCGTCGTACTGACGGTACGGGCCCTTCGGCGTCGCCCCTTCTACTGCTGTTGCTGGGGCGGCTGCTGCTGCCAGCCCTGCGGCGGCTGCTGGCCCCCGTACGGCTGGGGCGGGTGCGGCTGCTGCGGTTGCTGAGGCGCGTACGGCTGCGGCTGGGCCGGGAACTGCTGTCCCGGGGCGGGCTGGCCGGGAACGTGCTGTCCCGGGACCGGCTGGCCGGGGTGTCCCGGCTGCGGCGCGTACTGGCCCGGCATCGGCGGAGCCATGTGCGGCGGCGGGTTGATCCCGTCGCCCGTCCACAGCCCCTGCTGCTGCTGGGCCCGGACGAAGTCCTCGGCCACCAGCGCCGACAGGTGGAAGTACGCCTCGCGCGTCTTGGGCCGCATCATGTCGAGGTCGACCTCGGCACCCGCCGCCAGATGCTCGTCGAACGGGACCACCACGACCCCGCGGCAGCGCGTCTGGAAGTGCTGGACGATGTCGTCCACCTTGATCATCTTGCCGGTCTCGCGGACCCCGGAGATGACCGTCAGCGAGCGCTGGACCAGGTCGGCGTACCCGTGCGCGGAGAGCCAGTCCAGCGTCGTTGACGCGCTCGACGCGCCGTCCACCGACGGGGTCGAGATGATGATCAACTGGTCGGCGAGATCGAGCACGCCGCGCATCGCGGAGTACAGCAGGCCCGTACCCGAGTCGGTGAGGATGATCGGGTACTGCTTGCCCAGGACGTCTATCGCCCGCCGGTAGTCCTCGTCGTTGAACGTCGTGGACACGGCCGGGTCGACGTCGTTGGCGATGATCTCCAGACCGGACGGCGCCTGCGAGGTGAACCGGCGGATGTCCATGTACGAGTTGAGGTACGGGATCGCCTGGACCAGGTCGCGGATGGTGGCACCGGTCTCGCGGCGCACCCGGCGGCCGAGCGTGCCGGCGTCCGGGTTGGCGTCGATCGCCAGGATCTTGTCCTGCCGCTCGGTCGCCAGGGTCGCGCCGAGCGCGGTCGTGGTCGTCGTCTTGCCGACGCCGCCCTTGAGGGAGATGACCGCGATCCGGTAGCAGGAGAGGACCGGCGTGCGGATGAGGTTGAGCTTCTGCTGCCGCTCGGCCTCCTCCTTCTTGCCGCCGAACTTGAACCGCGAGTTGCCGCCCGGGTTGCGGCTGCTCTTCGCCTTCTGCTTGCTGTTGCGCAGCAGCCGGTCGGAGGAGAGCTCCACGGCGGCCGTGTACCCGAGCGGCGCGCCCGGCACGGAACGCTCGCGCTGGTCGTGCGCCACGGGGGAGGGCCACCCGGTCCCGCTCCGGGGATCCACGGGCCCGGCGGCGGGCGGCTGGGCCTGCGGCAGCGGCTGGGCCTGCGCGGGGGCCGGGGGCTGCGGCTGCGGCTGGGCGAGCGGGTGCGGCTGGGGAGCACCCGCCGCACCGGGCTGCGGGAACCCGTAACCGCCCTGCGGGGGCACGGGCGCGCCGGGCGGGGGCACGGGCGCGCCGGGCGCCTGCGGCCGGGGGAAGACGAAGGTGCCCTGGGGGGCATCGCCGTCGGCCACCGGGGCGGCGGGCAACGCGGGGGCGTTGGGTGCGGCGGGTGCGGTGGATGTACCGGGAGCCCCGGGAGTGCCGGGCTGCGGGAACCCGTAACCGCCCTGCGGGGCCGGGGTGTTGGCCGGGCCTGTGGGTGCCGGGGTGTCCTGCGGCGGCACCGGTGTGCCCGGGTGGGGGAAGCCGTAACCCGCCTGCGGGGTGGGTGTGCCGGGCTGGGGGAAGCCGTAACTGCCTTGCTGGGCCGGGGTGTTGGCCGGGCCTGTGGGTACGGGGGCGCCCTGCGGAGGTACGGGGGCGCCCGGCTGCGGGAAGCCGCCCTGCTGTGCCGTCGGCGGTACGGGCTGGTGGCCGACCGGCGCCGGGAGGTTCGGCGTGCCCGGGGCGGGCGGCTGCCCGGCCTGTGGCAGCGGCTGCGGCGCCGGTACGGGCCACTGCGGCGGCGCCGACGGCGCGGCGGGCTGGTACGCGGGCGGCAGCGGGGGAAGTCCCGGCTGCTGCTGCGCCGGGGCGGCGGCCCAGGGCTGCCCGGGTCCGCCGGGCGCGTCCTGGGGTGCGGCATCCGCCGGGACGCCCTCGGGCGCGGCGGCACCGACCGGCACGGCGTCGGCCGGAACCGCGTCCACCGGGGTGTTCGGGTCGACCGGGTTGTCGTCCGTGGGGGCGGCGTCGGCCGGTGCCTGCGCGGCCACGGCGTCCACCGGCTCGGCGGCCGGGGCAGCGCTCGGCAGCGCGACCACGAAGTCGTCGGCATCGGCCGCGTCCTCGGCGGGCGCGCTCATGTCCGTACCGGCCGGGTCGGCGGGGGAGGAGGCGGGGTCGGCCCCGTCCGTGAGGGCAGTGGTCTCAGGCTTGGCCTCGGCCGTGGGCTCGTCCTCGGCCCCGGTGTCCTGCGCGGCGCGCGCGGCGTCGTCGGCGTCGGCCTTGCTCCCGGCGGCGGTGGCGGGGTCCGCGCCCGGCTCGTCGCCGGAGGGGGAAGCGGGGGCAGCCGCCTCGGCCTCGGCGGGCTCGTCGGCGGCGGCCGGGGCGGGAGTGTCCGCCGTCGCGGGGGTCTCCGCTGCCGTCGCCTCGGCCTCCGGCGCCTTCGTGCCGTCCGCCGCGTCCGGCTCGGCCAGCCGGTCCGCCATCTCGCGCTTCAGGGCGGCGGGCGAGAACCGCATCGTCGCACCGCTCTCGATGTCCCCGCCCCCGAACGGCTGCGGCTGCGACGCGGCGGCCTCGTCCGGAGCAGGGGCGGAAGCGGGAGCCGGGGTGGGCGGCGCGGCCGGGGCGGGCCCGGGCGGTTGCGCGTTCGTCCAGTTCGGCTGGAATCCGCCGCTCGCGGGGAGGCCGGGCACGGCCACGGGCGCGCCCGCGGGCGGCGGAGGCGGCGGCGTCACCGGGTCCGCGCTCGGCGCGGCGTTCTGGGTGTACCAGGCGGGCGGGGTGTAGTCGATGGTGAACTCACCCGTGGGCTCGGGATCGGCGTCGGACCGATTCTCGTCGCGCGCGTTCCCGCCGGTGCGGAACTGGTCCTGATCGCTGTTCACCGGATTCCTTTCGTTCGCAGGCCGTTCCAGCCTAATCGCCGACAACACCGCATCGGCAGGCCCGGCCACCCCTCACCGACTGTCCCCTCCATCACGTCCTGCCCGTACGCCGTCGTCAAGTGACGGCGGGACAGAGCCGTGTGGCCGGAGTGTGAACGATCCGTCCACCTACCCGAGCGGTTCCGGCCGTATCGGTATCAGCCGGACGCCGACTTCTCCACCCCGCAGGGCGGCCGTCGACGCACGAGCCGCCCCGTCCGGCCGCCGCCCGGGATCCGCCCGGCCGGGCCGTTCAGTCCATCCGTCGGGCGGAGCCGAGCAGTCCGGTCTCCGCGTCCGTGGCCTGGGTCATCACGAACTGGCGGTCGCGCGGGCCGCACCACAGCGTCACCCCGTCCGCCAGCGTCGACAGCGCCTCGGTCTCCACCTGCGGGAGGTGCATGATCCGGCCTATCTGCGCGGCTTCGTCGGGTGAGACCCGCTGCACGCCGACCAGGTCCGACTTCTCCAGCAGCCGGGGGGCCACCGGACTCAGATACGGGAGCAGCGTCAGCACCGACTGCCAGGGCGCCGAGACCACGCGCCCGCGTGGCGGACGCATGCCGCAGTCGCGCACGACCACGACCGGCGATCCCGCCGAGGCACCCTGCGGGGGCACCCGGCCCACGTCGTGCAGCGCGATGCACTGCTGTCCGCCGCCCGCCGCCTGGGCGAGCGCGGTCCAGGCGGGGGCCCGGCCGGTCTCCACGGTGACGCGCGCGCCCGTGGCCGCCGCGCGCAGCGCGAGGACCTGCGCGGTCCACAGGCCGCCGATCAGCGTCACGTCGTACGCCGTCGGCCGGTTGATGCCGAGCACCGAGGGGCGGCCCGACGCGTCCACGCCGATGACCATGCCGTCGTCGCCCACCGGCAGCGCCAGCGCCTCCAGCTGCTCGACGGAGAGCGCGTGCCGGTCGCGGCGCGGCCCGAGGAGGCCGAAGCCGATCCGGGCGCGCCCCCTGCGTACCTCGGGAGCGCCCGGGGAGACGGCGGACGGAGCGCTGGGAGCCGGCGGTGTCGTCGGGGGGACCGCGGACGTCGTCATCAGCGCGCGCCTCCCAGCGGCAGCGAGGCCAGCATGCCGGGCAGCTGCTCGCGGTCCAGGCGCACCAGGCCGGTCTTGACCCCGCGCGCGGTGCGCTCCAGTTCGCGGCGGGCCGCCACGAGCTCCTCGTCGCTGCGGCCGGTTATCCGCACGTGCCCGGTCACCGTGGCCTCCTGGCGGTCGCCGGCGGCCAGCGTCAGACTGAACGTGGTGGCCAGGGCGGGCAGCGAGGTGAGCAGGGCGACCAGCTGCGGCATCGAGGCACCGCCACCGCCGAGTTGGGGCCAGCGGCCCACCCAGTACGTCGTGTGGCGGCGGTCGTCGCAGCGCCAGGTGCGGGCCGTCTCCTGGGTCCGCCGCCCGGGGGTGCCCGCGCGGCCCGCCTGGGTGATCGCCATGGGATTGGCGCAGGTGGAGGTGGCGATGGCGCCGGTCAGCTCCTGCTCGGTCAGCACCGTCGTACGGAATCCGGCGCCGGTCAGCCGGCTGGCCAGCTGGTCCGTCGCCCGCACCAGGCACTTCTGGGCGCCGGTGAGACCGCCGCCGCGGGCCGCCACCGCCTCGGGGCACAGCTCAGGGTCGAGCTTGAGCGCGATCCAGGTGAGGCGCACCGCGGGCGAGCCGGTCTGGGCCTGCAGCGGTGCGTAGTTGCGGGCGGCCACCGACTGCTGCGGCAGGTGCGGGGCCGGGGCGGGCTGGGTGTGCTGGACGATCTGCGCGGACTCCAGCCGGATCCCGTCGACCTCCAGCGCGTCGCGCACCAGCGAGACCGGGAGCGGGCGGGCCGCGCGGTCCGGGCGCAGCGCCGTCGCGTCCATCTCGACCTGGAGCAGCGCTGTGAGGAACGTGCCGTCGCCGACCATGCCCACCGGGCGCCGGTCGCGGTCGCCGAAGGTGTACGTCCGCAGCGCCGGGTCGCACTCGACGGCCGGGGCGAAGCCGGGCTCCGTCCCCTCCGGGACGCGCAGACCGGCCGCCCTGCGCGTACGCGCGCGCAGCGCGAGCACCGTGCCCAGCCACTCGGGCAGCGAGCGGCGGTGGCGGCGCACCACGGCGAGCAGCACCAGGAGCGCGGCGAGGACGCCCGCGGGCACCAGCATCAGGGTGTCGATCACCCAGGCGACGAGCAGCAGCGCGGCGGCGAGCTCCACCAGGACGAGTTGTTGCAGTCGGAACGACCCGAAGTGTCCGGGGCGCGCTTTGAGGCGGGGCGCGGAGGCTCCCTGGGCGGGGCTCGACGGACCGGCGGCGGGAGGCCGCACCCGCGTCGCGGACGCCATCACTCCACCACCCCCCAATCGTGCGCAAGCACCCAATACATCCGGATTCCCCCAGCTCGGCAAGGGGTCTTGACGGCGGCTTCACCCTACCCGCCCCACGGACACCCTCGGTCAACAGGCATAGTAGGGGGCCGGTCTGACAATCGAGGCCCGGGGATCGTGGGACGAGGTCCCACCACGGGGACGCGCGGGGAGAGACAGAGGCGCATGGCATCACGGCGGGACGAGCTCAACGCATACACCTTTGCGAAGAAGCGCACGGTGGCGTCGTTTCTGCAACCGTCCCCCACGGGCACGGAGGAGGGCGCCCCGCGCCCGCTGAAGGCCATCGTGCCGAGCGTGATCGTGGCCGCGCTCTGCCTCGCCGGATTCGGCGCCTGGGGCATGTTCAAGCCCAAGGCGCCGCAGGGCTGGGACACCCCGGGCACCAAGGTGATCGTCGGCAAGCAGTCGACGACCCGCTATGTCGTCCTGTCGACCGGCAAGGGCAAGGACAAGAAGGTCCTGCTCCACCCCGTCCTGAACCTGGCCTCGGCGCGGCTGCTGCTCGATCCGCAGAAGTTCGACGTCATCCAGGTCAGCGACGACATCCTCGACTCGGGCAAGCTCTCGCGCGGCCCGATCCTCGGCATCCCGTACGCCCCGGACCGGCTGCCCGCGGCGAGCGAGGCGGGCAAGGCCAAGCGGTGGGCGGTGTGCGAGCAGCCCGGCGGCGGCAAGGACTCGGTCCAGAAGGCCGCGTTCGTCTTCGCCGACCGCGACTTCAAGCTGACCGACGACAAGCACCGGCTCACCGGCGGCCAGGTGATGTACGTCCAGGGCCAGAAGAACAAGGCCCGTTACGTGGTGGACGCCGCCGGCACCAAGTACCTGGTCAAGGGCGACCCCGGAGATCTGCTGGCCCGTACCCTCTTCGGCGCTTCCGAGCAGCCGCAGCAGGTCACCGACGACTGGCTGGCCACCCTGGGCGACGGCACCCCGGTGGACTTCCCGGAGATCCCCGGCCAGGTCGGCTCCCCGGCGGCCACCGGCGGCGGCCTCCCGTCCGAGCTCGACCGGGTCGGCATGGTGCTGCGCGCCCAGACCGGCGCGGGCCCGCAGCAGTACGTGGTGCTGCGCGGGAAGGTGCAGCCCGTCTCCGACTTCACGGCCTGGCTGCTGCTCAACTCGCCGCAGAACACCGCGCTCGGCATGCACGGCACGGTCAAAGACGTCGACGCGGCCTCGATCGCGCCCGCCACCGAGTACTTCGGCGCCGCCAACAAGTGGCCCGACAAGAAGGCGGTCCAGGTCAACGCGGGCGGCGGCGCGGACGCGGCGGGCGCCAGGAGCACCGTGTGCAGCGTGCTGCGCAAGGTCGACGACAAGGGCGGCACGACCCTGTCCACCTGGGCGGGCACCCAGTACCCGGCGGCCATCACGGCGGGCGGCACCAGCACGTACGTGACCCCCGGCACGGGGCTGCTCTACACCCAGGTGCAGGGCCGGCAGACCAAGCCGGACGGTTCGCTCTTCCTGGTGACGGACACCGGGCTGCGGTACGCGGTCCAGGCGAACGGCGACAGCGACGCGGCCCGTTCGGACATCGGCACCGGCGACCAGCAGAAGCCGGACGACGGCCGCCCCGAGCCGAGCCAGGCGCAGCAGCGGCTCGGCTACGAGAAGGTCGCTCCCGCCCTGGTGCCCATCAACTGGTCGGAGTTCCTGTCCAAGGGCCCCCGGCTCGACACCAACAGCGCCCGCCAGCCCCAGGGCTCGTAGGGCGGGGACCGGGACCGGTGGGGGAAGGAGTGAGGGCGGTGTCCATGGCGAGGTCGGCGTCGAAGGGACGCGAGCGGGCGGCGGTGCCGCGACCGGTGGTGCGGCCGGTGCTGGTGAGCGCTGCCGTGGCGCTCGCGCTCGCCCCCTGCGCGCCCGCGTACGCGTACGCCGACGGGCCCGCGCCGCGGAGCGGTGCGCTGCGCACGGACGGCAGCGGCGAGTGCACGTTCCCGATGAAGAAGCAGATCGAGGGCCGCCCCTGGTCGCTCCAGCGCGTGCTCTTCGACGAGCTGTGGCAGAAGACCAAGGGCAAGGGCGTACGGGTCGCCGTGATCGACACCGGTGTCGACACCGCCAACCCGCAGCTCAAGCCCGCGGTCGACGCCAAGAGCGGCGCGGACTACCTCAAGCCCGACAAGAACGGCACGGGCGAGCAGAACGACAAGCGGGGCAAGACCAACGGCACGGTCGACGAGGTCGGCCACGGCACCAAGGTCGCGGGCATCATCGCCGCGCGGCCCCGCTCCGGCACCGGATTCGTGGGCCTCGCGCCGGAGGCGACGATCATTCCGATCCGCCAGAACGACGAGCGGAACAGCGGCAAGACGGACACCATGGCGAAGGCGATCGACCACGCGATCGCCCAGCACGCCGACGTCATCAACATCTCGCAGGACACCAGCGAACCGATGGCGCCCAACTCGCCGCTGGCGCAGGCGGTCGCCCGGGCGCTGGCCAAGCAGATCGTGGTGGTCGCCTCGGCGGGCAACGACGGTACGGACGGCAAGCTGAAGGAGACGTTCCCGGCCGCGTTCCCGGGCGTCCTCGCGGTGGCCTCCTCGGACCGCAACAACGAGCGCGCGGTGTTCTCGCAGCCCGGCACCTTCGTGGGCGTGGCCGCACCCGGGGTCGACATCGTCTCGACGGTGCCGGGCGACGGCCAGTGCTCGGACAACGGAACCAGTTTCTCCGCCCCGTACGTCTCGGGCGTCGCGGCGCTGCTGCGCGCGCGGTACCCGAAGTGGACGGCCGCGCAGATCGTGGCGCGGATCGAGCAGACGGCGGAGCGTTCCGTCAACGGGCACGACAACTTCGTCGGCTGGGGCGTGGTCGACCCGGTCCGCGCGGTCACCGACGACTCGGCGCCCGAGGCCGCCGCGCACCCGGACCCCGGCCCGCCCAGGGCGCAGGCCCCGGACGTGGCCGCCCTCGCGGTCTCCGAGACGCCCCAGGAGCGCGACGAGCGGTACGCCACGTACGCGTTGGGCATCGGCGCGCTCCTCGTCGCGGTGGTCGCGGGCACGGCGACGGTCATCCGTGACGCGAAACGACGGGGTTTGCAGAAAGTCAGTCGCATTTCGGAACGGTTCTGAGACGGTACTGAGTACGGATACTCATGGGGCGCGGAAGCCGAAGTGACTAGAGTGATCACATGCTTCGCGCGCTTCACGAGTGTGACGAAGCGACAGCGGCAAGGCGGCACCGGAGCCGGAGCGGTGCCGACGGGGATTTACGGGGAGGAACAGTGGCCGAGCCGAACGGCGGCGGCAACGGCGGCAACGGCGGGAGCAAGGGCGGCAACGGGGGCGGCGGCAAGCCGGACCTCGGCGTCGACGGAGTCAGCCTCGCCGACTTCAAGGGCCGCATGGAGGAGCTGCTGCGCTCCCTCGACAAGTCCCCGGCCCGCCACACCAAGATCGCCGACCAGCGCGTCCAGCCGGGCGCGTACGGCACGGGGTTCGCGGCGGCGGAAGAGCTGCACAAGGCGTACGACAAGGTCCGCACGAACCTGGAACGGCTGACCAAGATCTTCGGCGACCAGATCGAGGGCATGGGCATCGCCGTCCACATCGCCGACAAGGGCTACGGCGGCATCGACGCGGACGAGGCCCAGCGCTACCAGTCGATCCGCAAGGAGACGGAGACGTACTACAAGTCTCCGAACGGCGACCCGACCGGCGCTCCGACCGGGGACCCGAAGGCGTCCGACCAGGGCGGCAACGGCGGCAAGGACGGCCAGGGCGGTCACGGCGGCGACGCCGACTCCGGCGGCCTGAAGTAAAGGGGGCATGACGATGGCGAACGACGAATTCGAGGGCATGTCCCTGGAAGCGCTCAACGCGATGCTGGCGTCGGCCAAGCCGGCCGAACTGACCGGCGCGGCCGAGGCACTGGCCGCCGCCGCGCCCGACATCGCGAACATCGCGCGCGACCTGCGCTGGTACCTCGAACAGGTCAAGTGGCACGGCGCCGGTGGCGACGCGTTCCGCGAGTGGGGCCGGGGCATGGTCTCCGAGACCCTGGTGCTGAGCGAGTACGCGGGGGTCGTCGGCCAGGAGATGGCCCGCGCGGGCCAGGCCCTGACCGAGGCCAAGGCGGCGGTTCCGGCCGGCGACTCCATGTGTTACGCCGACCCCGAGAAGGAGAAGGCGCGCCTGAAGGCGCTGGGGCCGAAGACGAACGAGGCGATCAACCAGCTGAACCGGCTGGCGTCGTACTACGACGCGTCGCGGGACCGGATCTCGGCGCAGCCGGAGCCGAAGTTCGCGCCGTTGCCCTCGGGTGTGGGCGACACGGTGGGCACCGGGGAGCAGCGATACGGCAGCAGCGGCTCAAGTCACAGTGCTGCCAACGGATCGGGAACCGGACACGTCACCTCCGCCGGTGCCGGTACTCATGGGTACTCCGTGACCAGCGGCACGACCTCTCCGCCGCACACGACGGTCGCCTCCACCTTCACCCCGCACGAGTCCACGGCGCACACCGCCATCGACTCCGTGACGATGACTCCGCCCCCGGAGACCACGACACGGCCCCCGGTCGGACCCACGGGTCCCACGCCCGTACAGGGACAGCCTCCGGTCCTCACCCCTCCGCCGGTGCTGCCCGGTCCGCTGGGCAAGAGCGGTCCGGGGCGTACCGCTGTCCCCGGCGTGCCCCGCGCCGGTGTGCCGGGGGAGGGTCCGGCCGGTGGCCGGGCGCTGGGCAACCCGCGCGGTCCGGGCATCGCCCGTCCGAGTGGTCTTCCGGGCACCGTGCGCGGTGTCACCCCCGAGGGCATCACCGGCGGCCGTCCCATGCCGACGACCGGTCGTGGCTCCACGCCCCGGCTCCCGATGGGAACGGTCGTCGGCGAGGAGCGGGCGGGCAGCGGCATGGCCCGTGGGCCCATGGGCGGCGGCATGGGACACGCCCCCGGCGGCGCGCCGCGCGCCGCCACCGGTGCGGGCGGTCGCAGGCTGGCCTCCGAGCCGGGTGGAACTGTTGGGGCCCCGCGTGCGTCTCTCGGCGGGCGTGGTGAATTCACCCCCGGCGGTACGGGGTTGGTGAACGGCAACAAGCGAGGCACGGACCGGCGTCGCTCCACTTCCTCCGAGGCCCCCGACTACCTGGTCGAGGACGAGGAGACCTGGGCGATGGACCACCGCAAGGTCGTCCCGCCGGTCGTCGACTGACGTACGCAAACCATCGCCGCTCAAGGAGCCCGCAGTCCCATGTTCAGCTCAGCCCGCGCAGTGCGCAGCCGCTCGGCACTTCTCGGTGCCGCGCTGGCTGCGGCGCTGGCCTGCTCGGTCGGCACCGCGCCGACGGCGCTGGCCGACGACATGCGCTCCAAGCAGTGGTACCTGGACGCGATGGACGCGGAATCCATGTGGAAGGTCAGCACCGGCAAGGGCATCACGGTCGCGGTGATCGACACGGGTATCCGCTCGGAGCCGGAGCTCGCAGGACGAGTCGCGGACGGGGGCCAGGACTTCACCGGGTCGGGTGGCGCCCGGACGGACACGGACGGCCACGGCACGAACATGGCGGTGGCCATCTCCGGCAGCGGTGCCAACGGCGGAATCAGGGGACTCGCCCCGGACGCGAAGGTCCTTCCGGTCAAGGCCGCCGTCAAGGACGGCGATTTCGGCGGGATGGTCACGCTGGCCAAGGCGATCCGTTACGCCGCCGACTCCGACGCACGTGTCCTCAACGTCTCGCTCGCCGGGAACTCTCTGGGTGAGGGCGAGCAGCAGGGCCTGGCCTCAGCGGTGGCGTATGCCCTGGCCAAGGGCAAGCTGGTCTTCGCGGGTTCCGGCAATGACGGCGACAAGGGCAATCCGGTCGAGTACCCGGCCGCGACCCCCGGCGTCGTCGCGGTCGGTGCCGTGGGAACGGGCGGCAAGCTGGCCGCGTTCTCGGGCACCGGAAGCCATCTCGGTCTGGCTGCACCGGGGGAGAAGATCCCCGCCCACTGCAAGGACGGCAATGGCTATTGCGAGACGGGCGGCACCAGTTACGCCACCGCCCTGACCTCCGCCACCGCCGCCCTCATCTGGTCCGCGCACCCCGGCTGGACCGGGAACCAGGTGTTGCGCGTGATGATGGAGACCGCCGGGCACAACGGCAAGGTGCCCAGCCAGTACATCGGCTGGGGGACCGTCCGGCCCGCCCAGGTGCTGGTCAAGGGCAACGGCGACCCGGGCCCCGCCGACGTCAATCCGCTGCTCGCCGCCCGTGGCGGCGCGAGCGGCGCACCCAGTACTTCCCCCTCTCCCGCACACACAGCAGACAAGGGGGCGGGCGCGGGCGACCAGGAGAAGCCGAAGGCAGCCGCGGAGTCGAAGGACTCCGCGCCCTGGACCGTCATCGCCATCATCGCCGCGGCCGTCGTCCTCATCGGCGGCGCCGTCGTGGCGGTACGTGTACGCAACAAGCGGGCGTAAGTACTCGCTCGGACACTCACGAGAGGGAAGAAAATGAGCTCCAACCCCGGTGGTCAGAGCATTGGCTACGAGGCCGTCACCAAGGCCAAGAGCGCCATTGAGGAAACCGCTCACGACATGAGCCAGCAGATCCGCGTCCTCGCCGACGCGATCGCGACGGTCGGGGCGGGCTGGACCGGTTCCGGTGCCAACCAGTTCGTCACCGCGCAGGACACGCTGAACCGTCGGCACGACGACATCCGCCGCAAGCTGGACGTCCTCTACAACGCCGTGGTCGGCACCAAGAACCTCAACCAGGAGAACGACGAAGAGGTCGACTCCGCGTTCCGCGCGATCAACGCGCAGGGCGGCGCTACCAGCGGCGGTGTGCCCAACACCTCCGGCCTGAACAGCCTCTGACACTCCTGGGCCCCGCCGAGCACTTCTGGCCCCGCTGGGCCCCGCTCGGCCCTGGCGGTTCCCGCCAGGCAGCTCCGGGCTTCCGGGCCCGGGCACATCCGGGTGCCGGCGGTGGCGCAGGCACCGCGCCCGCGCGGCGACGTCACGCACCGCGGCCCCTCCGCGCACGTACACACTTCAGACTTCACGAGGAGCAGACATGGGTGACCTCGGTCCCGACCTCAAGATCCGGTATGAGAACGTCCAGGAGATCGCGAACAGCATCCGCGCCATCTCCAAGCGCATCATGGACGACCTCTCGCGCATGGAGTCGGCCGTCAAGGTCGTCGCCGACACCTGGGACGGCGAGGCGCACGGCCAGTACCTGAAGGTCCAGAAGGACTACCGGGCCGACGCGCACGACATCCAGCAGACGCTGGAGAAGATCGCCCGCACGATCGAGACCGGCAAGGAGAGCTACCACGCGACCGACCTCAAGGCGTCGCGTCTGTTCACCGAGGCGTACTGAGCCCGCCGGCCGGACCGCACCGCGGTACGGCTGAACGGCCGCACGGAAGGGGGTCACGCCCGATCGGGCGTGACCCCCTTCCGTAGGCCCGCACGGCCATGCGTCCGTACGCCTGGCCGCCGCGCCCGGCGCCAGGCTCAGCGCAGGTCGAACTCGCCGTCCCGGGCGCCCAGGACGAACGCCGTCCACTCCGCCTCGGTGTACCGCAGCACGGTCTCCGGGTCGAGGGAGGACCGCATCGCCACGGCCCCGCCGGGCAGATGCGCGATCTCCACCCGCTCCTCCGCCTCCTCGGTCCCGGGCGCGCTCACCCACTCCGCGCCCGAGATGTCCAGGGCGTACAGCTCTTCCTTCTCACGTTCGCTGCCCATTCAGCACGTTCCCTTCGAAGTCCACTGCGGGTCAGCGTAGTTGGAAGCGGGGGGTCCGCAGGCGGGGTTTGCCGCACCTCACCCGGGGACCTCCGCACCTCGCACGGGGACCCCCGCCCATGGCCCGGCCTCCACTCACGGCCGGGCCCTCCTCAGTTCTCCGGGAGCCAGCCCAGCTGCACCAGCGGGGTGCCGCGCTTGCGGGAGACGAAGTAGCCGCGGCCCTGCGGCATCGGCCGGGGGCGGACGTTGCCGAGCACATCGCCCTCGTTCGGGTCGCCGGACAGGACCACGCCCTGCGCGCCCAGCTCCTTGATGCGCTGCATGAACGACTCGTACATCGAGCGCGAGGCGCCCGCCGCGCTGCGGGCGATGATGAAGCGCACGCCCACGTCCCGGGAGAACGGCAGGTTCTCCACCATGACCGACAGCGGGTTGCCCGCGTTCGTCGACACCAGCTCGTAGTCGTCGACGATGATGAAGACCTGCGGGCCGGTCCACCAGGAGCGGTCGCGCAGCTGCTGCGGGGTGACGTCGGCCGGGGGCTGGCGGCGGACCATCAGGTCCGCCAGCGCGTTCATGTGCATCTCCAGCGCGCTGGACAGCGGCGCGTATTCGAGCAGATGGGTCTGCGGGACCGCGTCCAGGAGCGAGCGGCGGTAGTCACCGACGACGATCTTCGCCTCGTCCGGCGAGTACCGCTCGGAGATCTTCTGGGCGAGGTGGCGCAGCAGCGCCGTCTTGCCCGACTCGCTCTCGCCGAAGACCAGGAAGAAGGGGTCCGTCTCGAAGTCGACGAACACCGGCTCCAGATTGGTCTCGTCGATGCCGATCGCCACGCCGTGCTGCGGATACTCGAAGCCCTTGGGCAGCTGGTCGGCCGGGAGCCTGCGGGGGAGCAGCCGCACGGTCGGCGCGGCCGGGCCCTGCCACGCCTCCTTGGCCGAGGCGACGAACGCCTCGGTCGCCCCGGACAGCGTGTCCGCGTCGCAGGAGCCGTCCACCCGCGGCAGCGCCGCCATGAAGTGCAGCTTCTCCGCGACCTGGCCGCGGCCCGGCATGCCCACCGGCACGTTGGCCGCGACCCGGCGGTCGAACTCGGAGTCCATCGAGTCGCCGAGGCGCAGTTCGAGCCGGCCCAGGATCTGGTCCTTGAGCGCGGCGCGCACCTCCATGTAGCGGGAGGCGGTGAGGATCACGTGGATGCCGTAGCCGAGGCCGCGGCCCGCGATGTCCTGGACGACGCCGTCGAGCATCTCGTAGTCGCCGCGGAACGCGCCCCAGCCGTCGATGACCAGGAACACGTCGCCCCACGCCTCGCCCGGCAGGTCACCGGCGGCCCGGCGGCGCCGGTAGGTGGCGATGGAGTCGATGCCGTTGGCGCGGAAGAACTCCTCGCGCCGGTTGAGCACGCCCGCGACCTCCGCCACCGTGCGCCGCACCCGCTCGGGGTCGAGGCGGGAGGCGATGCCGCCCACGTGCGGCAGGTCGGCCACGGCCGACAGTCCGCCACCGCCGAAGTCCAGCCCGTAGAACTGCACTTCGTGCGGGGTGTGGGTGAGGGCGAACGAGGAGATCAGCGTACGCATCAGGGTCGACTTGCCGGACTGCGGGCCGCCCACCACCAGCATGTGGCCGGCCGCGCCGGAGAAGTCCCGGTAGAGCACCTCGCGGCGCTGCTCGAAGGGCTTGTCGATGAGGCCGAGCGGCACGATCAGACCGCCGGGGCGGGTGTACTCCGCCGCGTTCAGCCCGCGCTCCGCGCTCGCCGAGATGCCCGGCAGCAGCTGGTCCAGAGAGGGCGCGTCGTCCAGCGGCGGCAGCCATACCTGGTGGGCGGGCACGCCCTGGCCCTCCAGACGCCGCACGATCACGTCGAGCACGGTGTCGGCGAGCGCGTCGTCCTCGCCCGGCGCGGTGAGGGCCGCCGGGTCCGGCGCCGCGTAGACGACCGGCACCGGGGCGGCCGTGAACAGCGCGGGGCGCCGCTCGATCGGCAGCGGGCCCACGGTGAGGCCGGGGCCGCCGGAGCGGTAGGTGCCCGACACGTACGCCGCCTTGAAGCGGACCATTTCGTCCGTGCCGAACTTGAGGTAGCCCGAGCCCGGCACCGACGGCAGGTGGTAGGCGTCGGGCACGCCCAGCGCGGTGCGCGACTCGGCCGCCGAGAAGGTGCGCAGACCCACCCGGTACGAGAGGTACGTGTCGAGGCCGCGCAGCTTGCCCTCCTCCAGGCGCTGCGAGGCGAGCAGCAGGTGCACGCCCAGGGAGCGGCCGATGCGGCCGATCTGGATGAACATGTCGATGAAGTCGGGCTTGGCGGTGAGGAGTTCGGAGAACTCGTCGATCACCAGGACCAGCGAGGCCAGCGGCTCCAGCGGGGCGCCCGCGGCGCGCGCCTTCTCGTAGTCGTGCATGTTGGCGTAGTTGCCCGCCGAGCGCAGCAGCTCCTGGCGGCGCTGGAGCTCGCCGCGGATCGCGTCGCCCATGCGGTCGACCAGGGTGAGGTCGTCCGCCAGGTTGGTGATGACCGCCGCCACGTGCGGCATCTGGGACATGCCGGTGAAGGTCGCGCCGCCCTTGAAGTCGGCGAGGACGAAGTTCAGCGTCTCCGAGGTGTGGGTGACGGCGAGGCCGAGCACCAGGGTGCGCAGCAGCTCCGACTTGCCGGAGCCGGTCGCGCCCACGCACAGGCCGTGCGGGCCCATGCCCTCCTGGGCGGCCTCCTTGAGGTCCAGCATCACCGGCTGGCCGTCCTCGCCGACGCCGATCGGCACCCGCAGCCGCTCGGCCGTGGAGCGCGGGCGCCAGGTGCGAGCCACGTCGATGGAGCCCGCGTCGCCCAGGTTCAGCAGGTCCGTGAAGTCGAGGTTGGCCAGCAGCGGCTCGTCGTCGTCACCGCCGCCCATCTGCAGCGGGGCGAGCTGGCGGGCCAGAGCCTCGGCGGCCGGCAGCGACATCTGGTCGGGCAGCCCCTCGTACGCCAGGCCGAAGCCCGACTCCAGGCGCAGCCTGCCCGGCCGCACCACCACCGACAGGCCGCCGCGCGGCTCGTCGAGCTCGCCCGGCACCACCTCGACGATGGTGACGCCCTGCAGCCCCTCGGCGGCGGCGAACATCGAGTCCGGCGGCACCATCCCGCCGTCGAGGACCACCACGAGGTGCGGCTGGTCCAGGACCGGCAGGTTGTCCCGGCTGAACCGGGGCCGCCCGTCCAGCCTGCTGTGCAGCAGCAGTTCCAGCTCGCCCAGGTCGTCGCCGAACAGCCGCTTGGTGCCGGCCCCGTCGACCTGGCCGGGCAGCTGGGTGTGCGGCAGCCACTTCGTCCAGTCCCAGCGCCCCACCGCGCCCGGCGCCGCGACCACCGCGACCATCAGGTCGTCGGGGGAGTGCAGCGTGACCAGCTGGGCGACGAGCGCGCGCGCCGCCGACTGGGCGGACTCCGCCTCGCCGGAGACCGTCACGTGGTAGAACGCGCGCATCGAGACCGCCATCGGCAGCCCGTCCAGCGAGCCGTGCACCGCCAGGAACTGCTGCATCGCGCCCGCGCACAGCGGTTCCAGCTCGTCCACCGGCGCCGTCTCGGGCGCTATCAGCGGGGTGGACAGCTGCTGGGCGCCGAGCCCGATCCGGGCCTGCCCGAAGTCGTCGTCGCCGACCCGGCGCTCCCAGACCCGCGACCCCTCCGCGACGACCGACCACAACTGCTCGGGCGCCGGGTGCAGATACAGCTGGGCGTCGCGCTGGCGGCGCGCGGTCTTGCGCACCGCACGCCGGGTCTGGGCGAGGTACTTGAGGTAGTCACGTCGGACATCTGCCATTTGCCCCTGCGCACCGCGGCGGAACTTCACCACCTGCGCGATGACCATCGACACCGTCGACACCAGCATCAGCGCGCCCATGATCTTCATGAACGGCGCCGAGTTGGGCATGAAGAAGAACACCACCGACGAGCCCATGCCGAGCATCGGCAGCAGCTGCATCAGCACGGACTCCTGCTGTCCGCGCGGCAGCTCCGGCGGGGCCTCCAGCCGCAGCTCGTCCGAGGAGACTTCGGGCGGCAGGGACCGCGGCGGGCGTTTGACGACGATCTGGCTCACCGGAGCATCAATCCCTCAATACGGACGGTCACTTGCGTACCGGCGCCCCCGCACCGCTGATCCGTGGGGACTCCCCGCACGCGACGGTGATCCTACTTGCAGCCTGTGACACCGGCGCCCGGTAGGGTGGCGCGCGCAGTGTGCGCAACCGCGAATCAGGGGGTCCACCAACGTGAGTACGACCGCAGCGACGGGCTTCTGCCGGGTCACCGTCGTGGCGCCCGACAGCCGCATCGATGTGGCCCTCCCGGAGGACATCGCCGTCGCCGACGTGTATCCGGAGATCCTCCGGCTCACCGGACAGACCCAGCCCGCGGGCGCCCCCACCGGCTACCACCTGGTGCGCCGCGACGGCACCGTCCTCGACGGCGCCCGCACCCTGGCCGCCCAGCAGGTCCTGGACGGCGAGCTGCTCAGCCTGCGCCCGTTCGCCGAGTCGCTGCCCCCGGCCGTCTTCGACGACGTCTCCGACGCCGTCGCCTCCGCCGTCACCCGCGACCGCCATCTGTGGAGCGACGACCTGCTGCGCGGCGCGGGCCTCGTCGGCGGCGTCCTGCTGCTCGTCCTGATGGGCTTCGTCCTCTGGTACGCGGACCCGGTCGACCACGACATGCACGGCCTGCCCGGCATCATCGCGGGCTCGGCCGGACTGCTCCTCACCGCCTTCGCCGGGGTGCGCGCCCGCGTCTACGCCGACCGCTCCAGCGCCGTGGCCCTGGGCCTGGGCGCGCTGCCGCTGCTCCTGATCGCGGGGTCCGGGATCATCGGCCCGGACAGCGGGGAGGGACCCGGAAAGCTCCAGTTCCTGCTCGGCTGCGTGACCGTCCTGGTCGCCTCGGTCGCCCTGGTGGCCCTCACCCCGAGCGGCGACGCCCCCTTCGTGGCGGCCACCTTCCTCGCCGCCACCGGCACGCTCGCCACCTTCGTGGCCATCCTCACCGAGGCCAGCGCCACCCGTACGGCCGCGGTCTGCGCGCCCGTCGCCATCGGCCTGGTCGCCTTCCTGCCCGGCCTCTCCGCCCGCTTCGCCCGGCTCCCCATCGGCTACGCCTCGCCGCGCAGCGCCGCCGCCGACGACTTCGGCGCCGAGCCCAGCTCCGCGCCCGAGCCCCGCCCCGTGGACGCCGAGCGCATCGCCGCCCAGGCCCGGCGCGGCCACGAGATGCTGCTCGGCCTGGTCGGCGGCTGCGCGGCGGTCGTGGTCGGCTCCGCCGCCGTCCTCGGCTTCTCCGACAACCTGTACGGCCAGCTGCTCGCCCTGACCGCCGGGCTCGCCATGCTGCTGCGCGCCCGGCTCTTCCGCTACACCTCGCAGGTCGCCTGCGTCCTGGTGGCCGGCCTCGCCGCGATCGCGCTGCTGGTGCTGGGCCTCTCCCTGAACCCGCCCGGCGACCTCCTGTACGACTTCGTCCGCTACGGCGACCGCGGCTCCCTGGACATCCGGACGATCTGGCTCTCCGCGGCCGTCGCCGCCGGGGCCGCGCTGATCACCGCCATCGGGCTGATCATCCCCAAGAAGGGGCTCTCCCCGTTCTGGGGCCGCACCCTGGACCTGGCCGAGGGCGCCGTCCTGCTCTCGCTGGTCCCGCTCTGCCTGGCCGTCCTGGACGTCTTCGACCGGGCGCGCTCGCTCACCAGCGGCTGACCGGGGGCCGCGGGAGGCGCCCCGGGGGCGGCGGACCCCCGATCGGACGAGTCCCGCCGTACTGGTACGCTGTGTGACGGCCGTTTGTGTACGCGTCTTCGGAGTCCCTCTGGAGGCTGCGCCCAGCGGATCCCCGCCTCCCGAGTAACGGAAGCTCCCCTGAGACCAAGACCAGGGGCACTCGGCGGCACATTTCGACTACGAGGAGTACCGAGTGTCTCTCGACGCCGCTACGAAGAAGCAGATCATGTCCGAGTTCGGTCAGAAGGAGGGCGACACCGGCTCCCCCGAGGTCCAGGTCGCCATGCTCTCGCGCCGCATCTCGGACCTGACCGAGCACCTCAAGACGCACAAGCACGACCACCACTCCCGTCGTGGTCTGCTGATCCTGGTCGGCCAGCGCCGCCGCCTGCTGCAGTACCTGGCCAAGAAGGACATCCAGCGCTTCCGTACGCTGGTCGACCGCCTGGGCATCCGCCGCGGTGCGGCCGGCGGCGCCAAGTAAGTCGCCGTGAAGGGAGCGGTTCCCACCTATTAGGGGGCCGCTCCCTTTGCTGTACGTGCGGGACGTACCGGACGCTCAGTACTCTGGTCGTACGACGCACCACCCCATGAGCGAGAAGCCCTCCTCCCGCCGCCGGTCCTCGGTAGTGGCCTCCGGGGAGACAACGCCCCCGGATGCTTCGATCGAAGACCGGCCCGCAGCCAAGGAGCGCTTCTCCGCCACCGTCCCCCCGCCACACGGGCCCGGGGACGAAAGACGATGAGTATCGGAGAAAACGCTAGTGGAGAACGAGACCCACTACGCCGAGGCCGTTATTGACAACGGTTCCTTCGGCACCCGCACCATCCGCTTCGAGACGGGCCGCCTGGCCAAGCAGGCCGCCGGCTCCGCCGTCGCGTACCTGGACGACGACACGATGGTCCTCTCGGCCACGTCCGCGTCCAAGAAGCCCAAGGACCAGCTCGACTTCTTCCCCCTGACGGTGGACGTCGAGGAGCGGATGTACGCGGCCGGCAAGATCCCCGGCTCCTTCTTCCGCCGTGAGGGCCGCCCCTCCGAGGACGCGATCCTCACCTGCCGCCTGATCGACCGCCCGCTGCGCCCGTCCTTCAAGAAGGGCCTGCGCAACGAGATCCAGGTCGTCGCCACGATCATGGCGCTCAACCCCGACCACCTGTACGACGTCGTCGCGATCAACGCCGCGTCCGCGTCCACCCAGCTGGCCGGTCTGCCCTTCTCCGGCCCGATCGGCGGCGTCCGCGTCGCGCTGATCAACGGCCAGTGGGTCGCCTTCCCGACGCACACCGAGCTCGAGGACGCCGTCTTCGACATGGTCGTCGCGGGCCGCGCCCTGGAGGACGGCGACGTCGCGATCATGATGGTCGAGGCCGAGGCCACCGAGAAGACCATCCAGCTGGTCAAGGGCGGCGCCGAGGCGCCGACCGAGGAGGTCGTCGCCGCCGGTCTGGACGCCGCGAAGCCCTTCATCAAGGTGCTCTGCAAGGCCCAGGCCGACCTCGCCGCCAAGGCCGCGAAGCCGACCGGCGAGTTCCCGGTCTTCCTCGACTACCAGGACGACGTCCTGGAGGCGCTGGCCACCGCCGTCAAGGGCGAGCTCGCCCAGGCGCTCACCATCGCGGGCAAGCAGGACCGCGAGGCCGAGCTGGACCGCGTCAAGGAGCTGGCCGCCGAGAAGCTGCTCCCGGCCTTCGAGGGCCGCGAGAAGGAGATCTCCGCCGCCTACCGCGCGCTGACCAAGAAGCTGGTCCGCGAGCGCGTCATCAAGGACAAGGTCCGCATCGACGGCCGCGGGATCACGGACATCCGTACCCTGGCCGCCGAGGTCGAGGCCATCCCGCGCGTGCACGGCTCGGCGCTGTTCGAGCGTGGCGAGACCCAGATCCTGGGCGTCACCACCCTCAACATGCTCCGGATGGAGCAGCAGCTGGACACCCTCTCCCCGGTGACCCGCAAGCGCTACATGCACAACTACAACTTCCCGCCGTACTCCGTCGGTGAGACCGGCCGCGTGGGCTCGCCCAAGCGCCGCGAGATCGGCCATGGCGCGCTCGCCGAGCGCGCCATCGTGCCGGTGCTGCCGACGCGCGAGGAGTTCCCCTACGCGATCCGCCAGGTGTCCGAGGCCCTCGGCTCCAACGGCTCGACGTCGATGGGCTCGGTCTGCGCCTCCACCATGTCGCTGCTGAACGCCGGTGTGCCGCTCAAGGCCCCCGTCGCCGGCATCGCCATGGGTCTGATCTCCCAGGAGATCGACGGCGAGACGCACTACGTCGCCCTCACCGACATCCTCGGTGCGGAGGACGCCTTCGGCGACATGGACTTCAAGGTCGCCGGCACCAAGGAGTTCGTCACCGCCCTCCAGCTCGACACCAAGCTGGACGGCATCCCGGCCTCCGTCCTGGCCGCGGCCCTCAAGCAGGCCCGCGACGCCCGCCTCCACATCCTCGACGTGATGATGGAAGCGATCGACACGCCGGACGAGATGTCCCCGAACGCCCCGCGGATCATCACCGTCAAGATCCCGGTGGACAAGATCGGTGAGGTCATCGGCCCCAAGGGCAAGATGATCAACCAGATCCAGGAGGACACCGGCGCCGAGATCACGATCGAGGACGACGGCACCATCTACATCGGTGCCCAGGTCGGCTCGCAGGCCGAGGCCGCCCGCGCCACGATCAACGGCATCGCCAACCCGACCATGCCGGAGGTCGGCGAGCGCTACCTGGGTACGGTCGTCAAGACCACCACCTTCGGTGCGTTCGTGTCCCTGCTCCCGGGCAAGGACGGCCTGCTGCACATCTCGCAGATCCGCAAGCTCGCCGGTGGCAAGCGCGTGGAGAACGTCGAGGACGTGCTCGCGGTGGGCTCCAAGGTCCAGGTCGAGATCGCCGAGATCGACTCCCGCGGCAAGCTCTCCCTGATCCCGGTCATCGAGGGCGAAGAAGGCGACGAGACGAAGGACGACACCGACAAGTGACGTCCCGTAGCTCCAAGGCGACGGCCCGCACCTCTTCGGAGGCGCGGGCCGTCGCCCGTACCCAAACGCTTCTCAAGGGCACCAACGGCATCGGCACCGTGCGCCGCACGACCCTGCCCGGCGGTCTGCGCGTCGTCACCGAGACGCTGCCCTCCGTACGGTCGGCGACCTTCGGCATCTGGGTCCAGGTCGGCTCCCGCGACGAGACGCCCACGCTGAACGGCGCGACGCACTACCTGGAGCACCTCCTCTTCAAGGGCACGCGCAAGCGCAGCGCCCTGGACATCTCCGCCGCGCTCGACGCGGTCGGCGGCGAGATGAACGCCTTCACGGCGAAGGAGTACACCTGCTACTACGCGCGCGTGCTCGACACCGACCTGCCGTTGGCCATCGACGTCGTCTGCGACATGCTGACCGGCTCCCTGATCCTCGAAGAGGACGTGGACGCCGAACGCGGAGTGATCCTCGAAGAGATCGCGATGACCGAGGACGACCCGGGCGACTGCGTGCACGACCTGTTCGCGCACACCATGCTCGGCGACACCCCGCTGGGCCGCCCGGTCCTCGGCACGGTCGACACGATCAACTCGCTCACCCGGGCGCAGATCGCGCGCTTCTACAAGAAGCACTACGACCCGCGCCACCTGGTCGTGGCCGCCGCCGGAAACGTCGACCACGCCACCGTGGTGCGCCAGGTCCGCCGGGCCTTCGAGAAGGCGGGCGCGCTCTCGCGCCCGGACGCCCTTCCGGTCGCCCCGCGCGAGGGCTCGCGCACCCTGAAGGCGGCGGGCCGCGTCGAGCTGCTCAACCGCCGCACCGAGCAGGCGCACGTGGTCCTCGGCATGCCGGGCCTGTCCCGCACCGACGAGCGCCGCTGGGCGCTCGGCGTGCTGAACACGGCCCTGGGCGGCGGGATGTCCTCCCGGCTCTTCCAGGAGGTCCGGGAGAAGCGCGGCCTGGCCTACAGCGTGTACTCGTACACCTCGGGCTTCGCCGACTGCGGACTCTTCGGCGTGTACGCGGGCTGCCGGCCCAGCCAGGTCCACGACGTCCTCAAGATCTGCCGGGACGAACTGGACCGGGTCGCCTCCGACGGCCTGTCCGACGACGAGATCGGCCGCGCGGTCGGCCAGCTCTCCGGCTCGACCGTCCTCGGCCTGGAGGACACCGGCGCGCTGATGAACCGTATCGGCAAGAGCGAGCTGTGCTGGGGCGACCAGATGTCGGTCGACGACATGCTGGCCCGGATAGCCGCGGTCACCCCGGACGAGGTCCGCGAGGTGGCCCGTGATGTGCTGGGGCAGCGTCCCTCGCTGTCCGTCATCGGCCCGCTGAAGGACAAGCAGGCCGACCGCCTCCATGAAGCGGTCTCCTGACCCGTACGCAAGGACGTAAGGAAGCAAGCATGAGCAAGCTGCGCGTGGCGGTCCTCGGCGCCAAGGGCCGGATCGGCTCCGAGGCGGTACGGGCCGTGGAAGCGGCCGAGGACATGGAGCTGGTGGCCGCGCTGGGCCGGGGCGACAAACTGGAGACGCTCGCCGACGCGGGCGCCCAGGTGGTGGTCGAGCTGACCACCCCGGCCTCGGTCATGGGCAACCTCGACTTCTGCGTGCGCCACGGCATGCACGCGGTCGTCGGCACCACCGGCTGGACCGAGGACCGCCTCGCACAGCTCACCACCTGGCTGGACGGCTCGCCGTCCACCGGTGTGCTCATCGCGCCGAACTTCTCCATCGGCGCCGTCCTGACCATGAAGTTCGCCCAGCTCGCCGCCCCCTACTTCGAGTCCGTCGAGGTCGTCGAGCTGCACCACCCGAACAAGGTGGACGCGCCGTCCGGCACCGCCACGCGCACCGCGCAGCTGATCGCCGCCGCCCGCGCCGAGGCGGGCGTCGGCCCCGCGCCGGACGCCACGGCGACGGGGCTGGACGGGGCGCGCGGCGCGGACGTCGACGGCGTCCCCGTCCACGCGGTCCGGCTGCGCGGTCTGCTGGCCCACCAGGAGGTGCTCCTGGGAACCGAGGGCGAGACCCTGACGATCCGTCATGACTCGCTCCACCACAGCAGCTTCATGCCGGGCATCCTGCTCGGCGCGCGCCGCGTGGTCTCCACTCCCGGCCTGACCTTCGGGCTGGAACACTTCCTCGACCTGAACTGAGCTGGACTGCCGGTCATGCGCGCAAAGATCACTTACTTCCTCACGGCCGCCGTCCTGGTCTTCTACTTCGTCCTGGTCGGCAGCCGCGGCGTGATGCTCATCCAGGACGGCAAGCTGATCACCGTCACCATGGGGATCGCCGTCCTGGTGCTGCCGCTGATCGGCATCTGGTTCCTCTGGGCCAACACCCGCTTCGTGACCCGGGCCAACGCCCTGGCCGCCGAGCTGGAGGCCGAGGGCGGGCTGCCGGTCGACGAACTGGTCCGCACCCCCGGCGGGCGCATCGACCGGGACTCGGCCGACGCGGTCTTCGCCCGCCGCAAGGCCGAGACGGAGGACGCGCCGAACGACTGGCGCTGCTGGTTCCGCCTCGCCGTCGCCTATCAGGACGCCCGGGACACCCCCCGGGCCCGCAAGGCCATGCAGCGGGCGATCACGCTCCGCGAGGCGGAGTAGGACGGCCGTGGGAGACGGGTGAGGGGCGGGGCCGCACGGCCCGCCCCTCACCCGTTCCTCCGATGACGCCGCGGCGTCAGGGGCGTCCGTACTCCGCGCCCCACGCCTCCACCGTGTCCGCCGCCCGGTCGAACGCCTCCACCCGGGACAGGAAGTCCGCGTTGTGGTCGGTGAACAGCACCGGCAGCACCGCGCCGCCGGGCCGGGAGGCGAGCAGCGCCTGACCCTGCACGGTGCGCGGCAGCCCGAGCCAGCGCACCGGCTGCTGGACCGTCCGTACGTCCGTGATCTGCTGCCACGGCAGCGTCGTGGTGCGCAGGAAGCCCACCCGGCGCAGACCGGCCCCGCTGACCCAGACGCCCATGCGCAGCAGTCTCAGCGCCGACGTGATCACCGCGAGGGCGATCACCAGGACCGCGACCGCCGCCGCCGGACCACCGGTGAACGCGATGATCACTGCGGCGAGCAGGACGAACGAGGCGAGCAGCAGCATCACCGCCGCCGCTCCGACCCGCCAGGGGCCCGGGCGGTAGGGGCGCCGCCACTGGTCGTGGTCGTCGAACGGCAGCGCTACACGGTCGCCGTCGGCGGGCGCATCGAATGCGCGGTCGGCCGTCAGGAAGGGCAGGGGCACGACTGATCCTCACTCACAAGCACGCTCGATTGGCTGTGCCCGGTGAGGCTACCCAGGAGGCCGACGCACGACCACCTTCGGGGGGTCGCGGGGCGCGCCTCCCAGCCCATTCGGGTGGTGGCGGGTCCCCGGGGGCGCGTCAGCGGCCGTCGGACGCCTGGGACTGCTGGGAGTGGCCCGGCGCCTCGCTCGGCGACAGCGCGGGCAGCCCGAACAGCAGCGAGCCCGCGAGACCGGCCACCACGGTGAGCCCGACCAGCGTACGGCCCACTATTCGCCCGGCGCCCAGCCGCTCGCGGGGCGGTGGGGTGACATTGCTGCGGAACCGGTCGGCCTCCGCGACGAAGGCGAAGGGAACGGACCGGACGGGCGTGCGCCGGCGCAACATGAGGGGCTGCTCCTTGATGTGAGAGGCGAGGGGAGATTCAGGGCGGATGCGTCTACTGGTACAGACGCACGGAGTTGACGGATGGTGCCCGAATTCCCCGAATTGGCCGAACAATTCTTTGACAGTTCGTCAGGGCCGGGGTTGTCGGTGCCGGGCCGTAGAGTGGTCGCGCCGCAACAACTGGAAGGACCCGTCGGTGACCGACACCCCCGCCGCAGACCTCAAGCCCAGCTTCCGCAGTGACATCACCGTCGAGCTGGTGAAGCACACCGCCGGTGACTCCGACGTGCTCTGGGCCGCCCGCGTCTCGACCGCCGGCGAGCAGTCCCTGGAGGAGCTGCAGAAGGACCCCGAGCGCTCGCGGGGCCTGATCAACTACCTGATGCGGGACCGGCACGGCAGCCCCTTCGAGCACAACTCGATGACGTTCTTCATCAGTGCCCCGATCTTCGTGTTCCGCGAGTTCATGCGGCACCGCGTGGGCTGGTCGTACAACGAGGAGTCGGGCCGCTACCGGGAGCTCCAGCCGGTCTTCTACGTCCCGGGCGCCGACCGCAAGCTGGTCCAGCAGGGCCGCCCCGGCAAGTACGAGTTCGTCGACGGCACCGAGGCCCAGCAGGAGCTCGCGACCCGCGCGATGGAGGACTCCTACCGCCAGGCGTACGAGGCGTACCAGGAGATGCTCGCGGCCGGTGTCGCCCGCGAGGTCGCCCGCGCGGTGCTCCCGGTCGGCCTGTTCTCGTCCATGTACGCGACGTGCAACGCCCGCTCGCTGATGCACTTCCTGGGTCTGCGCACCCAGCACGAGCTGGCGAAGGTGCCCTCCTTCCCGCAGCGGGAGATCGAGATGGTCGGCGAGAAGATGGAGGAGCAGTGGGCGAAGCTCATGCCGCTCACCTACGCCGCCTTCAACGCCAACGGTCGCGTCGCGCCGTAGCGGAGTGAATCGGTCCGCACAAACGGAGTGAATCGGTCCGCACGGGCACAGATGTGCGGATAGTTCGCGGAAAGTGTCCGTATTGCGGCGTTTCGCGAAGTTCATCTAGGCTGATCAAACGGACCCGGCACTGCTTGAACCCCCGAGCAGGCAGTGCCGGGCTCCTCTGCCACGTCCCCCGAGGGGACACCCTGCGCTGAGCAGCGAGTAGCGTGTTACCCATGGCTCCGATCTCCACTCCGCAGACCCCCTTCGGGCGGGTCCTCACCGCCATGGTCACGCCCTTCACGGCGGACGGCGCACTCGACCTCGACGGCGCCCAGCGGCTCGCCGTCCATCTGGTCGACGCAGGCAACGACGGACTGATCGTCAACGGCACCACCGGCGAGTCCCCGACCACCAGCGACGCGGAGAAAGACCAACTCGTACGAGCCGTACTGGAAGCGGTAGGAGACCGGGCCCACGTCGTCGCCGGCATCGGCACCAACGACACGCGCCACACCCTGGAGCTGGCCCGCACCGCCGAGCGCTCCGGCGCGCACGGCCTGCTGGCCGTCACGCCCTACTACAACAAGCCCCCCCAGGAGGGCCTGTACCGGCACTTCTCGGCCATCGCCGACGCCACCGAGCTCCCGGTGATGCTCTACGACATCCCCGGCCGCAGCGGTGTCCCGATCGACACCGAAACCCTGGTGCGCCTCGCCGAGCACCCGCGTATCGTGGCCAACAAGGACGCCAAGGGTGACCTGGGCCGCGCCAGCTGGGCCATCGCCCGCTCCGGCCTCGCCTGGTACTCGGGCGACGACATGCTCAACCTGCCGCTGCTCTCGGTCGGCGCGGTCGGCTTCGTCTCGGTCGTCGGCCATGTCGTCACCCCCGAGCTCCGCGCCCTCCTCGACGCCTACCTCTCGGGCAACGTCCAGAAGGCCACCGAGATCCACCAGCGCCTGCTCCCGGTGTACACGGGCATGTTCCGCACCCAGGGCGTGATCACCACCAAGGCCGCGCTCGCCCTCCAGGGTCTGCCCGGCGGACCGCTGCGACTGCCGATGATCGAGCTGACGGCCGAGGAAACCGCCCAGCTCAAGATCGATCTTGCGGCCGGCGGGGTACAGCTCTGACTCCAGCGGGGTAAAGCTGTCACCACAGACTTCACAACTGAATACGCAGAACCCAACAAACAACAGCAAGTGCACGAATGTCATGCGCGCCACGTGCCTTAGAGGTACGTGGCGTGTGTGGTGAGGAGAGTCTTTTGAGTCATCCGCATCCCGAACTCGGCACCCCGCCGAAGCTTCCCAAGAACGGCCTGCGCGTCACCCCCCTCGGCGGTCTCGGCGAAATCGGCCGAAACATGACCGTCTTCGAGTACGGCGGTCGCCTGCTCATCGTCGACTGCGGCGTCCTCTTCCCCGAGGAGGAGCAGCCGGGCGTCGACCTGATCCTGCCGGACTTCAGCAGCATCAGGGACCGCCTCGACGACATCGAGGGCATCGTGCTCACGCACGGCCACGAGGACCACATCGGTGGTGTCCCGTACCTCCTGCGCGAGAAGCCGGACATCCCGCTGATCGGCTCCAAGCTGACCCTCGCGCTGATCGAGGCCAAGCTGCAGGAGCACCGCATCCGCCCGTACACGCTGGAGGTCGCCGAGGGCGACCGCGAGCGCCTGGGCCCCTTCGACTGCGAGTTCATCGCCGTCAACCACTCCATCCCGGACGCCCTCGCGGTGGCCATCCGCACCCCCGCGGGCCTGGCCGTCGCCACCGGCGACTTCAAGATGGACCAGCTCCCGCTGGACGGTCGCCTCACCGACCTGCACGCGTTCGCCCGGCTGAGCGAGGAAGGCATCGACCTCCTCCTCTCCGACTCGACGAACGCCGAGGTCCCCGGCTTCGTACCGCCGGAGCGGGACATCTCCAACGTGCTGCGCACGGTCTTCGCCAACGCGGACAAGCGGATCATCGTGGCCAGCTTCGCCAGCCATGTGCACCGCATCCAGCAGATCCTCGACGCCGCCCACGAGTACGGTCGCCGGGTCGCCTTCGTCGGCCGCTCGATGGTCCGCAACATGGGCATCGCGCGCGACCTCGGCTACCTCAACGTCCCGGCCGGCCTGATCGTCGACGTCAAGACGCTCGACGACCTGCCGGACGACGAGGTCGTGCTCGTCTGCACCGGTTCGCAGGGCGAGCCCATGGCGGCCCTGTCCCGCATGGCCAACCGCGACCACCAGATCCGGATCGTCCAGGGCGACACCGTGATCCTGGCGTCGTCCCTGATCCCGGGCAACGAGAACGCGGTCTACCGCGTGATCAACGGACTGACCCGCTGGGGCGCCAACGTCGTCCACAAGGGCAACGCCAAGGTGCACGTCTCGGGCCACGCCTCGGCCGGCGAGCTGCTGTACTTCTACAACATCTGCAAGCCGAAGAACCTGATGCCGGTCCACGGCGAATGGCGTCACCTGCGGGCGAACGCGGAGCTCGGAGCCCTCACCGGCGTTCCGAAGAACCACATCGTCATCGCCGAGGACGGCGTGGTCGTCGACCTGGTCGACGGCGCCGCGAAGATCGTCGGCAAGGTCCAGGCGGGTTACGTGTACGTGGACGGCCTCTCGGTCGGCGACGTGAACGAGGCATCGCTCAAGGACCGCCGCATCCTCGGCGACGAGGGCATCATCTCGGTCTTCGTGGTGGTCGACTCGACCACCGGCAAGATCGTGAGCGGCCCGACGATCCAGGCCCGCGGCTCCGGCATCGAGGACTCGGCGTTCACGCCGGCGCTCTCGAAGATCGAAGAGGCGCTGAACAAGTCCGCCCAGGACGGAGTCGTCGAGCCCCACCAGCTCCAGCAGCTGATCCGCCGCTCGGTCGGCAAGTGGGTCTCGGACACCTACCGCCGCCGCCCGATGATCCTGCCGGTCGTCGTCGAGGTCTGACGACCCGTCATGTACTGACGGCGTACGCCCGGAGCGGGGCCCCTCGATTTGCATCGGGGCGCCCCGCTCCAGTACGTTTACATCTCCTCCAGACGGGAACCCGACACCTTCGCGTGTCATCGGCGTCATCGACGCGGGAGCCCGGACGGGAAGGAAATTCCGACTCAGAACTTCTGATAAAGTCGGAGCCGCCGGAAAGGGAAGCGCGAAAGCGAAGACCTGGAAAGCACCGAGGAAATCGGATCGGAAAACGATCTGATAGAGTCGGAAACGAAGGAAGCGCCCGGAGGGCCCGGAAACGGGAACAAAGGAAGCGTCCGTACCTTGAGAACTCAACAGCGTGCCAAAAGTCAACGCCAGATTGACAACCCCGGCCCACCGCTCGTCGGTTGGGTTGGAGGTTCCTTTGAAAAGTCCTGCCGGTCCATGTGACGGGCAGGCAACAACACAGCGAGGACGCTGAGGACGACTGGTCTTATTCCGGCCTGGTCGTTCCGCTCTTACGTGTGTGTGCACCGGATTACCGGTAAACATTCATGGAGAGTTTGATCCTGGCTCAGGACGAACGCTGGCGGCGTGCTTAACACATGCAAGTCGAACGATGAACCACTTCGGTGGGGATTAGTGGCGAACGGGTGAGTAACACGTGGGCAATCTGCCCTTCACTCTGGGACAAGCCCTGGAAACGGGGTCTAATACCGGATACGACCTGCCGAGGCATCTTGGCGGGTGGAAAGCTCCGGCGGTGAAGGATGAGCCCGCGGCCTATCAGCTTGTTGGTGGGGTAATGGCCTACCAAGGCGACGACGGGTAGCCGGCCTGAGAGGGCGACCGGCCACACTGGGACTGAGACACGGCCCAGACTCCTACGGGAGGCAGCAGTGGGGAATATTGCACAATGGGCGAAAGCCTGATGCAGCGACGCCGCGTGAGGGATGACGGCCTTCGGGTTGTAAACCTCTTTCAGCAGGGAAGAAGCGCAAGTGACGGTACCTGCAGAAGAAGCGCTAACTAACTACGTGCCAGCAGCCGCGGTAATACGTAGGGCGCAAGCGTTGTCCGGAATTATTGGGCGTAAAGAGCTCGTAGGCGGCTTGTCACGTCGGATGTGAAAGCCCGGGGCTTAACCCCGGGTCTGCATTCGATACGGGCTAGCTAGAGTGTGGTAGGGGAGATCGGAATTCCTGGTGTAGCGGTGAAATGCGCAGATATCAGGAGGAACACCGGTGGCGAAGGCGGATCTCTGGGCCATTACTGACGCTGAGGAGCGAAAGCGTGGGGAGCGAACAGGATTAGATACCCTGGTAGTCCACGCCGTAAACGTTGGGAACTAGGTGTTGGCGACATTCCACGTCGTCGGTGCCGCAGCTAACGCATTAAGTTCCCCGCCTGGGGAGTACGGCCGCAAGGCTAAAACTCAAAGGAATTGACGGGGGCCCGCACAAGCAGCGGAGCATGTGGCTTAATTCGACGCAACGCGAAGAACCTTACCAAGGCTTGACATATACCGGAAACGGCCAGAGATGGTCGCCCCCTTGTGGTCGGTATACAGGTGGTGCATGGCTGTCGTCAGCTCGTGTCGTGAGATGTTGGGTTAAGTCCCGCAACGAGCGCAACCCTTGTTCTGTGTTGCCAGCATGCCCTTCGGGGTGATGGGGACTCACAGGAGACTGCCGGGGTCAACTCGGAGGAAGGTGGGGACGACGTCAAGTCATCATGCCCCTTATGTCTTGGGCTGCACACGTGCTACAATGGCCGGTACAATGAGCTGCGATGCCGCGAGGCGGAGCGAATCTCAAAAAGCCGGTCTCAGTTCGGATTGGGGTCTGCAACTCGACCCCATGAAGTCGGAGTTGCTAGTAATCGCAGATCAGCATTGCTGCGGTGAATACGTTCCCGGGCCTTGTACACACCGCCCGTCACGTCACGAAAGTCGGTAACACCCGAAGCCGGTGGCCCAACCCCTTGTGGGAGGGAGCTGTCGAAGGTGGGACTGGCGATTGGGACGAAGTCGTAACAAGGTAGCCGTACCGGAAGGTGCGGCTGGATCACCTCCTTTCTAAGGAGCACAGCACCGATTGCAGGCAAATGTTCTGCACGGTCAGCTCATGGGTGGAACGTTGACTATTCGGCACTTCCTCAAGGGATTTCACTAGTACTGCTTCGGCGTGGAACGTGACAGACCGCGGGGGAGGGCCGGGCACGCTGTTGGGTGTCTGAAGGCACGGGCCTGGCCCGTTGTACTTCAGTCGCCGGCCCCAGTGCACTCACCACGTTGTGGTGGGGTGATGGGTGGCTGGTCGTTGTTTGAGAACTGCACAGTGGACGCGAGCATCTGTGGCCAAGTTTTTAAGGGCGCACGGTGGATGCCTTGGCACCAGGAACCGATGAAGGACGTGGGAGGCCACGATAGTCCCCGGGGAGCCGTCAACCAGGCTTTGATCCGGGGGTTTCCGAATGGGGAAACCCGGCAGTCGTCATGGGCTGTCACCCATGCCTGAACACATAGGGCATGTGGAGGGAACGAGGGGAAGTGAAACATCTCAGTACCCTCAGGAAGAGAAAACAACCGTGATTCCGGGAGTAGTGGCGAGCGAAACCGGATGAGGCCAAACCTACGGCGTGTGAGACCCGGCAGGGGTTGCGTCGTGGGGGTTGTGGGATCTCTCTTCTGTCGTCTGCCGGCGACAGGACGAGTCAGAAACCGTTGATGTAGGCGAAGGACATGCGAAAGGTCCGGCGTAGAGGGTAAGACCCCCGTAGCTGAAACATTGACGGCTCGTTTGAGAGACACCCAAGTAGCACGGGGCCCGAGAAATCCCGTGTGAATCTGGCGGGACCACCCGCTAAGCCTAAATATTCCCTGGTGACCGATAGCGGATAGTACCGTGAGGGAATGGTGAAAAGTACCGCGGGAGCGGAGTGAAATAGTACCTGAAACCGTGTGCCTACAAGCCGTGGGAGCGTCGCGCATTGAGTTTACTCAGTGCGTCGTGACTGCGTGCCTTTTGAAGAATGAGCCTGCGAGTTAGCGGTGTGTAGCGAGGTTAACCCGTGTGGGGAAGCCGTAGCGAAAGCGAGTCCGAACAGGGCGTTTGAGTTGCACGCTCTAGACCCGAAGCGGAGTGATCTAGCCATGGGCAGGTTGAAGCGGAGGTAAGACTTCGTGGAGGACCGAACCCACCAGGGTTGAAAACCTGGGGGATGACCTGTGGTTAGGGGTGAAAGGCCAATCAAACTCCGTGATAGCTGGTTCTCCCCGAAATGCATTTAGGTGCAGCGTCGTGTGTTTCTTGCCGGAGGTAGAGCACTGGATAGGCGATGGGCCCTACCGGGTTACTGACCTTAGCCAAACTCCGAATGCCGGTAAGTGAGAGCGCGGCAGTGAGACTGTGGGGGATAAGCTCCATGGTCGAGAGGGAAACAGCCCAGAGCATCGACTAAGGCCCCTAAGCGTACGCTAAGTGGGAAAGGATGTGGAGTCGCAGAGACAACCAGGAGGTTGGCTTAGAAGCAGCCACCCTTGAAAGAGTGCGTAATAGCTCACTGGTCAAGTGATTCCGCGCCGACAATGTAGCGGGGCTCAAGCGTACCGCCGAAGTCGTGTCATTGACGCATGAAGGGCCAACGCCCGCGTTGATGGGTAGGGGAGCGTCGTGTGCCGGGTGAAGCAGCCGCGGAAGCGAGTTGTGGACGGTTCACGAGTGAGAATGCAGGCATGAGTAGCGATACACACGTGAGAAACGTGTGCGCCGATTGACTAAGGGTTCCTGGGTCAAGCTGATCTGCCCAGGGTAAGTCGGGACCTAAGGCGAGGCCGACAGGCGTAGTCGATGGACAACCGGTTGATATTCCGGTACCCGCTTTGAAACGCCCAATATCGAATCCATTGATGCTAAGGCCGTGAAGCCGCCCTGGAGCCTTCGGGCAAAGGGGAGTGGTGGAGCCGTCGATCCAAGGTGGTAGTAGGTAAGCGATGGGGTGACGCAGGAAGGTAGTCCAGCCCGGGCGGTGGTTGTCCCGGGGTAAGGGTGTAGGCCGTGTGGTAGGCAAATCCGTCACACGTTAAGGCTGAGACCTGATGCCGAGCCGATTGTGGTGAAGTGGATGATCCTATGCTGTCGAGAAAAGCCTCTAGCGAGTTTCATGGCGGCCCGTACCCTAAACCGACTCAGGTGGTCAGGTAGAGAATACCGAGGCGTTCGGGTGAACTATGGTTAAGGAACTCGGCAAAATGCCCCCGTAACTTCGGGAGAAGGGGGGCCATCGCTGGTGATCCGATTTACTCGGTGAGCTGGGGGTGGCCGCAGAGACCAGCGAGAAGCGACTGTTTACTAAAAACACAGGTCCGTGCGAAGCCGTAAGGCGATGTATACGGACTGACGCCTGCCCGGTGCTGGAACGTTAAGGGGACCGGTTAGCTTGGATTCGTCCAGGCGAAGCTGAGAACTTAAGCGCCAGTAAACGGCGGTGGTAACTATAACCATCCTAAGGTAGCGAAATTCCTTGTCGGGTAAGTTCCGACCTGCACGAATGGCGTAACGACTTCTCGACTGTCTCAACCATAGGCCCGGTGAAATTGCACTACGAGTAAAGATGCTCGTTTCGCGCAGCAGGACGGAAAGACCCCGGGACCTTTACTACAGTTTGATATTGGTGTTCGGTTCGGCTTGTGTAGGATAGGTGGGAGACTGTGAAGCTTGTACGCCAGTACAGGTGGAGTCGCCGTTGAAATACCACTCTGGTCGTGCTGGATGTCTAACCTCGGTCCGTGATCCGGATCAGGGACAGTGTCTGATGGGTAGTTTAACTGGGGCGGTTGCCTCCTAAAGAGTAACGGAGGCGCCCAAAGGTTCCCTCAGCCTGGTTGGCAATCAGGTGTTGAGTGTAAGTGCACAAGGGAGCTTGACTGTGAGACCGACGGGTCGAGCAGGGACGAAAGTCGGGACTAGTGATCCGGCGGTGGCTTGTGGAAGCGCCGTCGCTCAACGGATAAAAGGTACCCCGGGGATAACAGGCTGATCTTCCCCAAGAGTCCATATCGACGGGATGGTTTGGCACCTCGATGTCGGCTCGTCGCATCCTGGGGCTGGAGTCGGTCCCAAGGGTTGGGCTGTTCGCCCATTAAAGCGGTACGCGAGCTGGGTTTAGAACGTCGTGAGACAGTTCGGTCCCTATCCGCTGTGCGCGTAGGAGTCTTGAGAAGGGCTGTCCCTAGTACGAGAGGACCGGGACGGACGAACCTCTGGTGTGCCAGTTGTCCTGCCAAGGGCATGGCTGGTTGGCTACGTTCGGAAAGGATAACCGCTGAAAGCATCTAAGCGGGAAGCCTGCTTCGAGATGAGGACTCCCACCACCTTCGAGTGGGTAAGGCTCCCAGTAGACGACTGGGTTGATAGGCCGGATGTGGAAGCACCGTAAGGTGTGGAGCTGACCGGTACTAATAGGCCGAGGGCTTGTCCTCAGTTGCTCGCGTCCACTGTGTTAGTTCTGAAATAACGAACAGCCGTGTTGTTGCCCGGTTTCGTTAATTTCATAGTGTTTCGGTGGTCATAGCGTTAGGGAAACGCCCGGTTACATTCCGAACCCGGAAGCTAAGCCTTTCAGCGCCGATGGTACTGCAGGGGGGACCCTGTGGGAGAGTAGGACGCCGCCGAACAAATTTTCAACGCTGGTCCCCGAGCTTCGGCTCGGGGACCAGCGTTTTTTTATGCCCGCTCACCTGTTGTTCACGTGGTGCGAGCACCATGCCCAGCTATGGGGATCATCGCAAGGCTGGAGTCCGCCGACCTCTCGGCCGGGGACGAAGTGATCGTGCCGGCGTACGACGACGGCGGGGTGGCCAGGGCCGTCGTGGCGGCCGGAGCCGTGCCGGTGTTCGCCGACATAGACCCGGACAGCTACTGCCTCGGCCTCGGGGGCATCGAAGCCGTGGTCACCTCGCGGACCGCCGGGCTCGTCCTCGTGCACCGCTTCGGGCACCCCGCCGACTCCGAGCAGTTCCGGCAGCTGGCCGAGAGGCTCGGGCTGCTGCTCGTCGAGAAGGACGAGGACGAGGGCGGGCGCACCACGGTTGACCTGGTACAACGGCGGGAGCGGGCCGGGTACTTGGACCGGCGGCTGATCGGCGTGCGCACCCCCGTACCGGCCGTGGGGCACGGGTATCAGCGGTACGTCGTGCGGGTGCCCGGCAACGGGCGGCCCGACCGGGACGCGTTCGCGCGGCTGTTGCGGCGGCGCGGGGTGGAGTGCGAGGTGCCGGTGCTCACGCCCGTGCACCGCACGCGGGAGTTCCGGCGGGTCGGGTGCGTGCTGCCGGAGACCGAGCGGGCCGTCGACGAGACGTTGGCGCTGCCGCCGCTGGACGGCCTTTCGGACGCGGGCGTACGGAAGTTGGTGGCCGTGTGCAATGCGCTGGGAGGGCTGCTCCAGCCCGCCTAGCCGGGTGCGCGGGCACGGTCGGGAACGTGCCCGCGAGGCTTTCCCGCGGAACGGGTGCGCGTGGTTCGGAACACCGTCTGATTCAGGGTATGCTTAATCTCGTTGGTGAGGGGGAAGCCCCGAAACAACAACCGGCCCCTATAGCTCAGTCGGTAGAGCGTCTCCATGGTAAGGAGAAGGTCTGCGGTTCGATTCCGCATGGGGGCTCAGAACTGAAAGGCCCCGCCCAATTGGGCGGGGCCTTTCGCGTATCCGGGGAGGCGCCGGATCGAGCAGGCCGTGGCCCCGGGGCGGTTGCCGCCCCGGGTGCCCGGTCCGTTCAGTGCCTCGGCTGTTCCGGAATGCGCATCGACAGGATCGCCATGTCGTCGGACGCGGGCTCGGCGGCAAAGCGTTCCACCGCGCGCAGGACGCGGGCCGCAACGGCGCCGGCGGTCAGGCCCGTACAAGTGGCGAGGACGTCGGTGAGGCCGTCGTCTCCCAACATGCGGGTACCCTCCCGGCGTTCGGTGATGCCATCCGTGACGCAGAGCAGGACGTCGCCCGGATCCAGGACGACCGTCTGCTCGTACAGCTCCAGGTCTTCCATGACGCCGAGCAGCGGCTGCGGTTCGGCGGCCGGTTCCACGCTGCCGTCCTGGCGCAGGCGCAGCGGGAGCGGATGGCCCGCGCAGACGACCTTGAGGAGGGCGCTGCCGTCCTCCTGGGGCCACAACTCGCCGTAGAGGAGCGTCAGGAAGCGGCTGCGGGCGCCCTCGTCGAGGATCGCCGCGTTGAGCCGCTCCAGGACCGCCGGGCCGCCGAAGCCCTCGCGGGCGAGGAGGCGGAGTGCGTGGCGGGCCAGTCCCGTGACGGCTGCCGCCTCGGGGCCGGTGCCGCAGACGTCGCCGATGGCGAAGCCGTAGGCGCCGTCGCGGATCGGGAACAGGTCGTAGAAGTCGCCGCCCACCTCGTTGCCCTCGCCGGCCGCGCGGTAGATCACCTCGACCTCGACGCCGGGGACCTGGGGCAGGCCGGGCGGGAGCAGGCTGCGCTGGAGGGAGCGGCTGATGGCCATGCGCTCCGAGTACAGCCGGGCGTTGTCGAGGGCGAGGGCGGCCCGGCGGGAGAGGTCTTCCGCGAGCTCCAGGATCTCCTGGCGGAAGTGGTCGTCGGAGGGCTTGCCGAGGGTGAGCATGCCGATGACGCGGTTGCGGGCGACGAGGGGCAGCACGACCGTCTCGCCGCCGACGGCCGCCGCCGTGGACAGCGTGGTGCCGAGGCCGCTGCCCAGGTGCGGGCTGCTGCCGAGGCCGATGTCGCGCATGGAGGTGCGCAGCGCGGCCTGGTGGGCCGCCTCGCCGGGGGCGGTCCAGACGCGGGCGCCCGGGGTGGGGACGGGCTCGGGCGGGTCGATCTTGGACAGGAGCGCCTTGAGGCCGTCGATGCGCTCCTCGTCCTCGTGCAGGACGTAGGACAGGTAGGGGTCGGACGCCTGGTCCGCGATCGTGTAGACCGCGCACCAGGTGGCCAGGGTCGGCACGGTCATCTGTGCCATCAGGGCCAACGTCTGGTCGCGGTCCAGGGTTCCCGCCAGCAGGTCGGAGGCTTCCACGAGGAAGCTCAGCGATCCGCGGCGCAGCCGTTCGAGCTCGCCCAGGCGGGCGGACTCGACGGCGAGCGCGATGCGGTCGGCGGCGAACTGCAGGCGCAACGCCTCTTCGTTGGAGTAGCGGCCCGGCGCCTCGGCCGCGACGCCCAGGGAGCCGGTGAGGCGGCCCTCGACCTTGAGCGGGACGGTGACGACCGAGCGCATGCCGGAGCCGCCGAGGATCGGTACGGCGCCGGGTACGGCGGCGAGGTCGTCGTGGACGGCGGGCATGCGGGCCGAGCCGTAGCGGCCGGTGCCGGCTTCGACGGGCACGCGCGCGAAGCGCTGGCGGGCGGACGGGAGGCCGGTGGTGGCGCGTACTTCGAGTTCGGTCTCGTCGTCGGTGGCCAGCAGCAGGAAGGCGGCGTCGCCGTCGAGCATGTCCCGGGCGCGTTCGACGGTGCGTTGCAGCAGTCCGTCGAGGTCGTCGGGGGCGGGGGAGCCGATGAAGACCTCGAAGGGGTCGACGTTGCGGCTCTCGCCCAGGGAGGCGGCGTCGGCGGCGGGGGCGCGGACGGGGGTCTGCAGGACGGCCCGTTCGTCGTCGCGCACGAGGAGGCAGACCGTGGAAGGCTCGCCATGGGTGTCGCGTACCCGCAGATGTGACGCGTACACGGGCAGGACGCGGCCGTCGGCGCCGCGGATGCCGTAGCTGCCTTCCCAGCGCGAGAGTTGGAGGGCCTCGACGATGCCGGTGGAGGTGCCGGGGGTGTGCGGCCAGGCCGCGAAGTCGGTGAGGGGCTTGCCGGTGACCTGTTCGGCCGGGTAGCCGAAGAGCTCCTCGGCGTCCTCGTTCCAGGCGCGCACGGCGCCGGTGCGGTCGATCTGGATGACGGCGACGCGGACCCTGCTCTCGGCGACCGGCAGCAGTTCCACGGGCAGGGCGGGCCCGGCCGAGCGGGTGCCGACGCGGCGGGCGGGCAGGTCGAGCTGGAACCAGACGTGCTTCTGGGTGGGGGTGTACTCGACGCCCCAGCGGGAGGCGATGGCGGCGCAGAGCAGCAGGCCGCGGCCGTTCTCCCGGTCGGGGGCGGCGATGTCGGAGGGCGATCCGGAGAGCGGGACTTCCCGTTCGGGGTAGTGGTCGGCGACCTCGACGCGGACGCCGTCCTCGGAGCGCAGGCACAGCACGTCGGCGGCGGTGCCGGCGTGGACGACCGCGTTGGTGACGAGTTCGCTGGTCAGGACGACGGCGTCGTCCACGACGTCCGCGTATCCCCAGCCCTGGAG
Organism: Streptomyces sp. cg36; assembly: GCF_041080675.1. Classification (NCBI taxonomy): domain Bacteria; kingdom Bacillati; phylum Actinomycetota; class Actinomycetes; order Kitasatosporales; family Streptomycetaceae; genus Streptomyces; species Streptomyces cyclosori. Next base: position 2,157,391 of record NZ_CP163520.1, on the reverse strand, counting down.
GGTGTCGCGCACGAAGGCGCGGGCGGTCGCGACGGAGCGCCCGACGGGTTCGAAACTGGCTGCCGCCCGCGCGGTGATCACAGAACTCCTCGTACGCGTCTCGACACCCGGTTTCCCCTGCCGGGGTCCGGGAAGGTGCCCCCCGGGAATCAACACTCCCATGTGTGGCTCGTCCCCTCCGGTGTCCCGTGGTCGTCCTTGTGGCGCCCGGGGCCCCGGGCTCGAAGGAGCAGGGGGCGACCCCGCCACCGGACGGACCGGGGCGGTTGGACAGCCGGAAGCCAGGTTACTTACCTTCACTGTCCTGGCGGATGCCGGTCACCAGTGTTTCCGCCCTCCGTGGGCGGGGACGGTATGCGAAGCTGCCGAACTGTTATGGCCGGGTTCGGCCATGGTGAAACACTGGGAAGGCTTTGAAGAAAGCCCGACTAGGGCGGTCGACCCCTGCGGGAGGGACACGGTGGAGTCTGGCGTGGCGGCGCGTGGCAAGAGCACGCGTGCGAAGGGCGGACGGTCCCGCGGCAAGGGGACGACCGAGGTGGACGCGGCGGCGCTGCAGCGGCTGCTGGTGGCGCTGGCGTCGATGCGGGACGGGAACTTCCGCAAGCGGCTGACCGTGTCCGGCGACGGCGTGATGGCCGAGATCGCCGCCGTCTTCAACGAGGTCGCCGACCGCAATCTGCATCTGACCGGTGAGATCGCCCGCGTACGGCGGATGGTCGGCCGGGAGGGGAAGCTGACCGAGCGGCTGGAGAACGGGGCCTGTGAGGGCTCCTGGGCGGCTGCGATCGACGCTTCCAACGCCCTGGTGGACGATCTGGCCCGGCCCGTCTCCGAGGTCGGCAGGGTGCTCTCGGCGGTCGCCGAGGGCGATCTGGAACAGCGGATGGACCTGCGTTCGCACGGGGTGGACAACGCCGAGCGGCCACTTCGGGGCGAATTCCTCAAAGTGGGGCGAACCGTAAACAACCTGGTCGACCAGTTGTCGGCGTTCACCGACGAGGTGACCCGGGTCGCCCTTGAGGTCGGTACCGAGGGCAAGCTCGGCGGCCAGGCGCAGGTGCGCGGAATGTCCGGTTCATGGAAAGACCTCACGGATTCCGTGAACACCATGGCGTACCGGCTGACCGCCCAGGTGCGTGACATCGCTCTCGTGACGACGGCGGTGGCCAAGGGCGATCTGTCGCGCAAGGTCACCGTGCACGTCGCCGGTGAGATGCTCCAGCTGAAGAACACCGTGAACACGATGGTCGACCAGCTGTCCTCGTTCTCCTCCGAGGTGACCCGTGTCGCGCGCGAGGTGGGCACCGAGGGCGAGCTGGGCGGCCAGGCGCAGGTGCCCGGGGTCGCGGGCGTGTGGAAGGACCTCACGGACTCCGTCAATCTGATGGCGGGCAACCTGACCGCGCAGGTGCGCGGGATCGCGCAGGTCACCACGGCCGTCGCCAACGGCGACCTGTCGCAGAAGGTCACCGTCAACGCGCGCGGGGAGGTCGCCCAGCTCGCCGAGACGATCAACCAGATGACCGAGACGCTGCGCACCTTCGCGGACGAGGTCACCCGGGTGGCCAACGAGGTCGGCGCCGAGGGGCTGCTGGGCGGGCAGGCGCAGGTGCCGGGCGCGGCGGGCACCTGGAAGGACCTCACCGACTCGGTCAACACGGTCTTCCGCAACCTGACCACGCAGGTGCGCGACATCGCGCAGGTGACGACGGCGGTCGCCAGCGGCGACATGACCCAGAAGGTCACCGTGGACGTCGCGGGCGAGATGCTGGAGCTGAAGAACACCGTCAACACGATGGTGGACCAGCTGCAGTCGTTCGGCTCCGAGGTGACGCGCGTGGCCCGCGAGGTCGGCGCCGAGGGCCGCCTGGGCGGGCAGGCCGAGGTGCCGGGTGCGGCCGGCACGTGGAAGGACCTCACGGACTCCGTGAACAACGCCTTCCGCAACCTCACCGGTCAGGTGCGCAACATCGCCCAGGTGACGACGGCGGTCGCCAACGGCGATCTGTCGCAGAAGGTCACGGTGGACGTCTCCGGCGAGATGCTGGAGCTGAAGAACACCGTGAACACGATGGTCGATCAGCTGGCCTCGTTCGCCGCCCAGTTGACGCGGATGGCGCAGGACGTGGGCACCGAGGGCCGGCTCGGCGGCCAGGCGCGGGTGGACGGCGTCTCGGGCACCTGGAAGGAGCTGACCGATTCGGTCAACTTCATGGCGGGCAATCTGACCTCCCAGGTCCGCCAGATCGCCCAGGTGACCACGGCGGTGGCGCGCGGCGACCTCTCGCAGAAGATCGACGTGGACGCGCGCGGCGAGATCCTGGAGCTCAAGAACACCATCAACAACATGGTCGACCAGCTGTCCGGCTTCGCCGAGCAGGTGACCCGCGTCGCGCGCGAGGTGGGCACCGACGGGCGCCTGGGCGGCCAGGCACAGGTGCCGGGCGTGGCCGGGGTGTGGCGCGATCTGACGGACTCGGTGAACGGCATGGCCGGCAACCTCACCGCCCAGGTCCGCAACATCGCCCAGGTCGCCACGGCGGTGGCGCGGGGCGATCTGTCGCAGAAGATCGACGTGGACGCGCGCGGCGAGATCCAGGAGCTCAAGAACGTCCTGAACACGATGGTCGACCAGCTGTCGAACTTCGCGGAGCAGGTGACCCGGGTGGCTCGTGAGGTGGGCACCGAGGGCATCCTGGGCGGCCAGGCCGAGGTACAGGGCGTCTCGGGCACCTGGAAGGACCTCACCCAGTCCGTGAACTTCATGGCCAACAACCTGACGTTCCAGGTGCGCAACATCGCCGAGGTGACGACGGCGGTCGCCAAGGGCGACCTCTCCAAGAAGATCACCGTCGACGCCAAGGGCGAGATCCTGGAGCTGGTGACGACCGTCAACACGATGGTCGACCAGCTCTCCAACTTCGCCGACGAGGTCACCAGGGTCGCGCGCGAGGTGGGCACGGAAGGCATCCTGGGCGGCCAGGCCCGGGTGCGCGGGGTCACCGGCATCTGGAAGGACCTCAGCGACAACGTCAACCTGATGGCGGCGAACCTCACCTATCAGGTGCGCAACATCGCCCGCGTCTCCACGGCGGTGGCCAACGGGGACCTGACGAAGAAGGTGACGGTCGAGGCGCGCGGCGAGGTCGCCGAGCTCGCCGACACCGTCAACACGATGGTGACGACCCTGTCGTCCTTCGCGGACCAGGTGACCCGCGTCGCGCGCGAGGTGGGCACCGACGGCATCCTGGGCGGCCAGGCCCGGGTGCCGGGCGTCTCCGGTACGTGGAAGGACCTCACCGAGTCGGTGAACTCCATGGCCGACAACCTGACCGGACAGGTGCGCCAGATCGCCACCGTCACCACCGCCATCGCCAAGGGCGATCTCACCAAGAAGATCGACATCGACGCGCGCGGTGAGATCCAGGAGCTGAAGAACACCATCAACACGATGGTCGACCAGCTGTCCTCGTTCGCCGTGGAGGTGACCCGGGTGGCCCGCGAGGTGGGCACCGAGGGCCAGCTCGGCGGCCACGCGCGCGTACGTGACGTCGACGGCACCTGGCGCGACCTGACCGAGTCCGTGAACGAGATGGCCGGGAACCTGACCCGGCAGGTGCGCGCCATCGCGGCCGTCGCCACCGCGGTGACCCGCGGCGACCTCAACCTCAAGATCGACGTGGACGCGGCGGGCGAGATCCAGGCCCTCCAGGACAACATCAACACGATGATCGCCAACCTGCGCGACACCACCGTCGCCAACAAGGAGCAGGACTGGCTCAAGGGCAACCTCGCCCGGATCTCCGGCCTGATGCAGGGCCGCCGGGACCTGGACGACGTGGCCTCCCTGATCATGACCGAGCTCACCCCGGTGGTCTCGGCGCAGCACGGCGCGTTCTTCCTGGCCCTGCCCACGGGCGGCGCCGCCGAGGTCGGCGGGGACGAGGAGAGCCCGTACGAGCTGAGGATGCGCGGCAGTTACGGCTACTCGGCGGGCTCGATGCCCACCTCGTTCCGGCCCGGCGAGACGCTGATCGGGACGGCGGCCGAGGAGAAGCGCACGATCCTGGTGGAGAACGTGCCGCCGGGCTATCTGAAGATCTCCTCCGGCCTCGGCGAGGCGCCGCCCGCGCATGTGATCGTGCTGCCGGTGCTCTTCGAGGGGAAGGTCCTCGGAGTGATCGAGCTGGCGTCGTTCCAGCCGTTCACCCACATCCAGAAGGACTTCCTCAACCAGATCGCCGAGATGATCGCGACGAGCGTCAACACGATCAGCGTCAACTCCAAGACCGAGGTGCTGCTGAAGCAGTCGCAGGAGCTCACCGAGCAGCTGCGGGAGCGCTCGGCCGAGCTGGAGAACCGGCAGAAGGCGCTGCAGGACTCCAACGCGGAGCTGGAGGAGAAGGCCGAGCTGCTCGCCCAGCAGAACCGTGACATCGAGGTGAAGAACACCGAGATCGAGGAGGCCCGGCAGGTGCTGGAGGAGCGCGCCGAGCAGCTCGCGGTCTCCATGCGCTACAAGTCGGAGTTCCTGGCGAACATGTCGCACGAGCTGCGCACCCCGCTCAACTCGCTGCTGATCCTCGCCAAGCTGCTCGCCGACAACGCGGAGGGCAACCTCTCGCCCAAGCAGGTCGAGTTCGCGGAAACGATCCACGGTGCGGGTTCGGACCTGCTCCAGCTGATCAACGACATCCTCGACCTGTCCAAGGTCGAGGCGGGCAAGATGGACGTCAGCCCGACCCGGATCGCCCTGGTCCAGCTGGTGGACTACGTGGAGGCGACGTTCCGCCCGCTGACCGCGGAGAAGGGGCTCGACTTCTCGGTGCGGGTCTCGCCCGAGCTGCCCGCGACGCTCCACACCGACGAGCAGCGGCTGCTCCAGGTCCTGCGCAACCTGCTGTCGAACGCGGTGAAGTTCACCGACAGCGGCGCGGTCGAGCTGGTCATCCGGCCCGCCCACGCCGATGTGCCGCACGCGATCCGCGAACAGCTCCTGGAGGCGGGCTCGTTGCGCGACGCGGACGCCGATCTGATCGCGTTCTCGGTCACCGACACCGGCATCGGCATCGCGGCCAGCAAGATGCGGGTCATCTTCGAGGCGTTCAAGCAGGCCGACGGCACCACCAGCCGCAAGTACGGCGGTACGGGCCTCGGCCTGTCCATCAGCCGGGAGATCGCCCGGCTGCTCGGCGGCGAGATCCACGCGGCGAGCGAGCCGGGCCGCGGCTCCACGTTCACGCTGTATCTCCCGCTGCACCCCAGCGAGTTGCCGCCGCAGGGCTATCCGCAGCTGCCGCCCGGCGAGTCGGCGCCGGCCGGGGCGGACGGCGTGCGCCAGGACCTGGTGCCGCAGGACCTGGCGCCGGTCGGCCCGGGGGAGAACCAGTCGGGCGCGGCCGGGCTGTTCCGGCGTCGGCGCAAGGCGCTGACCGGGGATGCCCAGCCGCCCGCGGCGCTGCCCGGACAGCCGGGCGAGGCCCCGCGGGAGGCGTGGGAGGCGCAGGTGCCCGAGCCGGAGCCGGCGAGCGTGCGCACGTTCCACTTCGGCGGCGAGAAGGTGCTGATCGTCGACGACGACGTACGCAACGTCTTCGCGCTCACCAGCGTGCTGGAACAGCACGGCCTCGCGGTGCTGTACGCGGAGAACGGGCGGGAGGGCATCGAGGTCCTGGAGCAGCACGAGGACACGGCCGTCGTGCTGATGGACATCATGATGCCCGAGATGGACGGGTACGCCACGACCTCGGCGATCCGGCGGATGCCGCAGTTCGCGGGGCTGCCGATCATCGCGCTCACCGCGAAGGCGATGAAGGGCGACCGGGAGAAGGCGATCGAGTCCGGCGCGTCCGACTACGTCACCAAGCCGGTCGACCCCGACCATCTGCTCTCGGTGATGGAGCAATGGATGCAGGGGAAGTGATCGACGGGCGTCCGGTTCCCCGCCGGTTGCTGACTGACCGTGGCCGGGAGCGTGTGAGAAGGCGGTATTCGGGGAACCTTCTGGTCTCCCACTACGTTTCTGCTACGTGCACAGTGACATCGCGGTGACAGGGTGTGGCGACAGGCGGGGTGCGGCTACCATGACCGGCACAAGGACGGGCGGCGCAAGGGAGTCGTCCCCTGGGGCGGCGCCCGGTGCACTGCCGGGGCGAGGAGGACGGGCCATGGTGCAGAAGGCCAAGATCCTCCTGGTCGATGACCGGCCGGAGAATCTGCTGGCGCTGGAGGCCATCCTCTCTGCGCTCGATCAGACACTGGTGCGGGCATCGTCAGGGGAGGAAGCGCTCAAAGCGCTGCTGACGGACGATTTCGCAGTGATCCTGCTGGACGTCCAGATGCCGGGAATGGACGGGTTCGAGACCGCCGCGCACATCAAGCGGCGCGAGCGCACCCGGGACATCCCGATCATCTTCCTCACCGCCATCAACCACGGCCCGCACCACACGTTCCGCGGGTACGCGGCGGGCGCGGTGGACTACATCTCCAAGCCCTTCGACCCCTGGGTGCTGCGCGCCAAGGTGTCGGTCTTCGTCGAGCTGTACATGAAGAACTGTCAGCTGCGCGAACAGGCCGCGCTGCTCCGGCTCCAGCTGGAAGGCGGCGGCCAGGCGGCGGGCGACCCCAAGGAGCCCGCAGGCCTGCTGGCCGAACTGTCCGCGCGGCTGGCGGCAGTTGAGGAGCAGGCCGAGGCGCTCTCCAAACAGCTCGACGACGAGTCGGCGGACGCGGCGGCGGTGGCCACCGCCGCCCACCTGGAGCGCAAACTGACCGGGCTGCGCCGCGCGCTGGACGCCCTGGAGCCCGGCACGGGCGGCGGCACGGCCGCGCTGCCCTCGCAGAACTGAGCATCCGCGGGAATCGGGGGGCCCGGCGCTGATCGCGCGTCAGGCCCCTTTGCCCGTCGGTCCGTACGCGTACGCCCGTAGTCGGCACGCGCCCGCGGCGCCCGGCATTTTCGTCGTACGTGACTAACGTCTTTCGGTACGACACGGACGGGTGAAGCGGCGCTCGTCGTGTTCACCGCCGTCGGCACCGGTAACCTCAGCACCATGGCCTCACGTACGTCCGGCAAGGGTTCCCAGGGCACGGCGGGCACCGCCAAGCGCACCGGCCGTACCGCGGCACCCGCCAAGAAGGCGGCGGCGCCCGCCAAGAAGGCGCCCGCGAAGAAGTCCGCCGCGCCCGCGAAGAAGGCGCCCGCCAAAAAGGCACCCGCCAAGAAGGCGGCCCCGGCCAAACCGGCGCCCAAGGCGGCGCCCTCTCCCACGGGGGGCGTGTACCGCGTGGTGCGCGCCGTCTGGCTGGGTGCGGCGCACGGCGTCGGCGCGATGTTCCGCGGCATAGGGCGCGGTGCCAAGGGCCTCGACCCCGCCCACCGCAAGGACGGGACGGCGCTGCTGCTGCTCGGCGTCTCGCTGATCGTGGCCGCGGGCACCTGGTCCAATCTGCGCGGCCCGGTGGGCGATCTCGTCGAGATGCTGGTGACCGGCGCGTTCGGACGGCTCGATCTGCTGGTGCCGCTGCTCCTCGGGGCGATCGCGGTCCGGCTGATCCTCTACCCGGAGAAGCCCGAGGCCAACGGGCGCATCGTGATCGGCCTGTCCGCGCTGGTCCTCGGCGTGCTCGGCCAGGTCCACATCGCCTGCGGCTCGCCCGGCCGCGACGACGGCACCAGCGCGATGCAGGACGCGGGCGGCCTCATCGGCTGGGCCGCGTCCAAGCCGCTGGAATTCCTGATGGGCGACGTGCTGGCGGTGCCCATGCTGGTGCTGCTCACCGTCTTCGGGCTGCTCGTCGTCACCGCCACCCCCGTCAACGCCATCCCGCAGCGGCTGCGGGCCCTGGGCGCCCGCCTGGGCATCGTGGAGCCGCTGCCGGGGGAGCCGGGCGAGGACGAGCTGTACGAGGACGACTGGCGGGACGAGGAACCGGCGCCGCGCGCCCGGCGCACGCCCGCGCGACGCGCCGGAGCGGCCGACGAGTACGCCCAGGACGAAGCCGAGCGGACGGCGCTCGCCCAGCGGCGCAAGCCCCGGCGCGGCTCGGTCCAGCCCGCCTTCGACGCCCCCATGGACCCGGTCGACGTGGCAGCGGCCGCAGCCGCCGCGCTCGACGGCGCCGTCCTCAACGGCCTGCCGCCCTCCCCGATCGTCGCCGACCTCACCCAGGGCGTCTCCGTCGAGCGGGAGCGCGAGAGCTCGCTGCCGCTGCCGACGGCCCGGGGCGAGGAGACGGACGCGCCGGCCCCGAAGGCCGCGGCCAGGACCGACCTCGGCAAGACCGGCTCCGGCACGGCGGCGCCCCGGGCGACCCCGGGCGCCCCCAATGTCGTCCCGGACCTGACCAAGGCCGCGCCGGAGCACACCGAGATGCCCGTGCGCGCCGAACAGCTCCAGCTCGCGGGCGACATCACGTACGCGCTGCCCTCGCTGGACCTGCTGGAGCGGGGCGGTCCGGGCAAGACCCGCAGCGCCGCCAACGACGCCGTCGTGGAGTCCCTGCAGAACGTCTTCGTGGAGTTCAAGGTCGACGCGGCCGTCACCGGCTTCACCCGCGGCCCGACGGTCACCCGCTACGAGGTCGAACTCGGCCCGGCCGTGAAGGTCGAGAAGATCACCGCGCTGACCAAGAACATCGCGTACGCGGTCGCCTCGCCGGACGTGCGGATCATCTCGCCGATCCCCGGCAAGTCCGCCGTCGGCATCGAGATCCCCAACAGCGACCGCGAGATGGTCAACCTCGGCGACGTGCTGCGCCTGGCGGCTGCCGCCGAGGACGACCACCCTATGCTGGTGGCGCTCGGCAAGAACGTCGAGGGCGGCTACGAGATGGCCAACCTGGCGAAGATGCCGCACGTGCTGGTGGCCGGTGCGACCGGTTCCGGAAAGTCCTCCTGCATCAACTGCCTGATCACGTCCATCATGGTCAGGGCCACCCCCGAGGACGTCCGGATGGTCCTGGTGGACCCCAAGCGGGTCGAGCTCACCGCGTACGAGGGCATCCCGCACCTGATCACGCCGATCATCACCAACCCCAAGCGGGCCGCCGAGGCGCTCCAGTGGGTCGTGCGGGAGATGGACCTGCGCTACGACGACCTCGCGGCGTTCGGTTTCCGCCACATCGACGACTTCAACGAGGCGATCCGCAACGGCAAGGTGAAGCTGCCCGAGGGCAGCGAGCGGGAGCTCACCCCGTACCCGTATCTGCTGGTGATCGTCGACGAGCTCGCGGACCTGATGATGGTGGCGCCGCGCGACGTCGAGGACGCCATCGTGCGCATCACCCAGCTGGCCCGCGCCGCCGGAATCCATCTGGTGCTCGCCACCCAGCGTCCCTCGGTCGACGTGGTGACCGGTCTGATCAAGGCGAACGTGCCGTCCCGGCTCGCCTTCGCGACCTCCTCGCTCGCCGACAGCCGGGTCATCCTCGATCAACCCGGCGCCGAAAAGCTCATCGGAAAGGGTGACGGACTGTTCCTGCCGATGGGTGCGAACAAGCCGACCCGACTCCAGGGCGCCTTCGTCACCGAGGACGAGATCGCCGCGGTGGTCCAGCACTGCAAGGACCAGATGGCGCCGGTCTTCCGGGAGGACGTCACCGTCGGGCAGAAGCAGAAGAAGGAGATCGACGAGGAGATCGGCGACGATCTCGATCTGCTCTGCCAGGCCGCCGAGCTGGTCGTTTCCACCCAGTTCGGCTCGACGTCGATGCTCCAGCGCAAGCTGCGGGTCGGCTTCGCCAAGGCCGGGCGGCTGATGGACCTGATGGAGTCGCGCGGGATCGTCGGGCCGAGCGAGGGCTCCAAGGCGCGTGACGTCATGGTCAAACCCGACGAACTCGACGGTGTGCTGGCGGTGATCCGGGGGGAGGCTCCCTAGACGGCCCGGGGCGGGCCCGCCGGGTCAGCCCCACGGCCGGACGGAGCACCCGAAAGGGACCGCCGGGCAACCGTTTCCCTTGGCTGTACGTCCAGTTGAGGGAAGGGCAGGAACACGCACCCCTCCTGACCCGTTAGGAGGAAGGGAGGAGGCCATTCCGATGGCGTACAAACTCCGCCCTCCCGGTTGCCCCACCCTTTCGTACCCCCCCTAGACTGAACACCCAGCAGGTGGCTCACGCTCGAAAGGCGCCCCCGTGTCCATCGGCAACTCTCCCGAAGACGACCGGCCTTCCCTCGGCGACGACGACCGGCCCTCCTTTGCTGACGATGCCCGCCCGTCCATCGGCCACGTCCTCAAGCAGGCCCGGATCGCGGCCGGACTGACCGTCGACGAGGTCAGTTCGATCACGCGCGTGCGCATCCCCATCGTGCACGGCCTGGAGGACGACGACTTCTCCCGCTGCGGCGGCGACGTGTACGCGCGCGGACACATCCGCACGGTCGCGCGCGCCGTGGGCCTCGACCCCGAGCCCCTGGTCGCGCAGTACGACGCGGAGCACGGCGGACGCCCCGCGCCCACGCCCGCGGCGCCCATGTTCGAGGCCGAGCGGATCCGGCCCGAGCGCCGCCGGCCGAACTGGACCGCGGCCATGGTCGCCGCCATCGTGGCCGTCGTCGCCTTCGTCGGCTTCACGATGTTCAACGGCAGCGGCGACTCCAAGACCAAGGACAGCGCGGTCGGCGAGGGCCCGACCCAGACGGAGACCCATCAGCAGAGCCCCGCGCCCAAGCCGCCGACCAGCCCGCCCGCCGCGCCCAGGCCCAGCCCCTCCGACAGCGCCATCGCCGCGGCCCCGCAGGACAAGGTCACCGTCAAGCTCAGCGCCATCTCCGACAAGAGCTGGATCTCCGCCAAGGCGCACGACGGCAAGGTGCTCTACGACGGACTGCTGGAGAAGGGCGAGTCCAAGACGTTCGTCGACGGCGACAAGATCGACCTGATCCTCGGCAACGCGGGCGCGATCGAGCTGTACGTGAACGGCAAGAAGGTCGAGGACCAGTTCGGCGACGGCCAGGTCGAGCGCCTGACGTACACCAAGGGCGACCCGGTCGTCGGCTGAGCCGGGCCCGGCGGTTCCTTGATCAACCCTCGCGGCGGGGAGCCGGGCCGGAACAAAGTAGTCTTGAGTCCATGCCCGAACGCCGTACCGTCGCCCTTGTCACTCTCGGCTGCGCCCGTAACGAGGTGGACTCGGAGGAGCTTGCAGGCCGCTTGGCAGCGGACGGCTGGGAGCTCGTCGAGGACGCCTCCGACGCCGATGTCGCAGTCGTCAACACCTGTGGGTTCGTCGAAGCCGCCAAGAAGGACTCCGTCGACGCCCTCCTCGAAGCCAACGATCTCAAGGACCACGGCCGCACCCAGGCCGTGGTCGCCGTCGGCTGCATGGCCGAGCGGTACGGCAAGGAGCTCGCCGACGCGCTCCCCGAGGCCGACGGCGTGCTCGGCTTCGACGACTACGCCGACATCTCCAACCGCCTCCAGACCATCCTCAGCGGTGGCAGCGTCGAGGCGCACACCCCGCGCGACCGGCGCAAGCTGCTGCCGCTGAGCCCCGTCGAGCGCCAGAGCGCCGACGTGGCGCTGCCCGGCCACGCCCAGGAGGCGCAGGAGAGCGCCCCCGAGGACCTGCCCGAGGGCGTCGCGCCCGCCTCCGGCCCGCGCGCGCCGCTGCGCCGCCGGCTGGACACCAGCCCGGTCGCCTCGGTGAAGCTGGCCTCCGGCTGCGACCGCCGCTGCACGTTCTGCGCCATCCCGTCCTTCCGCGGCTCCTTCATCTCGCGCCGCCCCTCGGACGTGCTGGGCGAGACGCGCTGGCTGGCCGAGCAGGGCGTCAAGGAGGTCATGCTGGTCTCCGAGAACAACACCTCGTACGGCAAGGACCTCGGCGACATCCGGCTCCTGGAGACGCTGCTGCCCGAGCTCGCCGCCGTCGACGGCATCGAGCGCGTCCGCGTCAGCTACCTCCAGCCCGCCGAGATGCGGCCCGGTCTGATCGACGTGCTGACCTCGACCGACAAGGTCGTCCCGTACTTCGACCTCTCCTTCCAGCACTCCGCCCCCGGGGTGCTGCGGGCCATGCGCCGCTTCGGTGACACCGAGCGCTTCCTGGAGCTGCTGGACACCATCCGCTCCAAGGCCCCGCAGGCCGGTGTGCGCTCCAACTTCATCGTCGGCTTCCCCGGTGAGACCGAGGCCGACTTCCAGGAGCTGGAACGCTTCCTCACGGCCGCCCGCCTGGACGCCATCGGCGTCTTCGGCTACTCCGACGAGGAGGGCACCGAGGCCGTCACCTACGAGAACAAGCTGGCCGACGAGGTGATCGCCGAGCGGCTCGACCACCTGTCGCGCCTCGCCGAGGAGCTCACCGCGCAGCGGGCCGAGGAGCGCGTCGGCGAGACCGTGCGCGTCCTGGTCGAATCGGTGGACGACGAGGACGGTGTGCTGGGCCGCGCCGAGCACCAGGCGCCCGAGACCGATGGTCAAGTGCGGTTCACGGAAGGCGCCGGACTGACCCCGGGCCGTATCGTCGAGGCGAAGGTCGTCGCCGCCGAGGGCGTCGACCTGGTGGTGACCAGTCTCGACGTCCTTGAGGAGGCGGCCAGATGACCGGAGTCCCGGCATCCGCGGCGGGCGGTGGCCGTACGCCGGCGCCCGGCGGCAAGCTGGGCGCGGCGGCCGTCAACCAGGCCAGCCTCTGGAACATCGCCAACATCCTGACCATGGTCAGGCTCCTGCTGGTGCCGGGCTTCGTCATGCTGATGCTGCAGGACGGCGGCTACGACCCGGCCTGGCGGGCCTGGGCGTGGGCGGCGTTCGCCGTCGCCATGATCACGGACGTCTTCGACGGCCATCTGGCCCGCACCTACAACCTGGTCACCGACTTCGGGAAGATCGCCGACCCGATCGCCGACAAGGCGATCATGGGCGCCGCGCTGCTCTGCCTCTCCTCGCTGGGCGATCTGCCGTGGTGGGTCACCGGAGTGATCCTGTTCCGGGAACTCGGGATCACGCTCATGCGTTTCTGGGTCATCAGGCACGGGGTGATTCCCGCCAGCAGGGGCGGGAAGGTGAAGACCCTGGCGCAGGGCACGGCGACCGGGATGTACGTGCTGGCGCTCACGGGTCCGCTCGCCACCCTGCGCTTCTGGGTGATGGCGGTGGCCGTCGTGCTGACGATCGTCACCGGGCTCGACTATGTGCGACAGGCGGTCGTACTGAGGCGTGCGGGGCTCGCGGCCCAGCGCGCCGAGCGGGCCGAGGAGGACGCTCTGGAGGGACCGGGCCGGTGAGCGAGGCGGCCCGGATCGTGCAACTGCTCACGGAGCGTAGTCAGACGCTTGCGGTGGCGGAGTCGCTCACCGGCGGTCTGGTGGCCGCCGAGCTGACCTCGGTGCCGGGCGCCTCACGCGCCCTGCGCGGTTCGGTCACGGCGTACGCGACGGATCTGAAGCGGTCCGTCCTGGGCGTCGACGCGACCCTTCTGGCGGAGCGCGGGGCCGTGGACCCCGAGGTCGCGCGGCAGATGGCACGGGGTGTGCGTACTGCGCTGGGGGCCGACTGGGCCATCGCGACGACCGGTGTCGCGGGACCCGACCCCCAGGACGGGCAGCCGGTGGGCACGGTGTTCGTGGCGGTCGAGGGACCGGCCGGGAACGGGAAATCGGTCGCTTTGAGGTTGAACGGCGACAGGGCGGAAATCCGTAGGGAGAGTGTACGGAGCGTGCTCGAACTGCTCTCCGGTGAACTCGGCGAAGATGCGCGGGCACAGGATACGGAACAGAACGGGGGGAATTGATGTTTGCAGCCCTGAGTGAACACGACATCGCTCCCCGCACGGCCGCAGCGCGAGGCGGTACGGTGGGGCGTGAAGGATGCGGCTACGCGGTCCGAGGAGGGAGCCACCGATGATTCTGCTCCGTCGCCTGCTGGGTGACGTGCTGCGTCGGCAGCGCCAGCGCCAGGGCCGTACTCTGCGCGAAGTCTCCTCGTCCGCCCGAGTCTCACTCGGCTATCTCTCCGAGGTGGAGCGGGGGCAGAAGGAGGCTTCCTCCGAGCTGCTCTCCGCCATCTGCGACGCGCTTGACGTACGGATGTCCGAGCTCATGCGGGAAGTGAGCGACGAGCTGGCACTTGCCGAGCTCGCTGCCTCGGCGGCGGCGAGCGATCCGGTGCCTGCACCGGTACGTCCGATGCTCAATTCGATCTCCGTGACGTCGGTGACCGGTGTCCCGACCGAACGAGTGACGATCAAGGCACCCGCGGAAGCGGTGGACGTCGTCGCGGCCTGACACTGTCCGGCTCTGTGTGAGAGCGCCCCGGCTGGGTATCCGATGAACCGGCCGGGGCTTCTCTTTTCTCCCGAATGCCCAGTTAACGGCTTATGTGCCAAGGTGGGGAGAGCCAGTGCTGACGGAACGGAGTGCATGCATGTCTGTTGTGAAGAGCTCGCTGTCCGAGGCCGACCTCAAGAGCGTCGGCGACGCCCTGCAGGGCGCGCTCGTCGACCTGGTGGACCTCTCACTCGTCTCCAAGCAGGTCCACTGGAACGTCGTGGGACCGCGCTTCCGGTCCGTCCACCTCCAGCTGGACGAGGTGGTGGACACCGCCCGGCAGCACTCCGACACGGTGGCCGAGCGGGCCGCCGCCCTCGGGGTGACCCCGGACGGCCGGGCGGCGACCGTGGCCTCGTCGAGCGCCATCGGCAAGGTTCCGACCGGCTGGATCAAGGACGGCGACGCGGTACGGATCCTGGTCGAGGCGCTGGGCGCGGTGATCGTCAGGATGCGCGAGCGGATCGACGCCACCGGCGACCCCGACCCGGTCAGCCAGGACGTGCTCATCGCGCTGACGGCCGACCTGGAGAAGCACGCGTGGATGTTCCAGGCGGAGACGGCCTGAGCCGTGCTTCAGTTGGCGGCGGCCCGAGTGCCGCGCCAGGCGGAGGCGGCCCGAGTGATGTTCTGGGTTGAGGCGGCCTGAGCCCTCATGGTTTGGCGGCCCGGGTCTGCGCGGGACCGTCGTGCCGCGCGTACGGGTCGTATGCGGGGCGTGTGAGGCGGTACGTGCGCCGGGGTGCGCCCGGTGCGCCCTGCCGGTGAAGCGGGGAGCGGTCTAGCGTCGGCCCGAGGAGGCGGCCATGACGGTGGCGGTGCGATGGACGGCCGCGCTCGTGATGGGGGCGCTGTGGTGGTGGGCCGTGGTGCGGCTGCTGACCGCGCCGGGTGATGCCGGAGCCCTGGAGGGCGCGGTCGCCGTGGGCGGCTGGGGCCTGAGCCTGCTGCCCGTGCACGTCACCGCCCACTCGGTCACCAGGGCATCGCGACGCCGCCGTTCGGGCGCAGGATCTGACCGGTCGTGAACGAGGAGGCGTCCGACGCGAGGTGGAGCACGCAGTGGGCGATGTCCTCGGGCTCGCCCAGCCGCCCGAGCGGCGAGAGCCGGAGCATCGTCGACTCGATGCCGCGCTGCTGCTCCGCCGAGTGCCGCTCGGTCATCGGGGTGCGCACCCAGCCCGGGGCCACCGCGTTGACCCGGATGCCGTGCGGGCCCAGCTCGGTGGCCAGCGTCTTCGTCAGCTGCACCACGGCCGCCTTGGAGACGCTGTAGCAGAACAGGCCGGCCGAGGCGGAGTCGACCGCCCCGGACGCCATGGTGACGATGCTCCCCGGCGTACCGTTCTCTATCATCACGCGGGCCGCCTCCTGGCAGGCGTACAGCACGCCCTTGAAGTTCACCGCCAGGACCCGGTCGAGGTCGGCCTCCTCGGTGTCGAGGACCGCGCTGGAGTGCATGATCCCGGCGACCGCGGCCAGCACGTCGACGCGGCCCGCGTCACGCACGGCCGCGCGCAGCCGGGTGCGGTCGGTGACGTCGAGCGGATGCGCGTGCGCGGTGCCGCCCGCCTTGGCGATCAGCTCCCGGGTGCCGAGCAGGCCCTGTTCGTCGAGGTCCGCGCAGTGCACCAGCGCGCCCGCCTCGGCGAGCAGGACGGCGGTGGCGCGGCCGATGCCGCCACCGGCGCCGGTGACGAAGGCGGTCCGATCGGTGAGGTCGTACGCCGAGAGGGGCATGCGGGGACGGTACGACCGAATCTGACGGGTCGTCAACCGGGCTGCGGCGGCGTCAATTGCGGGGAGGTGTGCTGTGGTTGCCCGCCGGGGGTGGGGTGGGTGGCTCGGCGGGCGAGGCGGTGGGTGGTGCGGAAGGGGCGGCCGGTGAGGCGGGCGGCTGCGGGGGTGGTGCGGACGGCTGGGTGGACGGGTCGGCGGGTGGCGCGGACGGCTTGGCCGGCGGAGCGGCGGGCCGGGCGGTGAGTGGCGGGCTGGGCTGGCAGTGCGGGCACCAGTACGTGGGGCGCTCGGTGCCCGAGGGGTCGGGCAGCGTGGTCGAGCGCAGGGCCGTGCCGCAGCGGGGGCACGGCTGCCCGGACCGGCCGTACACGTACACCTTGCGGGAGGTGCGCTCCCGGTTCGCCTCCAGGAGCTTCTTGGCGGCGGCCACCACGCGTTCCGGCTCGCGGACGTCCCCCACCGGCAGCCATGGCACGGCCCGCACGGCGAAGCAGATCTCCGACTTGTAGATGTTGCCCACACCCGCCAGATTGCGCTGGTCCAGCAGTGCCTCGCCGAGCGGGCGGTCCGGGTCCCGCAGCAGATTGCGCAGTGCCAGGCCGGGGTCCCAGTCCGGGCCGAGCAGATCCGGGCCCAGATGGCCGACCACACGGTGCTCTTCGCGGGTGCGGAGCAGTTCCACCATCGCCAGGCGGTAGCCCACCGCCGTACGGTCCGCGGTGGCCAGGATCGCCCGGATCTGGTCGGGGCGGCCACCGCGCCAGCGCTCACCGGGCGCGAACACCCGCCAGGACCCCTCCATCCGCAGATGCGAGTGGAGGGTCAGCCCGCCCTCGATCCGCGCCAGCAGGTGCTTGCCGCGCGGGGTGACGTCCAGAACGGTCCGGCCGACCAGATCGGCCGTCGCGAATCGGGGTACGCGCAGGTCGGACCGCGTCAGCACGCCGCCGGCCAACGCCGTGTCGAGCCGCCGGGCCACCTGCCAGACGGTGTCTCCTTCGGGCATGTGGCCATTGTGCCGGGGCGGACGCGGTGGCGCGGTCGCGCCGGGGATCGGGGGTGGGGGCGCGGAGCGCGGAGCGCGGGCGGGTGTGGTGGTGCGGCGCTCGGTTTCGTGCCTCGGCCAGGCGCGGGGCAGGGCGTCGAGCGCGGGTGGGTGTGGTGCGGGGCCCGGCGGCTATCCGTGGCCGGGTGCGGGGGAGGGCGCGAGACGCTTGAGCAGGCGGGCGGGGTGTGGCGGGGGGTGCGGTGCCCGGTTGCTTTCGGCGGGGCGGGACCCGTAGGGCGCCCGGGCAGCTTTGGCGCGGCCGGGTCGGCCGTGGCTGGGCCGGTCGGCCGGGCCGGACCGGGTTCCGCCGCCCGTGTGCGGCGTGGTGCCTTCGGTTCAGGGGCGCAGGCGCAGCCCCCTCGGGGTGGGGACGAAGCCCGCCGTCTCCAACGGGCGGGACAGGGGCGAGGTCAGCGCCGCCTCGCCGTTGACGCGCTCGACCGTCACCGTGCCCAGCCGGCCCGCCCGCGCCGCGCCCGCCAGCGCCTCGACGGCCGCGTGCAGCGCCGGATCGTCCGGCTCGGTCGGCCACACCAGCAGCGACTTGCCGCCGCGCTCCATGTACAGCGCCAGCTCGCCGTCGACCAGGACCACCATCGACCCGGCCTTGCGGCCCGGCTTGTGCCCGGCCCCGGCGGGCGGCTCGGGCCAGGACAGCGCCGCCCCGTACGCGTTCGCCGGGTCGGCTGCCGCCAGCACCACCCCGCGCTGCGCCGGGCGGTCCTGGGCACGGTCGCGCGCGGTGGCGGCGGCCCGCAGCCGGTCCACCGCCCCGTCCATCGCGAACTGGGCCGCGCCCAGCCCCTCGACCACATAGCCGCGCCGCGCCTGCCCGCTGTCCTCGAACGCCGCCAAGATCCGGTACGTGGCCGAAAAGCCGCCCTCGACGCCCTCGGCCGCCACCGCGCCCCGGGTCACCACGCCGTGGCGGTCCAGCAGCGTGCGCGCGAGCGCGTGTGCCCGGTGCGTGGGGTCCGGCTCGCGGGCCGGGAGCAGTGCCCAGCGCCCGGACACCGTCGGCGGCCCGGTGCGCGACGCGGGCCGGGCCGCCGACGTCAGCGATCCGTACCGCCCGCGCGGCACCGTCCGTCTGGCGCGGTGCGCGGTGGAGCCGGCGGTCCGCCCGGACCCCAGCAGCGCCCGCAGCGGCGCCAGCGTGTCATTGGTGAGCCGCCCCGACCAGGCCAGGTCCCATACGGCGTCGGCCAGTTGGGGCTCGGTGGCGTCGGGGTGCGTGGTCGCGCGGACCTGGTCGGCGATCTGGCGGAAGAACAGCCCGTAGCCCGGGGCGAGCGCGGTCAGCACCGACTCGTGCAGCGCGGTGAGCTCCAGTGGATGCGGCGGGGGCAGCAGCAGGGGGGCCGCGTCCGCGTGGAACAGCGACACCCAGCCGTCCTTGCCGGGCAGCGCGCCCGCCCCCGCCCACAGGACCTCGCCGGTGGTGGTCAACTCGTCGAGGAGCGCCGGTCCGTAGTCGGAGACGCGGGAGGGCAGGATCAGCTTCTCCAGCGCGGACGCCGGCACGGCCGCGCCCTGCAACTGCTCGACGGCACGGGCCAGGCCGTCGATGCCCCGCAGACTGTTGGAGCCGAGGTGCTGCCACTGCGGCAGGAACGTGGCCAGCGCGGCGGGCGGCACCGGTTCCAGCTCGTGGCGCAGCGCGGCCAGCGAGCGGCGGCGCAGCCTGCGCAGCACCGTCGCGTCGCACCACTCCTGGCCCAGACCCGCCGGATGGAACTCGCCCTGCACCACCCGCCCGGCCGCCGCGAGGCGCTGGAGCGCGCCGTCGGTGACGGCGGTGCCCAGACCGAACCGCGCGGCGGCCGTCGCCGAGGTGAACGGGCCGTGCGTGCGCGCGTACCGCGACAGCAGGTCGCCCAGGGGGTCCTTGACCGGCTCCATGAACGCCTCGGGGACGCCGACCGGCAGCGCCGTGCCCAGCGCGTCCCGCAGCCGCCCCGCGTCCTCGATCGCCGCCCAGTGCTCGGCGCCCCCGACACGCACCCGGATCGCCCGGCGGGCGGACCCCAGCTCCTGCGGCCAGGAGGGCTCGGCCCCGCGCGCGACCAGCTCGGCGTCGGTCAGCGGCCCCAGCACGCGCAGCAGATCGGCGACGCCCTCCACGTCCTTGATCCGACGGTCCTCGGTGAGCCACTGGAGCTCCTGCTCCAGTTCGGCCAGCACCTCCGCGTCCAGCAGCTCGCGCAGCTCCGCCTGGCCGAGCAGCTCGGCCAGCAGCCGGGAGTCCAGCGAGAGCGCGGCGGCCCGCCGCTCGGCGAGCGGCGAGTCCCCCTCGTAGAGGAACTGGGCGACATAGCCGAAGAGCAGGGAGCGCGCGAACGGGGACGGCTCGGGGGTGGTCACCTCGACCAGGCGGACCCGGCGCGCCTCCAGATCGCCCATCAGCTCGGTGAGACCCGGGACGTCGAAGACGTCCTGGAGGCATTCGCGGACGGCCTCCAGGACGATCGGGAACGAGCCGAACTCGCTGGCCACCTGGAGCAGTTGGGCCGCCCGCTGGCGCTGCTGCCACAGCGGGGTGCGCTTGCCGGGGCTGCGCCGGGGGAGCAGCAACGCGCGCGCGGCGCACTCGCGGAAGCGGGCGGCGAACAGCGCGGACCCGCCGACCTGGTCGGTGACGATCTGCTCGATCTCGCCCTTGTCGAAGACGGCGTCCGCCGCGCCCACCGGCGCCTGCTCGCTGTCGTACGTGGAGTCCAGGTGCGCCGGGTCCTGGTCGAGGAGGTCCAGGCCCATCAGGTCGGCGTCGGGCAGCCGCAGCACGATGCCGTCGTCCGCGTGCATCACCTGCGCGTCCATTCCATACCGCTCGGCGAGGCGGGCGCCGAGCGCCAGCGCCCAGGGCGCGTGCACCTGGGCCCCGAACGGGGAGTGGATGACGACCCGCCAGTCGCCCAGCTCGTCCCGGAAGCGCTCGACCAGGATCGTGCGGTCGTCGGGGACATGGCCGCAAGCGCGGCGCTGTTCGTCGAGGTAGGCGATCACATTGTCGGCCGCCCACGCGTCCAGCCCCGCGCCCAGCAGGCGCAGCCGCGCGTCCTCCTCGGTCAGGGAGCCCACCTCGCGCAGGAACGCGCCCAGCGCCCGCCCCAGTTCGAGCGGGCGGCCCAGCTGGTCGCCCTTCCAGAACGGCAGACGGCCGGGGACGCCCGGCGCGGGGGAGACCAGCACGCGGTCGCGCGTGATGTCCTCGATCCTCCACGACGTGGTGCCGAGCGTGAACACATCGCCCACGCGCGACTCGTAGACCATCTCCTCGTCGAGCTCGCCGACCCGGCCGCCGCCCTTCTTCGGGTCCGAGCCCGCCAGGAACACCCCGAACAGGCCGCGGTCCGGGATGGTGCCGCCCGACGTCACCGCGAGCCGCTGGGCGCCGGGACGGCCCGTCACCGTCCCCGCCACGCGGTCCCACACCACGCGCGGGCGCAACTCGGCGAAGGCGTCCGACGGATAACGGCCCGCCAGCATGTCCAGGACCGCCGTGAACGCCGACTCCGGCAGCGCCGCGAACGGCGCGGCCCGGCGCACCAGCGCCAGCAGGTCGTCCGCCTGCCAGCTGTCCAGCGCCGTCATCGCCACCAACTGCTGCGCCAGCACGTCCAGCGGATTGGACGGGATCCGCAGCGACTCGATGGCCCCGGAACGCATGCGCTCGGTGACCACCGCCGACTGGACCAGGTCGCCCCGGTACTTCGGGAAGACCACGCCCGTGGAGACGGCGCCCACCTGGTGGCCCGCCCGGCCCACCCGCTGCAGGCCCGAGGCGACCGACGGCGGCGACTCGACCTGGACCACCAGGTCCACCGCGCCCATGTCGATGCCCAGTTCAAGACTGGAGGTGGCGACGACCGCGGGCAGCCGCCCCGCCTTCAGGTCCTCCTCGACGAGGGCGCGCTGCTCCTTGGAGACCGAGCCGTGATGGGCGCGCGCGAGGACGGCGGGCGCGCCCCTGGAGGCGCCCGACTGGGCCATCACCTCGGCCGGGGAATGCGCCTCCGACGGCAGCGGCACCGCGGACTCGCCCGCCTCGACGGCCGCGGCCGTGGCCCGCTCGTACGCGATCTCGTTGAGCCGGTTGCACAGGCGCTCCGCGAGGCGGCGGGAGTTGGCGAACACGATCGTGGAGCGGTGGGCCTGGACCAGGTCGACGATCCGCTCCTCCACATGCGGCCAGATCGACGGCTTCTCGGCGCCCTCGTCCGCGTCGGCGGCGGGGGCCGCGCCCAGCTCCGCGAGATCCTCCACCGGCACCACCACCGACAGGTCGAACTCCTTGGCCGACGGCGGCTGGACGATCTCCACCTTGCGCCGCGGCGACAGGAACCGGGCCACCTCGTCGACCGGGCGCACCGTCGCCGACAGGCCGATCCGGCGGGCGGGCCTGGCGAGCAGGTCGTCCAACCGCTCCAGGGAGAGCGCCAGATGAGCCCCCCGCTTGGTGCCCGCGACCGCGTGCACCTCGTCCAGGATCACCGTCTCGACGCCCGCGAGCGCCTCGCGCGCGGACGAGGTGAGCATCAGGAACAGCGACTCCGGCGTGGTGATCAGAATGTCCGGCGGCCGGGTCGACAGGGCGCGGCGCTCGGCGGGCGGGGTGTCCCCGGAACGGATCCCGACGCGCACCTCCGGCTCCGGCAGACCGAGCCGCACCGACTCCTGCCGGATGCCGGTCAGCGGAGAGCGCAGATTGCGCTCCACGTCGACCGCCAGGGCCTTCAGCGGCGACACGTACAGCACACGGCAGCGCTTTCGCGCCTCGGCGGGCGGCGGGGCGGCGGCCAGCCGGTCCAGCGCGGCCAGGAACGCGGCGAGGGTCTTGCCCGAGCCGGTCGGCGCCACCACCAGGACGTCCGAACCCTCGGAGATCGCCCGCCAGGCGCCCTCCTGCGCGGCGGTGGGCGCGGTGAAGGCCCCCGTGAACCAGCCCCTGGTCGCGGGAGAGAAGGAGTCCAGCGCTGTCCGTGCCATGGTCCCCATCGTGCACCCACCCACTGACAATGGCCCGGAGCTGCGAGAATACGAACATGGACGCGGCCGAGGAGTGGGCACGGCACTGGCAGTACCCGGGGCTGCCCGGCCTCGATCTGCTCCGCGCCCGCTACGTCAGCCACTCCTTCCCCCGGCACAGCCACGACGGCTTCGTCTTCGGCGCGGTGCGCGGCGGGATCGAGGACGTCGTCCTGCCCGGCGGGACGCTCAGCGCGGGCCCGGGCACCGTCGTGATGATCAACCCCGAGGTACCGCACTCCGCGCACGCCGGAACGCCCGAGGGCTGGACGTACGCCACGCTCTACCCCTCGGCCCGGCTGATCGCCGAGATAGCGGCCGAGGTCAGCACCCTTCGCGGCACCGCGGGCTTCGCCGAGACCATCGTCGACGACCCCGAGACGTCCCTGCTGATCCGGGAGGTCCACCGGGCGGCCGAGCAGGGCAACGCGCTCGCCGCCGACAGCGTGTTCCGCGTCGCGGTCGCCCGTCTGCTGCGCCGCCACGGCCAGGCACTGCCCGCCCGCGCCCCGGTGTCGGCGGGCGCCCGCACGGCCGCCGCCGCGCGCGGCCTGCTGGAGGAGCGCCTCACCGACCCGCCGTCCCTGGAGCAGCTCGCCCACGACCTGTCCACCAGCCCCTTCGCACTGCTGCGGGCCTTCAAGGCCGCGTACGGGCTGCCGCCGCACACCTGGCTCACCGGCGAACGCGTCCGGCGGGCCCGGCTGCTCCTGGAAGCGGGCACGGCGCCGGCCGAGGCCGCCGTCGCGGTCGGCTTCAGCGACCAGCCGCACCTCAACCGCCATTTCACCCGCATCGTGGGCGTCACCCCCGGGGCGTACCGCAAGGAGCGCGCAAGAACGTACAAGAACGCGGGCGCCACGCGCGCGTAGCGTCCCGCACGTGTCAGCAGAACAGACAGCACTTCCAGAGATACGCCCGCACGACGGGACCAAGCCCGACTCCGCGGTCGTCCGGGACGCCCTCGGCGTCGGTGTCGCCGTCGGCCTCTCCGGCTTCGCCTTCGGCGTCACCTCGGCGGGGTCGGGGCTCACCGTCCTCCAGACCTGCGCGCTCAGCCTGCTCGTGTTCACCGGAGCGTCCCAGTTCGCACTGGTGGGCGCGCTCGCGGCGGGCGGCAACCCGTTCACGGCCGCGGCCGGGGCCTTCTTCCTGGGCGTACGCAACGCCTTCTACGGGCTGCGGCTGTCCCAGCTGCTCGCGCTGCCGCGCGCGGTACGGCCCTTCGCCGCGCAGTGGGTGATCGACGAGACCACCGCGGTGACCCTGGCCCAGCCCACCCGGCGGGCCGCCCGGATCGGCTTCACCGTCACCGGACTCACGCTCTACGTGCTGTGGAACCTGACCACGCTCGCCGGAGCCGTGGGCGCGGAGGCGATCGGGGACACCGACGCCTGGGGGCTGGACGCGGCGAGCCCCGCCGTCTTCCTGGCGCTGCTCGCGCCGATGCTCACCACGGTCACCGAACGGATCACGGCGGGCATCGCCGTACTGCTGGTCCTGGGCCTGCTGCCGGTCCTGCCCGCCGGGGCGCCGGTCCTGGTGGCCGCACTCGCCGCCCCGATCGTGCTGTTCATGGAGGGACGCGGCACGGACGCGCGCGTGGCCGCAGGCACCGGCGCGTCCGACGGGACGGGCCGCCTCGCCAAGGGCGGGGGAGCCGGGGCCGCCGACAGCTCCGGGGACCGCGGAATCTCCCGGAACCCCGACGGCCCCGACAGCGCCGGGAACTCCGACGGCCCCGGCAGCGCCGGGAATTCCGACAGCTCCGGGAACTCCATGAAGGGAGCGGGACGTTGAACATCTGGATCGCGATCGGCGCCACCGCCGCCGGGTGCTACCTCGTCAAGCTCCTGGGCCTCCTCGTCCCGGCGGGAGCGCTCGAACGTCCGCTGGTGCGGCGGCTCGCCGCGCTGCTTCCGGTGGCGCTGCTGGCCGCCCTCACGGCCCAGCAGACCTTCAGCAGCGGCCAGCACCTGGTGGTCGACGCCCGGGGCGCGGGCCTGGCCGCCGCGGCCGTCGCGCTGATGGTGCGCGCCCCGTTCCTGGTGATCGTCGGCGCGGCCGTACTGGTGACGGCGGGCGTGCGGGCGCTGGGCGGCTGAGCCCCGCACACCACGGGCGGTCCGAGCACCACGGACGGTCCGCACCCACGGGCGGTACGCGCGCCGCGCCCGCCCGTGGGTGCGAAGCGAGGCGCCCCCTTCAGGGTGCCGTGGAGATCCCTGGTGTCCGCCCACCGCGCGCGAAGCGGGACAGCGCCCTCAGCCGATCGCGCGGCCGTGGGCGCGCAGGGTCCGCAGCGCCTCGATCGTCACGATCGGGCGCCACTCCAGGGCCGTGCCCGGTGCCCACTCGCGCCAGTGGATGGGCCAGCCGCCGTCCGCGCCCTGCTCGGCCTCCAGGTGGTCGAGCGAGCGCGCCATCTCCTCGTCCGTGAACCAGCGCCGGGCCAGCGACTCCGGCACGCGCGCGTAGTCGTGCGGAAAGTGGTGCTCGTCCGGCGCGTACCCGGGGGCGACGGGGAAGTCGTCCAGCCGGTCCGGGGCGAGGACCGCGAGCCGCTGCTCGCGCACCAGCCGGCCCAGCCGGTCGGCCGCCGCCTCCGCGCGGCGGCGGTCGGGCACCCCGTCCAGAAAGGCGACCGCGGCCTCGATCTCGTACGGGTGCGACTTCTCCAGCGCGTCGACCGCGGCCCAGCAGAAGTCCGTGGCCCGGAAGAGCCAGGCGTGCCACACCTGGTTGCGGTGGAGCAGCCCGACCACCGGGCCGGTGGCCAGCAGCTCGCTGGGCGGGTCGTCGACGATCCGGACGAACGGCGCCACCGGATAGCCGCGCTGCGAGGGGTGGAGCGCGGGCAGGGCGCCGTCCGGCGTCGACACGGACGTCAGATAGCGGCAGATCCGCTCCATCCGCTGGCCGCTCATGCGGTCCACGGAGTCGAGGACCCGCAGCGCGTGCGCGGTGTGCAGCGGCTGGCTCACGGGGCCGCGCAGATCGGGCTCCAGGGCGTGCCCGTACCCCCCGTCGTCGTTCTGGTGGGCGGCGAGCGCGGTCTCCACCGCGTCGGCGCCGCCGCCGAGGAAGTGGTGCGCGAACCGCCGCTGCTCCAGCACACGGGCCGTCAGCCAGACGAAGTGCTCGGCTCGCGCCAGCGGTGTGCGGGACGTGCGGACAGTCGCGGGTGATGTTCCGGATCCGGCCATGGTCCGACCGTAGGACGCCGGGCGCACCGCACAGGCCCGGACGGCTCCGGCTGCACTCTCAGGGGCGGGATACTGGAGTCATGCGGTTGACGATTTTCTGGGAGCGGATGGCCGACCACTTCGGCGCCGCCTACGCGGACTCCTTCGCGCGCGACCACGTGATGGCCGAGCTGGGCGGCCGTACCGTGCACGAGGCGCTCGACGCGGGCTGGGAGACGAAGGACGTCTGGCGGGCCGTGTGCACGGCCATGGACGTGCCCGCGCACAGGCGGTGACGATCCCCGCGCACGAGCGGTGACGATCCGGGGCCGAGGGCCGACCACGCGCGCGTGATGGGCGAGACTTGGCGGGTGGCACCCACTGACGACAGCGACACGCAGACAGACCGCCGCGCCGACGGCACGGCCGGAACCGGCCGCCCGGCCCCCGGCGGGCCCGGCGCGATCCCGCAACCGGCCCAGGCCGCACCCCCGGCGGACGCGGCCCCGGGCCAGGCGGCCGGACCGGCCCTGCCCGGCACCGCGGGCGCCGTGCGCATGCCCCGGTGGCTGCCGCGCGCCATGGTGCTCGCGCTCGCCCTCTACGCCTGCTTCCAGCTCGGCAGCTGGGCCTTCCACCAGCTCATCGGGCTGCTGATCAACATCCTGATCTCGTTCTTCCTGGCCCTGGCCGTGGAGCCGGCCGTCGGGCGGATGGCGGCGCGCGGGATGCGCCGGGGCGTGGCCACCTTCATCGTCTTCTTCGCGGTGCTGATCGCCACGGCCGGGTTCGTCGCCCTCCTCGGCTCGATGCTGGCGGGCCAGATCGTCGACATGGTCGAGCACTTCCCGAAGTACCTCGACTCGGTGATCAGCTGGATCAACGAGAACTTCCACAGCGACCTCTCGCGGGTCGAGGTCCAGGACAGCCTGCTGCACTCGGACTGGCTCCAGAAGTACGTGCAGAACAGCGCGAGCGGTGTGCTCGACGTCTCGGCCACCGTCCTCGGCGGGCTCTTCCGGCTGCTGACGATCTTCCTGTTCTCGTTCTACTTCGCCGCCGACGGGCCCCGGCTGCGGCGCACCGTCTGCTCGATGCTGCCGCCCGCCCGCCAGGCCGAGGTGCTGCGCGCCTGGGAGATCGCCGTCGACAAGACCGGCGGCTACCTGTACTCGCGCGGCCTGATGGCGCTCGTCTCGGGCATCGCCCATTACATCCTGCTGCAGATCCTGGGCGTGCCGTACGCCCCGGTCCTCGCCGTCTGGGTGGGGCTGGTCTCGCAGTTCATCCCGACGATCGGCACCTATCTGGCGGGCGCGCTGCCGATGCTGATCGCCTTCACCGTCGACCCCTGGTACGCGGTGTGGGTGCTCGGGTTCGTGGTGATCTACCAGCAGTTCGAGAACTACGTGCTGCAGCCCAAGCTGACCGCCAAGACGGTGGACATCCACCCGGCGGTCGCCTTCGGCTCCGTCATCGCGGGCACCGCCCTGATGGGAGCGGTCGGCGCGCTCATCGCGATCCCGGCGGTGGCGACGCTGCAGGCGTTCCTCGGCGCCTATGTGAAGCGCTACGAGGTGACGGACGACCCGCGCGTGCACGGCAGGCGCGAGCGCCCGGCCGGGGACTCGGCGCTGGTGCGGATGCGGCGCGCGCTCGGCCGCCGACAGAGCGGGGAGCCGACCGCGCCCACGGGCGGCGACGGGTCCTGAACGGTCCGGAGCCGGGGCCGGCCGGGCCCCGGCACCCGGTCGGACACGCCTTCGCACCCGGCGCCGTCCGTGCCGCGTGGTGCGCTTGACACTAAAATCGAACATCCATTCAGATGGAGCCAGGGCCCGGTGTTCACTTGGGTTCCGCCGGTTCTGCCGGTGGGGTTATCCACAGGCGAGAGGGACTCCGGGGCCCATTGTCAGTGGCAGGGGTTAGCGTCTTTGACGTGAAGCGATCGACTCAAGCAAACCGGGTGGAACCCATGGCAGGAACCGACCGCGAGAAGGCGCTGGACGCCGCGCTCGCACAGATTGAACGGCAATTCGGCAAGGGCGCGGTGATGCGCCTGGGCGAGCGGCCGAACGAGCCCATCGAGGTCATCCCCACCGGGTCGACCGCGCTCGACGTGGCCCTCGGCGTCGGCGGTCTGCCGCGCGGCCGAGTGGTGGAGGTGTACGGCCCGGAGTCCTCCGGCAAGACGACCCTGACCCTGCACGCGGTGGCGAACGCGCAGAAGGCCGGCGGCCAGGTCGCCTTCGTGGACGCCGAGCACGCGCTGGACCCCGAGTACGCGAAGAAGCTCGGCGTCGACATCGACAACCTGATCCTGTCCCAGCCGGACAACGGCGAGCAGGCCCTGGAAATCGTCGACATGCTGGTCCGCTCCGGCGCCCTCGACCTCATCGTCATCGACTCCGTCGCGGCCCTCGTGCCGCGTGCGGAGATCGAGGGTGAGATGGGCGACTCGCACGTGGGTCTCCAGGCCCGTCTGATGAGCCAGGCGCTCCGGAAGATCACCAGCGCGCTCAACCAGTCCAAGACCACCGCGATCTTCATCAACCAGCTCCGCGAGAAGATCGGTGTGATGTTCGGCTCGCCGGAGACCACGACCGGTGGCCGCGCCCTGAAGTTCTACGCCTCGGTGCGCCTCGACATCCGCCGCATCGAGACGCTGAAGGACGGCACCGACGCGGTCGGCAACCGCACCCGCGTCAAGGTCGTCAAGAACAAGGTCGCGCCGCCCTTCAAGCAGGCCGAGTTCGACATCCTCTACGGCCAGGGCATCAGCCGCGAGGGCGGCCTGATCGACATGGGCGTCGAGCACGGCTTCGTCCGCAAGGCCGGCGCCTGGTACACGTACGAGGGCGACCAGCTCGGCCAGGGCAAGGAGAACGCGCGCAACTTCCTGAAGGACAACCCCGACCTCGCCAACGAGATCGAGAAGAAGATCAAGGAGAAGCTGGGCGTCGGCGTCCGGCCCGAGGAGACGAAGGCCGAGCCCGGCGCGGACGCGGCCGGTGCGGCTCCCGAGGCGGAGGCGGCATCGGTGCCCGCCCCCGCGACCAAGGCCAAGACGGCCAAGGCCGCAGCCGCCAAGAGCTAGCTCATGACACGCAGGACCGAATGGGCCGAGCCGGACGGGACGGGCCCCGAGCGAGCCCGCTCCGGGCGGCCGGGCCCGCAGCGGGCGGGGACGCGCCGGGGCGGCCCGCGTGGGGCCGACCCCGAGGCATCCCACGGCGCCGACCCGTCGGGGGCGGCGAAAGAACCGCCGCAGGACCCGGCCGAGCGGGCGCGGGCGATCTGCCTGCGCCTGCTCACCGGGACCCCCCGCACCCGCCGGCAGCTGGCCGACGCCCTCAAGAAGCGCGAGATCCCCGACGAGGTCGCCGAGGAGGTCCTCTCCCGCTTCGAGGAGGTGGGGCTGATCAACGACGCGGCGTTCGCGGACGCCTGGGTCGAGTCCCGCCACCACGGGCGCGGCCTGGCCCGTCGGGCCCTCGCCCGCGAGCTGCGCACCAAGGGCGTCGACGCGGCGGTCGTCGACGAAGCCGTCGGGCAGCTCGACTCCGAGCAGGAGGAGGAGACCGCGCGGGAGCTGGTGGCCCGCAAGCTCCGCTCCACCCGCGGCCTGGACCGCGACCGCCGCATCCGCCGCCTCGCGAGCATGCTGGCCCGCAAGGGCTACCCGGAGGGCATGGCCCTCAGAGTCGTCCGCCAGGCCCTGGAAGCGGAGGGCGAATCGGGGGACGACCTGTACGAGTCGTACTGAGGCAGGCCGTGCTGAGACACGTCGCGCTGAGGCGGGTCGTACTGACGCGAGTCGCACCGGTGCGCTTCACGCGGTCCCGGGTGTGCGGTCCGGGTGGGGCCGAGCGGCCGGGGTGACCGGGGCGACCGGCTCGGGTGGCCGGTGCCCCTCGGTCTGTCGGCCGTCGGCCCGTTCCTCACCGGCCGGGCGCTGTCACCGGCAGGCCCGCCGCGCGCCAGGCTTGGAAGCCGCCGATCAGGTCGGTCGCCCGGTGCAGCCCCAACTGGTGCAGTGACGCCGCCGCCAGGGACGAGGCGTATCCCTCGTTGCAGACCACCACGACCCGCAGGCCGTGATGGGTCGCCTCGGGCAGGCGGTGGCTGCCCTGCGGGTCGAGCCGCCACTCCAGTTCGTTGCGCTCGACGACCAGGGCGCCGGGGATCAGTCCGTCGCGCTCGCGCAGCGCCGCGTACCGGATGTCGACCAGGAGCGCCTCGCCCGACCGCGCCGCGTCCTGAGCCTCTTGTGGTGCGATCCGGTCCAGGCCCTCGCGGACCCGTGCCAGCAACTCGTCGATTCCCACGGCCTGTCCGCTCAACTCCAGTCCTCCGGGCGCTCGACGTGCTCCAGCCGCAGCACCGCTCCGGTGCGGCTGTAGCGGCGGATCAGGGGCAGCGGGGGGTAGTAGGCGTGCACCGAGATCGTGTGCTCGGTCGTGGACTCGTTGCGGACCTCGTGCACATGGTGCGGGCCGAAGGCCCGCCCCGTCCCCGCCCGCACATCGCGTGAACGGTCGAGGTCCTCGGCGAGTTCCAGGGTCTTCCAGCCCTCGCTGGGCAGCCGGGCCGCCAGCGAGTCCTCCTTGAGGGTGCCGGACGCCGTCGCGAACGCGCCGTGCGAGCCGCCGTGGTCGTGCCAGCCGGTGCCGGTGCCGGGCGGCCAGCCGATCAGCCATGCCTCGCTGCCGCCCGGCCCGTCCAGACGGATCCAGGTGCGGCCCTGCGGATCGAGCGGCAATGAGGCGACGAGCGCGGTGTCGGCGGCGGTGCGGCGGGCGAAGTCGAGCAGGTCCGCCTGGCTGGGGACGGACGGGGCGGGAAGCGGGGAGGCGGGGGCGGATGCGGGCGCGGGCGAGTGCGCGGAGCGTGACACGTGGACCGTCCTGGGGGAGTTCGCGAGTGCGCGCGGACAGCGGGCTGTGGCCCGGCGGCGCGAGAAGGAAGGCGAATCAGCAGGAAGGGCGACACACGCAGCCCGCATAGCGGACGAGGTCCATATGGACCCTCCGCCACAGGCGCACATCGGTGTCGGTCACGTTCCGGAGTACACCATGTGCGCCCGTATCGGTCAATTGACGTCCGCTGTGCGGTCCTCCACGCGTGCGTGGGTGACGGCTCCGCCGCGTACCGCGTCCGCCGCCGCGTACAGCTCGCCCGGCCACACCCCGGCGAACGCCGCCACGAGATGGCCGTCGGGGCGCACGAGCAGCACGGTGTGGGCCGCGGCCCCCGGGTACTCCTCGGCGACCAGCAGCTCCGCGTCCGCGGGCAGGGCGCTCACCGCCGCCGCCAGCCGCGGCATCACCCCGGCCGTCAGCCAGTGCCGCCGGTCCCACACACCGGTGCCGGGCGCGATCAGTACGGCCAGCAGCCGTCCGCGCCCCAGCCGGTCCCGCAGGGTGACCGAGGCGCCGTCCGGGGCCGTTACCGGCACGTCCTCGACGGGTGAACCCACCGCCGTGCCCACGGGCGTGTGCGCCTCGGCGGGTGGTGGCGCGAGGGGGGAGTGCGCGTAGGAGGGGGGCGCGCCGAGCGGGCCGAGCCCCAGATGGCCGTCGGCGAGCAGGGCGTCGTGTCCACGGGCGGCGCCGGGCAGGTACGAGCGGAGCCCTCCACCGCCGCGCAGCGCCGGAAGTGCCTGGTCGGCGGCGCGCAGCCGGGCGGCGACACCGGCCCTGCGCTCCGTCTGGTAGCTGTCGAGCAGCACTTCGGAGGCCCCGTGGTGCCAGGCCGTGGCCAGCTTCCAGGCGAGGTTGGAGGCGTCCCGCAGCCCCTCGTCCAGGCCCTGGATGCCCATGGCGCCCAGCAGATGGGCGGCGTCCCCGGCCAGGAAGGCGCGGCGCACCCGCCAGCGGCGCGCCAGCCGGTGGTGGAGCGTGTACACGCCGGTGTCCAGCAGTTCGTACGGCGGGGCCGTGCCGCACCACCCGGTCAGTGTGTCCCGCAGCCGGCCCATCAGTGCGTCGGGGGTGACGAGTTCGGCGCGGGGCGGGAGCAGCCAGTCGATCCGCCAGGCCCCGTCCACCAGCGGACGGGCCGTCACCTCGGCGCCCCCGGTGCGCCACGGCGGCAGCCGGTGCAGCAACGACTCGCCGGGCCAGGGGAGTTCGGTGCGCAGGACGACGACGGCCTGGCGCTCCACCGCCGTGCGGCCGGCGAAACGGATGTCGAGGAGCTTGCGGACGGTCGAGCGCGCGCCGTCGCAGCCCACCAGGAAGCTGCCGCGCCACCAGGTGGCGTCCGGGCCCGTGGTGTGGACGGCGACGCCGTCCTCGTCCTGTTCCAGCGTGTCGACGCGGCTGCCCGCGACCAGCTGGACGAGGCCGGAGGCGACCGCGGCGGCCCGCAGGCCCCGGGTGAGGGCGTGCTGGGGGACGTGCACGGGGGAGGCGCCGCCCGCGCCCCCGTCCCCGAAGGTGACCTGACGCTGCGGCTGGCCGCGCCGCACGGCCCGCCAGCCCGTCCAGCGGGCCCCCTCGTCGCGCAGGGTGGCGCAGCCGAGGCGTTCCACGAAGGCGGCCGTGTCGGCGCGCAGGACGGCCGTACGGACCGGGCGGGGCTCCTCGGGGCCGGGGCCCTCGTCGAGGACGACGCAGGGCACGCCCTGGGCGGCGAGGGAGAGGGCGAGCGCGAGCCCGACGGGCCCGGCCCCCACGACGATCACCGGGTCCACGAAGCGGCTCCCTGGGCCCGTCGGGACGGCTGGCAGGTGGCGCTGAGGACCCGGTGCACGATCACAGAACGTATGCAACCCACTGCGGGTGCTTGCGTCAAGTGACGGAGGCGGTGGCGCGGGCGCCACCACCTCATGGACCGTCAGTTTGTCGTACCACCGGGCCCGTCGGGCGCGTCGGTCCCGCTGCCCACGACCGCGCCGACCGGGTCGGCGGCGGTGACCGGGGCCGCCGCCGCGCCCATGGTGATGCCGGTCTTGGCGCGCCGGCCGCGCCGCTCGATCCAGGTGGCGAGGCCGGACAGGGCCAGGCACATCGCCACGTAGATGGTGCCGATCACCACGATCGTCGACACATACGGGTACTGGCCGTTGACCTGCGTGTTGCTCGCGATCAGCCGGGCCGTCTGGAGCAGCTCGGGGTACAGGATGATGAAGCCGAGCGAGGTGTCCTTGAGGGTGACCACCAGCTGGCTGATGATCGTCGGCAGCATCGCGCGGACCGCCTGCGGCATCAGGACGGTGGTCATCACCTGGGTCTTGCGCATGCCCAGCGCGTACGCGGCCTCGCGCTGGCCCTTGGGCACGGAGTTGACGCCCGCGCGCAGCACCTCGGCCTGGACGCAGCCGTTGTAGATCGACAGGCCCAGTGCCAGCGCCCACATCGAGTAGTCGGTCAGGAAGCCGACCCAGACGCCGTAGATGGTGATGAGCAGCGGGATCGAGCGGAAGATCTCGACGAAGGCCGTCGCGGCCCAGCGCACCGGCCGGTGGTCGGAGAGCCGGGCGACCGCGAGCAGTACGCCGAGGACCAGCGACCCCACTGCCGCCAGGCCGAACGCCTTGAGGGTGGCGACCACGCCGTCGGCGATGTTCTGCCGGATCCCCGAGTAGTTGAAGATGTCCCACATCTCGGGGGCGAGGTGCCCCTTGTCGGAGAGCCGCACGATGCTGACGGCGAGCAGCGCCAGGATGGCGAGCGAGCCGACCACCGCGTAGATGCGGTTGCGGACGACGGCCTTGGGGCCGGGGGCGTCGTAGAGAACGCTGGCGCTCATCGGGCGACCTCCATACGGCTCTCCAGCAGGCGGAAGGCGCCGCTGATGGCGAAGGTGACGACCAGGTAGCCCAGTGCGACCCAGACGAAGACGGGGACGATGTCGTAGCCCTGGTCGCTCATCAGCTTCTGCCAGCCGAAGAGTTCGGTGACGCTGAAGGCGCCGGCGATCGCCGAGTTCTTGGTGAGCGCGATGAAGATCGAGCTCAGCGGCGGGATGACCGTCCGGGTGGCCTGCGGCAGCACGATCAGGCGCAGGGTCTGCGTGAACGACATGCCGATCGAGCGGGCGGCCTCGGCCTGGCCCAGCGGGACGGTGTTGATGCCGGACCTGACGGTCTCGCAGACGAACGAGGCGGTGTAGAAGCCGAGGGCGAGCGAGCCGAGCAGGAAGGGGCTCATCCCGGGGAAGAAGATCTCCGGTACGACGAAGAAGAAGACCAGGAAGAGCAGGGTCAGCGGGGTGTTGCGCAGCAGCGTCACCCAGGCGGTGCCGAAGAACCGCAGCGGCGGCACCGGCGAGACCCGGAAGCCGGCCAGCAGCAGGCCGAGGACCAGGGCGATGACCGAACTGACGGCGGTGATCTCCACGGTTCCTATGAAGCCGTCACGGAATTCCGAGAAGTTGTCGAGCAGTACGTTCATGAGGTCTCCGCGTCGGCGGGCGGCTGGCGGGCGGGCAGGGCGGGACACGCCCTCTACGCGCGCGTAGAGGGCGTCTCGCCCGTGGGGGGAATCAGTAGCGCTGGACGGCCGGCGGGTCGACGTAGCCGGCGCCGGACAGGCCGAGCGTCGCCTCGTAGATCTTCTTGTAGGTGCCGTCCTTGACGTGCTTCTCGATCGAGTCGTTGATGAAGTCGCGCAGCGCCTTGTCGTCCTTGTTCATGCCGACGCCGTACGGCTCCTTGGTGAACGGGTGACCGGCGACCCTGAGCCGGCCGGAGTTGGCGGCGGCGTAGCCCTTGAGGATCGAGTCGTCGGTGGTGACCGCGTCGACCTGCTTGGTCAGCAGCTGCTGCACGCAGTCCGAGTACTTGGCGAGCTCGACGACCTTCGCGCCGTACTCCGGCTTCTTGATCTCCTGGAGCGGGGTGGAGCCGACGATCGAGCAGACCTTCTTGCCCTTGACCGAGCTCTTGTCGGTGATCCCCGTCTCGTCCTTGCGGATCAGCAGGTCGGCGCCCGCCTGGTAGTACGGCCCCGCGAAGCCGACCAGCTTCTTGCGCTTGTCGTTGATCGTGTAGGTGCCGACGTAGTAGTCGACCTGGCCCTTGGAGATCGCCGTCTCGCGGACGCCGGAGTCCACGGTCTTCCACTCGATCTGGTCCTTGGAGAAGCCCAGGTCGGCGGCGATCATCCGGGCGAGCTCGACGTCGAAGCCGGAGCGCTCCTTGGTCGACTGGTCCTCGAAGCCCAGGTAGGGCTGGTCGGCCTTGGAGCCGATGATCAGCTTGCCGCGGGCCTTGGCGGCCTTGAACGTCGGGGAGTCGAGGGCGACGTCCTTGGCGACGGTGTACGTGGGCAGCTGCGGGGCGCCCGACTGGCCGGGCTGGGTGGCCGGCTTGTCGCCCGCGGAGCCGGACTTGCCGCCGCAGGCGGTCGCGGTCAGCGCGAGCACAGCGATCGCCGCGAAGGCGGCGGACTGGCGGAGCTTCATGTGAACATCCCTCGAATCGCTTGAAACGCTCAGGTCAGGGGGCCGTGGGCGCGGGGCGCCGACGGCCCGCGCGAGCCGCCAGGGGCGGGCCCGCGCGGGGGCGGCGGCCTCAGTGGTGAAGGATCTTCGACAGGAAGTCCTTGGCCCGGTCGCTGCGCGGGTTGCTGAAGAACTGCTCGGGCGCGGCCTCTTCGACGATCTTTCCGTCGGCCATGAACACGACGCGGTTGGCGGCCGAGCGGGCGAAGCCCATCTCATGGGTGACGACGATCATCGTCATGCCGTCGCGCGCCAGCTGCTGCATGACCTCCAGGACCTCGTTGATCATCTCCGGGTCCAGCGCCGAGGTCGGCTCGTCGAAGAGCATGACCTTCGGATCCATCGCCAACGCGCGCGCGATGGCCACGCGCTGCTGCTGGCCGCCGGACAGCTGCGCGGGGTACTTGTCGGCCTGGGTGCCGACGCCGACCCGGTCGAGCAGCGCCCGGCCCTTCTCCTCGGCCGTCTTCTTGTCCGTCCCGCGGACCTTGGTCTGGCCCAGCATGACGTTCTCCAGCACGGTCTTGTGCGCGAAGAGGTTGAACGACTGGAAGACCATGCCGACGTCGGCGCGGAGCCGGGCCAGTTCGCGGCCCTCCTGGGGCAGCGGCTTCCCGTCGATCGTGATCGACCCGGAGTCGACCGTCTCCAGGCGGTTGATCGTGCGGCACAGGGTGGACTTCCCGGACCCGGACGGCCCGATCACCACGACGACCTCGCCGCGCGCGATCGCCAGGTCGATGTCCTGCAGCACGTGAAGCGCGCCGAAGTGCTTGTTGACGTCCTTCAGCACGACCAGGTCGCCCGACGCGGGTGTGGCGTCCTCGACATCCTTGGCCACGGATACTCCGCTCATCGGCTTCCAGCTCCGCTCTTCCTCGGTTGGGGAGGAACGTAGTGCGCCGCTACGACCAGCGTCATTACATCTGAGCGGAAATTGAGCATCACGATCCGGCAGAGGGGTGGCACTCTCCGTGAAGGGGGCGTGCGGTGTAATACCGGCTCCGTAACGGAACTCGCGCTCCGCCGGGCGCCCCCTTGACGCGCCCCCGCGCGATGGGCGTGGATGCGGAGGTACATGCCAGGCGACGACGAAGGGGGGGCGATGAGACTGCTGCTCGTCGAGGACGACGACCACGTGGCCGCGGCCCTGTCCGCCGTGCTCGCCCGGCACGGGTTCCACGTGGTGCACGCGCGCAACGGCGAGGAGGCGCTGCGGGCGCTGCTTCCCGACGACCGCGACCCCAAGGAGCCCTTCGGGGTCGTCCTGCTCGACCTCGGACTGCCCGACCAGGACGGGTACGAGGTCTGCGGGAAGATCCGCAAGCGCACCGCCACGCCCGTGATCATGGTGACCGCGCGCGCGGACGTCCGCTCGCGCATCCACGGACTGAACCTCGGCGCCGACGACTACGTCGTCAAGCCCTACGACACCGGCGAGCTGCTGGCGCGCATCCACGCCGTGAGCCGCCGCACCACCACCGGCGACGACAGCGGCCCGATCCCCGCGGTCGGACTGCGCCTCGGCCCGGTCCACATCGAGCTGCCCACCCGGCGGGTCAGCGTCGACGGCGAGACCGTCCAGCTCACCCGCAAGGAGTTCGACCTGCTCGCGCTGCTCGCCCAGCGCCCCGGCGTCGTCTTCCGGCGCGAACAGATCATCAGCGAGGTGTGGCGGACCAGCTGGGAGGGGACCGGCCGCACCCTGGAGGTGCACGTCGCCTCCCTGCGCTCCAAGCTGCGCATGCCCGCCCTGATCGAGACCGTGCGCGGCGTCGGCTACCGCCTCGTCGCCCCGGCCGCCCCGTAAGGCCCGAAGCCCCCGGTGCGCACGCGACTCCTGCCGCTGCTGATCTTCCTGCTCGCGCTCGTCCTGCTGGCGCTGGGCGTGCCGCTCGCGCTCAGCCTGGCCGCCGCCGAACAGCAGAAGGTCGTCGTCGACCGCATCGACGACACCGCCCGCTTCGGCGCGCTCGCCCAGTTCGTCACGGCCTCCGACGACAAGGACACCAGCAGCAAGGAGCGGCTCGCCACGCTGGAGGAGGAACTCGCCCGCTACCACGACCTGTACGGGATCGGCGCGGGCGTCTTCTTCCGCAGCGGCGCCGCCATGGCGAGCGCCCCCAAGGGCTGGGCCGTGCCCGAGGGCGGCGGGGGCGCCGAGGCGTTCCAGGAGGCGCTGGCGGGCCGCCGCAGCCACGACCCGCCCCAGGTCTGGCCGTGGCAGCGCGGCCGTCTCGTGGTGGCCTCCCCGGTGGTACGGGAGGGCGATGTGATCGCCGTGGTCGTCACCGACTCGCCGACCGGGCGCATGCGTTCGCGGGTGCTGCGCGGCTGGCTGCTCATCGGGGCGGGCGAGGTGGCGGCGATGCTCCTCGCGATCGGCGCGGCGGTCCGGCTCACCAGCTGGGTGCTGCGGCCCGTACGGGTCCTGGACGCGGCCACCCACGACATCGCCACCGGCCGGATGAAGTCACGGGTCGCCGCCGCCGGCGGACCCCCGGAACTCAGGAGGCTGGCCCGTTCGTTCAACGAGATGGCGGACAACGTCGAGGACGTGCTGGAGCAGCAGCGCGCCTTCGTCGCCGACGCCTCCCACCAACTGCGCAACCCGCTGGCCGCCCTGCTGCTGCGCATCGAGCTCCTCGCGCTCGAACTCCCCGACGGGAACGAGGAGATCGCCTCGGTGCGCACCGAGGGCCAGCGCCTGGCCCAGGTCCTCGACGACCTCCTGGGCCTGGCGCTCGCCGAGCACGCCGAGGCCGACCTCCAGCTCACCGACATCGGCGCGCTGGCGGCCGAGCGCGTCGCGGCCTGGCGCCCGCTCGCCGAGGACAAGGGCGTACGGCTCCGCCAGGAGCGGGCCGCCGTCACCGCCTGGGCGGACCCGGTGGCGCTCTCCAGCGCGCTGGACGCCGTCATCGACAACGCACTGAAGTTCACGCCCGCCGGAGAGGAGGTCACCGTCGCCGTCGCCGCCGACGGAGAGTTCTCGAAGATCACCGTGGCCGACCGGGGCCCCGGCCTCACCGACGACGAGCTCGGCCGCATCGGCGACCGGTTCTGGCGCGCGGGCCGCCACCAGAACGTCAAGGGCTCGGGTCTGGGCCTGTCGATCTCCCGGATCCTGCTCGCGGCGGGCGGCGGCACCATCGACTACGCCCACCACGCGCCGCACGGCCTGCTGGTGACCGTCCGGGTGCCGCGCAGCTCACCCGCCGGCTGAGCAGCCGCCCGGGGCCGTCTCCCCGCGCGTCAGGGCTTGACCGAGAGGTAGTAGCGGCGGGCGCCGTCGTGCAGCGGCAGCGGATCCGTGTAGATCGCGGTGCGCAGGTCCACCAGCTGGGCCGCGTGCACCTCGCGGCCGATGGCGTCCCGGCTGCGTATCACCGTACGGGTGAACTCCTCGGTCAGGTGCGCGTCCGTACGGGCCGTGGTGACCAGCAGGTTGGCCACCGCGATCGTCGGCACGGCCACCCCCCGCTGGGCCTGCGGATAGGCGTCCGCGGGCATCGTCGCGGGCCGGTAGAAGCCGGTGGTGCCGTCCTCCCGGTGGAGCGCGGTCACCAGGTCGGCCAGCGGCACGAGCCGGATCTGGTCCTGCTCCGACAAACGCAGCACCGCGGTCGTGGGCAGTCCGCCGGACCAGAAGAACGCGTCGATCTTCCCGGTCCGCAGCAGCTCGGGCATGGTGTCGATGCCCGCCGACACCGGGGCGATGTCATGCCCGGGATCCAGCCCCGCGGCGGTCAGCAGCCGCTGCGCGAGCAGCCGCACCCCGGAGCCCGGCTGCCCTATGCCGACCCGCTTGGAGCGCAGATCGGCCGCGGTGTGCACGGGGGAGTCGCGCGGCACGACCAGCTGCACGTAGTCGTCGTAC
Organism: Streptomyces sp. cg36; assembly: GCF_041080675.1. Classification (NCBI taxonomy): domain Bacteria; kingdom Bacillati; phylum Actinomycetota; class Actinomycetes; order Kitasatosporales; family Streptomycetaceae; genus Streptomyces; species Streptomyces cyclosori. Next base: position 2,118,782 of record NZ_CP163520.1, on the reverse strand, counting down.
AGCCGGGCGCAGCCGCGCAGCCGGTCGGCGCCCGTGCTGCCGTCGCCCAGGTACTTGTCGACCGCGTCGGCCGTCGCGATGGTGAAGTCCGCCTCACCGGTCGCCACCCGCTTCAGGTTCTGCTGGGAGCCCTCACTGGTCTGGAGGCGGATCCCCACATCGGGCAGGTCGTCGGCGAGCGCGCCCTGCAGCAGCTCGCCGTAGCGCTGGTAGACCCCGGTGCGCACGCCCGTACTGAACGTGATCGTCCCCGACGGCTGCGAGGGCCCCAGCGACAGCAGCCACCACACCAGCAGACCCAGCGCCACCAGGAAGCCCACCGTCGCCTGGACGGCGCGGCGGCGGCTGACGCGGGGGAGGGCCTGGAGCATGGCGCGATCCTGCCAGCTCACTCCCCGTGATGGCCAGGCCCTGCCCCGGGGAGAGCGGGGCGGGCGCCCGGTACGACCTCGTACCCTGGTGTACGAGATGAGCGAGGTAGAGGGTTTGAAAACGTACGAGGTGCGCACCTACGGGTGCCAGATGAACGTGCACGACTCCGAGCGGCTGTCCGGCCTCCTGGAGGGCGCGGGCTACGTACGCGCGCCCGAGGGCAGCGACGGTGACGCCGATGTCGTCGTCTTCAACACCTGCGCGGTGCGCGAGAACGCCGACAACAAGCTGTACGGCAATCTCGGCCGGCTCGCCCCGATGAAGACGAAGCGGCCCGGGATGCAGATCGCCGTGGGCGGCTGCCTGGCGCAGAAGGACCGCGACACCATCGTCGAGCGGGCGCCCTGGGTGGACGTCGTGTTCGGCACCCACAACATCGGCAAGCTGCCGGTGCTCCTGGAGCGCGCCCGCGTCCAGGAGGAGGCCCAGGTCGAGATCGCCGAGTCGCTGGAGGCGTTCCCCTCGACGCTGCCGACCCGCCGCGAGTCCGCCTACGCGGCCTGGGTGTCCATCTCCGTCGGCTGCAACAACACCTGCACCTTCTGCATCGTCCCCGCGCTGCGCGGCAAGGAGAAGGACCGCCGTCCCGGCGACATCCTCGCCGAGGTGGAGGCGCTGGTCGCGGAGGGCGTCTCCGAGATCACCCTGCTCGGCCAGAACGTCAACGCGTACGGCTCGGACATCGGCGACCGCGAGGCGTTCTCCAAGCTGCTGCGCGCCTGCGGGAAGATCGAGGGCCTGGAGCGGGTCCGCTTCACCTCGCCGCACCCGCGCGACTTCACCGACGACGTGATCGCCGCGATGGCCGAGACGCCGAACGTGATGCCGCAGCTGCACATGCCGCTGCAGTCCGGCTCCGACACCGTCCTGAAGGCGATGCGCCGCTCCTACCGGCAGGAGCGTTTCCTCGGGATCATCGAGAAGGTCCGCGCCGCCATCCCGCACGCGGCCATCTCCACCGACATCATCGTGGGCTTCCCCGGCGAGACCGAGGAGGACTTCGAGCAGACCATGCACGCGGTCCGCGAGGCCCGCTTCGCCAACGCCTTCACCTTCCAGTACTCCAAGCGCCCCGGCACCCCCGCGGCGACCATGGAGGGCCAGATCCCCAAGGAGGTCGTGCAGGCGCGCTACGAGCGTCTGGTGGCCCTCCAGGAGGAGATCTCCTGGGAGGAGAACAAGAAGCAGACCGGCCGCACCCTGGAGGTCATGGTCGCCGAGGGCGAGGGCCGCAAGGACGGCAGCACGCACCGCCTCTCGGGCCGCGCCCCCGACAACCGCCTGGTGCACTTCACCAAGCCGGAGCAGGACGTGCGCCCCGGCGACGTGGTCACCGTAGAGATCACCTACGCGGCCCCGCACCACCTGCTGGCCGAGGGCCCGACCACCGAGGTGCGCCGCACCCGCTCGGGCGACGCCTGGGAGAAGCGCAACGCCGCCCCGGCGCAGCCCGCCGGAGTGCTGCTCGGCCTGCCGAAGATCGGCGTCCCCGAGCCGCTGCCCGCGGCGACGGGCGGCTGCGCGGCGCTCTGACGCCGGGCGCCACCGCACCACCGGACCCGCCGGAGGTCCCGCTGCGCGCGCGTAGCGGGACCTTGGCGGTACGCGCGGGAGGTGGGCTTCTTTCGGGGCGGCCACGCGCGCGAGGCGGCTCACACGCGGCCCCGCCGCATACGCGCGCGTGGCCGGTCGGGCCCGCCGCTCCGGCGCCGTACCCCCACGCGCGCGTGGCCGATCGCGGTCGTGGGCGGCGCCGCCGACGGGCGCAGCCAGTACGCTGCGGATCATGCTCGTAGCCGCTGCCGTCTGCCCCTGCCCGCCGCTGCTGGTGCCCGAGGTCGCCGCGGGCGCCGCCCCCGAGCTCGACGCGGCGCGGGACGCCTGCGCCGACGCCGTGGGGCTGCTCGCCGCGTCCCGGCCCGACCTGCTGGTCGTCGTCGGCCCCGCCGAACAGGCGCGGCGCGGCCCCTACCCGCAGGGCGCCCCCGGGTCCTTCGCGTCCTTCGGAGTGGACCTCGCCGTACGGCTCGGGGCGCCCGCGTCCGAGGGCCAGGCGGGCGAGGAGCGCGAGCTGCCGCCCTCGCTGGCGGTGGGCGCCTGGCTGCTGGAGCGGGCCGGATGGCGCGACGCGCCCGTGGAGGGCCTCGGGGTCGGCGAGCCGCTGGAGGCCGGGCGGTGCGCGGAGGCGGGCCGGGGCCTGGGCGCCCGGGCCGGCCGCGTGGCCCTGCTGGTGATGGGCGACGGCAGCGCCTGCCGCACCCTGAAGGCCCCCGGCTATCTGGACGAGCGCGCCGCCGCCTTCGACGCGTCGGTGGCGGGCGCGCTGGGCGGCGCCGACACGCGCGCGCTGCTGGAGCTGGACGCGGAGCTCGCCTACGAGCTCAAGGCGGCCGGACGGGCGCCCTGGCAGGTGCTGGCGGGCGCCGCCGAGGGCGCGGACCTGGCGGGCCGCCTGCTGTACGAGGACGCCCCCTACGGCGTCGGCTACTTCGTCTCCGTCTGGTCCTGAGCGGGCAGCAGACCCCGGCGCGGGGGCCGCGCGCGGCCGGACACACGGGGACGGCCGTGGAGCGCTGGGCTCCACGGCCGTCCCCGAGGTGATCAGGCCGCCGGCGGCGGGGCAGTGCCGTCGTCGTCCTTGTGGGAGATCCGCTCCAGGGCGTCCTTCGCCCGGCCGGTTCCCGTCTGGATCTTGTCGCTGTATTTGCCCTTGGTCTTCTCGTCGACCGTTCTGGCGACCTTCTCCAAGCCCTGCCCGATCCGGTCCTCGTGCTGCTGCGCGAAGTCGGAGACCTTGTCCTTGGCGGGGGCCAGCCTTTCCTTCAACTGCTGCAGGAAGCCCATGGGCTCACCTTCCCTCTGCCCTCGTCCTCGGACCGCGCCCGCGACTCGGGAACCGTGACGGGCCGCGTGCCGAAGGCACGCTACTTGCGGGCGCTCTCCCCGGCCTCGTTGTCCGCCGCTTCCTCCGCGGACTGCTGCTTCGGAATCTCCACGGCCTCCGAGGCGGGGGCCTCTGCGGGCTCGGCCGACGCCTCGGCGGCTTCCTCCGCGTCCGGTGCGGCGGTGGCCTCCGGCGCGCCCTCGACGGCCTCCTCGGCCGTCGGGGTGGCCGCCCCGGTCTCCTCGGTTGACTCCGCTACGGCCTCTTCGGCCTTACGGCGAAACCTTGAAAAAACGCCCATATCAACTCCATAGCGTACTCGTGTGAGCGAAATCCCGCCCTCGTCCGGAGCGCCTCATTGCGTCGCCCGGGGGCACCGGTCGGCAAACCGGCGGTCGGAACCTCGCAACAGGCAACGAACCCGCAAGCGCCCCGTCACGTCGCTCGTTCGGGGACGGTGCCGGAGGTTTGCGAGACTGTGACGGTGAGAACTGCAGCTCCCGCCCCGCGGGTCATCGCCGTCGTCGGTCCGACAGCAGCCGGAAAGTCCGATCTGGGCGTCTTCCTGGCCCAGCAACTGGGCGGCGAGGTCGTCAACGCCGACTCGATGCAGCTCTACCGGGGGATGGACATCGGCACCGCCAAGCTGACGCTCGAAGAGCGCGGCGGAGTCCCGCACCACCTCCTGGACATCTGGGACGTCACCGAGCCCGCCAGTGTCGCCGAGTACCAGAAGCTCGCCCGCGCCGAGATCGACCGGCTGCTCGCCGAGGGCCGCACCCCCGTCCTCGTCGGCGGCTCCGGACTCTACGTGCGCGGCGCCATCGACGTACTGGACTTCCCCGGCACCGACCCGCAGGTGCGCGCGCGCCTGGAGGCGGAGCTGGAGCGCGACGGCTCCGGCGCCCTGCACCACCGCCTCGCCGCCGCCGACCCCGAGGCGGCCCGGGTGATCCTGCCCAGCAACGGACGCCGGATCGTGCGCGCCCTGGAGGTCATCGAGATCACCGGCAAGCCCTTCACCGCCAACCTGCCCGGCCACGACTCCGTGTACGACACCGTGCAGATCGGCGTGGACGTCGGCCGCCCCGAACTCGACGAGCGGATCACCGTCCGGGTCGACCGGATGTGGGAGGCGGGCCTCGTCGAGGAGGTGCGCGAGCTGGAGGCGCTCGGACTGCGCGAGGGTCGCACCGCCTCGCGCGCGCTGGGCTACCAGCAGGTGCTCACCATGCTCGCGGGCGAGTGCACCGAGGAGGAGGCGCGGACCGACACCGTCCGCACCACCAAGCGCTTCGCGCGCCGCCAGGACACCTGGTTCCGCCGCGACCCCCGGGTGCACTGGCTCAGCGGCGCCGCCGAGGACCGCGGAGAACTCCCGCGGCAGGCGCTGGCGTTGGTCGAACGAGCGGTTACAGCCTGATCACGTGATGGCATCGGGACGCTCCGCCGGTCATCGGGGCACCCGCGCGCGTGCCATCATCGAGCTCGATCGACCAGTGGAGTCCGAGTGGGGAGGGCGCGTGGCGATGGAGGCCGGCCCTCGCGACAGAGAGCACGGAACGCGCGGCGACACCGCGCGGCCGGGTCCTTCGGAAGTGACGGAAGCGTCGGAGAGGCCGGACGTGAGCGACGCGGGACGCGAGCCCGGGAACCGTGACGCGCCGGAGCCGGGCCCCGCACAGCTGAGCGCCGACGTCCTCGGCCCGGTCGTGCCCGGCGCCGTCGGGCTCACCCCCGACGGACCGCAGGACGACAGCGTCGTCGCGGACGGCGGCGAGGTCGAGGTCGAGATCCGCCCGCAGCGCCGGCTGCGCATCTGGCAGCTCGCCCCCATCGTCATGCTCGCCGCGATCGGCTCCCTGATGTTCGCGTTCCCGCTCGCCTTCGAGTTCGGCGACGGCGGCCCCGTCGTCGCCATGCTCGGCCTCCTGATCAGCTGCTGCGCGGCGGGCTGGGGCCTGATGGCCGCCCGCCGCGTCGGCTACACCTGGCCCGGACTGCCCGCGCGCGGCTCCGGGGAGCGGCCGAACTGGCGCGTGATCGGGCTGTACGCGGCGGGACTCGCGGCGGCCGTCGCGCTCGCCGTGGTGCGCGTGGCCCGGCTGCGCTAGGGCCTGTCGTCACCTTCGCGTCGTCGCCCGAAGGACGGCCCGCAGTCGTCGGGCAGACGCGAATGCGACAAGAGGCCCGTAGCGGGGGCCCGCCCCCGCCGAGGCCACTCGCCCGCGCCGCCCGGCCGGTTGTCGGTGGCCACCCGTACGATTGACAGCGTGAACAACACCACGCCGCTCGCCTACCTCAAGGGCCACGGGACCGAGAACGACTTCGTGATCGTCCCCGACCCGGACAACACCGTCGACCTGCCCGCCGCCGTCGTCGCCCGCCTCTGCGACCGCCGCGCCGGCATCGGCGGCGACGGGCTGCTCCACGTGGTGCGCAGCGCCGCCCACCCCGAGGCGCGCGCGATGGCCGACGAGGCCGAGTGGTTCATGGACTACCGCAACTCCGACGGCTCCATCGCCGAGATGTGCGGCAACGGAGTGCGCGTCTTCGCCGCCCATCTGCGCCGCGCCGGTCTCGTCGAGGACGGCGACCTGGCCATCGCCACCCGCGGCGGCGTCAAGAAGGCGCACATCGCCAAGAGCGGCGACATCACCGTCTCCATGGGCCGCGCCCTGCTGCCCGCCGAAGGCGTCACCGTCACCGTCGACGGCCGCAGCTGGCCCGCCCGCAACGTCAACATGGGCAACCCGCACGCGGTGGCGTTCGTCGAGGACCTCGCCCACGCGGGCGAGCTGCGCGCGGTGCCGCCCTTCAGCCCGGCCGAGGTCTACCCGCAGGGCGTGAACATCGAGTTCGTCGTCGACCGCGGCCCCGCCCACGTCGCGATGCGCGTGCACGAGCGCGGCTCCGGCGAGACCCGCTCCTGCGGTACGGGCGCGTGCGCGGTGGCCGTCGCCGCGGCCCGCCGCGACGGCGCCGACCCGGCCGTCACCGGCGCCCCCGTGACGTACACGGTCGACCTCCCGGGCGGGACCCTGGCGATCACCGAGTTCCCGGACGGCGAGATCGAGATGACCGGCCCCGCCGTGATCGTCGCCGAGGGCGTCATCGACCCGGCGTTCCTCGAAACGGCCATGGCCTGAACCTTCGCTCGAATGGGTGATCCGGTTCACGCTCGGCGAGAGCCGGACTGCGCCACGTGGTGGGGTCGGTAGCATCAAGCACCGGCCCGGAGGGCACGCCTGCTTTTCCACCGCCGGTCGACGCCGCCGGAGGTGCCCCCATGAGTGCAGAGGCCACGAACCCTGACGCAGGGAGTCGCCGACGCGGCCTCCCCAGGATCGACCTCCGCAGACTGGGCCGGGCCGCCGTGCTCGGCCCGGCCTCCCGCGACCGCCTCCCCGACGCCATCGGGCACGTGGCCGAGGCGCACCGGGCCCACCACCCCGACGCGGACCTCGCGGTGCTGCGGCGCGCCTACGTCCTCGCGGAAACGTCCCACCGCGGTCAGTTCCGCAAGAGCGGCGAGCCCTACATCACGCATCCGCTGGCCGTCACCCTCATCCTCGCCGAACTCGGCGCCGAGACCACCACCTTGACGGCCTCGCTCCTCCACGACACCGTCGAGGACACCGAGGTGACCCTCGATCAGGTAAGAGCCGAGTTCGGCGAGGAAGTCACCTATCTGGTGGACGGCGTCACCAAGTTGGAGAAGGTCGACTACGGCGCGGCGGCCGAACCCGAGACCTTCCGCAAGATGCTCGTGGCCACCGGCAACGACGTCCGCGTGATGTCCATCAAACTCGCCGACCGGCTGCACAACATGCGCACCCTGGGCGTGATGCGCCCGGAGAAACAGGCGAGGATCGCCAAAGTCACCCGGGACGTACTGATCCCGCTCGCCGAACGGCTGGGCGTGCAGGCCCTCAAGACCGAACTGGAGGATCTGGTTTTCGCCATCCTCCACCCCGACGAATACGAGCGCACCCGGGCCCTCATCGCCGCCAACTCCGGCACCCAGGACCCCCTCACCACCATCGCCGACGGCGTACGCGCGGTCCTGCGCGAGGCGGGCATCAGCGCCGAAGTCCTCATCCGCCCCCGCCACTTCGTCTCCGTCCACCGCGTGCAGCTCAAACGCGGCGAGATGCGCGGCACCGACTTCGGCCGGCTGCTCGTCCTGGTCGGCGAGGACGCCGACTGCTACGCCGTCCTCGGCGAACTCCACACCTGCTTCACCCCGGTCGTCTCCGAGTTCAAGGACTTCATCGCCGCCCCCAAGTTCAACCTGTACCAGTCGCTGCACACCGCGGTGGCCAGCGCCGACGGGGCCGTCGCCGAAGTCCTCATCCGCACCCACCAGATGCACAAGGTCGCCGAGGCCGGCGTCGTCGCCCTCGGCAACCCCTACACCGGCGGCGGACCCGGCGACGGCGCCACCGCGGCGGCCGACGAGCGCGAGGACCCCACCCGGCCCGGCTGGCTCTCCCGCCTGCTGGACTGGCAGCAGAGCGCCCCCGACCCCGACACCTTCTGGTCCTCCCTCCGGGAGGACCTGGCACAGGACCGCGAGATCACCGTGTTCTGCGCCGACGGCCGCACCCTGGGCCTGCCCGCCGGAGCCAGCTGCGTGGACGCCGCCTACGCCCAGTACGGGGAAGGCGCCCACCGCTGCATCGGCGCGCGCGTCAACGGCCGCCTGGCCACGCTCGGCACCGTCCTGAGCGACGGCGACGCCGTGCAGCTCCTGCTCGCCCAGGACGCCGCCTCCGGGCCCTCGCCGGACTGGCTCGACCACGCCAGGACCCCCGCCGCGCGCATCGCCATCACCGGCTGGCTCGCCGCACACCCCGAAGGCGTCAAGGTCCCGGCCGCCGCGCCCCGCCCCCAGGTGTCCGTCGCCACCGACCGGCGCAGCGCCGCCAACGCCGTCACCGACCTGCCGGACGCCACCGTCCGCCTCGCCGGCTGTTGTACGCCGGTGCCGCCCGACGCGGTCACCGGCTTCGCGGTCCGCGGCGGGGCCGTCACCGTGCACCGCGAGGAGTGCCCGGCGGTGGCCCGGATGACGGCCCTGGGACGGGCCCGCGTCGGGGTGCGCTGGGGCGCCACCGCCGCCTGCCGGGTGACCCTGGTCGCCGAGGCGTTCGGCCGCCCGCGGCTGCTCGCCGACCTCACCGAGGCCATCGCCACGGCCGGCGCCGCCATCGTCTCCGCCACCGTCGAACCGCCCAGCGAACAGCGTGTGCGCCACACCTACACCCTGCAGCTGGCGGACGCCGCCGAGCTGCCCGCCCTGATGCGCGTGATGCGCGACGTCCCCGGCGTCTACGACGTCAGCCGCGCCCAGCACCCGGCCGCCGCCGGCTGAACCGACGGGCCGACGCTCGTTCGGGTGGGGATGGTGCGCGTCGGGCCCGCCGCGCCGCGCCGTGCTGGTAGCGGTAGGTCATGCTGCTCACCTCACGCCGTACGCGCGCCGCGCTCCTGGCCACGGCCGCGGCCTGCGTCCTGGCCGCCGCCCCGCCCCCCGCCGTACCGCTCGGCATCGGCGACACCCTCTTCCCGCACCTGGGCAACCCGGGAATCGACGTCCTCTCGTACGACATCGCCCTCACCTATCAGGGCGACAACCGCAAGCCGCTGGAGGCCGTCACCACCATCGACGCGCGGGCCACCGAATGGAGCGACCGCATCAACCTCGACTTCGCGCGCGGAGCGGTGCGCGGCGTCGAAGTCGACGGGCAGAAGGCCGAGTTCACCAGCGCCGACGAAGACCTGGTCATCGAGCCGCCGCACCCGGTGCACCCCGGCGAGGACCTGCGGATCACCGTGCGCCACACCAGCGACCCGGCGGGCGGCGACGACGGCGGCTGGGTGCGCACCGACGACGGACTGGTCATGGCCAACCAGGCGGACGCGGCGCACCGGGTGTTCCCCTGCAACGACCATCCCTCCGACAAAGCCATGTTCACCTTCCGCGTCGACGCGCCCAGCCCGTACACGGTCGTCGCCAACGGGCTGCCCGCGGGGCGGACCGAGGCAGGCGGCCGGAAGGTGTGGGTGTACCGCACCGAGCACCCCATGGCCACCGAACTCGCCCAGGTCTCCATCGGCCGCTCCGCCGTCCTGCGCCGCACGGGCCCGCACGGGCTGCCCGTGCGCGACGTGGTCCCGGCGGCCGACCGGCAGCTCATGGAGCCCTGGCTCAAGAAGACGCCCGGCGAGATCGCGTGGATGGAGCAGCAGGTCGGCCCCTACCCGTTCGAGACGTACGGCGTGCTCGTGGCGAGCGCGCAGACCGGCTTCGAGCTGGAGACCCAGACGCTCTCGCTCTTCGAACGCAACCTGTTCGCGCGCTCCGCCTTCCCCGAGTGGTACGTCGACTCGGTGATGGTGCACGAGCTGGCCCACCACTGGTTCGGCGACAGCGTCTCCCCGCGCGCGTGGTCCGACCTCTGGCTCAACGAGGGACACGCCACCTGGTACGAGGCGCTGTACGCCCAGGAGCGGGGCAAGCGGACCCTGGAGACGCGCATGCGGGAGGCGTACCGGCAGTCCGACGGCTGGCGCGCCGACGGCGGCCCGCCCGCCGCGCCCAAGAAGCCCGCCCCCGGCCAGAAGATCAGCATCTTCCGGCCGGTGGTCTACGACGGCAGCGCCCTGGTGCTGTACGCGCTGCGCCAGGAGATCGGCGCGGCCCGCTTCGCCACGCTGGAGCGGCGCTGGGTGGCCGACCACCGCGACGGCACCGCCTCGACCGCCGACTTCATCGCGCTGGCCTCCGAGGTCGCCGGGCGCGACCTCGACGGGTTCCTCAAGGGCTGGCTGTACGCGGCGAAGACCCCGCCGATGCCCGGCCACCGGGACTGGCGCAGCACCGCCCCCGCGCCCGCCCGCGCCCGGGGCGGCACCCGCTAGCCGACGGCCCCCGGCACGGGCGGGGGAGAGCGGGAAGGGGCCGTGGCGGGCCCGGGAAACCCGGGTGACGGGCCCGGTGGCAGCGTGCGACCATCGACGGGTCGGCGCCGCCGCCGGGACCGGGTTCCACGCGGGAATCTTTCGGGACCATTACGCGTTGTGACCGATGTAACCGCACTTCCCACCACGTAAAGGATCCAATGACCTCCTCTTCATCCCCTTCCCAGGACGAGCAGAGCTTCGCGGAGAAGAACCGCACCGAGAGCCTTCGGGCCGATGCCCTGATGGAAGAGGACGTCGCCTGGAGCCACGAGATCGACGGCGCACGGGACGGCGCACAGCTGGACCGCTCCGAGCGCGCGGCCCTGCGGCGCGTGGCGGGCCTCTCCACCGAGCTGGAAGACGTCACCGAGGTCGAGTACCGGCAGCTGCGCCTGGAGCGCGTGGTGCTGGTCGGCGTCTGGACCACGGGAACGCTGAAGGACGCGGAGAACTCGCTGGCCGAGCTCGCGGCCCTCGCCGAGACGGCGGGCGCGATGGTGCTGGACGGTGTGTACCAGCGTCGCGACAAGCCCGACCCGGCCACCTACATCGGCTCCGGCAAGGCGCAGGAGCTGCGGGACATCGTCCTGGAGTCCGGCGCCGACACCGTCGTCTGCGACGGTGAGCTCAGCCCCGGCCAGCTGATCCACCTGGAAGACGTCGTCAAGGTCAAGGTGGTCGACCGGACCGCGCTGATCCTCGACATCTTCGCCCAGCACGCCAAGTCCCGGGAGGGCAAGGCGCAGGTCTCGCTGGCGCAGATGCAGTACATGCTGCCCAGGCTGCGCGGCTGGGGCCAGTCGCTGTCCCGGCAGATGGGTGGTGGCGGCTCCGGCTCGTCCGGCGGCGGCATGGCCACCCGCGGTCCCGGTGAGACCAAGATCGAGACGGACCGGCGGCGGATCCGCGAGAAGATGGCGAAGATGCGCCGGGAGATCGCGGAGATGAAGACCGGCCGCGAGATCAAGCGCCAGGAGCGCCGCCGCAACAAGGTGCCCTCGGTCGCCATCGCGGGCTACACCAACGCTGGAAAGTCCTCGCTGCTCAACCGTCTGACGGGCGCGGGCGTCCTGGTGGAGAACGCGCTGTTCGCCACCCTCGACCCGACCGTGCGCCGGGCCGAGACCCCCAGCGGCCGGCTGTACACCCTGGCCGACACCGTCGGCTTCGTCCGGCACCTGCCGCACCACCTGGTCGAGGCGTTCCGCTCCACCATGGAGGAGGTCGGCGACTCCGACCTCATCCTGCACGTGGTGGACGGCTCGCACCCGGCTCCGGAGGAGCAGCTGGCCGCCGTGCGCGAGGTGATCCGCGAGGTGGGCGCCGTCGACGTGCCCGAGATCGTGGTCATCAACAAGGCGGACGCGGCCGACCCGCTGGTCCTGCAGCGCCTGCTGCGGATCGAGAAGCACTCCATCGCGGTCTCCGCCCGTACGGGCATGGGCATCGAGGAGCTCCTCGGCATCATCGACGCCGAGCTGCCCCGCCCCGAGGTCGAGATCGAGGCCCTCGTGCCGTACACGCACGGACAGCTGGTCTCGCGCGCCCACGCCGAGGGCGAGGTGATCTCCGAGGAGCACACCCCGGAGGGCACGCTGCTCAAGGCGCGGGTGCACGAGGTGCTGGCGGCGGAGCTCGCTCCGTACGTACCGGCCAAGCACTGACCGTACGTACCAGCGCCAAGCACTGACCGCGCGCGGCGGCCGAGCACCGACCCCGCGCACGGCCGGACTTCCACCGGCCGTGCGCGGGGCGCGAACAAGGCTTCGACCGGCCGCGCCCCCGGCCCGCGGCTTCGCACGGACAAGGCCCGCCCCCTCGCACGAGGGGGCGGGCCTTGTCGTCGTCAGCGGTCGGCGGGTGCGGGCGGTGCTACTGGCCGCCGTACTTCCGGCTCATCTGGGTGAAGATCTGCTGGGCGCCCGCGCCCAGCTGCGGTCCGGCCAGCCAGCCCGAGGTCACCGGGCCGATCGAGGTGTTGGAGACCAGCTCCGCCTTGCCGCTGCGGCCGGTGATGAACCAGCCGCCGCCGGAGGAGCCGCCGGTCATCGTGCAGCCGATGCGGTACATGGCCGGGGTGCCCGGCGCGATGGAGAGCCGTCCCGGCCGGTCGACGCACTTGAACATCTTCGAGCCGTCGTACGGCGGCGCCGCCGGGTAGCCCCAGGCGCCCATCGCGGGGACCGAGTGGGCGGCGGGCGTCGAGAAGTTGACGGTCAGCGCGTTGCCGACGGTCTCCTCCAGCGACTTGCCGCCGTTCTCCGGCTTCACGTGCAGCACGGCGTAGTCGAAGGGGGCGCCGGTGCCGCCGGTGGGGCCGCCGCCGCTGATCCACTCGCCCGAGGTCGAGGCCCAGTCCGCCCAGTAGGCGCCGTAGGGGGCGACCTCCTGCGGCTGCGCGTTCTGCAGCTGCGCCGCCGACTTGCCCTGGTCGTTGTAGGCCGGGACGAAGGCGATGTTGCGGTACCAGCCGCCGCCCGCGCCCGCGTGCACGCAGTGGCCGGCCGTCCACACCAGGTTGGACCTGCCGGGGTGCGCCGGGTCCTTCACGACCGTGCCCGAGCACACCATGGCGCCCTTGGGTGAGTCGAAGAACACCTTGCCGACCGGGGCGGCGTAGTTGTGGTAGGGCAGGCTCTCGGCCTTGGCCCGGACCGGACGCGGCTCCGGGTCGCTGATGCCCGGGTCGCTGTTCACGTCACCGGCGGCCATGGTCTTCTGCGGGTCCTTGGCGGACTTCATCCGCTCGGGCTTCCACAGCCCGGCGATGACCGGGTTGACGAAGTCCTTGGCCTCGCGCAGCCACTTGGACTTGTCCCAGTTCTTCCAGTCGCCGTTCTTCCACTTGTCGAGGTCGACGCCGTGCTTCTTGAGCGCGCCGGCCACGTCGCCGGACAGGCCCTGGCCGCCGTCGCCCTTGCCCTGGGCGGTGCTGGACGCGGACGGCTTGCCGTCCGCGCCGTCGTCGCCGGGGCCGCAGGCGGTGGCGGTCAGCGCGAGTGCCGCCGCGAGGCCCGTGGAGGCCAGCAGCGGACGTATGGATCGCATGGAAACGATTCCCCCTGAGAATTGCCGAACCATGTTCAGTTGCGTTGTTGTCCGTGATGCGGGTGACGCGCCGTGACGGACTGTATTGCCATGGGCACGTCATGTTGGGAACGGGGTCTTCCGGAACCGCCGTCCCGCAGCCCCCCACTATGCCGTTCGCACATGGGGGACTCGCACAGGGGTCCCGGAGCTCTCGTGGAGAGTGCCGGGACCCCGGAGCCGGCCTACCGGCCCGCGTACTTGCCACTCACCGAGTCGTACACGCCCTTGGCCTCCGGACCGAGGCGCGGACCCGCCAGCCAGCCCGCCGTCACCGGACCGATCGACGTGTTCGACACCAGCGCCGGCTTGCCGTCCGCGCCCGCCGCGATCCAGCCGCCACCGGAGGAACCACCGGTCATCGTGCAGCCCAGCCGGTACATCGTCGGCGCACCCGCGTCCAGCGACAGCCGGCCCGGCCTGTCCTTGCACTGGTACAGCTTCTGGCCGTCGTACGGCGGCGCCGCCGGATAGCCGTTCGCCGTCATGCTCGCGATCTTCGGCACCGCCGGGGCGTCGAAGTCCACCGGAAGGGCCGCACCGACCGTCTCCTCCAGCGACTTGCCGCCCTTGCCCTTCTCCGGCGTCACGTGCAGCACCGCGAAGTCGTACGGAGCGCCCTGGCCGCCGGTCGGACCGCCGCCCTGGATCCACTGCTTCGACGTCTGCGCCCAGTCCGCCCAGTACACGCCGTACGGCGCGATCTGCTCCCGGCTCGCCTTCTGCAACTGCGCCAGCGGCAGATCGGAGTTGTTGTACGACGGCACGAACGCGATGTTGCGGTACCAGCCGCCCTTCGTGCCCGCGTGGACGCAGTGGCCCGCCGTCCACACCATGTTCGACTTGCCCGGGTGCGCCGGATCCTTCACCACGGTCGCCGAGCACACCATCGAACCCTCGGGCCCGTCGAAGAACAGCTTGCCCAGCTCCGGCAGGCTCGTGTGGTAGGGAGCCTTCTGCGCCCGCGCCTTGACCGGAGCCGGAGTCGGGTCCGTGACGCCCTTGTCGCCCGAGATGTCATTGGGAACCGGCTTCTGCGGCTGCTTGTCGGCCTTGCGCATCCGGTCCGGGTCCCACAGGTCCTGGATGATCGGGTTGACGAAGTCCTTGGCCTCGCGCAGCCACTTGGACTTGTCCCAGTTCTTCCACTCCCCGTTCTTCCACTTGTCCGGATCGATGCCGTGCTTCTTCAGCCGGTCCTTGATGTCGTCCGGGATCTGGAGCCCGCCGTCGCCGCCGGCCGCCGCCGACGCGGTCGGCTTCCCGTCCGCGTTGTCGTCGCCGCCCGGGCCGCACGCGGTGGCGGTCAGTGCGAGCGTGGCCGCGAGGCCGAGCGCGGCCAGCACGGGGGAGGTGCGGCGATGGGCGCCCCTCGCACCGCGCACGGCGAAGTTCGGACGTGTCGGTCGCATGTTCTTGATCCCCCTGGGACTTCGGTACGGAAACTACTGAGGCGTGGAGCAACTCCCGTTGCTCCGGCGCCCGCCGGTTACTGAAGCGAACCCGCCGGCCTCAACGAAGCCGCCGGACCACCCCGCCCCGGCCGAAAAGAACCGGCCGAAGCGCGGCCCCCACTATGCCGGTGCCGACTGGGACGGTGCGCGGCAGGGCCGCGGTTCCGCTCCACAAGGATCTTCGCGCTTGGCCGTGATCCCCCGGCCCCGCCGTCGTTGGTACGTACGGGGGACAACACGCCAGCGTTCAGCCCCGCCGTTCGCACCGGGCAACGAGCGCGCCACGGAACCGTCACAGGAACCCGGCGCACACCGCCACCGGGCGCTGGCACCCAGCACAGCGGAACGCGCACCGTGGGAGGACCAGAAGCCGTGGCCGTCACCGAATCCGCACCGGCGTCACCGTCGGCCGACCCCGCCGACGCGCGGACCCGGCCCGGACCCGAAGGGATCCTGCGGCGCCAGTCCCTGCGCGAATCCGCCGCCCGGACCTACGCCCGCTCCCTCCCCATCGTGCCCGTACGGGCCCGCGGACTCACCATCGAAGGAGCCGACGGACGGCGCTACCTCGACTGCCTCGCCGGAGCCGGCACCCTCGCCCTCGGCCACAACCACCCCGTCGTCCTCGAAGCCATCCGCAAAGTCCTCGACTCCGGCGCCCCCCTGCACGCCCTCGACCTCGCCACCCCCGTCAAAGACGCCTTCACCACCGAACTGTTCAGCACCCTGCCCAGCCAACTCGCCGACCGCGCCCGCATCCAGTTCTGCAGCCCCGCCGGAACCGACGCCGTCGAAGCCGCCCTGAAACTCGTCCGCACCGCCACCGGCCGCAGCGGACTCCTCGCCTTCACCGGCGCCTACCACGGCATGACCGCCGGCGCGCTCGACGCCTCCGGCGGCGCCAAGGACGCCCGCGTCACCCGGCTGCCCTTCCCCCTCGACTACCGCTGCCCCTACGGCGTCGGCGGCGACCGCGGCGCCGAACTCGCCGCCCGCTGGACCGAAAACCTCCTCGACGACCCCAAGGGCGGCGTCCCCGCACCCGCCGCGATGATCGTCGAACCCGTCCAGGGCGAAGGCGGCGTCAACCCCGCGCCCGACACCTGGCTGCGCCGCATGCGCGACCTCACCGCCGCCCGGTCCATCCCGCTCATCGCCGACGAGGTCCAGACCGGCGTCGGACGCACCGGCGCCTTCTGGGCCGTCCAGCACAGCGGCATCGTCCCCGACGTCATGGTCCTGTCCAAAGCCATCGGCGGCTCCCTGCCCCTCGCCGTCATCGTCTACCGCGACGACCTCGACGTCTGGCAGCCCGGCGCCCACGCCGGCACCTTCCGCGGCAACCAACTCGCCATGGCCGCCGGAACAGCCACCCTCGCCTACGTACGCGAGAACCAACTCGCCGAACGCGCCGCCCTCCTCGGCGCCCGCATCACCGCCCGCCTCCAAGGACTCGCCGCCGACCACCCCTGCATCGGCGACGTCCGCGGCCGAGGACTCATGATCGGCGTCGAAATCGTCGACCCCGAACACGAAGACCCCACCACCGGCATCCCGGTCTGCGCCCCCACCCTCGCCACCGCGATCCAGCGCGAATGCCTGCGCCGCGGCCTCATCGTCGAACTCGGCGGCCGGCACTCCAGCGTCGTACGGCTGCTGCCGCCCCTCACCCTCACCGACGAACAGGCCAACGCCGTCCTCGACCGGCTCGCCGACGCCCTCGCCGCCGCCGAGCACACCACGCGCCACCCCACCGACCCCGGGCCGTCCCACTGACCCCGACCAGCACACAAGGAAGACCACCGTGAACCCCAACCCCGCCCCCGACGCGCCCGACGGCCCCGGCCACCCCACCGCCCCCCGCGGCCCCCTCGTGGCAGAGACGGCGACGGTGCCGCGCCAAAAGGCGGGAATCCACGGCGAACGCCTCCCGGCCCCCGACCCCCAGCAGCCACCCGGCCGCACCCCGCTCCCCGCACCCGGCCCCGACCCCCTCGACGACCCCGACCCCCGGGCCGCCGCCGAAGCCGCCGCACGGGAGAACCTCCTCCGCTGCTGGGTACGGGAGAACGACCTCACCCCACCCGACACCCACACCCTGCGCATCCCCCTGCCCGCCAGCGGCACCGCACTCCTCGTCCCCGTGCGCTACTGGTCCACCACCGGCTGGCACCGCTTCGGCCCGCCCCGCCTCGAAACCGCCCCCGACAGCGCCCCCCACACCGACGCCGCCACCGTCGCCGCCCTCATCAACCGCGAATCCGGCCAGAGCGACGCCGCCGACCTCGTCGCCCGCGTCGCCGACTCCGTACGGCACACCGCCCGCTTCATCACCGCACGCCGCCACCACCCCGGACCCGCCGACGCCGCCGACCTCTTCCTCACCGCCGAACAGTCCCTCCTCCTCGGCCACCCCCTGCACCCCACCCCCAAAAGCCGCGAAGGGCTCTCGGACGCCGAAGTCGAGCTCTACTCACCCGAGTTGCACGGCTCCTTCCCGCTGCACTGGTTCGCCGCCGACCGCTCCGTCCTCGCCACCGACTCCGCCTGGACCGACGCGGGCCGCCCCATCACCGCCGAAGAGATCACCGCCCGGCTCAGCGGCGGCGGCCTCCCCCTCCCCGACAACACCGTCGCCCTGCCCCTCCACCCCTGGCAGGCCCGCGACCTCACCCACCGGCCCGCCGTCGCCGAACTCCTCGACGCCGGACTCCTGCACGACCTCGGCCCCCACGGCGAACCCTGGCACCCCACCTCCTCCGTCCGCACCGTCCACCAGCCCGGCACCGACGCCATGCTCAAGCTCTCCCTCGGCCTGCGCATCACCAACTCCCGCCGGGAAAACCTCCGCAAAGAACTCCACCGGGGCGTCGAAGTCCACCGCCTGCTGCGCTCCGGCCTCGCCGAACAGTGGCAAGCCGCCCACCGGGGCTTCGACATCGTCCGCGACCCCGCCTGGCTCGCCGTCGACGACCTCGACGGCCACCCCGTACGCGGACTCGACGTGATGATCCGGCACAACCCCTTCGGCCCCAGCGACGACGCCGTCTGCATCGCCGCACTCACCGCCCCCCGCCCGCTGCCCGGCCGGCCCACCGCCGCGACCCACTCACGCCTCGCCGCCGTCGTCGCCTCCCTCGCCGCCCGCACCGGCCGCCCCACCCCGGCCGTCGCCGCCGAGTGGTTCCTGCGCTACCTCGACCACGTCGTACGCCCCGTCCTCTGGCTCGACGCCACCGCGGGCATCGCCCTCGAAGCCCACCAGCAGAACACGCTCGTCCTGCTCGACCCCGACGGCTGGCCCGTCGGCGGGCGCTACCGCGACAACCAGGGCTACTACTTCCGCGAATCCCACCGCGACGCCCTCGAAGCCCGGCTGCCCGGCGTCGGCGCCATCAGCGACACCTTCGTCTCCGACACCGTCACCGACGAGCGGTTCGCCTACTACCTCGGCATCAACAACGTCCTCGGCCTCATCGGGGCGTTCGGCGCCCAGCGCCTGGCCGACGAACGCGTACTGCTCGCCGCCCTGCGCCAGTTCCTCGCCAAGACCGCCACGCTCGGCTCACCGCTGCCCGCCCAGCTCCTGGACAGCCCGACCCTGCGGTGCAAGGCCAACCTCATGACCCGGCTGCACGGCCTCGACGAACTCGTCGGCCCGGTCGACACCCAGTCCGTCTACGTCACCATTACCAACCCCCTCCACAGCAGCGGAGCCTGATCCCCGCGCAGAGCGAACGAGGAGAGAGGAGCGCCGCCGTGGCTCCCACCGATGCGAGCACCGAGGCCGGATCCGGCCCCGCCCCCCGGCCCGGTGCCGCCGAAGACACCCTGGACCTCCGGCTGCCCTATGAACTCATCGCCCTGTTCGGAGAGTCGAAGTCGGGCGGCACGGCCGCGCCGGAGGCGGCGGGCACCGTGGATTCCGAGGGCACCGAGAGCCCCGGGGACCCCGAGGAGACGCAGCCGGGCGCAGCCGCACACGAGGCGCCGGGCGCGAAGGCGCACGGGAGGGCGGACGAGACGGCGGACGGGGGGCGGGGGGAGGGCGCTGCGGTTGATGGTGGGGGTCCCCCTCCCCCCTCTCCCCGCCCCACCCCGCCCCCGCCCACCCCACCCACCGCCCCGCCTCCCCTGCGGCCCATCGGGGAGCATCTGCTGGATTCCCCCGGGACGTGGGGACCGGTCACCACGTCCGTGGGGGAGTTCCAGCTCGTGCCCGTCCGGGTCGAGCGGGACCTCGCGCTTCTCAGCGCGTGGATGAACGATCCCGCCGTGGCCGCCTTCTGGGAGCTGGCCGGGCCCGATTCCGTCACCGCGGCCCATCTGCGCCCCCAGTTGGACGGCGACGGGCGGAGCGTCCCGTGTCTCGGTGTGCTCGGTGGTGTTCCCATGAGCTACTGGGAGATCTACCGAGCCGACCTCGATCCGCTGGCCCGCCACTATCCGGCCCGTCCGCACGACACCGGTATCCACTTGCTGATCGGCGGTGTCGCCGATCGTGGGCGCGGTGTGGGCACCGTGCTGATGCGGGCCGTGGCCGATGCGATCCTGGACAACCGGCCGTTGTGTTCCCGGGTCGTCGCCGAACCCGATCTGCGTAACACCCCTTCCGTTTCCGCGTTCTTGAGTGCCGGCTTCCGGTTCGGTGCGGAAGTCGACCTTCCTGACAAGCGGGCCGCTCTGATGGTTCGTGATCGCGCGCTCAGGAACGTGTTGTGAAGCAGCTGCTGCATTGGATACACCGCTCGAACCACTTTGGTTCCACTCCGAGGAGTCGCCTTGCCGAATCAGGTTGTCCCCGATGATGCCGAGGAGAGGGAGGAGCGGGAGGAGCCGCCGACAGCGGCGGTGACGGCCGGTTCGGACGGCGGGCCGACCGGGCTGTTCGCGCCGCCCGAGCTGAACCGGGAGGTGTGGGAGCGTGCCGCGCGGCGGATGCTCGGCAAGATGCTCGGGGCGTTCGCGTACGAGGGGATCATCGAGCCGGCCGTCGAACCGGACGGGGACGGGGACGGCGGGGCCGAACTCTGTACGCAGCCGCTCGACGACGGGGCGGTGCTCTCCTTCCGGGCCCGGCGCGGCCCGTACGACGACTGGCGGGTGGACGCGGAGTCGGTGAGCCTGGCGGGGCGGCCGTTCGGTGATCCGCTGGCCTTTCTGATGCTGGCGCGCCGTACGCTGCGCCTGGACGGGGCGACGTTCGGGCATCTGGTGCGCGAGGTGTCGGCCACGCTGGCCGCCGATGCCCGTCTCGATCACACCGCGCTGTCGGCCGCCGAGCTCGCCGACCTCGGGTACGCCGAGCTGGAGGGGCACCAGACCGGGCATCCGTGGCTGGTGCTGAACAAGGGGCGGCTCGGGTTCTCGGCCTCGGACGCGGCACGCTGGGCCCCGGAGGCCCGCAGGCCCGCCCGGCTGCCGTGGATCGCCGTCCGCCGCGACCTGGCGCAGTACCGGGGCGTGGCCGCGCTCGCGACGCCCGACCGGCTGTACGCGCGCGAACTCGATCCGGGCGCCCGAGACGCCTTCGCCGGCGCGCTGCTGGGGCGCGGGCTGGACCCGGCGGAGTACCTCTATCTGCCGGTGCATCCCTGGCAGTGGGACGAGGTGGTGCTGCCGCTGTTCGGTCCGGCGGTCGCGGAGGGGGCGATCGTGCCGCTGCCGGGGGACGGCGATGTGCGGCTGCCGCAGCAGTCCATCCGTACGTTCCTCAATCTGTCCCGGCCCGACCGGCACACCGTGAAGCTGCCGCTGTCGATCCTGAACACGCTGGTGTGGCGGGGGCTGCCCACCGAGCGCACGCTGGCCGCCCCGGCGGTGACGGCGTGGGTGCACGCGGTGCGGGACGCCGATCCGTTCCTGCGCGACGACTGCGGGGTGATCCTGCTCGGCGAGGTGGCGTCCGTGGCGGTCGAGCACCCGGTGTACGACCGGCTGCCGGAGGTTCCGTACCAGTACAAGGAGCTGCTGGGGGCGATCTGGCGGGAGCCGCTGGAGACGCGGCTGGCGCCGGGGGAGCGGGCGCGCACGCTCGCCTCGCTGCTCCACACCGATCCGCGCGGCCGGGCCTTCACGGCCGAGCTCGTCGACCGTTCGGGCCTGTCGCCGCACGTCTGGCTGCGGCGGCTGTTCAGCGCCCTGCTGCCGCCCCTGCTGCGCTTCCTGTACCGGTACGGGACGGTGTTCTCGCCGCACGGGGAGAACGCCATCGTCGTCTTCGACGAGCGGGACGTGCCCGTACGGCTGGCGATCAAGGACTTCGTGGACGACGTCAATGTGAGCGCCGATCCGCTGCCCGAGCACGGTTCGATGCCCCGGGACGTGCGCGCGGTGCTGCTCACGGAGCCGCCCGCCTTCCTCACCCAGTTCATCCACTCGGGGCTGTTCGTCGGGGTGTTCCGCTATCTGGCGCCGCTGTGCGCGGAGCAGCTGGATGTTCCGGAGGGTGATTTCTGGGCGCTGGTGCGTGACGAGATCCTGCGCCACCAGGCCCGCTTCCCGGAGCTGAAGGAGCGGTACGAGATGTTCGACCTGCTCACGCCGCGTATCGAGCGGCTGTGCCTGAACCGCAACCGGCTGCATCTGGACGGTTACCGGGACCGCTCGGAGCGTCCGCACGCGGCCGTGGAGGGGACCGTGCCGAACCCGCTCGCGCCGCCGGTGTGATCGGATTGTCAGTGGCGCCCCGTAGGGTGGTCGGGCTATGACGAAGCCATCACTCCCCGAGCTCCTGCACACCGCCGTCGCCGCCGTCGGCGGCACCGAGCGGCCCGGCCAGGTCACGATGGCCACGGCCGTCGCCGACGCCATCGACGACGGCTCCCATCTGCTGGTCCAGGCCGGTACGGGTACGGGAAAGTCGCTCGGCTATCTGGTGCCCGCGCTGGCGCACGGCGAGCGCGTGGTGATCGCGACGGCCACGCTGGCGCTCCAGCGCCAGCTCGTGGAGCGTGATCTTCCGCGTACGGTGGACGCGTTGCACCCGCAGCTGCGCCGCCGCCCGGAGTTCGCGATGCTCAAGGGCCGCTCCAACTACCTGTGTCTGCACCGGTTGCACGAGGGTGTGCCGCAGGAAGAGGAGGACGGGCTCTTCGACCAGTTCGAGGCCGCCGCGCCCACCAGCAAGCTCGGCCAGGACCTGCTGCGGATGAAGGACTGGGCGGACGAGACGGAGACCGGGGACCGGGACGATCTGACGCCGGGCGTCTCCGACCGTGCCTGGGGCCAGGTGTCGGTGTCGTCGCGGGAGTGCCTGGGCGCCTCGAAGTGCGCGTACGGCGCGGAGTGCTTCGCGGAGATGGCCCGCGAGCGCGCCAAGCTGTCGGACGTGGTGGTCACCAACCACGCGCTGCTGGCGATCGACGCGATCGAGGGCGCCCCGGTGCTCCCGCAGCACGAGGTGCTGATCGTCGACGAGGCGCATGAGCTGGTCTCGCGGGTGACCGGTGTCGCCACCGGTGAGCTCACCCCGGGGCAGGTCAACCGTGCGGTGCGGCGGGCCGCCAAGCTGGTCAACGAGAAGGCGGCGGATCAGCTCCAGACGGCCGCCGAGGGCTTCGAGCGGCTGATGGAGCTGGCGCTGCCGGGCCGTCTGGAGGAGATCCCGGAGGACCTGGGGTACGCGCTGATGGCGCTGCGCGACGCCGCCCGTACGGTGATCTCGGCGCTGGGGTCCACCCGCGACAAGTCGGTGCAGGACGAGGACGCGGTGCGCAAGCAGGCGCTGGCGGCGGTCGAGAACGTACACGCGGTGGCGGAGCGGATCAGCAACGGCTCGGAGTACGACGTCGTCTGGTACGAGCGCCACGACCGGTTCGGGGCGTCGCTGCGGGTCGCGCCGCTGTCGGTGTCGGGGCTGCTGCGGGAGAAGCTGTTCGCGGACCGTTCGGTGGTGCTGACGTCGGCGACGCTCAAGCTCGGCGGGGACTTCAACGGGGTGGGCGCCTCGCTGGGGCTCGCTCCGGAGGGCACCGAGGGCGAGGACGTGCCGCAGTGGAAGGGCATCGACGTCGGCTCGCCGTTCGACTATCCCAAGCAGGGCATCCTCTATGTGGCGCGCCATCTGGCCACGCCGGGGCGTGAGGGCTCGCGCGGCGACATGATGGACGAGCTGGCCGAGCTGGTGGAGGCGGCCGGGGGCCGCACGCTGGGGCTGTTCTCCTCGATGCGGGCCGCCCAGGCCGCCGCCGAGGAGCTGCGCGGCCGGCTGGACAAGCCGATCCTGCTGCAGGGCGAGGACACCCTGGGTGAGTTGATCAAGACGTTCGCGGGGGATCCCGAGACCTGTCTGTTCGGCACGCTGTCGCTGTGGCAGGGCGTGGATGTGCCGGGCCCCAGCTGCCAGTTGGTGATCATGGACCGGATTCCGTTCCCCCGGCCGGACGATCCGCTGATGAGCGCGCGCCAGAAGGCCGTGGAGGAGGGCGGCGGCAATGGCTTCATGGCGGTCGCGGCCACCCATGCCGCACTGCTGATGGCGCAGGGCGCGGGCCGTCTGGTGCGGGCCACCGGTGACCGGGGGGTGGTGGCGGTGCTGGATCCGAGGCTGGCCAACGCCCGCTACGGCAGCTATCTGCGGGCTTCGCTGCCGGACTTCTGGTACACCACGGACCGCAATCAGGTGCGCCGCTCGCTGGCCGCGATCGACGCGGCGGCGAAGGCCGACAGCAAGTAGCCCCACCGAGCGGTTCCGCCGAGGAGCCCCACCCAGGAGTCCCGCCGGGACGCGCCCCGGACCACTCCGGGGACCAGGGGCCCGCTCGGGAGACCCGCTCGGCACGTATCCGGCCCGGCTGCCGCCGTTGCGGCAGCCGGGCCGGGGTGACCTTCGAGGACGGAGCTTCGAGGACACGGCTTCGAGGGCACAGCAGGGCCCCGGGACCGGCGCAGTGGGTCCCGGGGCCGGTTTGTGGCGGCGGGTGGGTCAGACGCGCCGCAGGACTGCCACGACCTTGCCGAGGATGGTCGCCTCGTCGCCGGGGATCGGCTGGTAGGCCGCGTTGTGCGGGAGGAGCCAGATGTGGTTGTCCTCGCGCTTGAAGCGCTTCACGGTGGCCTCGCCGTCGAGCATGGCGGCCACGATGTCACCGTTCTCGGCGACGGGCTGGCGGCGGACGGTGACCCAGTCCCCGTCGCAGATCGCGGCTTCGATCATCGAGTCGCCGACGACCTTCAGGACGAAGAGCTCGCCGTCGCCGACCAGCTGGCGGGGGAGGGGGAAGACGTCTTCGACCGACTCCTCGGCGAGGATGGGGCCACCGGCGGCGATCCGGCCGACCAGCGGCACATACGAGGCGGCGGGCTTGCCGGTGGTGTCGGTGGGCTGGGTGCTGGGCTGGTCGGAGCCGCGCACCTCGTACGCCCGGGGCCGGTGCGGGTCGCGGCGCAGGAAGCCCTTGCGCTCCAGGGCCATCAGCTGGTGGGCGACGGAAGAGGTGCTGGAGAGGCCCACCGCCTGACCGATCTCCCGCATCGACGGCGGGTATCCCCGGCGCTGGACGGAGTCGCGGATGACCTCGATGACGCGGCGCTGGCGGTCGGTGAGGCCGGAGCTGTCCGCCCTGATGCCTGGGGGACGGCCTGGGAGCGAGCGCGCGGGTCGCGCGGGGTCGGCGCCCTCCTGGTTCGCGACTGTGTCATTCATGGCATGCACCGGCTCAAGTCGGGTCTGGGAGCGGTCCTGGGCAGTGATGGTGGCACTGTCTGCGGTGGTGGTCACGTCGGCCCCTCTCGAAATGGTCTCCCTAGCTGGACAACGGTAGTTGCTTTCGAAAGGTTGCGCCAAACACACGTTCGAGTGAAAAAACGCAGAATGTGTGACGCGGTTATGGGACCGGGTGTATGCGCTTGCCGATATCGGGACCGAACGGCAGGCAATTCGGACGATTACGGTACCCTTCACCGTCGGAGCCGCCGCCCGGCCGGAGGTCGCGAACGCGGCCCGTGGGCCCCGTCGGCGTTCACCGGACCGTGCGTGCGTACGACCGCCGGGAGGTGGCCGGTACCGGTTCCCCAGTCTGCCAGGCGGTCCCCCGCGAACCCCGGCGGGCGCGCCCGGAGGTCTCCGTTCCGGCGTGTCGTCGCCCTGTGGCGCCGGGCGGACACGGGCCGCGGCCGGGCCGGCGCACACGTCGTCCCTGTGCGACCGGGCCGCGACACGCGGTAGTGGTGACATCGCGGCCAAACCCCAGATCTAGTGGTTGGATTGGCTCAGCCGCCCAGAAGTTGTGGTCCGTGGTCCTTCGGGGCGCGGTTCATCGCCTATGCTTGGGGCTGCTTCGCGGGGCCCGTT
Source organism: Streptomyces sp. cg36 (assembly GCF_041080675.1). Taxonomy (NCBI): domain Bacteria; kingdom Bacillati; phylum Actinomycetota; class Actinomycetes; order Kitasatosporales; family Streptomycetaceae; genus Streptomyces; species Streptomyces cyclosori. The sequence continues at coordinate 2,093,662 of NZ_CP163520.1, read as the reverse complement.
CCGGTCGGCGGAGCCATTCAGTCGTGCTGCGAGGGAGGGTTGGGATCCATGCACTGCCCCTTCTGCAGGCACCCCGACAGTCGTGTCGTCGACAGTCGGACCACCGACGACGGCACGTCGATCCGCCGGCGCCGTCAGTGCCCCGACTGCTCCCGTCGTTTCACGACGGTGGAGACGGCCTCGCTGATGGTGATCAAGCGCAGCGGGGTGACCGAGCCCTTCAGCCGTACCAAGGTCATCTCCGGCGTCCGCAAGGCGTGCCAGGGACGGCCGGTCACCGAGGACGCCCTCGCCAAGCTCGGCCAGCGGGTCGAGGAGGCGGTGCGCGCCACCGGCAGCGCCGAGCTGACCACCCATGACGTGGGTCTGGCGATACTCGGCCCCCTGCAGGAGCTCGACCTCGTCGCGTACCTGCGCTTCGCGTCCGTGTACCGGGCGTTCGACACCCTCGAAGACTTCGAGGCCGCCATCGCCGAACTGCGCGAACAACGGCCTCCCGCGGACGACGCGGACGCGCGCGTGGCCGGAGTGGCCCCCGCGGTCCCCGTGCCCGCCACCGCCGCCGACTGACCGGCGGCCCGGCCGCCGAGCGGCGGCGATCCAGACCTGTCACGGGCGCTCTGCGCGGCGCCCGGGGCAACAGACACACACCGTGCCACGGGAACATTCGGGCACTTTTGGGCGTTTTCGCCCGCGTATGGGAGGCGGCATGACAGAGACGACGAGCGGCCCGGCACGTGGATCCCGCACCAAGGGTTCCAAGGCGGGCAAGGGCCTGCGTATCGAGCGCATCCACACCACCCCCGGCGTGCATCCGTACGACGAGGTGAGCTGGGAGCGCCGTGACGTCGTCATGACCAACTGGCGCGACGGCTCGATCAACTTCGAGCAGCGCGGCGTCGAGTTCCCCGACTTCTGGTCGGTGAACGCGGTCAACATCGTCACCAGCAAGTACTTCCGCGGGGCCGTCGGCACCCCGCAGCGCGAGACCGGTCTCAAGCAGCTCATCGACCGCATCGTGAAGACGTACACGAAGGCCGGCGAGGACCACGGCTACTTCGGCTCGCCCGCCGACGCCGAGATCTTCGAGCACGAGCTGGCGTACGCCCTCCTGCACCAGATCTTCAGCTTCAACAGCCCCGTCTGGTTCAACGTGGGCACGCCCCAGCCGCAGCAGGTCTCCGCCTGCTTCATCCTGTCCGTCGACGACTCCATGGAGTCGATCCTCGACTGGTACAAGGAAGAGGGCATGATCTTCAAGGGCGGCTCCGGCGCCGGCCTGAACCTCTCCCGCATCCGCTCCTCCAAGGAGCTGCTGTCCTCCGGCGGCAACGCGTCGGGCCCGGTCTCCTTCATGCGCGGCGCGGACGCCTCCGCCGGCACCATCAAGTCGGGCGGCGCCACCCGCCGCGCGGCCAAGATGGTCATCCTCGACGTCGACCACCCCGACATCGAGAACTTCATCGAGACCAAGGTGAAGGAGGAGGAGAAGATCCGCGCGCTGCGCGACGCGGGCTTCGACATGGACCTGGGCGGCGACGACATCACGTCCGTCCAGTACCAGAACGCCAACAACTCGGTCCGGGTGAACGACGAGTTCATGAAGGCCGTCGAGACCGGCGGCAAGTTCGGGCTGCGCGCCCGGATGACCGGTGACGTCATCGAAGAGGTCGACGCCAAGTCGCTCTTCCGCAAGATGGCCGAGGCGGCGTGGGCCTGCGCCGACCCGGGCATCCAGTACGACGACACCATCAACCACTGGCACACCTGCCCGGAGTCCGGCCGCATCAACGGCTCGAACCCGTGCAGCGAGTACATGCACCTGGACAACACGTCCTGCAACCTCGCCTCGCTGAACCTGATGAAGTTCCTCAAGGACGACGGCGAGGGCCACCAGTCCTTCGACGTCGAGCGCTTCGCCAAGGTCGTCGAGCTGGTCATCACCGCGATGGACATCTCGATCTGCTTCGCGGACTTCCCGACGCAGAAGATCGGCGAGAACACCCGCGCCTACCGCCAGCTGGGCATCGGCTACGCCAACCTCGGCGCCCTGCTGATGGCCACCGGCCACGCCTACGACTCCGTCGGCGGACGCGCGCTCGCCGGTGCCATCACCTCGCTGATGACCGGCACCTCGTACAAGCGCTCCGCGGAGCTCGCCGCGGTCGTCGGCGCCTACGACGGCTACGCCCGCAACGCCGAGCCGCACCAGCGCGTCATGAAGCAGCACGCCGACGCCAACGCCACGGCCGTGCGCATGGACGACCTGGACTCCCCGATCTGGGCCGCCGCCACCGAAGCCTGGCAGGACGTCGTCCGCCTCGGTGCGAAGAACGGTTTCCGCAACGCCCAGGCGTCGGTCATCGCGCCCACCGGCACCATCGGTCTCGCGATGTCCTGCGACACCACCGGCCTGGAGCCCGACCTCGCGCTGGTCAAGTTCAAGAAGCTGGTCGGCGGCGGCTCGATGCAGATCGTCAACGGCACCGTGCCGCAGGCGCTGCGCCGCCTCGGCTACCAGCCGGAGCAGATCGAGGCGATCGTCGCCCACATCGCCGAGAACGGGAACGTCATCGACGCCCCGGGCCTGAAGACCGAGCACTACGAGGTCTTCGACTGCGCCATGGGCGAGCGCTCCATCTCCGCCATGGGCCACGTCCGCATGATGGCGGCCATCCAGCCGTGGATCTCGGGCGCCCTCTCCAAGACGGTCAACCTGCCGGAGACGGCGACCGTCGAGGACGTCGAGGAGGTCTACTTCGAGGCGTGGAAGATGGGCGTCAAGGCGCTCGCGATCTACCGCGACAACTGCAAGGTCGGCCAGCCCCTCTCCGCGAAGACCAAGGAGAAGGAGAAGGCCGAGGTCACCGAGAAGGCCGAGGCGGAGATCCGCAAGGCCGTCGAGAAGGTCGTCGAGTACCGCCCGGTCCGCAAGCGTCTGCCCAAGGGCCGTCCCGGCATCACCACGTCCTTCACGGTCGGCGGCGCCGAGGGCTACATGACCGCCAACTCCTACCCGGACGACGGTCTGGGCGAGGTCTTCCTGAAGATGTCCAAGCAGGGCTCGACCCTCGCGGGCATGATGGACGCCTTCTCCATCGCCGTCTCGGTCGGCCTGCAGTACGGCGTGCCGCTGGAGACCTACGTCTCCAAGTTCACCAACATGCGGTTCGAGCCGGCCGGGATGACCGACGACCCGGACGTGCGGATGGCGCAGTCGATCGTCGACTACATCTTCCGCCGCCTGGCGCTGGACTTCCTGCCCTTCGAGACCCGCTCCGCGCTCGGCATCCACTCCGCCGAGGAGCGCCAGCGCCACCTGGAGACCGGCTCCTACGAGCCGGCCCTGGAGGACGAGGACGTGGACGTCGAGGGCCTGGCCCAGTCCGCGCCCCGTCAGACGGAGACCCTGAAGGCCGTCGCCGCGCCGAAGCCGGCCGTCGTCGAGGCCCCCAGGGCCGTGCACAACTCGGCCGAGCTCGTCGAGATGCAGCTCGGCGTGAGCGCCGACGCGCCGCTCTGCTTCTCCTGCGGTACGAAGATGCAGCGGGCCGGCTCCTGCTACATCTGCGAGGGCTGCGGCTCCACCAGCGGCTGCAGCTGATCACGGGCGCTCGTGGCCCGAGCGCTTCCCGGGGCCCAGGCCCCGCCCCGATGGGGACCGGCGAACTGCCGGTCCCCATCGGGGTTTTCGGGGCGCGCAAGCGGGCGGCCGGGGTTCTCGGGGCGCGCGAGTCGGCGGGGGCGCCGGGTGTCCGCGTCCGGCGCGGGGTCAGTGCGCCCGTGCGCCCATCGCCGCCGTGAAGGCGTCCGGGTCCAGGTCGAAGCCGCGCAGCCCGGGGTGGAACTGCCAGGCGCCGCCCGGGCTCCTGACGAACTCCGCGACCGTCGCGGCCGTGCTCCCCGCCACCGAGGAGAAGTCGTCGTGCGCCAACTCCGTGTAGCCCTCGCGGACATACACCTCGGGGTTGGCCACCTCGGCGAAGACCAGCCGGCCCGAGCGCTGCTGGATGACCACGCCGACCACGATCCGCCCGTGCGCCTCCGGCTGGCGGGCGAACTCCAGCGTCAGCACCTCGTCGTCCCCGAACCCCTTCCCGGTGGTGCTGTCCCGGCTCAGATACACCGTGCCGTCCGGGGAGCGGCTGTCGAAGTGCACCAGATAGGCGGGGTCGCCGTAGGGATCGGAGGCCCGGTAGACCGCGGCGATCACATCGAGGTCGTGGGGCGGGGAGCCGACCGGGCTCGGGTCCCACCGCAGCGCCACGTCGACCTTGTCCAGGCCCTTGCCGAATCCGGTCATCGCCAAACCCCTCCCCGTGACTGCCCGTTGCGAGCCCTCACCGACCATGCTGCCACGCGCGCGAGGCGGACCGGTCCGCCGGAGTGGGGCCGGGGCCGGTGGTCCGGGCCGTACGATGGCGCGGTGCTGGTCAAGTGGATTCGCTGCACGGTGGTCGACCGCCCCGGCTTCGACCGGGGACAGCGGAAATGGGCGGGGCTGCTGGGGGAGCCGGGGTTCCGGGGCCAGGGCGGCGGATGGAGCCGGGGGCGCCCGGACATCGCGCACGTCTTCACGTTCTGGGAGAGCCGGGCCTTCTACGACTCCTTCATGGCGCGCGCCCACGACCGGCTCGCCGCCGCCCAGACGGGCACCTACAAGAACCCCCGATCGCACCTCTTCGACCACCGCTTCGACGTGAAGACCGGCTTCCAGCCCCGCTTCACCGACGCCGACGTGGTGCGGGTCGCGCACTGCCGGGTCCATCCCGACCGGGTCGAGCACTTCGCGCTGGCGCAGGAGCGGATCTGGAACCCGGCGATGGCCGGTTCGCCCGGGATGCTGCGCGGGGTGTTCGGGGAGGCGCCGGGCGACGAGTTCCTGGTCCTGTCGATGTGGCAGTCGGCCGCCGAGCACGGCAAGTACCGGGCCGACCGGGTGGAGCGGCTCGCGCTGCGCGCCCGTACGGAGTCCGACGTGGCGGCGCTGACCGGGGCCGTGGTCGACCTCAACCCCAGCTGGACGGTCTGACCCGGCGGCGGCGCTACGCCGGATGGCGGCCTCTCGGCCACTCGAACGCGGGCGCGACGATCTAGGGTTTGTGCATGGCAAGACCGCGTCGCATCGTCCTCGTCCGGCACGGCGAGTCGGAGGGGAACGCCGATGACACCGTGTACGAGCGCGAGCCCGACCACGCGCTGCGGCTGACCGAGACCGGGCTGGCCCAGGCCCGGGCCACCGGTGGGCTGCTGCGCGAGACGTTCGGGCGCGAGCGGGTCAGCGTCTACGTCTCGCCCTACCGGCGCACCCACGAGACGTTCCGGGCGTTCGGCCTCGATCCGGAGCTGGTGCGCGTGCGGGAGGAGCCCCGGCTGCGCGAGCAGGACTGGGGCAACTGGCAGGACCGCGAGGACGTACGCCTGCAGAAGGCGTACCGGGACGCCTACGGGCACTTCTTCTACCGCTTCGCCCAGGGCGAGTCGGGGGCGGACGTGTACGACCGGGTGGGCTCGTTCCTGGAGAGCCTGTACCGCAGCTTCGAGGCCCCCGACCACCCGCCGAACGTCCTGCTCGTCACGCACGGCCTGACCATGCGGCTGTTCTGCATGCGCTGGTTCCACTGGACGGTGGCGGACTTCGAGTCGCTGTCCAACCCCGGCAACGCGGAGACCCGCACCCTGCTGCTCGGCGCGGACGGGCGGTACACGCTGGACCGGGAGTTCGCGCGGTGGCGCGTTCCCGAGCCGTACGGGATCACCGGTTAGAGTGGGTGTGCGATGACCGCTGACTCCACATCCGAAGCCCGCTTCGAACGCGCGCTGGCCAGCCTTCGCGGGCTGTCCGTGGGAGACGCCCTGGGCTCCCAGTTCTTCGTCCCCGACAACTATCCGCTGCTCAAACGGCGCGAGCTGCCCGACGGGCCCTGGCAGTGGACCGACGACACCGAGATGGCCTGCTCGGTCCTGGCCGTGCTGGCCGGCAGCGGCCGGATCGACCAGGACCTGCTCGCCCGGTCCTTCGCCGAGCACCACGACTTCGACCGGGGGTACGGCCCGGCCGTCAACCGGATGCTGCGGCTGATCCGGGAGGGCGGCGACTGGCGGGAGCTGGCCGCCGCGCTCTTCAACGGCCAGGGCTCCTGGGGCAACGGCTCCGCGATGCGGATCGCGCCGCTCGGCGCCTGGTACGCCGACGACCCGGAGCAGGCCACCCACCAGGCCGAGATCTCCTCGTACACCACCCACCAGCACCGCGAGGCCGTGGTGGGCGCCATGGCCGTGGCCGCCGCCGCCGCGCTGGCCGCGGCGCCCAGCGGCCCGCCCGCCCCGGCGGAGCTGCTGGACGGGGTGGTGGCGCTGGTGCCGCGCAGCGCGGTCGGCGCGGGGCTGCGCCGGGCCCGGGACATGCTGGACTACGCGGACGCGGGCACGGTGGCCGCGGTGCTGGGCTGCGGGCGGCGGACCAGCGCCCATGACACCGTGCCGTTCGCGCTGTGGTCGGCGGCGCGCTCGCTCGGCGACTACGAGCGGGCGTTCTGGACGACCGCGCAGGCGGGCGGTGACGTGGACACCACCTGCGCGATCGTCGGCGGGGTGGTCGCGGCCGGGAAGGCCGGGGCGCCCCCGGCCGGCTGGCTGGAGCGGACCGAGGAGCTGCCCGGCTGGGTGCCGGAGCGGGCCACGGGCTGAGGCCCGCCCGTGTGCCCGGCGGGGAGCGCCGGGCACACGGGGCACGCCGGGCCGCTGTGGCGGGGGTCAGCCCGCCGGGACGCCGGTCTTCCCGCTCAGCGCCTCCAGATCGCTCCTGCGGACCTGGATGACGAAGAGGGCGACCAGCGCGGCCAGTGACACCAGGGCGACGGCGGCGATGAACGCGGTGCCGATGCCGTGGGCGAGCACCTCGTCGCTCCAGGGCGCGGGCAGCTGGTGCGTCTTGGCGAACACCGCCTTCTGCTCGGGCGATCCATGCGCCAGGAAGTCCTTGACCTGCGTCTTTCCCTCGTTGCGGCTGGCCGTGCCGAAGACCGTGGTCAAGATGGACAGGCCGAGCGCGCCGCCGACCTGCTGGGTGGTGTTGAGCAGCCCGGAGGCGGCGCCGGACTCGTTCTCGGCGATGCCGGAGACCGCGGTGAGGGTGAGGGTGACGAAGTTGAGGCCCATCCCGAAGCCGAACAGCAGCAGCGGGCCGATGATCCCGCCGAGGTAGGTGCTGTCCGGGTCGATCAGGGTCAGCCAGGCCATGGCGCCCGCGGTGATCAGCGAGCCGGTGACCACGATCGGCTTGGGCCCGATCCGGGGCAGCAGGGTGGTGGCGAGCCCGGCCGCCAGGACGATGGCGAGCGTCGAGGGGAAGAAGGCCACGCCCGCCTTGACCGGGCTGTAGTGCAGCACGTTCTGCACGAACAGCACGATGAAGAAGAACATCCCGAACATCGCGGCGGCCAGGCTCAGCATGATCACGTACGTGCCGGAGCGGTTGCGGTCGGCGAACATCCGCAGCGGGGTGATGGGCTGCGCCGAGCGCCGCTCCACCGCCACGAAGGCCAGCAGCAGGACGACGGCCGCGCCGAACGAACAGAGCGTCAGCGCGTCGCGCCAGCCGTCGCTGGCGGCCCGGATGAACCCGTAGACCAGCGCGGCCATCCCGCCGGTGGAGGTGAACGCCCCGGCCAGGTCGAAGGTGCCCGAGTGGCGCCGGGACTCGCGGATGTAGCGGGGCGCCAGGGCCGCGATCACCACGCCGATGGGGACGTTGACGAAGAGCACCCAGCGCCAATTGAGCCAGTCGGTGAGCATGCCGCCCGCGATCAGGCCGATGGCGCCGCCGCCCGCCGAGACGGCCGAGAAGACGCCGAACGCCCGGTTGCGTTCGGGGCCTTCGGGGAACGTGGTGGCGATCAGCGCGAGCGAGGTGGGGGAGGCGATGGCGCCGCCGATGCCCTGGAGGGCGCGGGCGGCGAGCAGTTGCCAGGGCTCCTGGGCGAAGCCGCCGAGCAGCGAGGCGAGGGTGAAGACGAGGATGCCGGTGATGAACATCCGGCGCCGGCCCAGCAGGTCGCCGGCCCGGCCGCCGAGCAGGAGCAGCCCGCCGAAGGTCAGCGCGTAGGCGTTGATGACCCAGGTCAGATCGCTGGTGGAGAAGCCCAGGGAGGTCTGGATGTGGGGGAGCGCGATGTTCACGATCGTCGCGTCCAGGACCACCATCAGCTGGCACATCGCGATGACCGCGAGGGCGATGCCCGGGCGGTCCGGGCGGGGGATGGCGGACTCGGAAGCGTCGGTGCCGGGTTCCGCGTCTATCTGGTCTGACGTCATGGATGGTCCCCTTGAGGGGTGATAGGAAACGCCGCCGTTCACTAACGACAGTAGCGAGGGGAAAAGAGTGAACACAAGCGTTCACTAAGGGAGTTGGAGCTGGGCGGACCCCGCGTCCGGGGCCGCCGCGGCGCGGTGTCCGGCATGGCGTGCCTGGTCAAACGGCCGGGCGCCGACCACCATGGGGAGGCAACCGTCCCCAACGGAGAGAAGACGATGGCCACTTCGCGCTGGACCGCCGTCGGCGAGGCCCCCCGCGTCGCGCCGCGCCGCCGGGGACCCGTCCTGGAGCGGGCGATCCTCGACGCGGCGCTGGAGCAGCTCAGCACGGTCGGCTGGAACGCCCTGACCATGGAGGGCGTCGCGGCCCTCGCCCAGACCGGGAAGGCCGCGGTCTACCGGCGCTGGCCCTCCAAGGAGGAGCTGGTCGCCGACGCCCTGCGCTCGGGCCTGCCGGAGCTGGACCCGGCCGACCACGGATCGGTGCGCGAGGACCTCTACCAGCTCTGTCTGCGGGTGCGGGAGGCGATGTACTCGCGGGCGGGCTTCGCGCTGCGCTCGGTGCTTTACGAGTGCGACGCCGCCAGTGCCGAGCGGTTCCACGGCATGGTGCTGCGGCGCCTGGTCGAACCCGCCCAGCGGGTCTTCCGGGAGGCGGTGCGGCGGGGGACCGAGCGGGGCGAGGTGCGGCCCGACGCCACCGCGGAGGTGATCTTCGACGTGATTCCGGGGCTGATGATGTTCCGCGCCAAGGTGCGCGGCAGCGAATGGTCCGACGAGGAGATCGCGGAGCTGATCGACCAGGTCATGGTGCCGCTGCTGCGCCCGGCCACCGGCTGAGGCGGCCCGGGGTGTCATCGGCGCCCGCGGCGGCGTAACCTTGCTGGCGCCATGCCGTACGAACCACCCACCCACACCGTCGAGCGCTCGCTCCGCGCCACCACCGGTTACAAGATCATCGCCGGTGTCGACGAGGTCGGACGCGGGGCGTGGGCCGGTCCCGTCACGGTGTGCGCCGCGATCACCGGACTGCGCCGCCCGCCCGAGGGCCTGACCGACTCCAAGCTGATCACCCCGAGGCGCCGCCTCGAACTGGCCGCGCGGCTGGAGACCTGGGTCACGGCGTACGCGCTGGGACACTCCTCCCCGCAGGAGATCGACGAGCTCGGAATGACCGCCGCGCTCCGTCTCGCCGCCACCCGCGCGCTGGACGCGCTTCCGGTGCGCCCGGAGGCGGTGATCCTCGACGGCAAGCACGACTACCTCGGTGAGCCGTGGCGGGTGCGCACCGTCATCAAGGGGGACCAGTCCTGCATCGCGGTCGCGGCGGCCTCGGTGATCGCCAAGGTGCGCCGCGACACGATGATGGCCGAACTCGGGGGACCGGCGGGGGAGTACGAGGTGTTCGGCTTCGCCGACAACGCCGGGTACCCCTCGCCCACGCACAAGGAAGCGCTGGCCGAGCGGGGTCCCACCCCGTACCACCGGCTCTCCTGGTCGTACCTCGACGCGCTGCCGCGCTGGCGGCACTTGAAGAAGGTCCGCGTCTCCGCGGCCTCGGCCGCGCTGGAAAGCGGGGGCCAGCTCGGCTTCGACTTCTGAAATCCCTGGACTTTCCCCGCCCTTTACGGGGAGACTCCGCCCCGATCGCACTTTTGTGCCCACCCGGTGGTGCCCCCTTCACCGGCGTTTGATAGACCTTTACCCATGCCTCTCATCCCCGAGGAGCCTCAGATTCACGAGAGCGCCCAGGGTCCCCGCGTCACTCCGGCCGCCGGCCGCACCGCGCCGACCCCCCGTCCCGTTCCTGGTCCGCGTACCGCGGCCGCACCGCGCCCCGGCCGTCCGGGTCCCGGTCCCGCCCGGCCCACGCCCCCCGCGCAGCGCGCCCACGGCGCCGCGCAGCCCCAGGCACCCCTCCCGGAGACCGTCTCCGGGCCGCAGGTCCAGCTGATCCCGGCCCCGGCCGACGGCGCGCTCGACGCCGCCGGCGAGGCCGTGGACCTGCTGCTCGACACCGGCCGCGCGCCGGGCGAGGTCCTGGTCCTGACCACCGGCGAGCAGCACCCGTGGGCGGCGCACGAGCTGTCCTTCGGCGAAGCCGCCTACTGGGCCCAGCACGACGCCCGCGACGACGTCTTCTACGCCTCGGCCGCCTCGGCCGCCCGTGCCGCCGCCCGGCCCGTGGTGGTCGTCGCGGTCAACGGCGGCGGCGATGACGACCTGGCCGCCGTGCTGCCGCTGGCGCGCGAGCGCGCCGGTGCGCTGCTGATCGTCTGCGGCGACCCGCAGCTGATCAACTCGGCGCTGAGCGCGGGCGTCTGAGCGGAACGCCCCGGCGTTCCGCGGTCCTCCGTACGGCGGGCGGCCCCGTGCTGCCCGCCGCGCCCGACCGCGCTAGCGCGCCGCCGTGCGGCGCAGCGCCTCCACGGTGCCGCCCGCCGTGCGCAGCGGCAGCGCCTCGGGGGCGGTGCCCGTGCCCCCCAGCGGGCCGGGACGCGAACGGGAGCTGGGGTGACGGCCGCCGCGGCCCTCGCCCAGCACCTGCCAGCCGCTCCCGGTCAGCGTGATGTACGCCCCGCAGCGCAGCCCGTGCAGGGTGCAGGCGTCCCGCAGCCCCCACATCCAGGCGCCGTCCTCCTCCGTCCAACCCTCCTCGCCGTCACGGCAGTAGAGCAGGACGGCGGTGCGGACCGGGGTGCGGCGGCGCAGGTCGTGCGGGATCACCCGGCGCAGCTGCGCCAGCAGCGCGTTGCGCAGCTCCCAGCCGTCGGCCGGGGCCGGGCGCCGCACGAACGACGCGCTGGCCGCCAGCCGTTCCTCGTGGTCCAGGACGGCGACCACCGCGGTCGAGGGACCCGGACGGTGGCGGGCGTGCAGCCCGCTGACCACTTCGCGGGGGTTGCCCAGCAGCGGGATCCCCGCCGCCGCCCACTCCGCCGGCTCCAGTGTCCGGCCGAGGCGGTTCGCGGAGCCCGCGGACATGAGGGACGACGCGCCTGCCGAGGCTGCGGACGGAGCGAATCCGAAGGTCACGGTCCTCCCTTCCGGATACGCGCCCACAGTGCGGGCAGGGTCGGGTGAGGGCGCAGCTCGGCAGAGCCCTGGTGCGGGGGACGGCCGAGGCGGCGCGGCTCCAATTCTCGCTGGCGCACGGGCACGCGGCAACGAGCAAATGGAGTCGCTGACTGGAATCGGAGGGTATGGCACTCATATCCCTGCCCAGCCGCACCCCGCATCACGCCGGCCGCACCCCACCTTTCACCCCTGTACGGCGAGGACCAGCGGAAACACTCCCTGAGCGCCCGCCCTGCGCAGCAGCCGGGCGGCCACCGCGAGGGTCCAGCCGGTGTCCGCGCGGTCGTCGACCAGCAGCACCGGGCCGCCCGCCTCCCGCACCGCCGCCGCCAGCTCCTCGGGCACCGTGAACGCCTGGTGCAGCGCGCGCACCCGCTGGGCGCTGTTGGAGGCGGGCACCCTGCTCCCGGCGGCCTGCGCCCCGTACTCCACCCGGCCCAGCAGGGGCATGCGGCCGATCTCCGCGATCCGGGCGCCGAGCGACTCCACCAGGCGGGGCCGGGTCAGCGAGGCCACCGTGACCACGCCGGCGGGGCGCGGCGGCGCGTCGGCGGCGCCGCTCGCCCAGCCGCCGGGGCCCTTGGCCCAGTCCGCCAGGACCGTCACCACCGCGGCCACCACATCGTCCGGAACGGGGCCGTCGGGCGTCTGGGGGGCGAGCATCGGGCGCAGCCGGTTGCCCCAGCCGATGTCGGAGAGGCGGCCGAGCGCCCGGCCGGGCAGCGCCTGCTCGCCCGCCGGGATGCGGCCCTTGAGGTCGACGCCGACCGCCGCCAGGCCCGTCGGCCACATCTTGCGCGGCTCGACCTCGACGCCGGGTCGGGTCAGCTCGCCCCGGGCGGCCTCCAGCGCGGCGCCGGGGACCCCGGCGGTGAAGCGGGCGCCCGCGCAGTTGTCGCAGCGCCCGCACGGGGCCGCCGCCTCGTCGTCGAGCTGGCGGCGCAGGAACTCCATCCGGCAGCCGGTCGCCGCCGCGTACTCCCGCATCGCCTGCTGCTCCGCCTCGCGCTGGCGGGCCACCCACGCGTACCGCTCCGCGTCGTACGTCCACGGCTCGCCCGTGGACGTCCAGCCGCCCTTGACGCGGTGGACCGCGCCGTCCACGTCGAGGACCTTCAGCATGGTCTCCAGCCGGGTGCGCCGCAGCTCCACCAGCGGCTCCAGGGCGGGCAGCGACAGCGGGCGGCCGGCCTGGGCCAGCACGTCCAGGGTGCGGCGGACCTGCTCCTCGGGCGGGAAGGCGACCGACGCGAAGTACTTCCAGATCGCCTCGTCCTCCTTGCCGGGCAGCAGCAGCACCTCCGCGTGCTCCACACCGCGCCCGGCGCGGCCCACCTGCTGGTAGTAGGCGATGGGGGAGGAGGGCGAGCCCAGATGGACCACGAAGCCGAGGTCGGGCTTGTCGAAGCCCATGCCCAGCGCGGAGGTGGCGACCAGCGCCTTGACCCGGTTGGCCAGCAGGTCGTCCTCGGCCTGCTGGCGGTCCGCGTTCTCGGTGCGGCCCGTGTAGGAGGCGACGGTGTGGCCGCACTGGCGCAGGTGCGCGGTGACCTCCTCGGCGGCGGCCACCGTCAGCGTGTAGATGATCCCGGAGCCCGGCAGCTCGGCCAGGTGGTCGGCGAGCCAGGCCAGGCGGTGGGCCGCGTCCGGCAGCGCCAGCACGTTCAGACTCAGGCTCTCGCGGTCCAGGGGGCCGCGCAGCACCAGCGCGTCGGTGCCCGCGCCCGTACCCAGCTGCTCGGCGACGTCGGCCGTCACGCGCGCGTTGGCCGTCGCCGTCGTCGCGAGGACCGGGACGCCCGGCGGGAGCTCGGCCAGCATGGTGCGCAGCCTGCGGTAGTCGGGGCGGAAGTCGTGGCCCCAGTCGGAGATGCAGTGCGCCTCGTCCACCACGAGCAGACCGGTGGCGGCGGAGAGCTTGGGCAGCACCTCGTCGCGGAAGTCCGGGTTGTTCAGCCGCTCCGGGCTCACCAGCAGGACGTCGACCTCGCCCGCGGCCACCTCGGCCTGGACGGTCTCCCACTCCTCGGTGTTCGAGGAGTTGATCGTGCGGGCGCGGATGCCCGCGCGGGCCGCCGCCTCCACCTGGTTGCGCATCAGGGCGAGCAGCGGGGAGACGATCACGGTGGGGCCGCTGCCGCGCTCGCGCAGCAGCGAGGTCGCCACGAAGTACACCGCGGACTTGCCCCAGCCGGTGCGCTGGACGACCAGGGCCCGGCGCCGGTCGGCGACGAGCGCCTCGATGGCGCGCCACTGGTCCTCGCGCAGCCGCGCCGCTCCGGTCGGGTCGCCGACGAGGCGGGCCAGGACGGCGTCGGCCGCGGTGCGCAGTTCCGGGGTGCTCGTGTGGTTCATCCCCCCATACAACAGGACGGGTCCGACAACGGGCCCGTCCCTCGGCGCCGGACGGGGCGCCGGGCGCGGCTACGGCGCGGTGTGGTCCGAGCGCAGGCCGTCGAGCACGATGTCGATGTAGCGCCGCCAGTCGCCGCTGCGCCGGTGCACGATCGAGGTGAGGCCGCAGGTCAGGGCGAGGATGTCGGCGCCCGCGATGTCGTGCCGGATGGAGCCCGCGGCCTGGCCCTTGCCGACCAGGTCCACCAGCTCGGCCTCCAGGTCGGCCCGCATGGTGCTGGGCGGTCCCTCGGAGCCGAGGGTGCCGCCGACGACGCTGGCGAAACCCCGGTCGCGGGCCTCGACCTCGCCGACCCGGGTCAGCAGCATCTGGAGGGCCTCCAGCGGCTCGGCCGACTCCCGGCACACCGTGCGGTAGTAGGTGAGGATCTCGCCGAAGCGCTGCTGGGAGGCCGCCACGACCATGGCTTCCTTGGTGGGGAAGTGGCGGTAGAGGGTGCCCACGCCGACCTCGGCGTGCCGGGCGACCTCGTCCATGGACACGTTGGCGCCGCGTTCCGCGAACAGCTCCCGTGCCGCGTTCAGCACCCGGGCCCGGTTGCGCTCCGCGTCGGCCCGGAGCCGACGGGGACCGCTCTCACTGACCGGCGTTGACGTTGGCATACGGAACCTCCCTCCGTTTGACTCTACTATGCCCTGCCGTAACCCACTGAACCAGCCCCGACTTCGCGCCAGTTGGGGTATGCGGTTCGCAGTTGCCCAGTAGGTTCCCCAGCCACGCACCGGGCGTTGACAATGGCCAGGTAGCGATAGTGAAGACGGAAGGACGAACACGATGTCGTTGCCCCTGGGGCGTACGAGTGCGCCGGAGGTGTCGGCGTCGGTGGAGGCATTCCTGGCGGAGCCGCACATCGGCGTGCTGACCACCATCCGGCCCGACGGGTCCCCGCACGTGGCACCGGTGCGGTTCACCTGGGACGCGGAGGCGGGGCTCGCCCGGGTGATGACGGTGGTCACGTCCCGCAAGGCGCGCAACCTGCTGGCCGCGCCCGGCAGCCGGGTCGCCATCTGCCAGGTCGCCGGGTTCAGTTGGGTCACCCTGGAGGGCACGGCCCGCGTCAGCGAGGACCCGGTCCGGGTCACCGAGGGGGCGCGCCGCTACGCCCGCCGCTACCGCTCGGGCCCGCCCAACCCGCCCGGCCGGGTGGTGGTCGAGATAGCCGTCGACCGGGTGATGAACCTCAACGTGTGAGGGGCGCGCCGCGGAAGTCCCGCGGCGGGCAGGGCGAGAGCGCGGCGGTACGGGGAGCGTCCTTCCCGTACCGCCGCGCTCTCGTCGTCGTGGGCCGGTGGTCAGCCCTTGCGGGGCGGGGTGCCGGTCACCCAGATCATGCGCAGCGACAGCAGGCTGAGCCGCCAGCCGTCCCCGGTGCGCCGGGCCTCGGCCGTCACCAGGCTTCCGTTGGCGAATATCGGCGCGCGGTCCGCGTCCTCCGGATGGTCGGAGGGGTGGTGCACATGGGTGGAGACGATGTTGGCGCGCAAAGAGGCCCGGTCGCCGTCGATTTCCACGAGCGCGGGCGAGTTGATGTGCTGGGTGCGGGCGAAGGCGGCGAGCGCGGTGCTGTGGTACTCGGCGAGACCGGTGATCCCCTCGTGCCGGCTCATCGGGAACTCGACGACCGCGTCCTCGGTGAACAGCCCCCGGGCCCAGGCGTCATCGAGCTTGTCGTCGTCCAGATTGATCAGGTAACGGTCCAGGAGTGCCGCCACATCGGCGGTGGATTGGCTTGAGGTCATGCTTGAGGATGACCGGCTCCAGGGCTCCTGACCAAGAGTCCCTGTCACAGAGTTGACGTACTTGTCAAAGGCATGTACTAGCGGCTATTTACGCCCGCTGGACCCCTCGGGATACTGGAGAAACGCCAGTCGGAAGAGGGTAGATGGATAACTTTGACGCGGACGTAATTATCGCGGGAGCCGGCCCCACCGGACTCATGCTCGCGGGCGAACTCCGCCTGAACGGCGTGTCCGTGATTGTCGTCGATCGCCTTGCCGAGCCCATACAGCAGTCCCGTGCGCTGGGATTCTCGGCGCGCACCATTGAAGAATTCGGCCAGCGCGGGCTGCTGGAGCGATTCGGCGGTGTGGACGTCATTCCGGTCGGTCATTTCGGCGGAGTGTCCATCGATTACCGTTTGGTCGAGGGCGGTTCGTACGGGGCCCGGGGCATCCCCCAGTCGCGCACCGAGGGCGTGCTGGCCGGCTGGGCCGGGCAGCTCGGCGCCGAGGTGCGGCGCGGGGTCGAGGTCACGGGCCTGGACAACGGCGCCGACGGGGTGAGCGTCGAGGTCACCACCCCCGACGGGCCGGCCACCCTGCGCGCCCGTTACCTGGTGGGCGCGGACGGCGCCCGCAGTGTGGTGCGCAAGCTCGCGGGCATCGACTTCCCGGGCACCGACCCGGCCATCGAGCTCCGGTTCGCCGACATCAGCGGGGTGCCGCTGCGCCCGCGCTTCAGCGGCGAGCGGGTGCCCGGCGGCATGGTCATGGTGCTGCCGCTCGGGCCCGAGCGCTGCCGGATCGTCTACTTCGACCGGAGCGAGCCGCTCCGCAAGAGCCCGGACCCGATCACCTTCGACGAGGTGGCCGAGGCGTTCCAGCGGCTGTCCGGCGAGGACATCAGCGGCGCCACCGTGCACTGGGTCTCCACCACCACCGATGTGAGCCGGCAGGCCGCCGAGTACCGCAGGGGCCGGGTCTTCCTGGCCGGCGACGCGGCCCACATCCACCTGCCCATCGGCGCCCAGGGAATGAGCGCCGGCGTGCAGGACGCGGTGAACCTCGGCTGGAAGCTGGCCCTGGAGCTGAAGGGGCAGGCGCCCGAGGGGCTCCTGGACACCTACCACTCCGAGCGCCACCCGGTCGGCGCCCGGGTGCTCACCAACACGCTGGCCCAGCGGATCCTCTACCTGGGCGGCGACGAGATCACCCCGCTGCTCGACGTGTTCACCGAGCTCACCGGGTTCGAGGACGTCCAGAAGACGCTGATCGGCATGGTCACCGGCCTGGACATCCGCCATGACGTCGGCGAGGGCGAGCACCCGCTGCTCGGCCGCCGGCTCAAGGACGAGGAACTGGTGGTCGACGGCAAGAAGACCACCAACTTCGAACTGCTCACGGCCGGCAAGGCCGTGCTGTTCGACCTCACCGACGACTCCCAGCTGCGAGAGCTCGCCGCGGGCTGGGCCGACCGTGTCACCACGGTCACCGCTGAACAGCACGACTGCGACGCCGGTCTGGACGCCTTCCTGGTCCGCCCCGACGGGTACGTCGCCTGGGTCGCCCCCTCCGCTTCGCGCACGGAGGGGCTCGCCGAGGCCCTCGAGCGATGGTTCGGCCGGGCCGACTGAGCTGGGCCTGACTCCCTTTCCACCCGTACACCCGTACACCCGAAGGAAGCGAAGAACATGCCCAAGATTTCCTCCGATGACAAGAACCTGACCGTCCTCAACCTCTTCTCCACGGACGCCCCGGAGAAGCAGGAGGGCCTGCTCGGCGCGATGCGCGAGATCGTCGACGCGGCCGCTTACCCGGGCTGGATGTCCTCCACGGTGCACGCCGGTGTGGACAAGCCGGGCACGGCCAACTTCATCCAGTGGCGCAGCCGCGCGGACCTGGAGGACCGTTACGACGGCGAGGAGTTCAAGCACCGCACGCTGCCGCTCTTCGGCGAGCTGACCACCTCGATCCGCCTGCTGCAGAACGAGATCGCGTACTCGCAGACCAAGTCGGGCGAGGGCGTCGAGATCTCCCCGCAGCGCTCGGACTACACCGTGATCGCGGTCTTCGGTGTCGAGGAGAAGAACCAGGACGACCTCGTGGACGCGCTCGGCCCGTCGATGAAGTTCCTCAGCGACGTTCCCGGCTACGTCTCGCACACGATCCTCAAGGGCATCGCCGCCCGCGGCCTGGAGGGCTCCTTCGTGGTCTCCTACTCGCAGTGGGAGAGCAAGGAGGCGTTCGACGCCTACCAGGGCACCGCGCAGGACGCCAAGCCCGCCGCCCGCCAGGACGCCGAGCGCCGCACCGGCTCGCTCCTGACCTCCGTGGACTCCAACACCTACCGGGTCGTCCACACCCGCGCGGCCGGCGAGTGACACCGGCTCCACCACCGCTCCACCGAAACGCCCGGCCCCTGAAAAGGAGCCGGGCGTTCCGGCTTTTCCGGGGGAGGGAAACGGCTTTCTGCGCCACAAGACGGAACGGTTCGCCGCCTGACGGCATCTGACGCCGACGTGACACATTTACGTCCGGCGCCTGCTCATCGCTGCGGGTTCTCTGACATGGCTGCGGTGTATTTGCGGAACCTGACCGAACCGGACGTAGACCTGAACCGGGGCGCCTTGAACGGCGGGCGGGTTCGGAAGACCCTTGAATACATGATCCGGGGCTTGCTTCGCCACCGCTGATCCTCTCGCTCAACTCCCGTTCACGGCCCATTTCTCCGGGCGCGTCCGACGTCGTACGCGCTCCGAACACGGCCTGCCGGACAACCGCAACCGCTGAGGAGCGAAAACGTATGCACAGCACGCTGATCGTCGCCCGCATGGAACCCGGTTCGAGCACCGACGTCGCCAAGCTGTTCGCCGAGTTCGACGCGACGGACATGCCGCACCGGATGGGAACGCGGCGCCGCCAGCTGTTCTCCTACCGGGGTCTCTACTTCCACCTGCAGGACTTCGACGCGGACAACGGCGGTGAGCTGATCGAGGCCGCGAAGAACGACCCGCGCTTCATCGGGATCAGCAACGACCTGAAGCCGTTCATCCAGGCGTACGACCCGGCCACCTGGCGCTCGCCCGCCGACGCCATGGCCGCCCGCTTCTACAACTGGGAGGCGGGCGCGTGACAACGCCTCGCAGGGTCGTCATCACGGGGATGGAGGTGCTCGCCCCGGGTGGAATCGGCACCAAGAACTTCTGGAGCCTCCTCAGCGAGGGCCGCACGGCGACGCGTGGGATCACCTTCTTCGACCCCGCGCCGTTCCGCTCCCGGGTGGCGGCCGAGATCGACTTCGATCCGTACGAGCACGGCCTGAGCCCGCAGGAGGTCCGGCGCATGGACCGGGCCGGCCAGTTCGCCGTCGTCGCCTCGCGCGGCGCGGTCGCCGACAGCGGCCTCGACCTGGCCGGGCTCGACCCCTACCGGGTCGGCGTCACCGTCGGCAGCGCGGTCGGCGCGACCATGGGCCTGGACGAGGAGTACCGGGTCGTCAGCGACGGCGGCCGGCTCGACCTGGTGGACCACCAGTACGCGGCGCCGCACCTCTACAACCACCTGGTGCCGAGCTCGTTCGCGGCCGAGGTGGCCTGGGCCGTCGGGGCCGAGGGCCCCAGCACCGTGGTCTCCACCGGCTGCACCTCCGGCATCGACTCGGTCGGCTACGCCGTCGAGCTGATCCGCGAGGGCTCCGCCGACGTCATGATCGCCGGTTCCTCGGACGCGCCGATCTCGCCGATCACCATGGCGTGCTTCGACGCGATCAAGGCGACGACCAACCGCTACGACGACCCCGGGACGGCCTCGCGGCCCTTCGACAACTCCCGCAACGGGTTCGTCCTCGGCGAGGGCACCGCCTTCTTCGTCCTGGAGGAGCTGGAGAGCGCCCGCCGGCGCGGCGCCCACATCTACGCCGAGATCGCGGGCTACGCCACGCGCTCCAACGCGTACCACATGACCGGACTGCGCCCCGACGGCGCCGAGATGGCCGAGGCGATCCGCGTGGCGCTGGACGAGGCGCGGATGAACGGCGACCAGATCGACTACGTCAACGCGCACGGCTCCGGCACCAAGCAGAACGACCGCCACGAGACCGCGGCCGTCAAGCGCAGCCTCGGGGAGCACGCCTACGAGATCCCGATGAGCTCCATCAAGTCGATGGTCGGGCACTCGCTCGGCGCGATCGGCTCGATCGAGATCGCGGCCTCCGCGCTCGCCATGGAGTACAACGTCGTGCCGCCCACGGCGAACCTGCACACGCCCGACCCGGAGTGCGACCTGGACTACGTCCCGCTCACGGCCCGCGACCAGCGGACCGACGCGGTGCTCTCGGTCGGCAGTGGCTTCGGTGGATTCCAGAGCGCCGTGGTGCTCGCCCGTCCCGAGAGGAAGCTCGCATGACGTCGTCCGTGGTGGTCACCGGCCTGGGGGTGGCGTCCCCCAACGGGCTCGGCATCCAGGACTACTGGGCGGCGACCGTGGGTGGCAAGAGCGGCATCGGCCGCATCACCCGCTTCGACCCGTCCTCCTACCCGGCCAAGCTGGCCGGCGAGGTGCCCGGCTTCGTCGCCGAGGACCTGCTGCCGAGCCGGCTGCTGCCGCAGACCGACCGGGTCACCCGGCTCGCGCTGGTCGCGGCCGACTGGGCGCTGGCCGACGCGGGCATCACCCCGGCCGAGCTCCCCGAGTTCGACATGGGCGTGGTGACCGCGAGCGCGGCCGGCGGCTTCGAGTTCGGCCAGGGCGAGCTCCAGGCCCTGTGGTCCAAGGGCAGCCAGTACGTCTCGGCGTACCAGTCCTTCGCCTGGTTCTACGCGGTCAACAGCGGCCAGATCTCCATCCGCAACGGGATGAAGGGCCCCAGCGGCGTGGTCGTCAGCGACCAGGCCGGCGGTCTCGACGCGGTCGCGCAGGCCCGCCGCCAGATCCGCAAGGGCACCTCGCTGATCGTCTCCGGCGCCATCGACGCCTCGGTCTGCCCGTGGGGCTGGGTGGCGCAGCTGGCCAGCGACCGGCTCTCCACCAGCGAGGAGCCGACCCGCGCCTATCTGCCCTTCGACCGCGAGGCCGCCGGGTACGTGCCCGGCGAGGGCGGCGCGATCCTGATCATGGAGGACGCCGAGGCGGCCCGCGCCCGCGGCGCCCGGATCTACGGCGAGATCTCCGGCTACGGCTCCACCATCGACCCCAAGGCCGGTTCCGGCCGCCCGCCGGGGCTGCGCAAGGCCATCGAACTCGCCCTGGCCGACGCGGGGGTCGCCCCGGGCGACGTGGACGTGGTCTTCGCCGACGCCGCCGCCGACCCGGAGCTGGACCGCCAGGAGGCCGAGGCCGTCAACGCGGTCTTCGGCACCCGCGCGGTCGCGGTCACCGCGCCCAAGACGATGACCGGACGCCTCTACTCGGGCGCGGCCCCGCTGGACCTGGCCGCCGCCTTCCTCGCCATCAAGGACGGGGTCATCCCGCCCACCGTGCACATCGACCCGGCCGCGGAGTACGACCTGGACCTGGTCCTGGGCGAGCCGCGCACCGCCGAGGTGCGCACCGCGCTGGTGCTGGCCCGCGGCTACGGGGGCTTCAACTCCGCCGTCGTCGTCAAGGCCGCGTAGCGCCGCACCCGCCCCGCCGCGCCCCACGGGGGCGCGGCCCCGCCACAGACAACCGGCAACGCCGTACACCTAGGAAAGGGAAGTCCCATGGCCACCACGTTCACCCTCGACGACCTCAAGCGCATCCTCCTGGAGGCGGCGGGCGCCGACGAGGGCGTCGACCTGGACGGCGACATTCTGGACACCGAGTTCGAGGTCCTGGGATACGAGTCGCTCGCGCTGCTGGAGACCGGCGGGCGCATCGAGCGCGAGTACGGCATCTCGCTGGACGACGACGCGCTGACCGACGCCACCACGCCGCGCGCCCTCATCGAGGTCGTCAACAACCAGCTCTCCTCCGCGTCCGCCGCCTGAGCCACCCGACCTGAGCCACAGACAAGGAAGACAGACATGACCGAGAACACCGCACGGGTCGCGCTGGTGACGGGTGCCACGAGCGGCATCGGCCTCTCCGTGGCCCGGCTGCTCGCCTCCCAGGGCCACCGGGTCTTCATCGGCGCGCGCAACGCCGACAACGTCGCCGAGACGGTCAAGCAGCTGACGGAGGAGGGCTTCGAGGCCGACGGCTCGTCGCTGGACGTCACCGACGCCGACAGCGTCAAGGGCTTCGTCCAGGCCGCCGTCGACCGCTTCGGCACCGTCGACGTGCTGGTCAACAACGCGGGCCGGTCGGGCGGCGGGGTGACCGCCGACATCGAGGACGAGCTGTGGGAGGCCGTCATCGACACCAACCTCAACAGCGTATTCCGGGTGACCCGCGAGGTGCTGAACACCGGCGGCATGCGCCACAAGGACCGCGGCCGGATCATCAACATCGCCTCCACCGCGGGCAAGCAGGGCGTCGTGCTCGGCGCCCCCTACTCGGCCTCCAAGCACGGCGTGGTCGGCTTCACCAAGGCGCTCGGCAACGAGCTCGCGCCCACCGGCATCACGGTCAACGCGGTCTGCCCCGGTTACGTCGAGACGCCGATGGCGCAGCGCGTGCGGCAGGGCTACGCCGCCGCGTACTCCACCTCCGAGGAGGCGATCCTGGAGAAGTTCCAGGCCAAGATCCCGCTCGGCCGCTACTCCACCCCGGACGAGGTCGCGGGCCTGGTCGGCTACCTGGCCTCCGACACCGCCGCGTCCATCACCGCGCAGGCGCTCAACGTCTGCGGCGGCCTCGGCAACTTCTAGCCACCCCACGTACCCGAAGGAGGAGCGGATATGACGACCCGTGAGGTCGAGCACGAGATCACCATCGACGCCCCCGCCGCCGCGGTGTACCGGCTGCTGGCGGAGGTGGTCAACTGGCCGCGGATCTTCCCGCCCACGATCTACGTGGACCAGGTCGGCGAGAACGGCAACCACGAGCGCATCCGGATCTGGGCCACCGCCAACGGCGAGGCCAAGAACTGGACCTCGCACCGCGAGCTGGACCCCGAGGCGCTGCGCATCACCTTCCGCCAGGAGGTCACCACGCCTCCGGTCGCGGCGATGGGCGGCACCTGGATCATCGAGACCCTGGCCGAGAACTCCTCGCGCGTGCGGCTGCTGCACGACTACCGGGCGATCGACGACGACCCCGCGGGCCTGGCCTGGATCGACGAGGCCGTCGACAAGAACAGCCGCTCGGAGCTGGCCGCGCTCAAGCAGAACGTCGAACTGGCCCACGCGACCGAGGAGGTGACGTTCTCGTTCACCGACACCGTCGTCGTCCAGGGCTCGCCCAAGGACCTGTACGACTTCATCAACGAGGCCGACCGCTGGTCCGAGCGGCTGCCGCACGTGGCCGTCGTCCGGCTCACCGAGGACACCCCCGGGCTGCAGACCCTGGAGATGGACACCCGGGCCAAGGACGGCTCGGTGCACACCACCAAGTCGTTCCGGGTGACCTTCCCGCACCACCGGATCGCCTACAAGCAGGTCACGCTGCCCGCGCTGATGACCCTGCACACCGGCATCTGGACGTTCGAGGAGACGCCCGAGGGCACCGCCGCCTCCTCGCAGCACACCGTCACGCTCAACACGGACAACATCGCGAAGATCCTCGGCGACGAGGCCACCGTCGCGGACGCCCGTGAGTACGTGCACACCGCGCTGTCCACCAACAGCCTGGCGACGCTCAACCACGCCAAGGCGTACGCCGAGCAGAAGAAGGGCTGACCAGGAGATGACCACGGACCGCCTGGACACACAGGTCATCGTCGTCGGCGCCGGCCCCGTCGGGCTTCTGCTCGCCGGTGAGCTGCGTCTGGGCGGCGCCGATGTCGTCGTACTGGAACAACGGGACGCGCCCACCACGGAGTCGAGGGCCTCCACGCTGCACGCCCGCACCATGGAGCTCCTCGACAGCCGCGGCCTGCTCGACCTCTTCGGCACCCCGCCGAACGAGCCGCGCGGCCACTTCGGCGGCATCCCGATGGACCTCACCCTGCCCAGCCCCTTCCCGGGGCAGTGGAAGATGCCGCAGACCCGGACCGAGGCGCTGCTCCAGGAGTGGGCGCTGTCGCTGGGCGTGGACATCCGGCGCGGCCACGAGCTGCGCGAGGTGTCCGACCGCGGCGACTTCGTCGAGGCGACGGCGGCCGGGCCCCGGGGCACGGTCGTGGTGCGCGGTGGCTTCCTCGTCGGGTGCGACGGCGAGGACTCCACCGTGCGCCGCCTCACCGGGGCCGAGTTCCCCGGCAACGACGCCGGCCGCGAGCTGCTGCGCGCGGACGTGGCCGGTGTCACCATCCCCAACCGCCGCTTCGAGCGGCTCCCGGCCGGGCTCGCCATCGCGGCGACCCGCGACGGGGTGACCCGGGTGATGGTGCACGAGTTCGGCTCCAAGGCCGAACCGCGCACCGGCGACCCGGAGTTCGGCGAGATAGCGGCGGTCTGGAAGCGGGTCACCGGCGAGGACATCAGCGGCGGGACCCCGCTGTGGGCGAACTCGTTCGGCGACGCCAACCGCCAGCTCACCCGCTACCGCCACGGCCGGATCCTGTACGCCGGTGACGCGGCCCACCGCCAGATGCCGATCGGCGGCCAGGCCCTCAACCTCGGCCTCCAGGACGCCTTCAACCTCGGCTGGAAGCTGGCCCTGCACCTGGCCGGCGCCGCCCCCGAGAGCCTGCTCGACACCTACCACGGCGAGCGCCACGAGGTCGGGCGGCGGGTGCTGTCCAACATCAGGGCGCAGGCCATGCTGCTGCTCGGCGGCCCGGAGGTCGAGCCGCTGCGCTCGGTGCTCACCGAGCTCCTCACCCACGACGACGTCCGGGCGCACCTCGCCGGGATGGTCAGCGGACTCGACATCCGCTACGACGTCGGCGGCCCCGGGCACCCGCTGCTCGGCGCCCGGCTCCCCGACGCGGGCCTGACCACCGGCGAAGGCCCGGTCAGCACGGCCCAGTTGCTGCGCACCGCCCGCGGTGTGCTCCTCGATCTGTCCGGCGGCGGTGCGGCGCTGCCGGACTCCTCCGGCTGGGCGGACCGGGTCCTGACGCTCCCGGCCGCGCCGGAGAAGGGCGGCGCCCTCGACGGCGTGGGCGCCGCCCTGGTCCGCCCCGACGGGCACGTGGCCTGGGCCGGCGGCCCGGACACCGACGGCGCCGGGCTGACGGAGGCCCTGGAGCGCTGGTTCGGCCCGGCGCGCTGACCCCCGTACCCCGAGAACCGGACCCACCCCCCGCGCACGACCGCACGACTCCTCAGCACGACAGGGCACCACAGGGCACGTCCAGGAAAGGGAACACTATGGAGGGGACAGCCGTGGACACCGATGTCATCATCGTCGGCGCGGGTCCGACCGGTCTCATGCTCGCGGGCGAACTGCGCCTGGGCGGGGCGCGGGTCGTCGTCGTCGAGCGGCTGGCGAAGCCCACCGGGCAGTCCCGGGGCCTCGGCTTCACGGCCCGCGCCATGGAGATATTCGACCAGCGCGGGCTGCTGCCCCGGTTCGGCCAGGGCGAGACGCTGGAGATCAGCCCGATGGGCCACTTCGGCGGTGTGCAGTTCGACTACACCGTCCTGGAGGGCGGCCACTTCGGGGCGCGCGGCATCCCGCAGTACAAGACCGAGGCGGTCCTGGAGGAGTGGGCGACCGAGCTCGGCGTGGACATCCGGCGCGGCTGGGAGCTCCTGGAGCTGAGCGAGGGCCACCTGGACGGCGAGGACGTCGAGATCACCGTCCAGACGCCCAACGCCGTGCGCAAGCTGCGCGCCTCCTACCTGGTCGGCGCCGACGGCGGGCGCAGCGTGGTGCGCGAGGCGGCCGGCTTCGACTTCCCGGGCACCTCGGCGACCCGGGCGATGTTCCTCGCCGACGTCACCGGCTGCGAGCTGCGCCCGCGCTTCCTGGGCGAGCGGCTCGACAACGGCATGGTGATGGCGGCGCCGCTCGCCCCGGGCGTGGACCGCATCATCGTCTGCCCCGACAACGCGCCCGCCCGCGCCAGCGGCGACGAGGTCTCCTTCGAGGAGGTCGCCGCCGCCTGGCAGTCGATCACCGGCGAGGACATCTCGCACGGCGGCGCCGAGTGGGTCAGCTTCTTCAGCGACGCGACCCGCCAGACGACCGAGTACCGGCGCGGCCGGGTCCTGCTGGTCGGCGACGCCGCCCACATCCACCTCCCGGCCGGCGGCCAGGGGCTGAGCACCGGCGTCCAGGACTCGGCCAACCTCGGCTGGAAGCTGGCCGCCGTGATCGCCGGGACCGCGCCCGAGGGCCTGCTCGACACCTACCACGGCGAGCGCCACCCGGTCGGCGCGCGGCTGCTGATGAACACCCGCGCGCAGGGCATGGTCTTCCTCGGCGGCCCCGAGGCGGACCCGCTGCGCCAGCTGTTCGGCGAGCTCATCCAGTACGACGACGTGAAGCGGCACCTCGCGGGTGTCGTCAGTGGTCTGGACATCCGCTACGACCTGGGCGACGGGCACCCGCTGACCGGGCGCCGGATCGCGCACCGCACCCTGGTGGGCGCCGCGGGCGAGACCAGCACCACCGCGCTGCTGCACCCGGCGCGCGGGGTGCTCCTCGATCTGGCCGACTCCTCGGCCGTGCGGGACGCCGCCGCCGGGTGGCAGGGGCGGGTCGACGTCGTCACCGCCTCCGCCAAGCCGGTGGACGGCGGGACCGACCCGCTCGCGGGCGTCGGCGCCGTGCTCGTACGGCCCGACGGATACGTCGCCTGGGCCGGGGACGACGTCCCGGCCCTGACGGCGGCCCTCGGGCAGTGGTTCGGTCCGGCGGGTTCGTGACGCCGGAGAGCTCGGTTCTGAAGGCGGTCCCGCGTCCGCGGGCCGCCGGTGGCTGGCCGCGCACCTTCCCGCGCCCCTTCGGGGGCGCGGGACCGCGGCGAAGCGAACCTCAACGCAAACGGGGGCACTGATGGTGGAAAGCACGCTCGCTCCGGCGGCCGTCTCCCAGGGCGTCCGCAGGATCACCCTGGACGCCGGGGGAGTCACGCTGTCCGCGCTGCTGTGCGAGCCGGAGGGCGCCCCCCGCGCGACCGTCGTCGCCGTGCACGGGGGCGGGATGAGCGCCGGGTACTTCGACGGCCAGGCTCACCCCGAGCTGTCGCTGCTCACCCTCGGCGCGCGCCTGGGCTACACCGTGCTGGCCGTCGACCGGCCCGGCTACGGGCGCTCCGCGGCCCAGCTGCCCGACGGGCTCACCGTCGCCGAGCAGACCGAGGTGCTGCGCGCCGGGATCGACGACTTCACCGCCAAGTACCCCACGGGCGCGGGCGTCCTGCTCGTCGCCCACTCCTTCGGCGGCAAGCTGGCGCTGTCCGCCGCCGCGCACTGCACCGGCGACGGCCTGCTCGGCCTCGACATCTCCGGCTGCGGCCACCGCTACGCCGTCACCCCGGGCGTCATCCGCAAGGGGCTCAAGCACATCGCCCGGCACTGGGGCCCGCTGCGGCTGTACCCGCCGGACACCTTCCGCAAGAGCGGCTCGCTGGTGGCGCCGATGCCCGAGCGCGAGATGAGCGAACTGCCGCGCTGGCCCGAGCTGTTCGCGGCCCTCGCGCCGCGGGTGCGGGTGCCCGTACGGCTCACCTTCGCCGAGCACGAGGGCTGGTGGCTGCACGGGGACAAGGACCTCGCCGACCTCGCCGCCCAGCTCACCGCCGCCCCCCGCATCGTCGTCGACCGCCAGCCGGACGCCGGGCACAACATCAGCCTGGGCTGGGCGGCCCGCTCCTACCACCTGCGCACGCTCGCGTTCCTGGAGGACTGCATCACCAGGGCGGGACGCGATGCCTGATCCGAGACCATGACCAGCACTTTCGCCCACCCCTTCCGCTCCCTGTCCGTACGGAACTTCCGGCTCTTCGCGGCCGGACAAGTGGTCTCCGTCGCGGGCACCTGGATGATGGTCGTGGCCCAGGACTGGATCGTCCTGGGCCTGGCCGACGACTCCGGCACGGCGCTGGGCGTGGTCACCGCGCTCCAGTTCACGCCGCTGCTGCTGCTGACCCTGTACGGCGGGCGCCTCGCCGACCGCTACGACAAACGGCTCCTGCTCACCTGCGCCAACCTGGCGTCCGGGGTGCTGGCGCTGGTCCTCGCGCTGCTCGCGTTCGCCGACGCCGTCCAGCTGTGGCACATCTGGCTGTGCGCGCTCGGCCTCGGCGTCGTCAACGCCGTCGAGGTGCCGACCCGGATGTCGTTCGTCAGCGAACTGGTCGGCCCCGAACTGCTGCCCAACGCCTCGGCGCTGAGCGCCGCCTACTTCAACGTCGCCCGGGTGACCGGTCCCGCCCTGGCCGGGCTGCTCATCACCGGCTTCGGCACCGGCTGGGTCATGCTGTTCAACTCCGTCAGCTATCTGGCCACCGTGGCCGGCCTGCGGATGATGCGTTCGGGGGAGCTGCTGCGCGGGGCCCCGCCGGAGGGCAGGCCCAAGGTCGTCGACGGGCTGCGGTACGTCGCCGGGCGCCCCGATCTGAAGCTGCCGCTCGCCCTCGTCGGGGTGATCTCGCTCTTCGGCCTCAACTTCCAGCTGACGCTGCCGCTGTACGCCAAGACGGTCTTCGACGCGGACGCCGCCTCGTTCGGGCTGCTCACCACCGCCTTCGCGGCGGGCTCGCTGATCGCCGCGTTCGCCACGACCGCGCGCCGCAGCCGCCCCTCCAGCCGGCTGGTGGTGGGCGCCGCGCTGGCGTTCGCCGTCCTGGAGACGGTGGCGGGCTGGGCGCCCAGCTTCGCCAGCGCGCTGGTGCTGCTCGCGTTCACGGGCGGCGCCACCATCTTCTTCGTCCAGGCCGTCAACCACCGCGTCCAGCTGGGCAGCGACCCGCAGTACCGGGGCCGGGTGATGGCGCTCTACACCCTGATTCTCCAGGGCTCGACCCCGCTGGGCTCGCTGCTGATCGGCCGGCTCGCCGAGGACCTGGGCGCCCGCTCGGGCTTCTACGTCGGCGGTCTGGTCTCGCTGGCGGCGGCGCTCACCGCGCTGGTCTACGACCGCCGCACCGGGCGGGGGCGGCCGGACGAGGGGCCGCGGGAGCCCGCGGAGGCCGCCCAGAGGGCCCAGGGCGACCCGGAGCAGGACGACCCGGTCCAGGAGGCGGTGTCCCGGTGAACGCGACCCGTACGCCCCTGCGGGCGGCCCCCGCGGCGGGCCGGCTGCATCTGCTGGTGTTCCGCCCGCCCGCCCGCGAGGTGGCGCCGGTGTGCCCGCTGATGCAGGCCCTGGACGAGATCGAGGCGGAGCGGGCCGCCTCCTACGTCTCGGCGCGCGACCGGCTGCAGTACGTGGCGGCGCACGCCACCCTGCGGCGGCTGCTCGCCGCGTACACGGGTCTGGAGCCCCGCCGGATCGTCCTCGGCCGGGCCGAAGGGCCCCACGGAAAACCGGAGTTGGTCGATCCGCCGGTGCCGCTCCACTTCAACCTCTCGCACAGCCACGGCCTGATCGCCATCGGCGTGGCGGCGGACCCGGTGGGCGTGGACGTCCAGCGCGTGCCGTCGCCGGAGGCCGTGGAGATGGTCCTGCCGCGCCTGCACCCGCAGGAGCGGGAGGAGCTGCGCGCGCTGCCCGCGGCCGAGCGGGCGCAGGCGTTCGCCCGGCTGTGGACCCGCAAGGAGGCGTACCTCAAGGGGCTGGGCACCGGGCTCACCCGCTCGACCGCCGCGGACTACCTGGGCGACCGCAACGCCCCGGACCGCCCGCCCGGCTGGACGGTACGGAACGTACCCGTACGGCCGGGCTACGCGGCAGCCGCCGCGCTCCGCAACCACCCGACGTGATCGTGAAGGCAGTCCACTCCGCACACGGATCCGCAACCTACAGGGGGAACAGCACCATGCCGACCACGCCGACCACTCAGTCCTCCGCCGAGGTCTCCGACCGGCTGGAGGAACTCAGCGAACGCAAGGAACAGGCCGTCCGGGGACCGAGCGACAAGGCGACCGAGGCGCAGCACGCCAAGGGCAAGCTCACCGCCCGCGAGCGGATCGAACTCCTCCTGGACAAGGGCAGCTTCACCGAGGTCGAGCAGTTGCGCCGGCACCGGGCGACCGGTTTCGGCCTGGAGGCGAAGAAGCCGTACACGGACGGTGTGATCACCGGCTGGGGCACGGTCGAGGGCCGTACGGTCTTCGTGTACGCGCACGACTTCCGGATCTTCGGCGGCGCGTTGGGCGAGGCCCACGCCTCCAAGATCCACAAGCTGATGGACATGGCGATCGCGGCCGGTGCCCCGCTGGTGTCGCTGAACGACGGCGCGGGTGCCCGTATCCAGGAGGGCGTCAGCGCGCTCGCGGGTTACGGCGGCATCTTCCAGCGCAACACCAGGGCGTCGGGTGTCATCCCGCAGATCTCGGTGATGCTCGGCCCGTGCGCGGGCGGCGCGGCGTACTCGCCGGCGCTGACCGACTTCGTCTTCATGGTCCGCGAGACCTCGCAGATGTTCATCACCGGCCCGGACGTCGTCCAGGCCGTCACCGGCGAGGAGATCAGCCAGAACGGGCTGGGCGGCGCCGATGTGCACGCCTCGGTCTCCGGCGTCTCGCACTTCGCCTACGACGACGAGGAGACCTGCCTCGCCGAGGTCCGCTACCTGCTGTCGATGCTGCCCTCCAACAACCGGGAGATGCCGCCGCTGGCCCAGACCTCGGACCCGGTGGACCGCGAGGGCACGGCGCTGCTCGACCTGGTCCCGGCCGACGGCAACCGCTCGTACGACGTGCGCGGGGTCATCGAGGAGCTCGTCGACGACGGCGAGTACATGGAGATCCACGCGGCCTGGGCGCCCAACCTGGTGGTGGCGCTGGCCCGGCTCGACGGCCACGTCGTGGGCATCGTCGCCAACCAGCCCTCCGCCATGGCGGGCGTCCTGGACATCAAGGCGAGCGAGAAGGGCGCGCGGTTCGTCCAGTTCTGCGACTCCTTCAGCATCCCGCTGATCACCCTGGTCGACGTCCCCGGCTTCCTGCCGGGCGTGGACCAGGAGCACGACGGCATCATCCGGCGCGGGGCGAAGCTGCTCTACGCCTACTGCAACGCGACCGTCCCCCGCATCTCGGTGGTGCTGCGCAAGGCGTACGGCGGGGCGTACATCGTGATGGACTCGCGCTCGATCGGCGCGGACCTCTCGTTCGCCTGGCCCACCAACGAGATCGCGGTGATGGGCGCCGAGGGCGCGGCCAATGTGGTCTTCCGCCGGGAGATCGCCGCCGCCGACGACCCCGACGCGATGCGCCGCCAGAAGATCGACGAGTACAAGAACGAGCTGGTCCACCCCTACTTCGCGGCGGAGCGCGGCCTGGTCGACGACGTCATCGACCCGCGCGAGACCCGGTCGGTGCTGTGCCGCTCGGTGGCGATGCTGATCGCCAAGGACGCGGAGCTGCCCCGCCGCAAGCACGGCAACCCGCCCCAGTAGGCCCGACTTCCGCCCGTCTTCCGCAGAGAGGTGACCGACATGAGCGAGATGACCCAGATCACCGGGCCCGCCGCCGAGGCGGCCGAGCCCGCCGAGAAGATGACCCTCGAACACTGCCGCGAGCTGCTGAGAGTCGAGCGCGGCAACCCCGACCCGGAGGAACTGGCGGCGCTGGCCGCGCTGTTCTTCGCCCACTTCTCCGCCATCGAGGCCCGGGCCGAGGCGGCCCGGGTGATGATCCCGCGCCAGCGCCGCTCCGCGAGCTGGCGCCGCACCGAGCGGGCGCCGGGCTTCGACGGGCCGCGCACCTGGCGGGCGGGCGGGCCGGTGCTCGCCTGACATTCCGCGACCCGTTCGCATGTGACGAACCGTCAATTCCCGTGCGGGCCGGGCCCCGGCCGACCGTACCGCCGCGCACCCCGTGCGAGCGCCCCGAGTGGTCGCTTCGCACGGGGTGCGCGGCTGTTCAGGGCCGCCGGACTTTACTTGACACGTGCTCTGCCGGACGACCATTCTGTGCGGTGAATGGGGGTCTTCGTCATGCAGGTGTTGCCGTACTGCAAGCTACAGCCCGATCACAGGGAGCGCTGGGACGCGCGAGCCGCTCCCGACTGAGACGCAGTACCGGCGAATTCAAGCCACTGGCCACAATGACGTCACTTGGACACCTGTTATTTAACTTGCTGTCAGCAGATCTGCCTGAATTCCGCAAACCTCCAGGCCGATGTGGCGAACGTCATGTCATGGCTCTATCAACGTCAGAGCTGCGCCAAGATGGCCGGATTATGCAAGTCGGAGCGAGTTACGCTTGGTTGAATCGGCGGTCGTACGGTGTTCCGCTTCCGCATGGCGGCGCACTGGTTGACGAGGGCTTCCGGCCGTGATCACGTAGGGAAACGAGCAGGCTGCCCGTCCGATCTCGCTCAATAACCGACACAGTTTATTTGTTATTTGCTCGAACCTCTTTGAATTCCGTAGCAGCGGTCTGTAGGTTCATCGGTGTTCGGCGGTGAGATCCGGATCGGATCTCATATTGGACTCACTCAGATGGGGGAGGGACATGACTCGCGGGGGAGGCATGACTCAGAGTTCGTCAGAGGCAGTGCTGGAGCCTCATATACCTGTCCAGCGTGGTCCGGGCGGACCACACCTGATCGAAGAGGGCGTGTCGGAAGCGGTACGCAGGGTGGCCGGTCTCTCCAGGGGCCGGCGGATCCTCGTGGTCGACAGCGACGTCGACGGCGCGGAGTCCCTGGTGTGCCGGCTGCGCAGGCACGGCCACGAAGCCATCGGCGTCAAGAGCGGCAGCACCGCGTTGCAGGCCTACGAAGACGTCGATCTCGTCCTGCTGGACCTGGAGCTTCCGGACCTGGACGGTCTTGAGGTGTGCCGGGCCATCCGCTCGGTCAGCGGCATCCCGGTCATCATCGTGACCGCCCGCGGCTCCGAGCTCGACTGCGTCCTCGGCCTACAGGCGGGTGCCGACGACTATGTCGTCAAGCCGTACGGCTTCCGGGAATTAATGGCACGCATCGAGGCCGTCATGCGTCGAGCGCGCTTCCAGCCGCCCGTTGCCAGAGAGATCTTGCACGGGCGGCTGCGCATTGACGTGAGCTCCCGCGAGGTGAGCCTGGACGGCCGCGAGGTCGGGCTGACCCGCAAGGAATTCGATCTGCTCTGCCTCCTGGCGTCCCATCCGGACACGGTCATTCCGCGAAAGCGGCTGCTCCAGCAGGTCTGGGGCGACTCATGGTCGCGGCGGACCGTCGACACCCATGTCAGCAGTCTGCGCGGCAAGCTGGGTGACAGCGGCTGGATCATTACCGTGCGCGGGGTCGGTTTCAAGCTCGGCAACGGGTGAAATTCGGCCCGCCCGGCCGGATACGGCAAGGGGAAAACAAGTTGAACACCCGTCATATTGCCGAAGAATTCTTTGGTGACACAGAGCATTAAGGAAAGGCAAGAGCGGGACGGGTTTTCTTCCGGGGCCCGCGGGGTATTGCTGATACCCCGCGGGCCCCGGCGCATGTTCTGCCGCGCCCCCTAGCAGAAATTCCCCGGAATTTCCATTGCGTGCAACACCGCGACCCGCACACCCGGGCACACCTTTCCGTGCGGCCGGGCAGGCGTTCCCGGGCACCCGGGCACGGCGAAAGGGCCCCCGCGGCCGGTCGTCCGGTCGCGGGGGCCCTAGTGCGCAACGTGCGCCGTACGCCTACGGGTTGAGGACCCAGGCGGAGTTGTGCTGGGTGAAGCCGATGTGCGGGTAGTACTCCACGGCGGCCGGCGCCGACAGCAGGATGACCTTCGCCCGCGGGGCCTCCTTCTGCGTGGCGTCGATCAGCGCGCGGCCGATGCCGGAGCGCTGGTAGTCGCCGCTGACCGCGATGTCGGAGAGGTACGTCGCGTAGCTGAAGTCGGAGATGCTGCGGGCGATGCCGATCAGCCGGCCCTCCGCACGGGCCACGACCACCAGATTGGCGTTGCGCACCATCTCGGCGAACCGGTCCACGTCCTCGATGGGGCGGCGCTCACCGAGCCCGGAGGAGCGGTAGACGTCCAGGACCTCCTCCAGATCCAGGTCGGCACCGTTCACACGCTCAATCTGCCAGGTCACGAAGCTGCTCCAATCGATCGAGAATCACACCGTGGTTGACGAGGAAACGCTCCGGGCGGAGCTGGCCGATGTCCATGCCCTCCTGCCGCAGCGTGTCCCCGAAGTGCTCGCCGCTCGCGAGGGTACGGTTCGCGGCGGCCTGGACGGCGCGGTACGCCTTCTCCCGCTCCACCCCGTCCGCCAGCAGGTCGGCGAGGACGGCCGAGCTGTAGACCAGGCCGTCGGTCCGGTCGATGCCCTCGCGCATCCGCTCCGGGAACACCTTGAGGTCGCGCACCAGCTGGGTCGCCATGGTCGCCTGGAAGTGGCCGACCGCCAGCGCGTCCGGCAGGATCACCCGCTCCACCGACTGGTGGGCCAGGTCCCGCTCGTGCCACAGCGCCACGTTCTCCAGGGCGGTCGCCGCGTAGCCGCGCAGCAGCCGCGCCAGACCGTTCAGCCGCTCGCTGGTGGTCGGGTTCCGCTTGTGCGGCATGGCGCTGGAGCCCTGGTACGCCGAGGTGCGCTGCTCCTCCACCTCGCGGACCTCGGTGCGCTGCAGCAGCCGCAGCTCCAGGGCCACCTGCTCGATGCTCGCGCCGAGCAGCGCGATGGCCTGGAGCAGCTGGGCGTGCCGGTCGCGGGCGACGACCTGGCTGGGCGCCGGCTCCACCCCGAGGCCCAGCTCCTCGCAGACGTACGCCTCGACCGAGGGGTCGATCAGCGCGTAGGTGCCGACCGAGCCGGAGATGGTGCCCACCGCCACGGCCTTGCGGGCCGCCTTGAGGCGGGTGAGCGAGCGGTCCACGGAGAACGCGAACTGCGCCAGCTTGTGGCCGAAGGAGGTCGGCTCGGCGTGGATGCCGTGGGTGCGGCCGACGATCACCGTGTCCCAGTGCTCCAGCGCCCGGTCGACCAGCACCCGGCGCAGCTCCGTGCCGGCCGCCAGGACCAGGTCGGTGCCGCGGGCCAGGTTGTGGCCGAGGGAGGTGTCGACCAGGTCGTAGCTGGTCATGCCGAGGTGGACCCAGCGGGCCGACTCGTCGGGGATGTCCTCGCAGTAGGCGGCGAGGAACGAGAGCACTTCGTGGTCCCGCTCCCGCTCGATCTCCTGCACCCGCTCCGGGGTCGGCACCTTGGCCCGCCGCATGTCCTCGACGGCGTCCTCGGGCACCCGGCCCAGGCGCACCTGGGCCTCGGAGGCGAGGATCTCCACCCGGACCCAGGTCTCGTAACGCGCCTGGTCCGAGAAGATGTCCGCCATCGCGGGCAGGGTATAGCGGGGAATCATTTGGGCCAGCACCCCCAGGGTGTACGGGTCGGAAGTCGGTCGGTACGGGGCATCAGAACGCCTCGAAGTATTCGCGCTGCTCCCACTCGGTGACCTCGCCGTCGGCGGGCCGCTCCTGGGCGCGCCACGCCTCGAAGCGGGCGACCTCGCTGGCCTTCATCATGGCCAGGGTGTCCGCCAGCGGCTTGCCGAGCAGCTCGGCGGCCCGCCCGGCCCGGAATGTCTCCAGCGCCTCGGCGAGCGACTGCGGCAGCGTGCCGTACGCCTGCTCGCCCTCGGCCGGCGCCGCGCCCGCGGTGAGGCCCTCGAACCCGGCCGACAGCTGGGCGGCGATGGCCAGGTACGGGTTGGCGGTGGGCTCGCCCACCCGGTTCTCCAGATGGGTCGCGGCGTCGCTGCCGACCACCCGGATCATCACGCTGCGGTTCTCGTAGCTCCAGCCGACCCGGGTCGGGGAGAGCGAGAAGTCGGTGCCGAGGCGGCGGTAGCCGTTGATGGTCGGGACCGAGAGCATGCACAGGTCGCGGGCCCGGCCCAGCAGGCCGTCGATGTACGCCTTGGCCTCGTCGGAGACGGCGCCGTCGGCGCCCGCGAAGATGTTGCGGCCCGTCCTGGCGTCCATCACCGACTGGTGCATGTGCCAGCCGCTCGGGTCGAAGCTGTCGACGCGGGGCAGCGACATGAAGGTGGCGTGGTAGCCCTGCCGGGTGGCCAACTGCTTGACCAGGGTGCGGAACAGCAGCATCGCGTCGGCGGTGTCCAGCGCGTGCATCGGGTTGAAGGTGGTCTCGATCTGGCCCGGGCCCGACTCGTGCTCGATCGAGCGCAGCGGCAGCCCGAGGCCGAGCAGCTGCACCGCCAGCGGGCTGGTGAACTGCGCCACCGAGTCGTAGTTGGAGTCGAGGTTGAACTGGTAGCCCGAGTTCATCGCCTCGACCCGCGGGGCCGCGCCCTGGAGGCCGAAGCCGTTGCCCGCGTTCCCGGGCGGGCCGGGCAGCCGGCGGGTCAGGTACCACTCGACCTCCAGGCCCAGCACCGGCTTCAGGTCGCGGGCCGCGTACTGGGCGACGACCTGGCGCAGCACGTTGCGCGCGGAGAGCGGGTGCGGGGAGCCGTCGCGCAGGTACTCGTCGCCGAGCACCCACGCTGTGCGCGGGCCCTCGTGGGGGAGCACCTGGAAGGTCAGCGGGTCCGGCACCAGCACGAAGCTGCCCGCGCCCGCGATCTCGTCGACCCCGACGCCGGGGTCGGAGAGGTAGTCGAGGGCGGCGGCGTGGCCGGTGTCGAAGATGAAGGGGCCCGAGCTGAAGTCCATGCCGTTGCGCAGGACCGAGCGGAACGCGTCCGCCGTCAGCGTCTTGGACCGGACCAGACCGTGCGGATCGCCGAACGCCAGCCGGACGAGGTCGATCTCGTCCAGCGACGCCTCGATCTGCTCGGCAGCGGCGGCCTGTTCGTCGGTCCACAGGCCGAACTCGGTGACGAACGCGGGACGTCCAACGCCGCCCACCTCGGAGAAGGGGCTGGACCACGACCGGGAGAACATGGGTTACAGGATCCTTTCGGTTACTCGGTCCGGTGCGGCCGGCAGAGGCCCGAGGTCCGCCTCAAGGCGGCTTGCGGCTGACAGGACCAGATCGTCCGCGCCGAAGGGGCCCACGAGCTGGAGCCCCACCGGGAGGCCGGCGCGGGTGAGTCCGGCCGGGAGCGAAACGGCCGGCTGGCCAGTCATATTGAAGGGATGGGCGGCCGGTGTCCACGCCAGCCAGAGCAGGTCGTCCGGACGGCTCGCCCACTCCGGGCCGATCGCGTGCGGATCGAAGGGCTCGATCGGCACGGTGGCCATGGCCAGCAGGTCGTACCGGTCGAAGATCTCGTGCAGGGTGGTGCGCAGCGCGATCCGCACCTCCTCCGCCCGCATCACCGTCGCGCCGCTCAGCGTGCGCCCGTGGCGGACGACGGCGAGGCGGCCCGGGTCGCACCACTCCTCGTCGGCGGGCGAGGTGGAGGCGGCGTCGCTGGCGGCGAGGATGTCGACGAGCGCCGGGTACGGGTCGCGGAACGGCACCTCGATGCGCTCCACCCGGTGGCCCTGCGCGGTCAGCACCGGGATGGCGCCCTCGGTGACCCGGCGGATCTCCGGGGAGGTGCCCGGGAACTCGATCCAGCCGATCCGCAGCGAGCCCGGCTCGCGGGCCACCTCGACCGCGCCGAGCAGCGAGTCCGGGTCGCCCGGGTGGCCGCCGGTGATCACCGAGGCGAGCTCGACGACGTCCGCCACGGACCGGGCGATCGGGCCCTGGTGGGAGAGCCGGTCGGCGCAGGCGGGCACGTAGGGCACCTTGGCGAACGACGGCTTGTAGCCGACGACGCCGCAGAACGCCGACGGGATGCGGATCGAGCCCGCGCCGTCGGTGCCCAGCGCGCCCTCGCCGAGCCCGGCCGCGACGGCCGCCGCGGCGCCGCCGCTGGAGCCGCCCGCGGTGAGCTCCAGGTCCCAGGGGTTGCGGGTGGGCGGCGCCACCCGGCTCACGGTGGAGGCGCTCCAGCCGTACTCCGAGGTGGTGGTCTTGCCGACCACGATGGCGCCGGCGGCCCGCAGCCGCGCCACCGAGGGGGCGTCGGCGCGGGGCCGCCGGTTCTCCAGCAGGGAACCGCGCGAGGTCGGCAGGTCCCCGGTCTGGATGAGGTCCTTCACCGAGACCGTGACCCCGAGCAGCGGCTGCCGCTCGAACGCCGCCCGCCCCTCGGCGCGGATGCGGGCGTCGGCCAGCTCGGCCTCGCGCACCGCCTCGTCACCCGCGACCGAGACGAAGGCCCCGAGCTCGATGTCGGTCTTCTGGATCGCGGTGAGGACCGACTGGACGTGCTCGGCCGCGGTGGTCTCGCCCCGCAGGAGGCGCTCGCGTATGTCACCGATGGAGGTCAACGGATCTCCTTGGAAGGGCGGTCGGGCCGCCGGTCACGGAACCTGCTGCGGCTGCTTGGCGCTCGCCGCCGCCGCGGCCTGGACCGACTTGAGGTGCCATTCGGAGTCGAAGGCGGTGACCTCGATGTCCTCGCCCCCGGCGACCAGCGCCGCGGCGGCGCTCATGGCGCCGGCGATGAACCCCGAGGTGCGGTGCGCGGCGAGCAGGTCCGACTCGTCGAACGGGGCGCCCTCGCAGCGCAGCAGCCGCAGGTCCATGAACCCGTTGAACTTCTGGCCCATGACCTCGACGGACTGCGGGCTGCGGATGCTGAAGCGCACCTTGGCCGCGACATGGCCGTGGTGGTGCTGGTCGGAGTAGAAGGCGACGTCGGGGATGGTCGGCGGGATGAAGTGGTCGCGCTCCACGACCGCGGGCACCTTGGGCAGGTTGCCGGCGATGAAGTGCCAGGAGTTGTACTGCATCCGCGACGACATCGCCCAGGCGGTGTCGGCCAGTTGGAGCACCGAGTCCTCGAAGTAGCGCTTGGCCGCGGGGGCCGGCACCACACAGCAGAAGAAGTCGGTGATGTCCCACTTGGTGATCTCGGTGTACGCCTGCTCCCGCAGCGCGCGCATGAGTTCGGGGATCGAACGCATCCCGCGGCTCATGGCGAAGTCGGCCTCGAACACCTCGGCCGCGCCCGCCACCGTCTCGTACACCAGCGCTTCCAGACCCGTGCCGAACTCGCCGTACGGCCGGGCGAGCCACTCGGGGGCGGCGGTGAGGCTCTCGCCGAGCTCGGCGAAGGTGGCGCCGGAGACCGGCAGCCGGTCGCTCAGCCGCGCGGCCAGCTCGGCCTCGCGCCGCTGGGACGCCTCGCCGTAGGGACCGGCCAGCCGCTCGATCTTGTGCATCAGGGCGCCGTGGATCTCGCGGTAGAGCTGGGCGTTGGGCAGCACGTGCCCCATCCGGCGCTCGCGCAGGGCGACCGCGAGGGCGTTGAGGGCCTCCACCCGGTGCGCGGGCGCGGCCGGGACGGGCTCGCCGCCGGGCACCGCGTTGTAGTTGAGGCGGGTGCGCTCCAGCATGTACGCGAGGTGGTCCAGGGTCAGCTGGGTGCCGTTGGCCTCCTCGATCCGCCCGGCGCCCGCCGAGCGCACCAGCAGGGTGAGGCAGACCACCAGCATCGCGTCGTGGTCGGACCAGTCCTCCATGGGGACGCCGAGCAGGCTGCTGAACGTCTCGCCGGGGTGGCCCGCCCAGAGGGTCTTGCCGATGAGGTTGTTGCCCTCGCGGAAGTTGGTGTAGAGCTTCCCCTCCTGGTGGAGGACGAAGGGCGCGGTGCGCAGCGCCGACTCCCGCACGGTCTCCAGGAGTTCGTCGCGGGCCTGGGTGCCGAGCGCCGCCAGCCACTGGCGGCAGTCGACGACCTGGTCGGCGTAGCGGGTGGCCGCGCGGTCGACCTCGCTCTCGTAGTCCAGCAGGTCCTGGGCGGACCACGGCACGTCGATGACGCCGTCGACCAGGGTCTCCTCGTCGGCGAGCGGGCCCTGCGAGGGGACGCGGACGACGATGCGCCCGGTGGTGGTCAGGCCCAGCTCGCCCAGGAACGCGGGGCGCGCCCGTTCGTCGCGGGCCGGGGCGGGCAGGTCCTGCTCGCGCCAGGAGATGCCGCAGAGCACCTTCAGCGCGGCCTCGTCGGCGGTGCGCAGCGCGCGCAGCTGGACGTCGGCGGGGACGTGGCCGTCCAGGGTCAGCAGGATCTCGACCGCGCCGCGCAGGTCGGGGGCGTCCACGGCCCGCTCCCAGGCGCGCTTGAGGAGGGTCGGGAAGCCCGCGTCCTCGTCCTTGACCCGGTCCGGCTTGGGAGTGGCGCCGGCCACCGCGCCGATGCGGCTGGGGCGGCGGCTCTGTCGCTTCTTGGCGTTGATGGCCCGGCGTGAAGTGCCGTTGCGCTCGGCGAAACTGGTCATGACGCACCCTCGGCGGTCAGCGAGATGTGGTTCCACATCTCATCGGTCGTCGGCGTCCAGTCCTCGTCCACGTAGATGCAGTCGACGGGGCACTCCAGGACGCACTTGGGGCAGCCGGAGCAGAGTTCGGGAATGATGACGACGTCCAGCCCGTTGTCGAATATCGCGTTGAACTCCGGCGGGCAGGCGCGCAGGCAGGTGTCGCAGGTGATGCATTCGGCGCGCTCGATGCGGCGCGGCGGCTTCTTCCACGTTTCGCTGCGCGTGCGCTCGGCGATCACCTTGTTACGCCCGGACACCGAGCCTTCCACCGTCTCGTCCAGCGAGTCGTCCGAAGTATTCGTGGGCATTCGGCCCCCCTCTTGTCCTTTTTCGCTCGTGACCACGGTAAGAGAGCATCAATAGCTGTGCCGCAGTGCGGCGACGACGGCCAGAATTACATGGGGCCCGGCTCCATGGGAACGGCGGGCAGGCGGTGTGCAGGCACGGAGCAATTGCTCGGTGGATTCCTGCTGGAGGGAATCTCGAACCTGTCGGATGCCGATAATCCCGCGTTCGCCAGGGGGACGCAATGCCCGCTCGGGCAGGGGGCGCGGGCGGGTCAACCGTACGAAGGTATACGGGATCCGGGCCCGTGCAACCGCGGAACTATCGCAGTCGAACACCTTGCGTGCAAGGCTCGATCTGTCAACTCCGTGCACCTTGTCTTACCGGTGTCACGGTACCGCTTTCCGGGTCTTGTGTCCGTTATCCGTGGCGTGCACATTTGCGCGCTCACAGCGCATTGCCGGGCACCGTGAGATCAGGGCACCCTTTCTTATCCGCGACGGCTATAGGGAATCCCGAGCCATCGTTGATCAATGGTCCGCGCAAAGTGATCGACATTACCCGGGGTACGGCGCTCCGGGGCGGGCGGGAGAGGCGCGCGGACCGCCCGGACAACACCGCGGCGCGCCGCCCGGGAAATGCCCGGTGGCGCGCCGCGGTCGGCCGGGCGCCGCCCCGGCCGCGGCCGGGGCGACGCCCCCTTGTTCTGTTGTGCCCGCGCCTTCCGCCGTTCCCGCGGAAGGGACCGTCAGGAGGCTTCCGGCCCGCCCAGGATGGTCAGGTCGAGCGCGCCGATCCGCTCGGGCGCGGCCCGCATGTCGATCCCGGTGATCCGCTCGTCCACGACCGTGAAGCCGAAGACCACCCGGGGCTGTCCGCGCGGCGCCCACACCGCGCCCACCGTGCCGTCCACCAGGGCCAGTTGGGCGTAGCGGGCCCGCCCCGAGAACGTCTTCGCCACCGAGCTCGCGCCCCGCACCTCCGTCGGCGCGCCCACCGCCACCGCCTCCGGGTCGGCGTACAGCACCACGTCCGGGTCGAGCATCGCGATCAGCGACTCGAAGTCGCCGCCGCGCGAGGCCGTCAGGAAGGCGTCCACGAGCCGGCGCAGCCGGTTGCCCTCGTCGGGCAGCGGATCGACGCTGCGCACCCGGCGCCGCGCCAGCTCGGCCAGCTCCCGGGTGCGGGCCTCGTCCACGCCCACGATCGGGGCGATCTCGTCGTAGGGCAGCCCGAACAGGTCGTGCAGCACGAACGCCATCCGCTCGGCCGGGTCCAGGGCCTCAAGCACCACGAGCAGGGCCAGCCCCACCGAGTCGGCCAGCATCTCCTCGTGCACCTGCCCCATCACGGCCAGTTCGGCCGCGAGTTCCCGGGGCACCGGGTCGGCCAGGTCGTCGGGGGCCCGGCGGGCGGCGGGCACCCGGGCGCCCAGCGGCGCCACCGGCTCGGAGGAAACCGTTCTGCGCGAGCGCAGCCGGTCCAGGGAGACATTGGCGACCACCGTCATCAGCCAGGCCGGCAGACCGCGCACGCCCTCGTCCGAGGGATCGCCGCCGTCGACGATCTGCATCCAGGCTTCCTCGACGGCTTCGTCGGCCTCGTTCAGCGTCCCCAGCATGCGGTACGCCACCGCCCGCAGATGCGGCCGGTTCTCCTCGAAACGCCGTGCCAGCCATTCGCCGTCGTCCATCGGTCACATTCCTCCGTCGCGCTCCGTCAGTGAGTGACGAACGCGTCACGGTCACACCCTCTGGCCACGTTCCGTCATATCAGTGACGAACAAAACCCAGCTCATGTGACAGGAAGAGGTACCCCGATCGAGTCGAGGCGATCGGGCCGTACAGGGGAGGCCCCTCGAACGACCAGAGTTCGACCGAGACCTGAGCGCGCCACGGCCGCGCAGGACTCCCGACCCTTAGCGAGCAGTCATGACGACGCATCCTCCATCACCCAGGCAGTCCGTCGAGGAGCCGCCGCCCCCGTCCACGACTTCGTTCGTCCACAAGTACGCGCGGGCCATCGTCGGCCGCCGCTCCAAGTGGGCCGTCCTCGTGCTGTGGGTGCTGCTCATCGGCGTGGGCGGATCCCTCGCTGCCAAGCTCGGTGACGTCCAGAACAACGAGGCCCAGACCTGGTTGCCGAAGAACGCGCAGGCCACCAAGGCGGTGAAGATCGCCGAAGACTACTTCGCGGACAAGGGACGGCTCGGCGCCGTAGTCGTCTACGCGCGCGAAGACGGCCTCACCGAGGCCGACTTGGCCAAGGTCAACAGCGACCGGGACAAGTTCGTCAGCAACAAGATCGCCGCGGCGGCGATCCCGCCGGTCACGGTGGCCGCCGACCACAAGGCCGCGTTCCTCAGCGTGCCCGTCAAGTCGGACAAGGCCAAGAACAGCGTGCTGGGCGACGGGGTGAAGGATCTGCGCAAGGCGGCGCAGCAGAGCGCTCCGGACGGCCTCGACGTCAAGATCGCGGGCCCGGCCGGCAGCATCGCCGACTTCATCGATGTCTACTCCGGCATGGACGGCGCGCTGATGGGCGCGACCATCGGCCTCGTCGCGATCTTCCTCCTGTTCACCTACCGCAGCCCCATCCTCTGGCTGATCCCGCTGATCTCGGTCTTCCTGGCCAGCCAGGTCGCCAGCGCCGTCGTCTATCTCCTCGCCAAACACGCCGGGCTGACGGTCAACGGGCAGAGCGCGTACGTCCTCATCGTCCTGGTGCTGGGCGTCGGCACGGACTACGCGCTGCTGCTGATCGCGCGATATCGCGAGGAGCTCCACCGCCACGAGGACCGGCACGAGGCGATGGAGTACGCGCTGCGCCGCTGCCTGCCCGCGATCACGGCCTCCGCGGCCACCGTGGGCATCGCCACCATCTGCCTGGTGTTCGGCTCGATGAACTCCACCCGGGGCCTCGGCCCGGTCGTCGCCCTCGGCGTCGTCATCGTCTACTTCGCCATGACCACGCTGCTGCCCGCGTTCCTGGTGATCCTGGGCCGCTGGGTCTTCTGGCCGTTCACCCCGCGCTACTCCGCGGAGTACGTGGACGCGGCCGTCGAGAAGGAGCACGGCTTCTGGGGCCGGATCGCCGGCTTCGTCGGCCGCCGGCCGCGCCCGATCTGGATCGGTACGGTCGTCGTCCTCGGGGCGCTGGCGTTCGGCGCGATGTCGCTGTCCACCGGCCAGACCCAGGCCGAGCAGTTCACCAAGAAGGTCGACTCGGTGGCGGGCCAGGAGCTGCTCTCCCAGCACTTCCCGGCCGGTTCCTCGGCGCCCGCCGACGTCTACGTCAAGGACGCGGGCGCGGCCACCGCGCTCTCCACGGTCCAGGGCGTCCCCGGGGTGACCAGCGCGACCACGGTGGCGTCCCGGAACGGCTGGACGCACATCGAG
This sequence comes from Streptomyces sp. cg36, assembly GCF_041080675.1. Classification (NCBI taxonomy): domain Bacteria; kingdom Bacillati; phylum Actinomycetota; class Actinomycetes; order Kitasatosporales; family Streptomycetaceae; genus Streptomyces; species Streptomyces cyclosori. The sequence goes on along the minus strand of NZ_CP163520.1, from coordinate 2,050,162 downwards.
TCCGTCCTGAAGAACGCGCCGGACACCCAGGCCGCCCGGCAGACCGTCGACCGGATGCGCACCGCTCTCGACCACACCTCCGGCGAGGCCAAGGACGCGGTGGTCGGCGGCCAGACCGCGACCGCGCTCGACACCTCCAACGCCCAGGGCAAGGAGGAGAAGGTACTGATCCCGCTCATCCTCGCGGTGGTCCTGATCATGCTGATCATCCTGCTGCGGGCGCTGGTGGCACCGCTGGTGCTGCTGGTGTCGGTGGTGCTCTCGTACACCGCGGCGGTGGGCGCGGCGGCGCTCCTGTTCCACGCCGTGGGCTACCCGAGGATCGACCGCGGGCTGCTGCTCTTCGGCTTCCTGTTCCTGGTGGCCCTCGGCGTCGACTACACCATCTTCCTGATGACCCGGGCCCGGGAGGAGGTCGCCAAGCGCGGCCACCGCGACGGCGTCCTCACCAGCCTCACCGTCACCGGCGGTGTGATCACCTCGGCGGGCCTGGTGCTCGCGGCCACCTTCAGCGTCCTCGCGGCGATCCCGACGGTGGCCTCGCTCCAGCAGGGCCTGCTGGTCGCGGTCGGCATCCTGCTGGACACCTTCATCGTCCGCAGCCTGCTGATCCCGGCGCTCGCCCTGGAGCTCGGGCCCAGGTTCTGGCGCCCCGGCCACCCCGAGCGCGCCGAGGCGGACCTCCCGCTCGCCCGGCACACCGAATCGGCCCGGCTGGGCTGAACCCGTCCGTACGTACGGAAGCACACCGGCCCGTACGTACGGGCCCCGCCCACGGGCGCACCGCCTCCCCGCGGAGACGGTGCGCCCGTGGCCCTTTCGCGGCCGGGTCCGGGGCCGCCGGGGGAGCCGGCCGGAACCCCCGCGTCACACTTTCGGCGGGCGGCTCGTCAATGAGGCGACACTTCGACGGAGGAGGAGCCATGACGTCGCCCATCCTGGTGACCGGCGGCACGGGCACGCTGGGACGACTCGTCGTCGCACGGCTGCGGGAGGCCGGTGCGGACGTCCGGGTACTGAGCAGGAAGAGCCGCCCGGACGAGCCGGGCATCGCCTTCGTCACCGGCGATCTCGCCAAGGACGAGGGCGTCGCGGCGGCGGTCGAGGGGGTCGCCGCCGTGGTGCACTGCGCCAGCGACAAGAAGGGTGACGCCGACGCCACCCGCCATCTGGTCCGCGCGGCTGCCGGGGCCGATGTCCCGCACCTCGTCTACATCTCCATCGTCGGCGTCGACGACGTCTCCTTCGGCTACTTCAAGTCCAAGCTGGAGTCGGAGCGGGTCGTCGCCGAGGGCGGGGTGCCGTGGACGCTGCTGCGGGTCACCCAGTTCTACGACTTCATCCTCGACGGCGCCCAGAAGGCCCGCAAGCTGCCGCTGGTGCCGGTGCCCGCCGGTTTCCGGGTGCAGCCGATCGACCCGCAGGAGGTGGCGGTGCGCCTGGCCGAGCTGGCCCTGGCCCAGCCCGCCGGGCGGGTGCCCGACCTGGTGGGGCCGCAGGCGACCGACGCGGTGGAGATGATCCGGACGTATCTGAAGGCCGTCCACAAGGGCGCCCCGGTGGTGCCGCTGTGGATGCCCGGCATCGGGAAGATCCGCTCGGGCGGGCTGCTGCCGAAGGGCCCCGCCGACTCGTACGCCACGGCCCGGGTGACCTGGCAGGAGTTCCTGGCGGCGAAGCTCGGGTGAGGGCGCGGGGGCGGGCCGCGGACCGGCGGCCCGCCCCCGTCCGGAGCCCGGAGGGGAATTCGTATGAATTGCCCAAACTTTCAACCGAAAATACCGTGATCTGAGCTTGTGTGATCTGTCCCATAGGCTGGGTTTCGCAGCACGTGAAGACGTGCCCCGGCGGAGGAATGTGAACGATGGACGAGACTGAACGGCTGGCGGAGCGCTTCGAGGGCCATCGCACCCATCTGCGGGCGGTCGCCTATCGGATGCTGGGCTCGCTGAGCGAGGCCGAGGACGCCGTGCAGGAGTCCTGGTTCCGGCTCAGCCGCTCGGACGTCAGCGCCGTGGACAACCTGGGCGGCTGGCTGACGACCGTCGTGGGCCGGGTCTGCCTGGACATGCTGCGCTCGCGCGAGTCGCGGCGCGAGGACCTGCTGGGCGAGCGCCCGCCGCCGGTCCACCACGCCCATGCCGCGCGCGAGGCCCTGGACCCCGAGGAGGAGGCGGTGCTGGTCGACTCGGTCGGCCCGGCGCTGCTCGTGGTGCTCGACACGCTCTCCCCGGCCGAGCGGCTCGCCTTCGTGCTGCACGACATGTTCGCGGTGCCCTTCGACGACATCGCGCCGGTCGTGGGGCGCTCCACCATCGCGACCCGCCAGCTCGCCAGCCGGGCGCGCCGGCGGGTGCAGGGCGCCGAGGCCGCGCCCCCGGCCGACCGGGGCCGCCAGCGGCAGATCGTCGACGCCTTCCTCGCCGCCTCGCGCGGCGGACGCTTCGACGAACTGCTCGCGCTGCTCGACCCCGAGGCCGTGGTCCGCGTCGACAGTGCCGCGCTGGCGATGGGCGGCAGCGGCGCGCTCGGCGCCCAGTCGGTCGCCAAGATCTTCTCGGGCCGGGCCCAGGTCGCCCGCCTCGCGCTGGTGGACGGGGCGCCCGGTCTGGTGTGGGCGCCGAACGGCAGCGTCAAGGTCGTCTTCGACTTCGTCGTGGTCGACGGCCGGGTCACCGCCATCGACATGCTCGCCGACCCGGAGCAGCTGGCGGAGCTGGACGTCACGATGCTGGAGGAGCGACTCCCGTACCCCGAAGGCTCCCCGCGCGGCTGACATCACCCGTCCAGGGAACACCAGGAGGCGCGGCACGGCCATCGGACCGTACCGCGCCTGGGTCGTTCCTTGAGCGGATTCCGAGTGGCGGGGGCCGGGCCCCCGCCACCGCGGGTCACGGGCGGCGGACCGACATCCGCTGGCGCGCCGCCTCGGCGAGCGCGATGAACGGGCTGTCGTCGTCGGACTCCTCGGCGTGCCACTGCACCCCGACCGCGAACGGGTGGTCGTTGACCTCGACGGCCTCGACCGTGCCGTCCTCGGACCAGGCGGTGACCGTCAGGCCCTCGCCGACCTGGTCGATGACCTGGTGGTGGTGGCAGGGCACGACGTCCTTGGCGAGGAACTTCGCGAGGTGGCTGCCGGGTTCCAGGCGCACCTTCTGCTGCCCGTACTCCTTGCCGCCGGGGGAGTGGTTGTCGTGGCCCACGATCTCCGGCAGGTGCTGGTGGAGGGTGCCGCCGCGCAGGATGTTCATCAGCTGCTCGCCCCGGCAGATGCCGAGGGTGGGCAGATCGGTGGCCAACGCGGCTTCCAGGAGCGCCAGTTCGTGCCGGTCGCGGACCTGGTCGTTCCAGCCGGTCTTCTCGTGCTTTTCCTGGCCGTAGAGCGCGGGGTCCGCGTCCGGGCCCGCCAGCATCAGCAGTCCGTCGAGCCCGGCGACGGTCTGCTCCACACCGGGCTGGGGAGCCAGGAGCACCGGTATGCAGCCCGCGTCGGCGACCTTCTTGACGAACGTCTGCGGGACGAACGTCGCGTCCATCTCGAAGATCGCGAATTTGATCTGGGTGACGACGGCGGTGATTCCGATGACGGGCCGGCGTGTGCGGTCCAGCGAGTTCAAGGTCTCATTGACGGCGGAATGCACAGTGCACCTCACAAAGTGTCAGAGCTGGAGAACGGGGCGGAACTCCGCCTCGTGGTGGACGATCCACTCGGCGTACGTGTAGGGCGGTCGGCCGAGGACCTTCTCGACGGTCGGGAGGGTGTCCGCGACGGCTCCCAGCAGGGCGGCCCGGCGTTCCAGCAGCTGCTCCGCCACGTACGGGGACAGGTAGTTCACCATCTGGGCCAGGACCCGTTCGCGCGGAACCTCCTGGAAGCGCAGGGGAATGCCGAGGGCCCTGCCCAGCATCTCGACCCGGTCCGCCTGGCTGAGCGACTGCGGCCCGGTGATGGCGTGGACGTGTCCGGACTCCGCCGTGAGCAGCGACCTCACCGCGACCGCCGCGATGTCGCGCTCGTGGATCGGAGCCATCGCGGAACTTCCGTACACACCGTGCACCACCCCGCTCTTGGCGATCTGGGGTATCCAGAGGAGATCGTTGGACATGAACGCGCTGGGACGCAGGAACGTCCAGGACATCCCCGACTCGGTGACCGCCTTCTCGCACGCGATGTGCGGTTCCTCGGCAGCATAGGCGACCGCCTCGGACGACAGCATGACGACATGTTGCACCCCGGCCGCCGCCGCCGCGTCGACGGCTCCCTGCAACTCTCCGAACACCGGCCAGAGGTAGAGCCGGTCCACTCCGCGCAGTGCCTTCGACAGCGTTTCCGGTCTCGCGAGGTCGGCGGCGACCACCTCGACATCCGACGGAAGCGTCGACTTCGAGGGGTCGCGGGCGATCGCCCGGACCTGTTCCCCCGCCTCCAGCAGCTCCAGAACGATGTTTCTGCCGACGTTCCCGTTCGCGCCGGTTACCAGGATCATGCGTTTCTCCCGTGGTCAAAGGGATGTGCGAGGACATTTGCCAGTGCAACGCGATATCGGTCGTGTGAGCAGAATGCCGGCACCCGGAAGTGGGCAGCGCGTAGCCAGGGGAAAAGGCGAACGGGAGAGACGGGGGCGGACCCGTGGGGCCGCTGGGCGGGGCGCGGCGGGGCGGAATGCCGAAAAACGTGGCCGACCCGCGGGGGCGGGGACGTCGACAAAGGTGCGTGCGGGTACAAGTCGGCCATGAGGCGCTGAGCCCCATGGCCGACGGTCGAGCGGTGGTACGGCTTACTTGACCTTGCTCTCGGAAAGGTTGATCCGCCAGGAGACACCGAACTGGTCGTTGACCCAGCCGAACTTGGCGCTGAACCCGTACGTCCCCACGGGCATGATCACCTCGCCCTTCGCGGCGAGGCCCTGGAAGACCCGGTCGAACTCCTCGTCGGTGTCGCACTGCACGTAGACGGCCATCGCGGGGGAGAACTTGTAGGTGTCCCAAGGGGCGTGGTCGGAGCCCCGGGCGCCGTCCGGCGGGATGTTGATGCACATGAACTGCTGCCCGGCGAGCGTGAACACCGCGTGCTGGAGGGTCCCCTCCACCCACCCCGGCTCACCTGCGCGGGCGCGAATGGTGTTGACCACCTCTGAGTCGTCGAAGAGCGAGGTGTAGAAGTTCACCGCCTCCTCGGCATCCTGCGGGAACGCCAGAAAAACCGTGAGCTTCTGCGTGACGGCAGAGGACATCGTGAGCTCTCCTTATTAAGTCTGGTGTTCTGCGCCGAGAAGCCTTCAGCAGGCAATTCGCTCCGTCAAGAGGGCAACCGCGGAAACATCGAAGTCGAGCGGCGGTCGATCTTCGGTCCCGGTGCGGTTCTAAAACCCGAACACTACCGGCCGGTATTGCGGAACCAGCCATTTCGGTATCCTCTTCGTATTCAGAATGATCAATTCCCTTGATCTTTGTTCTTCGCTTTATCGTGCGCCCCGGAAAAGGATCTTCGGAAAGGATCTAGGAAAAGGATCCGGGGAAAGATCTAGGGAAAGCGAAGACTTCGTTCCCCTTGACTCCTTTGATCGCGCGGTTGCAGACTTCTTCGGCGGCCCGAAAGGTCTTTTCGGTGTGCCGCAGAGCATGATCACATTCAACGCCCCGTTTCCGGGCTCGTTGGCTGCACGGCGCCATTGCGAGGCGTTGCGAGTTGATTCCCGAAGTGCTGAATCGGATCTCGCATATCTCATCCAGGAGGGCGAAAAATGGGAACAGGCGTGATCATTTCCGGGGCAGGGCCGGTCGGTCTCATGCTGGCGGGCGAACTCCGGCTGAACGGCGTTGACGTGGTTGTCTACGAGCAGCGGGCCACCCCCAGCGGGGAGTCACGGGGCGTCGGATTCACCCGGCGCGCCGCCGAGGTCTTCCACCAGCGCGGCCTGCTGGCCCGCTTCGGAGACATCGAGATAGGCAACGAGGGGCACTTCGGCGGCGTCCGCATCGACTTCACCGCCCTGGAGGACAACCACTTCGGCATCCGCGGCGTCCCCCAGTACCGGATCGAGGAGATCCTGGAGGCGTGGGTCACCGATCTGGGCGTCGACGTGCGCCGCGGCCACGAGGTAATGGACTTCGAGGAGGGGCCGGACGGCATCACCGTGGTGGTGGACGGGCCGGACGGGCGGATCGAGCACTCCGCCCAGTACCTGGTGGGCTGCGACGGCGGGCGGTCCCGGGTGCGCAAACTGGCCGGCATCGACTTCCCCGGCCGCGAGGCGACCCGGGGGATGTACGTGGCCGACGTCGTCGACCGCCCCGACATCAAGCCGCGGGTGATCGGCGAGCGCGTCGACGGCGGCATGGTGATGGCGATCCGGCTGGAGGAGGGGGTGACCCGGATCATCATCCACCCCGCGAAGCTGACGCCCCGGGACAACAGCACGCTCACGTTCGCCGAGATCGCGGACTCCTGGCAGGAGTTGACCGGCCAGTCCCTGCACGGCGCCGAGACGAAGTGGGTGAGCGCGTTCACCAACGCCACCCGCCAGGCGGCCGAGTACCGGCGCGGCCGGGTCCTGCTCTCCGGCGACTCCACCCACATCCACATCCCGGCCGGCGCCCAGGGGCTGAGCGTCGGGGTCCAGGACGCGGTGAACCTCGGGTGGAAGCTGGCGGCCACCGTCAAGGGCTGGGCGCCCGAGGGGCTGCTCGACACCTATCAGAGCGAGCGGCACCCGGTGGGCGAGAAGCTGCTGCGCAACACCCTCGCCCAGGCGTCGCTCTACCTCACCGGCGACGAGATGGAGCCGATGCGCCAGGTGATGCGCGAGCTGGTGCAGTCGCCGGACGCGGCCCGGCGCCTGGCCGGACACGTCAGCGGGCTCGGCATCCGCTACGACATGGGCGGCAGCACCGGACACCCGCTGCTCGGGCTGCGGATGCCGGACCGCGAGGTGAAGCTGGCGGACGGCTCCACCAGCCGGGTCTCCGCACTGCTGCACCCCGCCCGCGGTGTGCTGATCACCGCCGACGGCAGCCGGGGGGCGGCCCGGCTCGCACAGGGCTGGTCCGACCGCATCGACATCGTCTCGGCCACCTGGGCTGACCGGGTGGACATCGTCCCGGACGGCTGGGTGCCGGCCGATACGGTCGAGGGAACGCGGCCGGACGCCGTTCTGCTCCGCCCCGACGGCCATGTCGCCTGGGCCTCGCCGGACGGTGGCGAACTGCTCGACGCGCTCGCCCGCTGGTTCGGTTCGCCCCGCTGAATCCGACAGGAGGTCCTGTGATCGAGTTCGTGGAGACCGACGAGTCCACTCCTTATGTGAAGCAACTCCAGGAGCGGACCGGCCCGGTGACCCTCGTCAACACCTTCACCGTGCCGGAGGAGCGCCAGGAGGAGTTCCTGGCGCTCTGGCGCCGGGACGCCGCATACTTCCAGCGGCAGCCCGGCTTCGTCTCCACCCAGATGCACCGGGGCGTCGGCGGCAGCCGGGTCCTGGTGAACATCGCGGTGTGGGAGTCCGCCGCCCATCTGGCCGCCGCCCACGCCGGTACCCGGGTCCACCCGGTCGGTGAGGGCTACCCGGAGGGCTGTACCGTCTCCCCGCACCTGTACGAGAAGGTCGCCGTCGACGGCGTCTGCGGCGACTGACGCACGGCACGGCCCGGAGCCCGTCACGCCGGTGTGACGGGTTCCGGGTCTGTTCTCGGCCAAAGAATTGGCCAAGTTCTCCTCTGGTCCGCGCAGTTGACCGGGCCGCTCCGGCCGGCCGGGCGACCGGCGGTCACCCCCGCGGGGGCCCGCCGCCCCAGGGGCATCACGAGTGCGAAGCCGATCAGCGGGCCGGAATGTGTGATTCCGGCCCCTCTTCTGACGGTCCTTGACGTCCGGCCCGCGTCCCGGGTCCAAATCCACCGCCCCTTCACCGCGGTCGGTACAGAAGGTTGTCCGCACTTGACGGAACCTGAACTTCCGCTCTGACGGCCCGCCGTTTGCCCCCGTACAGCTGTGCGGTATCCATCGCTCCGGGGGCTCTGCGGGGTGTCCGGCGGGCGGTGCCCGCGAGCCCCTACTGCCTTGTGCCGCAAGGGAATCGGGAGCTCCGGGACCGGCTTCCGGGTGGTTGACAAGGCTTCTCCGGTCGCCTTTCATTTCGCACACCGGAAGTGGATTCCGGTTCCGATTCATTGCGAGGGGGCGCAAAGTGAGTCTGGCCGAGCAATCGATTGACGATCAGTTACTGAAGATCCACGCGGCGGACCTCGACGAGGTCGTGACCTCCATGGTCTGGATCGAGTCGCATCCCGCCGGTGAAGTACGCATCGACTCCCTGGTGTTCGAGGACTCGCCGCGTCTCGGCGGCGCCGACGAGGACCATGTGCGCGTGCTGGCCGAGGCGGGGGAAGCGCTGCCGCCGATCACCGTCCACCGCCCGTCGATGCGGGTCATCGACGGCACCCACCGGGTGCGCGCCGCCCTTCTGAACGGGCGGACCACCATCCAGGCCCGGATGGTCGACTGCGACGAGGGCGCCGCATACGTCCTGGCGGTCAAGGCCAACGTCACCCACGGCCTGCCGCTGTCGCGCTCCGACCGCTCGGTCGCCGCGGCCCGGATCATCATGACCCACCCGCAGTGGTCCGACCGTGCCGTCGCCGCCGCGGTCGGCCTCTCCGACAAGACCATTTCCCGGATCCGTTCCCGCTCCTCGGCGGACGCTCCGCAGTCGAACGCGCGCCTGGGCCGGGACGGCCGGCTGCGCCCGCTCGACAGCGGATACCGCCGCCAGCAGGCCGCCGCGATGATCCACGAGCGGCCCAACGCGGGGCTGCGCGAGGTGGCCCGGGCGACCGGCCTCTCACCCGCCACCGTGCGGGACGTGCGCCAGCGCATCGACCGGGGCGAGGACCCCGTACCGGGCCGCTACCGCACGGCGGCGGGGCAGAGCCCGGCCCCCGGCGCACCGGTGGTGCCGCGCCAGACCCAGCGCGCGGTCAGCGCCCGCAGCGAGCGGCGGGAGATCTCCGTCGACCGCCAGAAGCTGCTGGCCAAGCTGAGCGAGGACCCCTCGCTGCGGCTCAACGAGGCGGGCCGGCGCACCCTGCGCTGGCTCCACCACTACACCGTGGACGGCGAGGGCATGGAGACCCTCGGCCGCGGTCTGCCCGGCCACTGGGCGCCCGAGGTCGCCGACCTCGCGCGCAGCTGCGCCGCCGCCTGGCAGACGCTGGCCGAGCAGCTCCAGCAGCGCGCCGAGTAGGCCGGGCGCATGACGGCGAAGGAGTGCTGGTCGCGGAGGCGTGCCGTGGCCAGCACTCCGCCGTTCTCGCGTGCAACTGCGGCACCCGCGCATCCGCCCGCCGCCGGGTAGATCTATCGATACGAATGAACAGCTGCCCAACCAGCCGCCACTTCCGTCAGGTTGGAAAGGCTTCAACGCGCTGACGTAACCAGGAGGCTGCCCGTGTCCCCGTACGCAGATACCCGCGACAACGTCCCCAGGACGGGGGTCTGGTTCATCGGAGCCCGCGGCTCCGTCGCCACCACGGCCGTGGCCGGCTGCGCCGCCGTCGCCGCCGGTCTCCAGCGGCCCACCGGCCTGGTCACCGAGACCGCCGAGTTCGCCGACAGCGGCCTGCCCGCCCTGTCCTCCCTCGTCTTCGGCGGCCACGACGTGGTGAGCGGCCCGCTGCCCAAGCGCGCCGAGGAGCTGGCCGCGGGCGGGGTGCTGCCGCACGGGCTTCCCGCCGCCGTCCGCGCCGAACTCGCCGCCGCCGACGAGGAGATACGCATGGGCGGCCCGCTGCCCGGCGACACCCGCGGCGACCAGGAGCTGATCGAGGCGTTCGCCGCCGACATCTGCGGCTTCGCCCGGCGCACCGGCGCCGCCCGCACCGTCGTGGTCAACGTCTCCTCCACCGAGCCCGCGCCCGCCGAGGACGCCGACCGGCTGCCCGCCTCCTCGCTGTACGCGGCGGCGGCGCTGCGCGCCGGATGTGCCTATGTGAACTTCACTCCCTCGACCGGTCTGCACCACCCGGCCCTCGCCCCGGCGGCCCGGGAGGCGGCCGTGCCGTACGCGGGCCGCGACGGCAAGACCGGCCAGACCCTGCTGCGCGCGGTGCTCGCGCCGATGTTCCGCCAGCGCGCCCTGGACGTGCGCGCGTGGTCCGGCAGCAACCTGCTCGGCGGCGGCGACGGCGCCTCGCTCGCCGACCCGGCCGCCGCCGCCGCCAAGAACGCGGGCAAGAACCGCGTCCTGGAGGACAACCTCGGCGCGCTGCCCGAGGGCGAGGTGCACATCGACGACGTGCCCTCGCTCGGCGACTGGAAGACCGCCTGGGACCACATCGCCTTCGAGGGCTTCCTCGGCTCGCGCATGGTGCTCCAGACGATCTGGCAGGGCTGCGACTCGGCGCTCGCCGCGCCCCTCGTCCTGGACCTCGCCCGGCTGGCCGCCCGCGCCCATGAGCGCGGACTGACCGGCCCCCGCCCCGAACTGGGCTTCTACTTCAAGGACCCGGACGGCGGCTCCGCGGCGCTGGCCGAGCAGTACGCGGCGCTCCTCTCCTTCGCCGAGCGGCTGCGGGAGGCCCGGTGAGCCCGGCGCCCCGCGACTGGGCCGAACTCCTGCGCGTCTCCGCCCTGTTCACCGTGCCCGGCGACGCCCTCGCGGGGGCGGCGTCCGCCGGACGCCGTCCGAACGGCCGCACCGCGCTCGCCCTCGGCGCCTCGCTCTGCCTGTACGAGGCCGGGATGGCGCTCAACGACTGGGCCGACCGCGAGGAGGACGCCCGCGAACGGCCGCACCGCCCGATCCCGTCCGGCCGGGTCAAGCCGGGCGCGGCACTGGCGGCGGCGGCCGGGCTCACCGGCGCGGGCCTGGCGCTCGCCCACCGCGCGGGCCGCCCGGCGGGCGCCGTCGCCACCGCGCTCGCGGCCACCGTCTGGGCGTACGACCTGCGGCTGAAGCACACCAAGGCGGGCCCGGCGGCGATGGCCGCGGCCCGCTCCCTCGACCTGCTGCTCGGCGCCACCGCCACCGCGGGCTCCCCGCGCCGCGCCCTCGCCCCGGCGGCGGCCCTCGGCGCCCACACCTACGCGGTGACCACCGTCTCGCGCCACGAGGTCTTCGGCGGCTCCGCGAAGGCGCCGCTGGCCGCGCTCGCGGTCACCGGCACGCTGGGCGCGCTCACCGCGTCCCTGCCCGGACCCGCCGGCCCGGACCGCGCGCCGGCCGGCGGGCGCGCCGCGGCGGTGCGCCGGGCCGCGGGGGCCGCGCTCGCCGCCACCTACACGGCCACCGCGGCCCGCCCCTTCCTGCACGCCGCCCTCAACCCCTCGCCCCCGCTCACCCAGCGGGCCGTCGGCGGCGGCATCCGCGCCATGATCCCGCTCCAGGCGGCCCTGGCCGCGCGGGCCGGGGCGCCCGGCACCGCCGCCGGGCTGCTCGGCCTGATCCCGGTCGCCCGCACCCTCGCACGGAAGGTCAGCCCCACATGAGCGTCCGCCTCGGCTACGGCACCAACGGGCTGACCGACCTCCGGCTCGACGACGCCCTCGCCCTGCTGGCCGACCTCGGCTACCAGGGCGTCGGCCTCACCCTCGACCACATGCACCTCGACCCGCTCGCCCCCGGCCTCGCCGAACGCACCCGCCGGGTGGCCCGGCGGCTCGGCGAGCTCGGTCTCGGCGTCACCGTGGAGACCGGCGCCCGCTATGTGCTGGACCCGCGCCGCAAGCACGGGCCCACCCTGCTGGATCCCGACCCGGACGACCGGGCCCGGCGCACCGCGCTGCTGGTCACGGCCGTACAGGTGGCCGCCGACCTCGGCGCGCACGCCGTGCACTGCTTCAGCGGCATCACCCCCGACGGCACCGGCGAGGACACCGCCTGGAAGCTGCTCGGCGAGAGCCTGGCACCGGTCCTCGACGCGGCCGAAGCGGCGGGCGTCCCGCTGGCGATCGAGCCCGAGCCCGGCCATCTGCTGGCCACCCTGGCCGACTTCCACCGGCTGCGCGAGCAGCTGGGCGACCCCGGCCCGCTGGGGCTGACCCTGGACCTCGGGCACTGCCAGTGCCTGGAGCCGGAGCCGCCCGCCGCGTGCGTGCGGGCCGCCGCGCCGTGGCTGCGGCACGTCCAGATCGAGGACATGCGGCGCGGGGTGCACGAGCACCTGCCGTTCGGGGACGGCGAGATGGACTTCCCGCCGCTGCTCGATGCGCTGAGCGCCACCGGCTACACGGGCCTGACCGTCGTGGAGCTGCCCCGCCACTCCCACGCGGGCCCCGAACAGGCCCGCAGGTCCATGGAGTTCCTGCGCCCGCTGATCGAGAAGGGAGCCCGCCCGTGACACCCCCCACCGAACTCGACGCACGGCTGGACGGCGCCGCGCGCGCCTGGCTCGACGAGGCGCTCGCCGAGGCCCGGCACACCGCCGAGCGGCCCGGTGACGGATACGGCACCGCGCCCTGGGAGCTGCGCTTCGCCTCGGCCGGACGCCGCCTCGGCGCCGACGCCGTCGACGAGGCCCGGGTGCTGCTGCTGCGCACCGCCCGGGTCGACGGCCCCACCGCCACCCGCCTCTACCAGCAGGGCACGGCCGCCGAGCGGCGCGCCGTCCTGCTCGCCCTGGACGCCCTGGAGCTCGGCCCGGCCGACGGGGTGGCGCTGGTCGAGGACGCGCTGCGGGCCAATGACACCCGGCTGGTGGCCGCGGCCGTCGGCCCGTTCGCGGCGGCCCATCTGGAGCCGCACGCCTGGCGGCACGCCGTACTGAAGTGCCTGTTCACCGGGGTCCCGGTGGCCGCGATCGCCTCCCTCGCCCGACGCGCCGAAGGCGACGGCGAACTCGCCCGGATGCTGGGCGACTTCGCCGCGGAGCGCACCGCCGCCGGCCGCCCCGTCCCCGACGACCTCCACCGCGTACTGGCCCTCACCGGGGCCGAGGAGTCCTGACCATGCGTATTTTCGACCCGCACATCCACATGACGTCCCGCACCACCGACGACTACGAGGCGATGCACGCGGCGGGTGTGCGCGCGGTCGTCGAGCCGTCGTTCTGGCTGGGCCAGCCGCGCACCTCGCCCGCGAGCTTCTACGACTACTTCGACGCGCTGCTCGGCTGGGAGCCGTTCCGCGCCGCGCAGTACGGCATCGCCCACCACTGCACGATCGCGCTCAACCCCAAGGAGGCCAACGACCCGCGCTGCACGCCCGTCCTGGCCGAACTGCCGCGCTATCTGGTCAAGGACGGCGTTGTCGCGGTCGGCGAGATCGGGTACGACTCGATGACGCCCGCCGAGGACGAGGCGTTCGCCACCCAGCTGCAGCTCGCCGCCGAACACGGGCTGCCCGCCATGGTGCACACCCCGCACCGCGACAAGCTGACCGGACTGCGCCGCACCCTCGACGTGGTGCGCGAGTCGGCGCTGGCCGTCGACCGCGTCCTGGTGGACCACCTCAACGAGACGACGGTGCGCGAGGCCAAGGACAGCGGCGCCTGGCTCGGTTTCTCCGTCTACCCGGACACCAAGATGGACGAGGACCGCATGGTCGCCGTCCTGGACGAGTACGGGCCGGAGAAGGTGCTGGTCAACTCGGCGGCGGACTGGGGCAAGAGCGATCCGCTCAAGACCCGCAAGGTCGCCGACGCCATGCTGAAGGCCGGGTTCGACGAGGACGCGGTGGACCTGGTGCTGTGGCGCAACCCGGTCGCCTTCTACGGGCTGAGCGGCCGTCTGGACCTGGGACCGGTCGCGCCCGGCACCCTGCACGAGGGCAACTCCATCCTCCGCGGCGGCGAGTGAGCATGCGCCTGCGCCACCGCGACGGATCGACGGTCCACCTCGCGTACTGCACCAACGTCCATCCCGCCGAGACCCTCGACGGCGTCCTCGCCCAGCTGCGCGACCACTGCGAGCCGGTCCGGCTGCGGCTGGGCACCGACCGGCTCGGCATCGGTCTGTGGCTGGCCCGGGACGCGGCGCGGGAGCTGGGCGCCGACCCGGCCGCGCTGCGCGGGCTGCGCGCCGAACTCGACCGGCGCGGCCTGGAGGTCGTCACCCTCAACGGCTTCCCGTACGAGGGGTTCGGCGCCGAGGAGGTCAAGTACCGGGTGTACAAACCGGACTGGACGGATCCGGAGCGTCTGGAGTACACCGCCGAACTGGCCCGGCTGCTCGCGGCCCTGCTGCCGGACGACGTCACCGAGGGCACGATCTCCACACTGCCGCTCGCCTGGCGCACCGGTTTCGGCCCCGCGCAGGCCGAGGCCGCGCACGGCGCGCTCACCGACCTCGCCGGACGGCTCGACCTCCTGGAGGAGGCCACCGGAAAATCCATCCGGATCGGTCTGGAACCCGAGCCGGGCTGCACCGTGGAGACCACCGCCGACGCCATCGCCCCGCTCGCGGCCCTCGGCACGCCCCGCATCGGCGTCTGCGTCGACACCTGCCACCTCGCCACCTCCTTCGAGGACCCGGCGAGCGCGCTCGGCGCACTGCGCTCCGCCGGGATCACCGTCCCCAAGGTCCAGCTCTCGGCCGCGCTGCACGCCGAGGACCCGGCCGACCCGGCCGTCCGGGCCGCGCTCGCCGAGTTCGCCGAACCGCGCTTCCTGCACCAGACCCGCACCAGGGGCGCCGCCGGGCTGCTCGGCACCGACGACCTCGGCGAGGCACTGGCCGGACCCGCCCTGCCGGACGGCGCGCCCTGGCGCGCGCACTTCCACGTACCGCTGCACGCGCGGCCCGTGGCGCCGCTCACCTCCACCCTGCCCGTCCTGCGCGAGGCGCTGACCGCGCTCGTCGGCGGCCCCGTCGCGTACACCCGGCACCTGGAGGTGGAGACGTACACCTGGCAGGCGCTGCCCGCCGAGCTGCGCCCGCGCGACCGGGACCGGCTGGCCGACGGCATCGCCGCCGAACTCTCCCTCGCCAAGGACCTGCTGACCGACCTCGGCCTCAAGGAACTGCCATGACCGACGACCGCACCGGCGCACCCACCCCGCTCCTCGTCCTGGACGTCGTCGGGCTGACCCCCAAGCTGCTCGACCACATGCCGCGCCTCAGGGCGATGGCGGGCAGCGGCTCGCGGGCGCAGCTCGGCACCGTGCTCCCGGCCGTCACCTGCGCCGCCCAGTCCACCTTCCTGACCGGCACGCTCCCCGCCGAGCACGGCATCGTCGGCAACGGCTGGTACTTCCGCGACCTCGGCGACGTGCTGCTGTGGCGCCAGCACAACGGCCTGGTCGAGGGCGACAAGCTGTGGGACGCGGCCCGCCGCGCCCACCCCGGCTACACCGTCGCCAACATCTGCTGGTGGTACGCGATGGGCGCGGACACCGACATCACGGTCACCCCGCGCCCGGTCTACTACGCCGACGGCCGCAAGGAGCCCGACTGCTACACCCGGCCCCCGGCGCTCCACGACGAACTCCACGACAAGTTCGGCACGTTCCCCCTCTTCAACTTCTGGGGGCCCGGCGCCGACCTCGTCTCCTCGCAGTGGATCATCGACGCCACCCGGCACATCCTGGCGACCCGCGCACCCGACCTGGCGCTCTGCTATCTGCCGCACCTCGACTACGACCTCCAGCGCTTCGGGCCGGACGACCCGCGCTCCTACCGCGCCGCCGCCGACCTGGACGCCGCGATGGGCCCGCTGCTCGACGACGCCGAGGCGGCCGGCCGCACGGTGGTGGCCCTGTCGGAGTACGGCATCACCAAGGTGACCCGCCCCGTCGACATCAACCGGGCGCTGCGCCGGGCCGGGCTGCTCGAAGTGCACACCCAGGACGGGATGGAGTACCTGGACCCGATGGCCTCGCGGGCCTTCGCGGTCGCCGACCACCAGCTCGCGCACGTCTACGTCCGCAGGCCCGAGGACCTGGCGGCCGTCCGCGAGGCCCTCGCGGACGTGGCGGGCATCGACCAGCTCCTCGACGACGAGGGCAAGAAGAGCTTCGGCCTGGACCACCCGCGCGCGGGCGAACTGGTCGCGATCGCCGAGCCGGACGCCTGGTTCACGTACTACTACTGGCTCGACGACGACCGCGCCCCGGACTTCGCCCAGCTGGTGGAGATCCACCGCAAGCCCGGCTACGACCCGGTCGAGCTGTTCATGGACCCGCTCGACCCGTATGTGAAGGTCAAGGCGGCGAAGGCGCTGGCCCGCAAGAAGCTGGGGATGCGCTACCGCATGGCGGTGGTCCCGCTCGACCCCTCGCCGGTGCGCGGCAGCCACGGCCGGCTCCCCGACGACCCGCAGGACGGGCCGCTGCTGCTGTGCTCGGCGCCGGGCGCGGTGGGCGACGCGATCGAGGCGACCGAGGTGAAGGGCCTGCTGCTGCGGCTGGCGGGACTGGAGTAACTCGGCTCCGCGCGTACGCCCGTACGCGCGATGAAGCCCCGGCACGAAGAAGCTCCTGGCGGAACGATCCGCCAGGAGCCTTTTCGTGCCGGAGGGGAGTCGACCGGGATCAGACCGGGCGGGCCTCGACGATGGAGACGCCCGCGGCGGTCTGCACCACGCGGTCGAGCTCGAAGCCGGTGGCGCGCAGGATCTCGGAGTACTGGCGGGCCGTCCGCTCCTTGCCGCCGACCAGGATCATCAGCCACAGGTCGACCAGCTTGGCCGGGTGCGCCGCGTTGCCCTCCGGAGGAACGAATTCCATGACGAGAAGGCGTCCGTCGGGGCTGATCGCCTCACGCGTGTGCTTGAGGATCTCCAGCGCCTTCGGCTCCGGCCATTCGTGCAGAATGTGCTTCAGGAGATAGGCGTCGGCACCGGCCGGCAGCGGCCCGAAGAGATCGCCCTTGTCGATCTCGACCCGCTCGACCACGCCCTCTTCGGTGAGAAACCCGTTGGCGTCCAGCTCGTCCGCACGGGAATCGAAGAGGATGCCCTTCGAGGCGGGCGACTTCTTGAGGATCGCCGACAGCAGACCGCCGCGCCCGCCGAAGACATCCACCAGCGTCTTGTACTTGGAGAAGTCGTACGCCGCGAGAATGGGCTCGGTCTCCATATTCGAGAGCGTGCCCATGCCGTTGAGGAAGATCTCCGCGAATTCCGGGTTCTGTCCCAGGTACTCGTACGCGTGCATGCCGCGGTTCTTCTCAAGGCTCGGCTGGCCGGTGCGCACGGTGTGGATCAGGGCGCCCCAGTCCTCCCAGCTCGCGGGGTGGCCCGTCAACAGCGCCATGTCGCGCATCGAGTTCGGCGTGCCGGTGCGCAGGGCCTCGGCCATCGGGGTCAGCTTGAAGCGCCCGTCGCTCTGCTCGCTGAATATCTTGTAGCTGGCGAGCGCGCGCAGCAGCCGGTGCACCGCGTCCGGGTCGGCCTCGATGCGCTTGGCGATCTCCTGGGACGTGAGCGGACCGTCCGCGAGCTGGTCGGCGATCTTGAGCTCGGCCGCCACGTAGATCGCCTGGGACACCCAGGCGCCCTGGGCGAGCTCCAGGACGGCGATCGGCGCGGGCACCATCAGCTGGGCGAGGCGCTGCACCCGCGCGCGGAACCCCTCGACGATGCGGACGACTCGGGCGGGCGGAATTGGGGGCATGCGTATCCTCCGTGGGCGGTTGCGCAGCGGTATCAAGAGTCTCAATTACCGGGATACCGGAAACTATGGGCGTCGCCCGCCAGACTCTAGAGGCGGACCTCGGCGCCGAACAACCACTCAACGCGACCGAACATACCCGCAGTTGGCCGAAATCCGTGCACCACTTCCGCACCAGCGAATTCCGAGCGCCATTCAAGTGTGCAACTGCGGATAGGCCGCAGTCGGACAGGTCTGACAACTCTCCAGGGAATACGGGAAGGTTGAGGTAGAAGCGTCTATCGTGGCGCCGGTTGAGTCCGCTCCCAATGACGGGGGCACGCCATGATGAGGGAGAGACATGTCGAGAATACGCAGGTCTTGGAGTGGGGCCTTCGTGGCGGCGGCGGCCGTGGGCACTTTGGCTGCCACGCTCGTCCCCGGCCCGGCCCAGGCCGCGCCGAAGGAGGCGAAGGCCACTGCCGCCACCGCCAACATTGAGGTGATTGCGAGCAAGCTCAACAACCCGCGCGGACTCTCGGTCCAGGCGGACGGCACGATCCTGATCGCCGAGTCGGGCATCGGCAAGCCGGGCTGCGCGCCGGGCACCAAGTGCGTCGGCCTGACCGGCTCGGTCTACCGCGTCAAGGGCACCCAGCAGGGCCGCGTCGTCACCGGCCTGGCGTCCTCCGCGGTGGCCCCGACCAACCCGTACGAGCCGATCTCGGCCGCCGGCCCCAACGACGTGGAGGCCAACGGGTCGGGTTACCTCGTCCTCAGCGGCTTCGGCGGCGGCACGGACGACCGCGCCGCGCTCGGCAAGGACGCGGCCAAGCTCGGCACGCTGCAGACGTCGAGCGGCTGGGTCGTCGGCGACCCGGTCAAGCACGAGACGCTCCTCGACCCCGACTGGATCCTCGGCCACCCGGCCAACCCGGAAGAGGCGTCGATCCACAGCAACGCGTGGCGCTTCGCCCGCAACGGCCGTGGCTTCCTGGTCACCGACGCCGGCGCCAACGACCTGATCGGCGTGGGCTTCGGCGGGCGCACCACCACCGAGGCGATCTTCCCGGACAACGAGCTTCCGGCGCAGGGTCCCGCCGCGGCTCCGTCGGCCAAGGAGAAGAAGGCCCTGGAGTCCCTCGTTCCGCAGACCAAGACGGTCGCGGCCGACGGCACGGTCAAGGTCCAGTCGGTGCCCAGCGGCATCGTCAAGGGCAAGGACGGCGCGTTCTACGTCTCGGACATGGGCGGTCTGCGCCCCGGCGGCTCGCGGATCTGGCGGATCGTGCCGGGCCACCGCGCCGAGGTCTTCGCCAGCGGTCTGACCGCGGTGAGCGACCTGGCCCAGGACAAGGACGGCAACCTGATCGCGCTCACCCTCACGGGCGGCTTCCAGCAGCAGGGCCCGCCGCTGCCGGGCAAGCTGAGCAAGATCGACATCAAGACCAAGGCCGTCACCGAGATCCCGACCGACGGCAAGCTGGCGATGTCCACCGGCCTCGCGGTCGGCCCGGACGACGCGATCTACGTGACGAACAACTCGGTCGGCACCGAGGGTCAGCTGATCAAGATCACTCAGTGATCCGGACCGGTGGTGTCCGCGCGCGGCGCGGCACCGACGGGTGACACCGGCCCCTGACCCGGCTCACGCACCCGTGCACCGGACGGCCCCGCCTGGCTTTCGAGCCCGGCGGGGCCGTTCCGTTGCCCGGAGTGTCGGGGGCACGCCGAGGCGCGGGGGCGCCCTCGGCCCGGAGGGGGCGCCCGCCTCGGGCCGGAGACCGGTGCGGGGGGTGCCCCAAGCCCGCCCGGAAAATTCTTTCTCCCATCCGTCACACTCCTGCGCCGGGGCCCGTCATTCCAGTGACGCGCGATCCTGACCGATGGGATCGAGCCAGCGTCATCGCAGAACGATCGCTCAGATCTCTGAAGGAGAGCAGTCATGGAAGCACGGATGCAGAACCCGGCGATGGTCCTCCCGGACGCGATGCAGGCCATCCAGAGCCTGTACAAGGCCACGTACGCGGGCGGTGTACCGGCGGGTCTGCTCGCGCTCAGCCACCTGCGTGCCAGCCAGATCAACGGATGCAGCCCCTGTGTGGAGTCGGCCTCCGGCCAGGCGCGCAAGGCGGGTGAGAGCGACGAGAAGATCTTCTCGGTCGGCGCCTGGCGCGAGACCCCCTTCTACACCGACAGCGAGCGCGCCGCCCTGGCGCTCACCGAGCACGTGACCCGGCTCGCCGACCGCGAGGACGCGGTGCCGGACGCGGTGTGGAACGAGGCCGCCAAGCACTTCAACGAGCAGGAGCTCGCGGCGCTGGTGCTGCACATCTCCGTGAGCAACCTGTTCAACCGTCTCAACGCCACCACCAAGCAGCAGGCCGGGCAGAAGTGGTGAGTGCGGGATAGCGGGACCGGGGCGGGCGGCGCGACAGATGAGTCGACTCCTCCAGTTGAGTCGATTCCTCGCGCCGCCCCTCAGTATGCGGAACATCGGCCTGGCTTGTTCTCGCCTGTGGACAACGTTATCCACAGGGGTGGTGGGGTGGGGTCGGGCACGGGACCGTCGAGGCATGAACAAGCACCTCGCATCCCATGGCCTGTCCGACGACGACCCGCAGATCACCCTGCGCAATCCGGCCGAACTGGCGGACGCGCTGCCGTATTTGATGGGCTTCCATCCGACGGACTCGATCGTGATGGTCGCCCTCCATGGACGCCGGGGCCGCTTCGGCGGGCGGCTCCGGCTCGGCATTCCGCGCACGCCCGGCGAGTGGCCGCACATCGCCGAGCAGTTGGCCGAGTGTCTGGTGTCGGGGAGCGACCGGAGGGGATCGCTCCCCGACGCCATCATCGTCTTCCTGTGCCAGGACCCGGACGCGGCAGGAGAATTGACGAGCAGTCAGATCATGGAGCGGCTGAGGCCGCTGGCGCAGTTGCTGCGGACCGCCTGCGGACGGCTGGACGTGCCGGTCCTGGAGGCGCTCTGCATCTCCGACGGCCGGTACTGGTCGTACTGCTGCCCGGACGCGCGCTGCTGCCCGGCCGAGGGGACCCCGCTGGTCATGCCCGGCACCTCGGCGCTGGCCGCCGCCGCCACCTACGCGGGCCTGCAGGTGCGCGGCTCACTGCGCGAGCTGGAATCCCGGCTCGGCCCCTGGCGCCGCCCCGCCGCGGCCGAGCAGGAGCGTGCCCTGGCCGCGGCGGAGGAGCGCCTGGTGCCCCGCGTCCTCGACGCGGCGGAGCGGGAGCGGCTGCTGGGGGAGACCCTCGACCTGGCGGGCCTGCTGCTGCGACGGCTGCGCGGCGCGCCCCCGGCCACCGGCCGCCCGGACGGGGACGCGCTGGACGACGGCCTGATCGCCCACGACGAGGCGGCGGCCCTGGTCCTCGGCCTCCAGGACCGTACGGCGAGGGACCGCGCCGCCGAGTGGATGGAGGGACCGGACGCCGCGGCGGCGCTGCGGCTGTGGCGCGTGCTGGCCCGCCGCTGCGTGGGCCGCTTCGCCGAGCACGCGGCGGCGCCGCTGTCGCTCGCGGGCTGGGTCGCCTGGTCCACGGGCGACGAACCGGCCGCGCGGGTCGCCCTCGGCCTGGCCCTGCGGGCGGACCCCGACTACCAGTTCGCGCGCCTGCTCCATCAGGCGTGCAACCAGGGGCTGGACCCCGAGACCCTGCGCCGCTGCCTGCGGGAGGAGCGCGCAAGGCGGACCGACGGGCCCGCCGCCTCCGAGGAGAGCCGGCCCGGTGTGCCCGAGGGGGACGGGCTCGCCGTGCCCGAGGGGGACGGGGCCGCCGCCTCCGCCCGGCGGTCGAGGCCGCGCCGAGGGGTGCGGACGCCCCGCAAGGAGACCCGCCCCGCCCTCGCGCGCGCCGAGGCGCCGGAGAGCGCCCCCGCGCCCGGCTCGGCCCGCCGGGGAGCCCGCCGCACGCGCCGGTCGGCCCGGCGGGACGGGATCGGCCGATGAGCCCCCGCCGACGCCTGGGCGTGTCGCTCCGTGACCCGTGCGCGGCCCGCCGCGTTCACCGGTTGGGCGCGGCCCACCGGCCGTCCGCCCGACCGAAGAACGTGGCCGGAGCGCTCGGAAGGCAACGCATGACCATCAACGTCCCTCCCCGGGCGCCCGACGGGGCGGACCCTGGGGAGACGGGGCCGTGGAGCGGCCCGGCGCGCGGGGCGGCGCCCGGTGCCGGGCCACGGTCCGAGAGGGGTCCGGCACCGGGGCCCGGCGGGCCGGGAGCCCGCCCCGGAGCGGGCACGCGTCCCGCTCCCGGCCCGGCGGCGGGAAGGCGCGGTGCGCCGGGCCCCGCCGGCCCCGGCGCGGCCGGACCGCCCGCGACCGGATTCGGTGGACCGCCCCCCGTCCACGGCGCCCTGATCTCCGTCGCCCTCCCGGGCCTCGTCGTCTCGGCCGAGCACGGCCAGCTCACCGGACACGGCCTGGAGGGCTTCTACCGCAACGGCCGGCGGCTGCTCGCGCGCTGCCAGCTGAAGGTCGCCGGGCGGGAGCCCATCGCCCTCCAGGGGCGGCCGATATCGGCCGACCGCGCGCGCTTCTCCGCGGTGGTCCGCACCCCCTGGGACAGCGGCCCGGACCCGGAGATCGCGATCGAGCGGCTGCGCCGGGCCGACGGGAACGAGCGCATCACCCTGCGCAGCTCCGCGCCGCGCCCGCTCCGGCTGCCGGTCGAGATCGCCCTCGGCACCGACCTCGCCGAGCTGGGCGCGGTGGCGGCGGGCCGGGCCGGACCCGAACTGCCGGGCAGCGTCCACGACTCGGGGATGCGCTGGACCGCCCCCGGCCCGCCGGGCACACACGCGGTGGTGAGCGCCCACCCGCCCCCGGCCGACGCCCTGGCCTCCGCGGGTGTGCTGCGCTGGGAGGTGGAACTGCCCCCGGGCGGGGCGTACACGATCGAGCTGCACATCCGCACGGACCGCGCGGCCCGGCCGCCCGGCCACGCCGCGAGCCAT
This sequence comes from Streptomyces sp. cg36, assembly GCF_041080675.1. Classification (NCBI taxonomy): domain Bacteria; kingdom Bacillati; phylum Actinomycetota; class Actinomycetes; order Kitasatosporales; family Streptomycetaceae; genus Streptomyces; species Streptomyces cyclosori. Next base: position 2,027,658 of record NZ_CP163520.1, on the reverse strand, counting down.
CCGCTGCCGCAGGCGGAGGCCGAGGGCGACGACAGCAGGGTCGCCCCCTTCTTCCGGAGCGGCCTCGACGACCTGCGGGCGCTGCTGGTGCGCGACCCGTCCCACCCGGTCGACGTGTACGCGGCGGCGGGCGTCCCCTGGCGCACCGGCCCGGCCCCGGCCGAGGCGCTCTGGGCCGCCCGGATGGCCCTGCCCCTCTCCACCCGCCTCGCCGCGGCGACCCTGCGCGCGGTCGCCCGCACCCAACTGACGTCTCCGGGGCGGGAGTTCGGGCGGCTGCCCGGCCCGGTCCGGGACGCCGGGCCGCATCTGCCGCCGAGCTGCACCGGAGTCGAGGCCACCCTCGCCTTCCCGGTGGTCCTCGCGGAGGCGCGCCGCTGGGGGCTGCCCGAGTCCGAGGTGGCGGAGCTGCTGCCGACGGCGGAGCGGTGCCTGCGCTGGCTGCGCGCGTGCGCCGGGGACGGCTGGCTCGGCGAGCCGGGCCCGGCCGCGGGCGTGGTGCGGGCCGAGACCCAGGCGCACGCCCACCGGGCCGCCGTGCTCGGCGCGGAGCTGCTGCGGGAGTGCGGGCGCCCCGGCGCCGAGGAGTGGACGGGCTGGGCGGCGGCGCTGCGCGAGCGGTTCCGGACGGAGTTCTGGGTCGACGACCTGGCCGGAGGCCGCCCGGCCGCGGCCCGTACCGCCGACGGCCGCCCGGTCCCGGCGCTGTGCGCGGGCGCGGCCCACCTCCTGGACACCGGGCTGCTCGGCGCGGGCCGGCTCGCCCCCGGGCTGCTCGACAAGGTGCAGACGGAACAGCTCGCCCGGCTCCTGGGCGGCCCGGCGATGGACTCGGGCTGGGGCCTGCGCGGCCTCGGCACCAAGGAGCCGGGCCACAACCCGTTCGGCCACCGCGCGGGCGCGGTGCGGGTGTACGAGACGACGGTCGCCGTCGCCGGACTCGCCGCCGCCGGGTACGAGAAGGAGGCGGCCGGGCTGCTGCGCGGAGTGCTGGACGCGGCCGAGGCGTTCGGCTACCGGCTGCCCGAGATGTACGCGGGGGAGCAGCGCACCGCGGACGGCGCGCCCCTGCCGCACCCCTCCGCGTGCCGCCCGGCCGCCGTCGCGGCAGCCGCGCCGGTCCAGCTGCTGACGGCGCTGGCGGGCATCCGCCCGGACGCCCCGGCGGGCACGGTCGCGCTCTGCCCGGTCCGCTCGGCGCCGCTGGGCGCGGTGCGGCTGTCGGGTCTGAGCGTGGCGGGGGAACCCTTCGCCGTACGGGTCAGCAGGCTCGGCGTCGGCATGGTCGAGCAGGCCGCCGGCCGGCTCCAGTTGGGAGGCTGAGGGGAGTGCTGGGTGAATCGGGTACGGAGCAAGTCGCCGGGCGGGTCGCCGAGGGCGGGGTGCGGCCGGTGAGGAACCAGGCGCGGGGTGCCGGGCCGGGGCGGGAGGCGGGCGAGCCGCGCCCGGTGCGCGAGGGGCGCGGGGGGCCCGGGGAAGACGGCGGGACCGGGCGTGCCCGGGGGCGTGTTTATCGTCAGGGAGACGACTATGATCGCTCCATGTCGCCCTACGACCCGTCGGCCTTCCCGCCCTTCGCCGTGACCGTCGACCTGGTCGTGCTCACCGTGCGCCGCCACGCCCTGTGCGCGCTGGTCGTCCGGCGGGGTGAGCCCCCGTTCCAGGGGCGCTGGGCGCTGCCCGGCGGATTCGTGCGGGGCGACGAGGACCTGTCGGCGGCGGCGGCCCGCGAGCTCACCGAGGAGACCGGGCTGTGCGCCCAGGACCCGGCGGCCACCGCCCCGGCCCCGGGCAACGGCGCACATCTGGAGCAGCTCGCCACCTATGGCGATCCCCGGCGCGACCCCCGGATGCGGGTGGTCAGCGTGGCGCACCTCGCGCTCGCCCCCGATCTGCCGGCCCCCCGCGCGGGCGGGGACGCGCACAGCGCGCGCTGGGCCCCGGTCGAGGACCTGCTCAGCCAGGACGGCGGCTTCGGCCGCGAGGACGAACAGCCGGCGCCGCTCGCCTTCGACCACGCCCGGATCCTGGCGGACGGCGTGGAGCGGGCCCGCTCCAAGATCGAGTACTCGTCGCTGGCCACGGCGTTCTGCCCGGCCGAGTTCACGGTGGGGGAGCTGCGGCGGGTGTACGAGGCGGTGTGGGGCGTCGCCCTGGACCCCCGCAACTTCCACCGCAAGGTGACCGGCACCCCGGGCTTCCTGGTCCCGGCGGGCGGCACCACGACCCGCCAGGGCGGCCGGCCCGCCCAGCTCTTCCGCGCGGGCGGGGCGACCCTGCTGAACCCCCCGATGCTGCGCCCGGAGGTCTGAGGCCGCGGGTGGATCGGACGACCGCCCACCGCCGCTGTCCCGCCGGGTCCGGCCGCTGTCCGGCCCCGGGCGCGGCCGGGCGCGGACGGGCGCGTGCCCGGGGTGGTGCGCGCCGTTCGCCGTGTCCCAGGTGGTGCGCGCCCAGCGTGCGGGGGTGCGGGGTCGAGCCGGGGTGCGCTTTCGTACGCCGGTGGGGTGCCTCGGCGTGCCCGCCCGGTGAGCCGTTCCGCGCCTGACACCCGCTCCGGCGCTGACACCCGCTCCGGCGCTGACACCCGCTCCGGCGCTGACACCCGCTCTGGCGGCCTCGCATTACACAAATAATCCGAAATGTCGCGTTATGTTACTCCGGTACGCGCATCCGTCCTCCCGCCGTGCCGCCGAGCGGTCTCACCCCCGCGAGAGAAGCCATGCTCCAGGCCATCGGACTCACCAGCACACCCCGACGCGACCGTCCGCCCGAGGTGGACGACCTGACCTTCGAGGCCCGGCCGGGCCGGATCACCGCCCTGCTCGGCGCCCCGGGCTCCGGCAAGACCATGGCCCTGCGCCTGATGCTGGAGCTCGAACCCGGCCGGGGCGTCACCTACTTCAGGGGCCGCCCCCTGCACCGGGTCGCCCACCCCGCCCGCGAGGTCGGCACCCTGCTCGGCGACGTGCCGGGCCACCCCGCCCGTACCGTGCGGGGCCAGCTCCGGCTGATGTGCGCCGTCGCCGGGGTCCCCGCCGCGCGGGCCGAGGAGATGCTGCACGTGGTGGGCCTCGACGGCCTCGGCGACCAGCGGCTGGCGGGCCTCTCGCTCGGCATGGACCGCCGCCTGGGCCTGGCCGCGGCCCTCCTCGGCGACCCGCACACCCTCGTACTCGACGAGCCCGCCGAAGGTCTCTCGCCGCGCGACAACGGCTGGCTGTACGGGCTGCTGCGCGGCCACGCCGACCACGGCGGCACGGTGCTGTGCACCTTCAGCGACGCCAAGGAGGCGGCCCGGGTCGCCGACCGGGTGGTCACCGTGGACGGGGGTCGCCTGGTCGCGGACCAGGACGCGGTGGAGTTCACCCGCACCCGGCTGCGCCCGAGGGTGGCGGTGGCCACCCCGCACGCGGCCCGCCTGGGCGCGCTGGTCAGCCGCGAGGCACGGGCGGCCCGCCGCTCGGTCGAGGTGGTCGCGGAGGACGGCAGCCATCTGTCGGTCTACGGCACCACGTGCGCCGAGGTCGGCGAGACCGCGTTCCGCCACGGCGTGCTGGTCCACCGCCTCGCCGAGGAGTGCGGTGACACGGCCCTGCCGCCCGCCACCGCGTCCCCGGGAACCGCCCCCGCACCGCACGGGCTCCCGGCGCCCGCGCCCGCTCCGGCCGCCGGCGCCCCGGACGCGGGGCCGGCCCCACTCCCGCACCCGGCGAGCCACCCGGCTCCCGCTCCCGCACCGCGGGGCCTTCCGGCGTCCGGTCCCGTCACCGATGCCCCGAGCCCGCTCCCGCTCCCGTCGGCCGCCCCGGCGCCCGCCTCCGCACCGCGGGGCCTTCCGGCGTCCGGTCCCGTCGCTCATGCTCCGGGCGCGGGTTCGCTCCCGTCGGCCGCCCCTGCGGGCCACCCGGCTTCCGCCCCCGCCGCCCCCCATTCCGGTCCGCAGCGCCCGCTCATCGCCCCCGCCCCGCCCCGTGCGCCGCTGCGGCCGTTCCGGTACGAGGTGCGGCGGCTGCTGGGGGTGCGGACGCCTTACCTGCTGGCGATGGCGGTGCTCGCCGGGTCCGTGGTGGCGGCCGTGCTGCTCGGGCGGAGCGGGCACACCCCGCTGCCGCGCGTGGCCGTCGGCTGGCCGGGGCTGCTGCCGCTGCCGCCCGCCGCGTTCGGCGCGGGCGTGCTGGGCGCGCTGGCCTTCGGCGACGAGTACCGCTATCCCGCGCTCGCCGCCGACCGCGGCACCGTCCCGCGCCGGCTCGGCCTGCTCCTCGCCAAGCTCGCGGTGTCGGCCGCCGCGGCCCTCGCGCTGGCCGCGCTCACCCTCGTACTGGACGGCCAGGTCCTGCGCCTGGTGTACGGGCCGGACTTGGCGCGGATTCCGCCCGACTGGCCCTCGCTCGTGGCCGGTTGGGCCGGGCTCACCGTCGGCTGCGCCTGGGCCGGGCTGCTCGCCGCGGGCACCTTCCGGGCCACCGCGGCCGGGCTCGCCGCCGTCCTCGCGGTGCCCGTCGCCGTCGTACCCCTCGTACAGAAGGTGCTTTCGGGGCCGCGGCTGCACTCGGTGGCCGGGCTGCCGGCGCGGCTGCGGGACACGGCCCGGCTCGGCTGGCCGCGCCGGCTCGACGACTGGCTCTCGGCGGCGCTGCACCTGCTGGCCCGGCCGCAGGGCGCGGCGCTCGCGCTGTCGCTGGCCGTCCTGCTCTGCGCGTACGTGGCCATGGGCCTGCGGGCGAGGGCCCGTTGGTGACAGCGGGCGGCCGGGGCGCGCCCGCGATGCCACAACTCCCCAGGGAATGACCGCTTCTTTCCGATAAAGCGTCAATTGCGAGGGGTGCGGCGATCACCCTTTCGTGTGCTTTTCACCAAAGACCTCAAGGGCCGAGGAAGTCCGGCCGACAAAGGATGCGTGAGTACCCTTGCGCACACCATGATGACCACCGCCCGCGCCGCCGACACCGGCCTCGCAGGACCGGGCGAACTCGACCGCTACCCCTACGCGGAGGCGCGTGGCGCCGACCGCGTCTCCCTCCCGGCCTGGGACGGGGCCGAGGCGGACCTCGGCCGGGTGAGCCGCCGCGCGGCGGGCAGCCGCGGGAGAGGACTGCACGGCCAACTCGTCCAGCAGCTCGGCCAGATGATCGTCTCCGGCGACCTGGGCGCCGACCGTCCGCTCGTGCCCGAGGAGATCGGCCAGCGGTTCGAGGTCTCGCGCACCGTCGTCCGCGAGTCGCTCCGGGTGCTGGAGGCCAAGGGCCTGGTCAGCGCGCGCCCCAACGTCGGCACCCGGGTCCGTCCGGTCAGCGACTGGAACCTGCTGGACCCCGACATCATCGAGTGGCGCGCGTTCGGGCCGCAGCGCGACGACCAGCGCCGTGAGCTGAGCGAGCTGCGCTGGACGATCGAGCCGCTGGCCGCCCGGCTGGCCGCGGGGCACGGCCGCGAGGACATCCAGCAGCGCCTCGGCGACATGGTCGAGATCATGAGCCACTCCCTCTCCCAGGGAGACGTGATCACCTTCTCGCGGGCCGACGCCGAGTTCCACGCGCTGCTGATCCAGGCCGCGGGCAACCGCATGCTGGAGCACCTCTCCGGCATCGTCGGCGCCGCCCTCCAGGTCTCCGGCGGCCCGGTCACCGGCTGTGACCGCCCCTCCGAGACCGCGCTGACCCACCACGCCCGGATCGTGGACGCGCTGGCGACGGGCGACGGCGCGACGGCCGAGGCGTCGGTGCGCCAGCTGCTCACCGTCCACCCCGAGGTGGACCGCGTCGTCCCCGCGCCCCGCGAGCACTGACGGCGCGAGGCGGCCGGGGCGCGGGGACGCCCCGCCGTGTGCGGAAGGAACGCGCGTCGCCGGACCTCGGGGGTCCGGCGACGCGAATGGGGACGGTTTGTCCCGTGTAGGGGCTTCTGTCGCCAATGTGGTGTGACTCGGGCCACGCAGATTGGGCGTAACACTCTTCGAAACCGTGCGATGACCTAAGAGGTAACAGCCGAGGAAGGAATACAGCGACCGCTCAGGGCGCTGTCCAGCTCCGAGGCTCAGCCCGCGCCGTCGGCACAATCCCCAGCCGACGGTCGTCGGTCCCGACCCGATCATGGGTGGGACCGGAAGCCGTTTTCCATCGTTCCGAGAGGTTGTTCGTGTCGGCCAGCACATCCCGTACGCTCCCGCCGGAGATCGCCGAGTCCGAGTCTGTGATGGCGCTCATCGAGCGGGGAAAGGCTGATGGGCAGATCGCCGGCGATGACGTGCGTCGGGCCTTCGAAGCCGACCAGATTCCGCCAACCCAGTGGAAGAATGTTCTGCGCAGCCTCAACCAGATCCTCGAGGAAGAGGGTGTGACGCTGATGGTCAGTGCCGCGGAATCTCCCAAGCGCACCCGGAAGAGCGTCGCAGCGAAGAGCCCGGCGAAGCGCACCGCCACCAAGACCGTCGCCGCCAAGACGACCGTGACGAAGACCGTCGCGGCCACCGCGGCCCCGACGGCCGAGAGCGTGGACGTGTCGGCGGACGACGCCGAGGCGCCCCGCAGGACCGCCGCCAAGAAGACGGCGGCGAAGAAGACAGTCGCCAAGAAGGCCGTGGCCAAGAAGACGGCCGCGAAGAAGACCGCGGGCAAGAAGGGCGACGACGAGGCCCTGGAGGGCGAGGAGCTCCTCGAGGACGTCGCGCCCGGCAAGGACGAGGAAGAGCCCGAGGGCGAGAGCAAGGGCTTCGTCCTGTCCGACGAGGACGAGGACGACGCGCCGGCCCAGCAGGTCGCCGTCGCCGGTGCCACCGCGGACCCGGTCAAGGACTACCTGAAGCAGATCGGCAAGGTCCCGCTGCTCAACGCCGAGCAGGAGGTCGAGCTCGCCAAGCGCATCGAGGCCGGCCTGTTCGCCGAGGACAAGCTGTCGGCCGCCGACAAGCTCGCCCCCAAGCTCAAGCGCGAGCTGGAGATCATCGCCGAGGACGGCCGCCGCGCCAAGAACCACCTGCTGGAGGCAAACCTCCGACTCGTGGTCTCGCTGGCCAAGCGCTACACCGGCCGCGGCATGCTCTTCCTGGACCTGATCCAGGAGGGCAACCTCGGTCTGATCCGCGCGGTCGAGAAGTTCGACTACACCAAGGGCTACAAGTTCTCCACGTACGCCACCTGGTGGATCCGTCAGGCGATCACCCGCGCCATGGCCGACCAGGCCCGCACCATCCGTATCCCGGTGCACATGGTCGAGGTCATCAACAAGCTCGCGCGCGTGCAGCGCCAGATGCTCCAGGACCTGGGCCGCGAGCCCACCCCGGAGGAGCTGGCCAAGGAGCTCGACATGACCCCGGAGAAGGTCATCGAGGTCCAGAAGTACGGCCGTGAGCCGATCTCGCTCCACACCCCCCTGGGTGAGGACGGCGACAGCGAGTTCGGTGACCTCATCGAGGACTCCGAGGCGGTCGTCCCGGCCGACGCGGTCAGCTTCACGCTCCTCCAGGAGCAGCTGCACTCGGTCCTGGACACCCTGTCGGAGCGCGAGGCGGGCGTGGTCTCCATGCGCTTCGGCCTCACCGACGGCCAGCCGAAGACCCTGGACGAGATCGGCAAGGTCTACGGCGTGACGCGCGAGCGCATCCGTCAGATCGAGTCGAAGACGATGTCCAAGCTGCGTCACCCGTCGCGTTCGCAGGTCCTGCGCGACTACCTCGACTAGGTCGTATTAGTCCGTTCGTCGTACGAGCGCTGTGCGGCCGGGGCCCGGTTTCCGTCAGGAAGCCGGGCCCTTCGCGCGTGTCCGAGCGGGTGCGGGACGTCATCAGCTCGTTGACTCTGAGTGTGCTTGTGTCACCCGGAGTCAGGAGACCGTATGCGACGTCCCACCGTCCGAGCGCTGCGCGGGGCGCTGGCCCTCACGGCCGCCGCCACCGCAGTACCGCTCGCCGCCCCCGCCCTGCCGGCCTCGGCCGACAGCGTGGTGATCGGGGGCACTCCCGCCGCCGTCGAGAAGAGCCCGTACGCCGTGGCGCTCTCCAGCCGGCAGCGGTTCGGCTCCGGCCGGGCGGGCCAGTTCTGCGGGGGAGCGGTGGTGGCGCCCACCAAGGTCGTCACGGCCGCGCACTGCCTCAGCAAGGAGGTGCTCGGCGCCAACGGCGTGACGGACCTCAAGGTGATCGCGGGGCGCGACAAGCTGCGGGACACCGGGCACGGACGGGAGATCGCGGTGCGCGACACCTGGGTCAATCCGGCGTACGACCCCGGCGACAACGCGGGTGACCTGGCGGTCCTCACCCTGGCGGAGGCATTGCCGGACTCCTCCGTGATCGGGGTGGCCGGGCCGGGGAACGCCGCGTACGCGGCGGGCACCGCGGCGACCGTGTACGGCTGGGGGGACACTTCGGGCGAGGGCGCCTACTCCTCGGAGCTGCGCTCCACGCGGGTCCAGGTGTTCCCGGAGAACGTCTGTGAGCGCGCCTACCCGGGGAACTCGGAGGGCAGGTACGAGGGCGCCACCATGCTCTGCGCGGGCGATTCCGGGGGCGGCCACGACGCCTGCCAGGGCGACAGCGGCGGGCCGCTGGTGGCGCGGGGGCTGCTGATCGGCCTGGTGTCCTGGGGGAGCGGCTGCGGGCTCGCCGACCGGCCGGGCGTGTACACCCGTATGTCGGCGTTCACGGACCCGGGTCGCGGCACGGGCTCCCGGTAGCGGAGGCGGGCACCAGAACGGCGGCCACCCCCGCACGCGGGGGTGGCCGCCCGTCACCGGTCCTGGACCGGTACTGGCTCGTCGTCAGTGCGAGGTGTCAGCGATCCTCATCACCTGCGGTGTCGGGCACCGCCGTGAGGCGGTCCGTCTCGTCCTGTATCTCAGCGGCGATCTTCTTCAGTTCCGGCTCGAACTTGCGTCCGTGGTGAGCACAGAAGAGCAGTTCGCCACCGCTGGTCAGAAGGACACGCAGGTAAGCCTGTGCGCCGCAGCGGTCGCAACGGTCAGCGGCCGTCAGGGGGCTCGCGGGGGTCAGAACAGTAGTCACGTCGCCTCTTCTCTAGCTCGACGAGCTGTCGTACCAGGGTCAACATCCAACCAGGCCGAAAACGTTCCCGCTCGTGCCTTTTCCTCGAAACTTCTTGGTCAAGGTGGCTGTCTGCTGCCGGTTGGCGGCGAATGAGCCGTATTGCGTTGCTTTACGGTTTCGCGTTGCTTGTCTCGTTTGGCCCTCCCGGCGGGGTTGCCGGTTGTTCATGAGGACGTGCCCGGAGCCTAAATGGTTCATGCCTGGATGGGAACGTGATATCCGCATCACTCCAACGAGGGATCGAACACCCATGCGAGGCTGGACTAGCATTGAGTACGGCCGAGGGTGGCGTGACAAAGGCCCTACCAGGCATCGGTACCCTCTGACCGGCGACCGACGCCGACGCCCTACCCATCCGGGGCGAATTGAAATTCAGCGAGGAGCGAACTGCGTGACCGCCGAGACGTCCGTTCCGTCCACTGCGCTGCTGTCCGGCGCCGACCGGGACGGCTCCAACTACACCGCGCGGCACCTGCTCGTCCTTGAAGGTCTCGAAGCGGTCCGCAAGCGCCCCGGCATGTACATCGGCTCCACCGACAGCCGTGGCCTGATGCACTGCCTGTGGGAGATCATCGACAACTCCGTCGACGAGGCCCTGGGCGGGTACTGCGACTTCATCGAGGTGATCCTGCACGACGACGGCTCGGTCGAGGTGCGGGACAACGGCCGGGGCATCCCGGTCGACGTCGAGCCCAAGACGGGGCTGTCCGGCGTCGAGGTCGTCATGACCAAGCTGCACGCCGGCGGCAAGTTCGGCGGCGGCTCCTACGCCGCCTCCGGCGGTCTGCACGGCGTGGGCGCCTCCGTGGTGAACGCGCTCTCGGCCCGCCTCGACGTCGAGGTCGACCGCAACAGCGCGACGCACTCGATCAGCTTCCGCCGCGGCACGCCCGGCATGTTCACCGAGCAGGGCCCCGAGGCGCCGTTCGACCCCTCCAGCGGGCTGCTCAAGGGCAAGCGGGTGCCGAAGACCCGCACCGGCACGCGCATCCGCTACTGGGCGGACCGCCAGATCTTCCTCAAGGACGCCAAGCTCTCCCTGGAGACGCTGCACCAGCGCGCCCGCCAGACCGCCTTCCTGGTGCCCGGCCTGACCATCGTCGTCCGCGACGAGCGCGGCCTGGACGGCGAGGGCAAGACCGAGGAGACGTTCCGCTTCGACGGCGGGATCAGCGAGTTCTGCGACTACCTGGCGCAGGACAAGGGCGTCTGCGACGTCCTGCGGCTGACCGGCCAGGGCACCTTCAAGGAGACCGTCCCGGTCCTCGACGAGCGCGGCCACATGACGCCCACCGAGGTCACCCGCGAGCTGGCGGTGGACATCGCGCTGCGCTGGGGCACCGGGTACGACACCAACCTGAAGTCGTTCGTGAACATCATCGCCACCCCCAAGGGCGGCACCCACGTCACCGGCTTCGAGCGCTCCGTGACCAAGACCGTCAACGAGGTGCTGCGCTCCGCCAAGCTGCTGCGCGTCGCCGAGGACGACGTCGTCAAGGACGACGCCATGGAGGGCCTGACGGCGGTGGTGACCGTCCGGCTCGCCGAGCCGCAGTTCGAGGGCCAGACCAAGGAGGTCCTCGGCACCTCGGCGGCCAACCGGATCGTCGCCAACGTGGTCGCCAAGGAGCTGAAGGCGTTCCTGACCTCCACCAAGCGCGACGCCAAGGCGCAGGCGCGCGCGGTGCTCGACAAGATCGTGGCCGCGGCCCGGACCCGGATCGCCGCCCGCCAGCACAAGGAGGCCCAGCGCCGCAAGACCGCGCTGGAGTCCTCCTCGCTGCCCGCCAAGCTCGCCGACTGCCGCAGCGACGACGTGGAGCGCAGCGAGCTCTTCATCGTCGAGGGCGACTCCGCGCTCGGCACCGCCAAGCTCGCCCGGAACTCGGAGTTCCAGGCGCTGCTGCCGATCCGCGGCAAGATCCTCAACGTTCAGAAGGCGTCCGTCTCGGACATGCTGAAGAACGCCGAGTGCGGCGCGATCATCCAGGTCATAGGAGCGGGCTCGGGCCGCACCTTCGACATCGACGCCGCGCGGTACGGCAAGATCGTGCTGCTCGTGGACGCCGACGTCGACGGCGCCCACATCCGGATCCTGCTGCTGACCCTCTTCCAGCGCTACATGCGTCCGATGGTCGAGGCGGGCCGGGTCTTCGCCGCCGTGCCGCCGCTGCACCGCATCGAGCTCGTCCAGCCCAAGAAGGGCCAGGACAAGTACGTGTACACGTACTCGGACAACGAGCTGCGCCAGACGCTCCTGGAGTTCCAGCGCAAGGGCGTCCGGTACAAGGACTCCATCCAGCGCTACAAGGGCCTCGGCGAGATGGACGCCGACCAGCTGGCGGAGACCACGATGGACCCGCGCTTCCGCACCCTGCGCCGGATCAACATCGGCGACCTGGAGGCGTCCGAGCAGGTCTTCGACCTGCTCATGGGCAACGAGGTGGCGCCGCGCAAGGAGTTCATCACCAGCTCGGCGGCGACGCTGGACCGCTCGCGCATCGACGCCTGACCGCACAGAGCCTGACCGTATCGGCGGGGCCCGGGGACGTCCCCGGGCCCCGCCGCTGCACGGGTCGTCCACCCGTGGGTGGAGCCGGCGGCTCCACCCGGGTTCCACCCCTGCTCCGATGTGTCTGACCAGCCCGTTTCCGTAACTTCGATGGCGTAGGGGAAACCCGCCGTCGTAGTTCCGGAGGATCGCATGTCCGCGCTCGTCAATGTGCTGGTGGCGGTGGCCGTCGTCGCGCTGATCGTCTCGCGCCAGGTCCGGGCCCAGCAGCTGACCGATGCCAAGCGCTGGTGGATCGTCCCGGCCGTCCTGGTCTACCTCTCGGTCCGGCAGCAGGGCCTGGTCGACCCCGACCACCACGTGGTGTCGGTGCTGCTCCTCGGCGCCGAGCTGGTGACCGGGCTCCTCATGGGCGCCGCCTGGGCCTGGACCACCAAGGTGTGGGCCGAGCCCGACGGCTCGGTGTGGACGAAGGGCACCAGGGCCACCGCGGCCGTCTGGGGCGTGGGCATAGCGGTGCGGCTCGGGCTCGTCGGGCTGGGCGCGCTGGCCGGGATCCACCTGGGCACCGGAGCGCTGCTGCTCGGCCTCGCCGCCTCGCTCCTGGTGCGCAGCGGCATCCTGGTGTGGAAGGCCCAGTCCGTCCGCGCGTCGTACGGTGCCACCGGCGGCACCACGGCCCGCCCGCTGTGGAAGGACCGTGTGTGACCCCGGACATCTGGTTCGCCTGGCCCTCGCGGGAGGCGCTCTCCTTCGAGGGGCAGAGCCGTGCGCGCCTCGGCATCGCCTGGGCGGTGCGCTCGGTGGTGCTCGGCGGCATGCTCTGGAGCGCGATCAGCGACAAGGGGCCGCACGGCTGGTCCTGGGTGGTCGGCGTCGCCATCGTGGCCGCCGTGGTGGTGCTGGCCCGGGCCTTCTTCCGGGAGACCTTCGCGCACCGGCTGTGGCCGTCGCTGGCCGTACTGCTCCTGGTGATGGCGACGGCGCTGGTGGCGCTGAAGTCGGGCTGGGAGGTCTTCGCGGTCATCGTCTGGTGCGGCTGCGCGGTCACCGCCCTGGAGCGGCTTCCGCTGGGCGCGGCGGTGCCCTGCACCCTGGCGGCCCTGGCGGCGTACGCGGTGGTGAACGCCGACAACTGGCCGACCACCGCGATCACCACCGTCGGGCTCGGCCTCGCCGGATACGTGCTGCGGCTGGACGCGGAGGCGCGGGGCAACGCCCAGCGGCTGCTCGCCCAGGAGCGGGCGGCGCGGGCCGCCGAGGCGGAGTCGGCGGCGCTCGCCGAGCGGGCCAGGATCGCCCGCGAGATCCACGACGTGCTGGCCCACAGCCTCTCCGCCCAGCTGGTGCATCTGGAGGCCGCCCGGCTGATGATCGAGCGCGAGCCCGCCGGGGACTTCCGGGACCGGATCCTGGAGCGGGTGGTCTCCGCCCGGTCGATGGCGCGCGAGGGCCTGGCCGAGACCCGGCAGGCGCTCTCCGCCCTGCGGGGCGAGATGACCCCGGTCGAGGACTTCCTGCGCACCCTCGTGGAGGGCGGCGGGCCCGGCGGCGTGGCGGGGGTCGAAGTGACGGGGGAGCGGCGGGCGCTGACCGCGGAGGCGTCCCAGGCGGTGCGGCGCGTGGCACAGGAGGCCATGACGAACGTGCGCAAGCACGCGCCCGGCGCGGCGGTCGCGGTGCGGCTGGAGTATCTGCCCGGTGAAGTGGCCCTGGAGGTGAGGGACTCGGGCGGCGGGCGCTGCGCGGGGGAACTCACGGCCAGCGGTTCCGGATACGGTCTGCTGGGCATGAGGGAGCGCGCCGAGCTGCTCGGCGGATCCCTGGAGGCGGGACCGGAGGAGGAGGGCTTCGTGGTGCGGCTCAGGGTGCCGGCATGACCGGGGAGGGGACCGGCGGGGCCGGTGCGGGTCCCGGTGCGGGGGCGGGGACCGGCGCGGCGGGCGGGGCGATCCGGGTGCTCGTGGCCGATGACCAGGCGGTGGTGCGCGAGGGCATCGTGATGCTCCTCGGGCTGCTGCCCGGGGTGGAGGTGGTGGGCGCCGCCAGGGACGGCGAGGAGGCGGTCGCCCTGGTGGCGGAGGTCTCCCCGGACGTGGTCCTGATGGATCTGCGGATGCCGCGCTGCGACGGCGCCGAGGCGACCCGCCGCATCCGCGCCGCGTATCCGCGCACGCAGGTGGTGATCCTGACGACGTACGCCGACGACGACTCGCTCTTCCCCGCGCTCCAGGCCGGGGCGCGCGGCTATCTCACCAAGGACGCGGGCGGCGACGAGATCCTCCGGGCGATACAGGACGTCCTGGCGGGCCAGGCCGGGCTGGCGCCCTCGATCCAGCGCCGACTGCTCGAACGGGTGATGGAGCCTCCGCCGACGGCGGCTCCGGTCGTGCTGCCCGACGGGCTCACCGGCCGCGAGGGCGAGGTGCTCGGCCTGGTCGCGGAGGGACTGTCGAACCCGGAGATCTCCCGTGCGCTGCACATCTCGACGGCGACCGTGAAGACGCACATCAACAACATCTTCGCGAAGACGGGAGCGAGGGACCGCGCCCAGGCCGTGCGGTACGCGTACCAGCACGGCCTCGCGCGGCCACCGGGTTCGGCCATCACCTAATGGGGTGAAGAGGGGGCGTTGAAGAACGCGGGGGCATCGCCACTGCCCATCCTTGGGCACGCGGCCGAACGGGGCCGTGGACTAAGGAGTGTTGCTCGGTGGAGAAGCAGGAAGGGCACGAACCGGCGCCGGCGCGGATCGACGACCCCTGGTACGACGCGCTCGCCTCCGGCTGGGGCGAGCTGGACGGGACGACGGCGCCCGCGTTCGTCCCGCCGCAGGAGCGGACGGCGGAGCGGGAGGGCGGGCACAGCGCGGCCGACATCTATCTGGAGGTGCAGCGCAGCGCGGCGTTCCAGGAAGTGCGCGCCCGCTACCGCCGGTTCGTCGTCCCGGCCGCGCTGGCGTTCCTCGGCTGGTACGTCGCCTATGTGGTCGCCGCCACCACCGCGCCGGACCTGATGGCGCGCCCGGTGGCCGGCGCGGTCAATGTCGCCATGGTCGCGGGGCTCGGCCAGTTCCTCTCCACCTTCCTGCTCACCTGGGCGTACGTCCGCCACGCACGGCTGCGCCGGGACCGGGCGGCGCTCGAACTGCGGTGGGACACCCAGGAGATGACGCGAGGGGCGGTCCGGTGAGCGTCGGCAGAGACCATCAGGCGCTGGCGCTGCTCCTGTTCAGCGCGTTCGTCGCGACGACACTGGCGATCACCACCTGGGTGAGCCGCAACCGGCACGGCTCGGCGGAGGAGTTCTATGCGGGCGGGCGGTTGTTCTCCCCCATGGAGAACGGTTTCGCCATCGCGGGCGACTACATGTCCGCCGCCTCCTTCCTCGGCATCTCGGGGCTGATCGCCCTGTTCGGCTACGACGGGATGCTCTACTCCGTGGGCTTCCTGGTCGCGTGGCTGGTGGTGCTGCTCCTGGTGGCCGAACTGGTCCGCAACTGCGGGCGGTTCACCCTGGCGGACGTGGTCGCCGCCCGGATGAGCGAGCGGCCGGTGCGGATCGCGGCGGGAACTTCCTCGGTCACCGTGTCCGTTCTCTATCTGGTGGCGCAGATGGTCGGCGCGGGCAGCCTGGTGGCGCTGCTGCTCGGCGGCTCCAGCGGCGCCGCCCGGGCGTGGACCGTCATCGGTGTGGGCGCGCTGATGGTGATCTATGTGTCGCTGGGCGGGATGCGGGCCACCACCTGGATCCAGATCGTGAAGGCCGTCCTGCTGATGGCCGGGGCGATCGCGCTCACCGTGCTGGTGCTGGTGCGCTTCCACGGGAACGTCAATCTGCTGCTCAACACCGCGGCCGAACGGAGCGGCCACGGAAAGGAGTTCCTCTCCCCGGGGCTGAGGTACGGGGGCGGCTGGACCTCGCGGCTGGACTTCATCAGCCTGGGCCTGGCGCTGGTCCTGGGCACGGCGGGCCTGCCGCACATCCTCTCGCGCTTCTACACGGTGCCGACGGCACGGGCCGCCCGCCGCTCGGTGGTCTGGGCGATCGGGCTCATCGGCGGCTTCTACCTGATGACCATCGTGCTCGGCTTCGGCGCGGCGGCCCTGGTCGGCTCCGCCGAGGTCCGCTCGTCGAACGCTGCGGGCAACACGGCGGTGCCGCTGCTCGCGCTCAATCTGGGCGGCGGACCGGGCTCCACAGGCGGAACGGTTCTCTTCGCGGTCGTGGCCGCGGTCGCGTTCGCCACCATCCTGGCGGTGGTCGCCGGGATCACCCTCGCCTCCTCCGCCGCCGTCGCCCACGATCTGTACGCGTCGCTGCGGCGGCGGCACGCGAGGGCGCACAGCGAGGTCGCCGTGGCCCGGGTCGCCGCCGCCGGGGTCGGGGCGGTGGCGATCGGTCTGGGGCTGCTCGCCCGGGACCTGAACGTGGCGTTCCTGGTCGGCCTGGCCTTCGCGGTGGCCGCCTCGGCCAATCTGCCGGTGCTCCTGTACTCGCTGTTCTGGCGGAACTTCACCACCCGGGGCGCGGTGTGGGCGGTGTACGGGGGACTGGTTCCGGCGCTGGTCCTCGTGGTGCTCTCACCGGTGGTCTCCGGCGGTCCGCACGCGCTGTTCCCGGGGGTGGACTTCCAGTTCTTCCCGCTGGAGAACCCGGGCCTGGTCTCCATCCCGCTGGGCTTCCTGGCCGGCTGGCTCGGCACGCTGACCTCGCCCGAGCCGCCGGACGCGGCGCGCCACGCGGAGACGGAGGTGCGGTCCCTGACCGGGGCGGGCGCGGTCTAGGACCCCTGCCCCCAGCCTTCGCAGGATCGATCCGCCCGGGGTGCGCCCGCCACGCCCCGGGCCGGGGTCAGGGACCGGCCGTCCAGGTGTACTGGTGCTCGGGGCGGCCGGTCTCGCCGTACCGCAGACCGAGCCGCACCCGGCCCACCCGCTCCAGGAGCTTGAGATAGCGCTGCGCCGTCTGGCGGCTCACCCCCGCACGCTCCGCGATCCGCTGCGCCGAGAGCGGGCCCTCGGCCGAGAGCAGCACCTGGCGCAGCAGTTCGGCGGTGGTGGGGGAGTGGCCCTTGGGCAGATCGGGCTCGGTGGTGACCGAGAGGGCGCCGAAGAAACGGTCCACCTCGGCCTGTTCGGCCTCCCCGCCGCCGTCGAGGGTGCGGCGCAGCAGCGCGTACGCCTCCAGCTTGGCGCGCAGTCCGGCGAAGGTGAACGGCTTGACCAGGTACTGGAGCGCGCCCTGGCGCATCGCGGCCTGCACGGTGGCCACGTCGCGGGCCGCCGTCACCATGATCACGTCGGTGTGGTGGCCGAGCCGCCGCAGTTCGCGCACGACGGCCAGGCCGTTCTCGTCCGGCAGATAGTGGTCGAGCAGGACGAGATCGACGGGGCGCTCGGCCAGGTACGCGAGCGCCTGCGCGGCCGAATGCGCCTTCGCGACCACCCGGAACCCGGGAACCTTCGCGGCGTACGCGGCATTGATGTCGGCGACCCGGACGTCGTCGTCCACCACGAGGACGTCGATGGGCGCGCCCGGCCCGGTGGAGCGGGTCATCGTGCCTCCTGCGGCAGGGCCTCGCGCAGTGCCTCCGGGAGCACCACGGTGAACTCGGCGCCGCCCTCCGGAGCGTCCGCCACGCGCGCGTGGCCGCCCTGGCGCTCGGCGAAGCGGCGCACCAGGGCGAGCCCGAGCCCGCGCCCGCCGTGCGCGGGCGGTTCCTTGGTGGACCAGCCCTCGGTGAAGATCAGCTCGCGCCGCCCGGCCGGTACGCCCGGCCCGCTGTCCCGGACCCGCAGTACGGCCGTACGCCCCTCGGCGCTCAGCGTGACCTCGACGACCGCGTCCGGGGAACCGGCCGCCGCGTCCAGCGCGTTGTCCACGAGATTGCCCACCACCGTGACCAGGCCGCGCGGGTCCACCAGCCGGTCCGGGAGCCGCGACTGGGCGGTGAGGCGCAGCGCGACCCCGCGCTCGGCCGCGACGGTGGCCTTGCCGACCAGCAGCGCGGCCAACAGCGGGTCCCTGACCTTCTCGGTGACCTGTTCGGCGGTGGTCCGGTGCACTCCGACCACCTCGGTGACGAACGCGACTGCCTCCTCGTGCATCTCCAGCTCCAGCAGTCCGAGCAGGGTGTGCAGCCGGTTGGCGTGCTCGTGGTCCTGGGCGCGCAGGGCGTCGATCAGACCGTGCGTGGAGTCGAGCTCGCGCCCCAGGCGCTCCAGCTCGGTGCGGTCGCGCAGGGTGGCGACGGCGCCGCCGTCGTCGGTGGGCACGCGGTTGGCGACCAGGACGCGATGGCCGCGCACGGTCAGCAGATCGGTGCCGGTCACCCGGCCCGCCAGCACATCGGTGGTGCGCCCGCCGCCCAGCACCTCGTCCAGCGGGCGGCCGGTGGCCTCCGGGCCGACGCCGAGCAGCCGCTGGGCCTCGTCGTTCAGCAGCCGGACCCGGCCGCCGGGGTCCAGCGCCACCACGCCCTCGCGGATCGAGTGCAGCATCGCCTCCCGCTCCGCCAGCAGCGCCGAGATGTCGGAGAAGGCCAGGTCACGGGTCTGCTTCTGGATGCGGCGGGAGATCAGATACGCGGCGAGGGCGCCCGCGGCGAGCGCTCCGCCCGCGTAGGCGAGCAGCCCGGGGATGGCGGCGAGCAGCCGGGCGCGCACGCTGTCGTACTCGATGCCGACGGACACGGCGCCCACGATCGCGCCGCCGGGACCCCGCAGCGGCACCTTGCCGCGCGCGGAGCGGCCCAGCGTGCCGCTGTCGATCTCCATGACCTCCCGGCCCGCCAGCGCGTCGCTGGGGTCGGTGGAGACGATCCCGCCGAGCTGCCTGGTGTCGGGGTGCGACCAGCGCACCCCGCGCCGGTCCATGACCACCACGTACTCGGCCCCGGTGGCCCGCCGGATCCGCTCGGCCGCGTCCTGCACCGGGCCGTCGGCGGCGGGTCCGGAGGCCAGCAGGTCGGCCGCGAGCGTCGGCCGGGCGGCGGCGGACTGGGCGATGGCCAGGGCCCGGCGCATCGCCTGGTCGTCGAGCTGGTGGCTGAGGGGGGCGAGGAAGAGCCCGGTGGCGAGCACGGTGACGCCGGCGGCGATGGCCAGCTGCATCAGCAGCACCTGGGAGAAGACGCGCTGCGGCCAGCCGAACCGCCGCCGTCCGGGTGCGGGCGGGCTGGGGACGGCGCTCATGCCTATGCACGGTAGACGGCCCGGCGGCGCCTGCCGACATTGCGTTCGTCACCCGCGCAAGCGGCTTGCATTGCTTGCGGTGAATTTACGGGCACGTGTCGGACCTCCTGAGAACCCGCAGGAACGGCCACCGGTGGCGGTGAAAGCGAGTGTTCCGGGGGCGTGGGGCGGTGGGCACGGAGGCGGCGGACCGCGGCGGGAACCATGGACGCCTTGGCATATCTCTGCAACTCTCTGAGCACTCAGCGCAAAAACCTCTGTTTTTCAGTGCACAAATCGAGCCGCACGGATCGAGGTCCCATGAGAATCCCCCCACCCCGAGCGCGCGCCCGGCTGCGGGCGCTCCTCGCCGCCGTGGTCGCCGCCGCCCTGCTCATGGCCGTCCGGCCGCCGCTCGCCGCCTCGGCGGCCGGAGGCCCGGATCTGGCGGCGGGCAGACCGGCCGCCGCCTCCAGCGCCAACGCCCCCTACACCGCCGCGAAGATCACCGACGGCGACGCCTCGACCTACTGGGAGAGCGCGGGCAGCGCCCTGCCGCAGTGGGTGCAGGCCGACCTCGGCGCCACCGCGCGCGTGGACGAAGTCGTCCTGCGCCTCCCGGCCGGATGGGAGGCGCGCCGCCAGACCCTCGCGGTCCAGGGCAGCGCGGACGGCACGAGCTTCACCACGCTGGTCGGCGCGGCCGAGTACAGCTTCAGCCCGGCCGACGGCAACACCGTGAAGATAGGTTTCCCCGCCGCCAGGACCCGGTTCGTACGGATCGACATCAGGGCGAACACCGGCTGGCCCGCCGCCCAGCTCGCCGAGCTGGAGGTGCACGGCGCGGGCACGGCGGGCGGCAATCTCGCCCTCGGCAAGAACCTCACCGCCAGCAGCCACACCCAGGGCTATGTGCCGGGCAACGCCGGCGACGGCAACCGGTCCAGCTACTGGGAGAGCGCGGGCAGCGCCCTGCCGCAGTGGCTCCAGGTGGACCTGGGCGCCTCCGTCCGGATCGACACAGCGGTGCTGAGGCTGCCGGACGGCTGGGGCACCCGCACCCAGACCCTCAAGCTCCAGGGCTCGGCCAACGGCACGGACTTCGCCGACCTGACGGCCTCCCAGGGGTACGAGTTCGGCGCGGCCACGGGCCAGTCGGCGACGCTCGCCTTCGACGCGGTCACCACCCGGTACGTCCGCGTCCTGGTCACCGCCAACACCGGGCAGCCCGCCGGACAGCTCGCCGAGCTGGAGGTCTACGGCCCGGCCACCGGCGACACCCAGCCGCCCACGGCCCCGAAGAACCTGGCGTACACCGAACCCGCCACCGGCCGCATCAGCCTGACCTGGGACGCGGCGACCGACGACACCGGGGTGACCGGCTACGACGTGTACGCCAACGGCGAGCTGCGCACCAGCGTGCCGGGCAGCACCACCGGGTACACCGACACCCAGCCCACCGGGGCGACCGTCTCGTACTACGTACGGGCCAAGGACGCGGCCGGGAACCAGTCGCCCAACAGCAACACCGTCACCCGCAAGGGCGACACCGGCGACACCCAGGCGCCGACCGCCCCCGGCCCCCTCGCCTACACGGAACCGGGCGGCGGGCAGATCAAGCTGACCTGGGGCGCCTCCACCGACGACACCGGGGTCGCCGCCTATGACGTTTACGCGGACAACGCCCTGCTCAAGAGCGTGGCCGGGACGGTCACCGACTACACCGACACCCGGCCCGCCGGCGCCACCGTCTCCTACTTCGTACGGGCCAGGGACGCGGCGGGCAACCAGTCCGGCGCCAGCAACACCGTGACCCGCACCGGAAGTTCGGACGGCGACGGCTCCAACCTCGCGGTCGGGAAGCCGGTCGCCGCGTCCTCGGTGATCCAGAACTTCGTGGCGGAGAACGCCGTGGACAACAGCGTGACCACCTACTGGGAGGGCGCGGCCAACAGCTATCCGAACACGCTCACGGTGAAGCTGGGCGCCAACGCCGACACCCGCTCGGTGGTGCTGAAGCTCAACCCCGACAGCGGCTGGGGCGCCCGCACCCAGAACATCGAGGTCCTCGGCCGGGAGCAGAGCGCGAGCGGCTACACGAGCCTCGTCGCGGCCAAGGACTACGCCTTCGACCCCAAGAGCGGGAACACGGTGACCGTCCCGGTGGCCGCCCGGGTCGCCGACGTCCGGCTCAGGTTCACCGCCAACTCCGGTGCCACGGCGGGGCAGATCGCCGAGTTCCAGGTGATCGGGGTGCCCGCGCCCAACCCGGACCTGGAGATCACCGCGCTGAGCGCCGCCCCGGCCGCGCCGGTGGAGTCGGACGCCGTGACGCTCTCGGCGACCGTGCACAACCGGGGGACCTCGGCCTCGCCCGCCACCACCGTCGCCTTCCGGCTCGGCGGGGCCGCGGCGGGCACGGCCGGCGTCCCGGCGCTGCCCGCCGGAGCGTCGCAGGTCGTGACCGCGGACATCGGCGCCCACGAGGCGGGAACTTATCCGCTGGGCGCGGTCGTTGATCCGGACAACACCGTCATCGAGCAGAACGACTCCAACAACAGCATCACGGGCGCCCCACTGGTGATCAAGCCGGTCGACTCCTCGGACCTGACCGCTTCCGCCGTCACCTGGTCCCCGGGTGCTCCCTCGGCGGGCCAGTCCGTCTCCTTCGCGGTGGCGGTGCGCAACCAGGGCACGGTGGCCTCCGGCGGCGGATCCCACGCCGTCGCGCTCACCCTGCTGGACGCCTCGGGCGCGCCGGTGAAGACGTTCACCGGCGCCGTGGACGGAGTGATCGCGGCGGGCGCGACGGCGCCCGCGGTGAACCTGGGGAGCTGGACGGCGGCCAACGGGAAGTACTCGGTGAGGGTGGTGATCGCGGACGACAGCAACGAGATACCGGCGAAGCGCGCCAACAACAGCAGCACCCGGCCGTTCTTCGTGGGGCGCGGCGCCGACATGCCGTACGACACCTACGAGGCCGAGGACGGCGTCACGGGCGGCGGGGCCGCGGTCATCGGCCCCAACCGGACCGTCGGCGACCTCGCGGGCGAGGCGTCCGGACGCAGGGCGGTCACCCTCAACAGCACGGGCAGCTATGTGGAGTTCACGACCAGGGCGCCCACCAACACCCTGGTCGCGCGGTTCTCGACGCCCGACGCCCCGGGCGGCGGCGGCCAGGACTCCACGCTCGACGTCTATGTCGACGGCACCTTCCGCAAGGCCGTCGACCTGACGTCGAAGTACGCCTGGCTGTACGGGGCGGAGACCGGCCCCGGCAACTCCCCGGGCGCGGGAGCGCCACGGCACGTCTACGACGAGGCGAACGTGCTGCTCGGCGACACCGTGCCCAAGGGCAGCCGGATCCGGCTGCAGAAGGACGCGGCGAACCGGTCGACGTACGCGGTCGACTTCATCGCCCTGGAGCAGGCGGGCGTGCTGCCCGACCCGGACCCGGCGACGTACGCGGTGCCCGCCGGATTCACCCACCAGGACGTGCAGAACGCGCTGGACAAGGTGCGGATGGACACCACGGGCAAGCTGGTGGGCGTCTATCTGCCGCCGGGTGACTACCAGACGGCGAGCAAGTTCCAGGTGTACGGGAAGGCGGTGCGGGTGGTCGGGGCCGGGCCCTGGTTCACCCGGTTCCACGCGCCCGCGGACCAGGAGAACACCGACATCGGCTTCCGGGCCGACAGCACGGCCAAGGGGTCGCTGTTCAGCGGCTTCGCGTACTTCGGCAACTACACCTCGCGCATCGACGGACCGGGCAAGGTGTTCGACTTCGCCAATGTCTCGGACATCACGATCGACAACATCTGGGCCGAGCACCAGGTGTGTCTGTACTGGGGGGCCAACACCGACAACATCACCATCAAGAACTCGCGGATCCGCGACACCTTCGCCGACGGCGTCAACATGACGAACGGCTCGACGGGCAACCACGTCGTCAACAACGAGTCCCGGGCCACCGGCGACGACAGCTTCGCGCTGTTCTCGGCGATCGACGCGGGCGGCGCGGACGAGAAGGACAACGTCTACGAGAACCTGACGTCGCTGCTGACCTGGCGGGCCGCCGGGGTCGCGGTCTACGGCGGCTACGACAACACGTTCCGCAACATCCGGATCGCCGACACCCTGGTCTACTCCGGGATCACGGTGAGCTCGCTGGACTTCGGGTATCCGATGAACGGCTTCGGCACCGGTCCCACGACGTTCGACGGTGTCACCATCGAGCGGTCGGGGGGCCACTTCTGGGGCGCCCAGACGTTCCCGGGGATCTGGCTGTTCTCGGCGTCGAAGGTGTTCCAGGGGATCCGCATCAGCAATGTCGACATCATCGACCCCACGTACAGCGGGGTGATGTTCCAGACCAACTACGTGGGAGGGCAGCCGCAGTTCCCGATCAAGGACACCGTGCTGACGAACGTCAGCGTCTCCGGCGCCCACCGCAGCGGTGACGCCCACGACGCCAAGTCGGGCTTCGGGCTGTGGGCGAACGAGATGCCGGAGGCGGGCCAGGGACCGGCGGTGGGTGAGGTCACTTTCAACGGGCTGAAGCTCTCCGACAACGCACAGGACATCAGGAACACCACGTCCACGTTCAAGATCAACATCAATCCCTAGGCGGGCGGGGAAGGCGTGACGGATGCCGCCCCGGGGCTCCCGGGGCGGCATCCCCCTGCTACGCAAGCCGCTTGCACGGCTTGCGCTACTCTTGCGCGCATGACGCGACGACTTGCTCAGGTGGCGAAGAAGGTCGGGGTCAGCGAGGCCACGGTCAGCCGGGTGCTCAACGACAAGCCGGGGGTCTCCGCATCCACCCGGCAGGCCGTGCTCACGGCGCTCGACGTCCTCGGCTACGAGCGCCCCACCCAGCTGCGCGGTGAGCGCGCCCGGCTGGTCGGGCTGGTCCTGCCGGAGCTCCAGAACCCGATCTTCCCCGCGTTCGCCGAGGTCATCGGGGGTGCGCTGGCCCAGCAGGGGCTCACGCCGGTGCTCTGCACCCAGACCAAGGGCGGGGTCTCCGAGGCCGACTACGTCGAGCTGCTCCTCCAGCAGCAGGTCTCCGGGGTGGTCTTCGCCGGCGGGCTGTTCGCCCAGCGGGAGGCGCCGCACGGGCACTACCGGCAGCTGGCCGAGCGCAAGGTGCCCGTCGTGCTGATCAACGCCTCCATCGACCGGCTCGACTTCCCCTGTGTGGCCTGCGACGACGCGGTGGCGGTGGAGCAGGCGTGGCGGCATCTGGTCTCGCTCGGCCAC
The DNA here is from genome assembly GCF_041080675.1 of Streptomyces sp. cg36. Classification (NCBI taxonomy): domain Bacteria; kingdom Bacillati; phylum Actinomycetota; class Actinomycetes; order Kitasatosporales; family Streptomycetaceae; genus Streptomyces; species Streptomyces cyclosori. The sequence goes on along the minus strand of NZ_CP163520.1, from coordinate 2,003,666 downwards.
CGCCGCATCGGACTGGTGCTCGGCCCGCCCGACCACGTGCCCTCCCAGCGCAAGCTGGACGCGGCCCTGGCGCTGGCCGCCGCGTCCGGCGAGGAGCTGCCCGGGGAGCGGGTGGAGCGGGCGATGTTCTCCCTGGAGGGCGGCCAGGCGGCGGCCTCCAGACTGCTGGAGCGCGGGGTCACCGGGATCATCTGCGCCAGCGACCCGCTGGCGCTCGGCGCGGTGCGGGCGGCCCGGCGCCGGGGGCTGGGCGTGCCCCGTGACGTGTCGGTGGTGGGGTACGACGACTCCGCCTTCATGAACTGCACCGAGCCGCCGCTGACCACCGTGCGCCAGCCCATCGAGGCGATGGGCCGGGCCGCGGTGGAGCTGCTGTCCGCGCAGATCGGGGGCGGTGTGGTGCCGGCGGGCGAGCTGCTCTTCGAGCCGGAGCTGGTGGTGCGCGGCTCCACGGCGCAGGCGCCGCGCTGACCGGACCTCCCGCCGGGATCCCCCAACACCCCTGCGCGCCGGGCGACTTCGCCCGGCGCGCTTCTGTGTGCAGAGGGCTGTCAATCATTTGCGAATTCAGCGCGAGATATTGCGTCCATCTGCTGTCGGTGGTTGAGTGTGCCGCGCCCCGGGGCCCCTCGGCCGGGGGCACTGTCACGCTGAGCCCGAAGGGGACCATCGATGAGACGCATCCGGCTCCGCCCCGCCCGCCCCACCGGCCATGCTCACCCCACCGGCCCCGCCCGCCGCATCCGCCCCGGCCGCCGCGCCCCGGCCACCGCTCTGCTGTGCGCCGCCGCCCTGACCGTCCTCGCCGCCTGCGGCACCAGCAGCAGCGGCGGCGCCGACACCCGTTCGGGAGGCGGCGGTTCGTCCGACCCGGCGGCCCCGCTCGACCCCAAGACCAAGGTCACGCTCACCATCGACTGCATGCCGCCCGCCGCCAAGGCGGCCGAGCTGAAGGAGTGGAAGGAGGACGTCGCCACCTTCAACCAGACGTATCCGAACGTCCGGATCGTCGGGAAGTCGACGCCCGGCCAGTGCGAGGAGCCCGCCCGGTTCACCGCGATGCTGAAGGCCAAGTCGCAGCCCGACGTCTTCTACACGTACTTCACCGATCTCCAGCAGGTCCTCGACAACGGCGGCGCCGCCGACATCGGCCCCTACGTCACCCCGAAGTCCGTCCCGGCGCTCGCCGACATCGACCCGGACGTCCTCGGCGTGCTCAAGCGCGACGGCAAGCTCTACGGCCTGCCCACCAGCAACTACCGCATGGGCCTGCTGATCAACCGCACGCTCTTCCGCCGGGCCGGTCTCGACCCCGACCAGCCGCCGGCCACCTGGGCCGAGGTCCGCGCCGACGCCAAGGCGATCGCGGCGCTCGGCAACGGGGTGTACGGATACGGCGACTACAGCGCCGAGAACACCGGCGGCTGGCACTTCACCGCCGCCCTCTACGGCCTGGGCGGCGAGGTGGTCTCCGCCGACGGGACCAGGGCGGCGTTCGACGACGCCCTCGGCCGCCAGGTCGTCCAGAACCTGCACGACATGCGCTGGACCGACGCCAGCATGAGCAGGACCCAGCTGCTGAAGTGGGGCGACCTGCAGAAGCAGATCACCGCGGACAAGCTGGGGATGTTCCTCGCCGCGCCCGACGACATCGCGTACATGGTCCAGCAACTGGGCGCCAAGTACGAGAACTTCGGCATGGGGCCGATCCCCGGCGGCCGGGCCACCCTGGGCGGCGGCAACGGATACATGATCAAGAAGGGCAGCTCGCCCGACAAGATCAAGGCCGCGATCGCCTGGCTGAACCTCAAGACGCTCTCGCCGGGCAAGGGGCAGTTCGACTGGGCCCGCACCAAGGCGGACGGGCTGCCGGTCGGTGTGCCGCAGCCCAACTTCTTCCTCGGCGCCACCAAGACCGCCGACGACCGGGCGCGCGCCGACAACGCGACGATGCCGGTGGCCAACTTCCGCGCGTACCGCGACCATCCGGTGCCCGGCAAGGCCGAGCCGCCCCGGGCCCAGGAGATCTACAAGGTCCTCGACAACGTGATGTCCGGGGTCCTGACCAACCGGAACGCGGACGTCGACAAGCTGCTCTCCACCGCGCGCTCCCAGGTCGACCAGGTCCTGGCGAACCGATGACGAGGACGGCCCCTCCCGCACTCAAGCGCCAGCTGACCGCACACGGCTTCCTGATCGGCGCGGTGCTCTGCTTCGCCTTCTTCTCCTGGTACCCGATGGCCCGGGAGTTCGTCCTGGCCTTCCAGAAGACCGAGGGCGGGCGCACCACCTGGGCCGGCTGGTCCAATCTGAGCCATGTCTTCCACGACCCGGCGTTCTGGCAGGCGTGGCGCAACACCCTGCTGTTCACCGGGCTCGCGCTGGTGCTCGGCTTCGCCCTGCCCTTCCTGGTCGCCGTGCTGCTCAATGAACTCCGCCACGGCCAGGGGTACTTGCGGATGCTCGTCTATCTGCCGGTGATGCTGCCGCCGGTCGCCTCGGTGCTGCTCTTCAAGTACTTCTACGACCCGGGGTACGGGCTCTTCAACCGCGTACTGGAGCTGCTGCACCTGCCCGCCCAGCAGTGGCTCCAGTCCACCGGCACCGCGATGGTCTCGGTGGTGATCGCGGCGACCTGGATGAACATGGGCAGCGCCACCCTGGTCTACCTGGCGGCGCTGCAGGGCATCCCGGGCGAGCTGTACGAGGCGGCGGAGCTGGACGGGGCCGGGCTGCTGCGCAAGATCTGGCACGTCACCGTGCCGCAGACCCGGCTGGTGCTGTCGCTGATGTTCCTGATGCAGATCATCGCGACGATGCAGGTGTTCACCGAACCGTTCCTGCTGACCAATGGCGCGGGCCCGGAGGGGTCCACCACGACCGTGGTCTATCTGATCTACCAGTACGCCTTCAACTTCAACGACTACGGCGGCGCCGCCGCGCTCGGGCTCTGTCTGCTCGTCCTGCTCGCCGGGTTCTCGGCCGCCTACGTACGGCTGAGCCGCGACGGCGACGGCCAGTGAGGACGGCGGGAGACATGTCGACACGCACCCTGATCTCACCGGCGGCCCTGGGCCGGACCCGGGGCAAGGCCGTCTACTGGACCGTGTTCACCCTGGTGATCGTGGTGTTCACGCTGGTCTTCGCGGGGCCGCTGTACTGGATGGCGACCAACGGGCTGAAATCGACCGACGAGTTCACCCGGATCCCGCCCACCCTGGTCCCGCACGGCGCCCACACCGAGAACTACGCCCACGCCTGGAAGGTCATGGACCTGGCCCGGCTGCTGCGCAACACCCTCTGGTACGCGTGCGGCGCGCTGGTCTTCCAGCTGGTCCTGGACGTCGCCGCGGCCTACTCGCTCTCCCGCCTGCGGCCCCTGTTCGGCCGGGAGATCCTCGCGATGATGCTGGCCACGCTGATGATCCCGGCGGCCGTCCTCGTCGTACCGCAGTACCTCACGGTGCTGGACGTGCCGGTCTTCCGGCGCAATCTGCTGGACTCGCCCTGGGTGATCTGGCTGCCGTCCGTCACCAACGCCTTCAACATCTTCCTGCTGAAGCGGTTCTTCGACTCGATCCCGCGCGAGCTGCTGGACGCCGCCGCCATCGACGGGGCCTCGCCCCTGCGCACCCTGCGGTCCGTGGTGCTGCCCGTCTCCCGGCCCGTCCTCGGCGTCGTCTCGATCTTCGCGGTGGTCGGCGTCTGGAAGGACTTCCTCTGGCCGATGCTCACCCTGCCCGACCCCTCCCGGCAGACCCTCAACGTCGGCATCTACTCGCTGGCCCAGGGCGTCCCCGAGAACTGGCTGACGGCCGCGCTCGCCATGGCCAGCCTGCCCACGCTCATCGTCTTCCTGGTCTTCCAGCGCAACATCATGAGCGGTCTGACCGCGGGCGGCCTCAAGGGCTGACCCGCCGCGCCGCCCCTCCCGCCCCGCCGCCCGAAAGGACCGCACGTGGCCGCCCTCGAACCGGATGACTGGTGGCGCTCGGCCGCCATCTACCAGGTGTACGTACGCAGCTTCGCCGACGCCGACGGCGACGGCACCGGGGACCTCGCCGGGGTCCGGGCCAGACTGCCCTACCTCGCCGAACTGGGCGTCGACGCCCTGTGGTTCACGCCCTGGTACCTCTCACCGCTCGCCGACGGCGGCTACGACGTGGCCGACTACCGCACCGTCGACCCCGCCTTCGGCAGCCTCGCCGAGGCCGAGAAGCTCATCGCGGAGGCCCGGGGCCTCGGCATCCGCACCATCGTCGACATCGTGCCCAACCACCTCTCCGACCGGCACGCGTGGTTCCGGGCCGCGCTCGCGGCCGGTCCCGGCAGCCCCGAACGCGCGCTGTTCCACTTCCGGGCGGGCCGGGGCGAGCGGGGCGAACTGCCGCCCAACGACTGGCCGTCCCAGTTCGCGGGGGAGCCGCCGTGGACCCGTACCGAGGACGGCGAGTGGTACCTGCACCTGTTCACCCCGCAGCAGCCGGACCTCAACTGGGCGCATCCGGCGGTCCGCCGCGAGCACGAGGAGGTGCTGCGGTTCTGGTTCGAGCGCGGGGTGGCCGGGGTCCGCATCGACTCGGCGGCGCTGCTCGTCAAGGACCCGGCGCTGCCCGACTTCACCGAGGGCGAAGGCCCGCACCCGTTCGTCGACGTGGACGGCGTCCATGACGTCTACCGCTCCTGGCGGGCGATCGCCGACGAGTACGGCGGGGTCTTCGTCGGCGAGGTGTGGCTGCCCGACAGCGAGCGCTTCGCCCGCTATCTGCGCCCCGACGAACTCCACACCGCATTCAACTTCGCCTTCCTGTCCTGCCCCTGGGAGCCGGACCGGCTGCGGGCCGCCATCGACGACACCCTCGCCGAACACGCCCCCGTCGGCGCCCCCGCCACCTGGGTGCTCTCCAACCACGACGTCACCCGCACGGTCACCCGCTACGGGCGCGCGGACACCGGCTTCGACTTCGCCGCCAAACGCTTCGACACCCCCTGCGACCTCGCGCTCGGCACCCGCCGGGCCCGCGCCGCCGCGCTGCTCTCGCTCGCCCTGCCCGGCTCGGTCTACCTCTACCAGGGCGAGGAGCTGGGCCTGCCCGAGGCCGAGGTGCCCCGCGACCGCATCCAGGACCCGATGCACTTCCGCTCCGGCGGCACCGATCCGGGCCGGGACGGCTGCCGGGTGCCGCTGCCGTGGACCGCCGAGCCGTGGCGGACGCCGTGGCTGCCGCAGCCGCCGGAGTGGGCGCGGTACGCGGCCGACCGGCAGGCCGGGGACCCGGACTCCATGCTCGCCCTCTACCGCCGGGCCCTGCGGCTGCGCCGGACCCGGCCCGGCTTCGGGGACGGGCCGCTGACGTGGCTGGAGGCCCCGCCCGGTGTGCTCGCCTTCGCCCGCCCGCCCGGGCCGGTGTGTCTGGTCAACCTGGCGCCGGACCCCGTACCGCTGCCGGACCACACCGAACTGCTGCTCGCCAGCGGACCGCTGGACGCGGCCGGGCGGCTGCCGACGGACACGGCGGTGTGGCTGGCGCCCTGACCGCCGTCCGCACCGCCGCCGAAAGGGGCGGGCCTTTCCAGTGGCCCGCCGCACGGGAATTGCTTATGTGCTCCTTACTTTTCGGGGATGTCCGCCTTTGCGCGGACGAGCGTGGCGCGCGGGATCACCACAATGCGCTCGTAATCCGCCCGCCCGGCATCGCTCGGCAGCTTTCCTTCCAACGCCTCGGTCCTGTCCGTTCCGATGACGGCGAAGTCGCCGTTCGCCAGCTCGAAGATGTCGGGGCAGGTCTGCCCCGACATGCTGCCGCGCTGTCGCGGGGAGGCACCGACCCTGCGCACGATTTCCACCTGGACCGTTCCAATGTCTTGGAGGACTCTAGGACTTGGGACAGACAACCAGACTCGCGGCTGTTGTGGTGTGCGCATACGGAATTGGTGAGGATTACCTCAACCGGCTGATGTTTTCCACGATCTCGTCGACCTGCCTGCCGAGCCGTGCCTCCTGGGAGGAGTGGTCGAGTACGGCCCGGTGCTGGCGGGTGAGTTCCCAGTACTCTCGGAAAATAGGACTGCGGCAGATCACCCGCAGATGCCCGCCGATCTCGACCTCGCTCGTGGAGCCCGTCCGGTACGCGTGCACCACATTGCTGTAGAGCGCGTTGGCATAGAGGAACTGGCGCTGTTTGCGCGGCGGCACCTCTTCCGTGAACGTGTCGAGGACGGCGGCGAGATCCGGGTCGTCCATGGCCTTGCTCAGCAGGTCGAAATGGAGCCGGTGCTGATCGGCCAGGGCGAGCCGGCGGGCCAGTGTCCGATGCTGGAGGGCGAGTCCGGCGGCCCCGGCGGCCACCGCGAGGCCGGCGAAGACCCCGCCCGCCGAGGCCGCCCCGGCCGCCGGGGCGAGCGCGTGGAACCCGGCGCCGATCGCCAGGCTCACGGCTGCCGCCAGGGCGACGGCGCCCGCCGCGAGCGCCGCCGTGACAGGTGCGGCGTGCTGTCCGGTTCTGTGCTGGCTGATCATGTCTCTTCTCCCGTACGACTGTTACTACTGTGGGGGAGCGGGCGGCCCCGGCGTGGTCCTGATCGCGTCATCGATCAGCTCTGCCAATTTCCTTTCGTGGCTGTCCTCGGGAAGCGCGAGTTTCCGTTCCCTGGAGAGCGCCCAGTACCGTAGATAGGGCTCGCTGCTCCGTAAGGACCGGGCGTGGACCCGGAGTTCTTCGTCCGAATAGCTTCCCCACTGGCGGGCGAGGAGCAGATGGCCGAACGTCAGGTTGGCGAACAGGTACTGCCGCTCCTCCTCGTGAGGGATACCCGGAAAGTCGTTCCACACCGCGGCGAGCAAGGGATCCTCCATGGCCATACGGGTCAACTGCACGTGCAGGGAGCGCATATTGGCCTCGGCGCTGCGGTGCAGTTCCTGGCGGGACTGGGTCAGTTCGGCGCGCTGATCCGCGAGTTCGGCGCGCTGCATGCGCAGTTCCTGGTATTGCAGCAGCAGCGCCACCACGAGTATGAGGAATGCGAGACCCGAGAACACGGCGCTCGCCGCACTGAAATAGTTGCCGATCTGGCTGCGGCCCTCGGCGCGGTCCAGGCCGCCCTCGCGGCGCTGCACGGTGTCGATGAGCCAGCCGCTGACCAGGACCGCGGCCCCGCTCACCAGGGCGGTCCCGGCGAGCGTCACGGCCGTCCAGAGGGCGGCCTTCGCGGTGGTGCGGAGCCAGGCGGGGCGGGCTGTCGTGGCTGTCATGGCGCCTCCCGTGTGTGGTCCCGGAACCTGCCCGGTCCGCCCGCGCGCGATGCCCGGCCCCGGCGGCGGGGCGGGGCGTTCCGGCCGCCGCCGGTGGGCGCTCGGGCGCATCCGGGAGGGGCGCGGCGCCGGCCCGCGCGGCCGGGGGGTGCGGGCGCGGGCCCATATCCTGGACCGGGCGCAGGCCCGGAAGGCACCGGTCCGCCGGGCGTCCGGGCGCGGCCCGCGGCCGACGCGCCCGCCCCTACCCCCGCCCCTGAGAGAGGTCACCCCCGTGAGCCCGACCGGTCCGAGCCAGCAGATCCCCGTCATCGTCCTCGCGGGCTTCCTCGGCTCGGGCAAGACGACGCTGCTCAACCATCTGCTGCGGGCGAGCCGGGGCACCCGCATCGGGGCGATCGTCAACGACTTCGGATCCATCGAGATCGACGCGATGACGGTGGCCGGTCAGCTCGGCGACTCCACGCTCTCGCTCGGCAACGGCTGTCTGTGCTGCGCGGTGGACGCCGGCGAGCTGGACGTCTACCTGGAGCGGCTGACCCGGCCCGCCGCCCGCCTCGACGTCGTCGTCATCGAGGCCAGCGGGCTCGCCGAGCCGCAGGAGCTGGTCCGCATGGTGCTGGCCGCCGAGAGCCCCCGGGTGGTCTACGGCGGACTGGTGGAGGTGGTGGACGCGGCGGAGTACGAGGCGACGCGGGAGCGCCACCCCGAGCTGGAGCGGCACCTGGCGGCGGCCGATCTGGTGGTGCTCAACAAGACGGACCGGGTGCCCCCGGCAGCGCTCGACCGGCTGCGGGCGTCCCTGGCCGGGCCCGGGTCCGTCGTCGAGGCGGCGTACGGGCGGGTCGACCCCGAGCTCTTCTTCGACCGCCGCCCCAGCACCGAGCGGGTCGGGCAGCTGGCCTTCGAGGACCTGCTGGACGACGAGGCGCAGGACGCCGGGCACGAAGGGGCGTGCGGCCCCGGCTGCGGGCACGGCCACGGCGCCCATCTGCACACCGCGTACGAGTCGGTGGCCTTCACCTCGGCGGCGCCCATGGACCCGCGCCGCCTCATGGCGTTCCTCGACACCCGCCCGGCCGGTCTCTACCGGATCAAGGGCTACGTCGACTTCGGCGGCGCCGACCCGCGCAACCGGTACGCGGTGCACGCCGTCGGCCGGTTCCTGCGCTTCTACCCGGAGCCCTGGCCGCCCGGCGAGGAGCGGCTGACCCAGCTGGTCCTCATCGGATCCGGGATCGACGCGGAGGGCCTGCACAAGGACCTGGAGGCGACGGTCGCGGCCCCGGGGGAGAGCCACGGCGAGGAGGCCGCCATGTGGGGCGTCCTGCGCTATGTGCAGCGCGCCGAGACGGAGGAGGCTCCGGCGGACGCGGACGAGTGAGGGCGGGGCGCGGGCGGCGGGGCGCCGGGGGCGGGGGCCTGGGCGCCGGGCGCCGGGTGCGGCCGGGGACGGCCCGGGTGCCGGGTGGGCTCCAGCGACGGCGGGGCCCCGGGAGCGGTCGCATCCGCCGCTCCCGGGGCCCCGCCCACGTACCGTCGTACCGCTACGCGGCCGGGCCCGCCAGGGCCGTCACCACATGGGCGAGCGGGGTGCCCGAGCCGTCGCGGCGCGGGTCGGGCTCGGGGAGCTCGACCGGGGCGCCGCCCGTCCCCGCGGCGCGGGCCGGTGCCGCGCCCGTCCAGGCCAGGACCAGCATGTCCTCGCCCTTCAGGAACCGCTGGCAGCGCACGCCGCCGGTGGCCCGGCCCTTGCGCGGGTACTGGTCGAACGGGGTGAGCTTGGCGGTCGCCGCCGAGTCGCCCAGCAGGGTGCCGCGCGAGCCCGCCACCGTGAACACCGCCGCGTCCGCCGCCGGGTCCACCGCCGCGAAGGAGATCACCTTGGCGCCGTCGGCGAGCTTGATGCCCGCCATGCCGCCCGCCGGACGGCCCTGCGGACGCACCTGGGACGCCTGGTAGCGCAGCAGCTGGGCGTCGTCGGTGATGAAGACCAGGTCCTCCTCGCCGGTGCGCAGCTCGGCCGCGCCGACGATCCGGTCGCCGTCCTTGAGGGCGATGACCTCCAGCTCGTCCTTGTTGGCCGGATAGTCGGGCACCACCCGCTTGACGACGCCCTGCTCGGTGCCGAGCGCCAGACCGGGCGAGGACTCGTCCAGCGTGGTGAGGCAGATCAGCCGCTCGTCGGCCTCCAGCGAGAGGAACTCCGAGACCGGGGCGCCGCCCGACAGGTTGGGCGCCGAGGCCGTGTCGGGCAGCTGCGGCAGATCGATCACGGCGAGCCGCAGCAGCCGCCCGGCCGAGGTGACCGCGCCGACGTCGCCGCGCTGGGTCGCGGGCACCGCGGAGACGATCACATCGTGCTTGGTGCGCCGCTCGGCGTCGGTGGCCGGGGGCTCGCCGTTGGCCGTACGGGCCAGCAGACCCGTCGAGGACAGCAGCACCCGGCACGGGTCGTCCGCGACCTCCAGGGCGACGGCCGCGACCGGCGCGCCCGCCGACTCCAGGAGCACGGTCCGCCGCTCGGTGCCGAACTTCTTGGCCACCGCCGCCAGTTCGGTGGAGACCAGCTTGCGCAGCTCGCTGTCGGACTCCAGGATGCCGGTCAGCTCGTCGATCTCGCCGGTGAGCCGGTCGCGCTCGCTCTCCAGCTCGATGCGGTCGAACTTGGTCAGCCGGCGCAGCGGGGTGTCCAGGATGTACTGCGTCTGGATCTCGCTGAGCGAGAAGTGCTCGATCAGGCGCTGCTTGGCCTGCGCCGAGTTGTCGCTCGACCGGATGAGCCGGATGACCTCGTCGATGTCGAGCAGCGCGACGAGCAGGCCCTCCACCAGGTGCAGCCGGTCGCGGCGCTTGGTGCGGCGGAACTCGCTGCGCCGGCGCACCACGTCGAACCGGTGGTCGAGGTAGACCTCAAGGAGCTCCTTGAGCCCCATGGTCAGCGGCTGGCCGTCCACCAGCGCCACGTTGTTGATGCCGAAGGACTCCTCCATCGGCGTCAGCTTGTAGAGCTGCTCCAGGACCGCCTCGGGGACGAATCCGTTCTTCACCTCGATGACCAGGCGCAGGCCGTGCGAGCGGTCGGTGAGGTCCTTGACGTCGGCGATGCCCTGGAGCTTCTTCGAGCCGACCAGGTCCTTGATCTTGGAGATCACCTTCTCCGGGCCGACCGTGAACGGCAGTTCCGTGACGACCAGGCCCTTGCGGCGGGCCGTCACGTTCTCCACCGACGCCGTGGCGCGGATCTTGAAGGTGCCGCGGCCCGACTCGTAGGCGTCCTTGATGCCGGAGAGGCCGACGATGCGCCCGCCGGTCGGCAGGTCGGGGCCGGGCACGAAGCGCATCAGCGCTTCCAGGTCCGCGTTCGGATACCGGATCAGATGGCGGGCCGCGGCCACGACCTCGCCCAGGTTGTGCGGCGGCATGTTGGTCGCCATGCCGACCGCGATGCCGGTCGCGCCGTTGACCAGCAGGTTCGGGAACGCGGCGGGCAGCGCCACCGGCTCCTGCTCCTGGCCGTCGTAGTTGGGCGAGAAGTCGACCGTGTCCTCGTCGATCGACTCCGTCATCAGCTGGGTCGCGTCGGCCATCCGGCATTCGGTGTACCGCATGGCGGCCGGCGGGTCGTCGTTGCCGAGCGAGCCGAAGTTGCCGTGGCCGTCGACCAGCGGCAGCCGCATGGAGAAGGGCTGGGCCATCCGCACCAGCGCGTCGTAGATCGACGCGTCGCCGTGCGGATGGAGCTTGCCCATCACCTCGCCGACCACGCGGGCGCACTTCACATAGCCGCGCTCGGGGCGCAGGCCCATCTCGTTCATCTGGTAGACGATGCGGCGGTGGACGGGCTTCATGCCGTCGCGCGCGTCCGGCAGGGCCCGCGAGTAGATCACCGAATAGGCGTACTCAAGGAAGGAGCCCTGCATTTCGTCCACGACGTCGATGTCGAGGATCTTCTCCTCGAAATCGTCCGGCGGCGGGGTCTTCGTGCTGCGGCGGGCCATCGCGGCTGTGGCTCCTTCACCAACGAGTTCTTCTCAGCGACACCAAAAGGTCTGCTCCTGACGCCGACCATTGTGGACCGTCCCGCTGACAACGCCGACCGCGACCCGGGAACTTCGCCAGGTGTCGGTGCGCTTGCATACAGTGGCAGGACTTCTTCACCGCGATCGAAGGGACGTACATGCCCATGGGTCACACGGCCACCGCCCAGGCCGGCTCCGGCGGCCTGACAGCGACCGAGCACCGGCTGGCCAATGGCCTGCGGGTGGTGCTCTCCGAGGACCACCTGACCCCGGTCGCCGCGGTCTGCCTCTGGTACGACGTGGGCTCGCGCCACGAGGTCAAGGGCCGCACCGGCCTGGCTCACCTCTTCGAGCACCTGATGTTCCAGGGCTCGCACCAGGTGCACGGAAACGGCCACTTCGAGCTGGTGCAGGGGGCCGGCGGCTCGCTCAACGGCACCACCAGCTTCGAGCGCACCAACTACTTCGAGACCATGCCCACCCACCAGCTGGAGCTCGCGCTGTGGCTGGAGGCGGACCGCATGGGCTCGCTGCTCTCCGCGCTGGACGAGGAGTCCATGGAGAACCAGCGGGACGTCGTCAAGAACGAGCGCCGCCAGCGGTACGACAACGTGCCGTACGGCACGGCGTTCGAGAAGCTGACCGCCCTGGCCTACCCCGAGGGCCACCCGTACCACCACACGCCGATCGGCTCCATGGCCGACCTGGACGCGGCGACGCTGGAGGACGCGCGGCACTTCTTCCGCACGTACTACGCGCCGAACAACGCGGTCCTCTCCGTCGTCGGCGACATCGACCCGGAGCAGACGCTCGCCTGGATCGAGAAGTACTTCGGCTCGATCCCCTCGCACGACGGCAAGCAGCCGCCGCGCGACGGCGCGCTGCCCGGTGTGATCGGCGAGCAGCTGCGCGAGGTCGTCCACGAGGACGTCCCCGCGCGCGCCCTGATGGCCGCCTACCGGCTGCCGCACGACGGCACGCGCGAGTGCGACGCGGCCGACCTGGCGCTCACCGTCCTCGGCGGCGGCGAGTCCTCCCGGCTCCACAACCGCCTGGTGCGGCGCGACCAGAGCGCCGTGGCGGCCGGTTTCGGCCTGCTGCGCCTGGCCGGCGCCCCCTCGCTCGGCTGGCTGGACGTGAAGACGTCCGGCGGCGTGGACGTCCCGGACATCGAGGCCGCCGTCGACGACGAGCTGGCCCGCTTCGCCGAAGAGGGCCCCACGGCCGAGGAGATGGAGCGCGCCCAGGCCCAGCTGGAGCGCGAGTGGCTGGACCGGCTGGGCACGGTCGCCGGGCGCGCCGACGAACTGTGCCGTTACGCGGTGCTGTTCGGCGACCCGCAGCTGGCCCTGACCGCCGTGGACCGGGTCCTCGCCGTCACCGCCGAGGAGGTGCGGGACGCGGCCCGGGCCACCCTGCGCCCGGACAACAGGGCGGTGCTGGTCTACGAGCCGACCGGCGCCGAGGACGAGGCCGCGGCCGACGCGGACGCAGAGGGAGCAGAGCAGTGAGCGAGACCGGCGTGACCATGCAGTTCCACCCGCAGCCGACCGCGGGCACCGCGCGCCCCTGGGCGTTCCCGGCCCCCGGCCGCGAGACCCTCGCCAATGGGCTCACGGTGCTGCGCTGCGACCGTCCCGGCCAGCAGGTCGTGGCCGTGGAGGTCTTCCTCGCGGCCCCGCTGGACGCCGAGCCGGCCGGTCTGGACGGCGTCGCCACCATCATGGCGCGCGCGCTCTCCGAGGGCACCGACAAGCGCTCCGCCGAGGAGTTCGCCGCCGACCTGGAGCGCTGCGGCGCCACCCTGGACGCGCACGCGGACCACCCGGGCGTGCGGGTCTCCCTGGAGGTGCCGGTCTCCCGGCTCGCCAAGGCGCTCGGGCTGCTCGCCGAGGCGCTGCGCGCGCCCGCGTTCGCCGACGCCGAGGTCGACCGGCTGGTGCGCAACCGGCTCGACGAGATCCCGCACGAGCTGGCCAACCCGGCGCGCCGCGCCGCCCAGCAGCTCTCCCGGGAGCTGTTCCCGGCCACCGCGCGCATGTCGCGCCCGCGCCAGGGCACCGAGGAGACCGTCACCCGCATCGACGCCTCTGCCGTCCGGGCCTTCTACGAGGCGTACGTGCGCCCGGCGGCGGCCACCGCGGTCGTCGTGGGCGATCTGGGCGCCACCGACCTGGACGCGATCCTGGCGGACACCCTGGGCGCCTGGACGGGCACCGCGGCCGAGGAGCGCCCGATGCCGCCGGTGACCGCCGACGACACCGGCCGGGTCGTCATCGTGGACCGCCCGGGCGCCGTCCAGACGCAGCTGCTGATCGGCCGGGTCGGCCCGGACCGCCACGACCGCGTCTGGCCCGCCCAGGTCCTCGGGACGTACTGCCTGGGCGGCACGCTCACCTCCCGCCTGGACCGCGTCCTGCGCGAGGAGAAGGGCTACACGTACGGCGTGCGGGCCTACGGCCAGGTGCTGCGTTCGGGCGCGGAGGGCACCGGTGCCGCCATGCTCGCCATCAGCGGCTCGGTGGACACCCCCAACACCGGTCCGGCGCTGGACGACCTGTGGACGGTGCTGCGCAGGCTCGCCGCCGAGGGGCTGACCGACGCCGAGCGCGAGACGGCCGTGCAGAACCTGGTGGGCGTGGCCCCGCTGAAGTACGAGACGGCGGCGGCGGTCGCGGGGACGCTGGCCGACCAGGTCGAGCAGCACCTGCCGGACGACTTCCAGGCGCGGCTGTACGCGCAGCTGGCCGACACGGGCACCGTGGAGGCCACCGCGGCGGTCGTCAGCGCCTTCCCGGTGGACCGTCTGGTGACGGTTCTGGTGGGCGACGCGGCGCAGATCGAGGAGCCGGTCAAGGCGCTCGGCATCGGTGAAGTGACCGTAGTCGCGGGCTGATTGAGCGGATCGCCGCGCACGCGCGCGTGGTGCGGGTGAGGACCCCGGAGGAAGCGATTCCGTCGGGGTCCTCCCTTATGTCCGGTTTATTGGAGAGGTTGCCTGTCTGTCGTGTGGCGTGCGCTACAAAAAGTGGTGTCTGTTTGGCGATTGAAAGATCAGGCGATTAGCGTCGGGCGCGCTGTCCGTCACCATCCGTCGCAGCCGCGGCACCGGGCAGTGATCGCCGAGTCCCCAACTGGCGCGAGCCAGGGGAGCCGGGGACCCACTCAGTCCCTGGGGTGAATCGGACGCCTCCGCCCGCGGAGGGGCCCGTAGGAGACCTTCCAGCTCCGAACCCGTCAGCTAACCCGGTAGGCGAGATGGAAGGAAAGGACACCGCCACTTCATGGCGTTCACCCGTGCCACCGGGAAGCACCGCCGTCCGAGCGCCGTGTCGCGCAAGAGCGCGAACATAGCGGGCATCGCCACTCTCGCCACCGCCGGAGTCGTGGGCACCCTCGCCTCACCGGCCCTGGCCGCGGAGACCAGCGCGGCCCCGGCCGCCGCCTCCGTCGAGGACACCGGAATCACCCAGGCCATCGTGATCGGCGACTCGCTCGCCGACCGCATCGACGCCCAGGCCGCCGCCCAGAAGCAGGCCGCCGACAAGGCCCGCGCCGCCGCCGAGGCGAAGCGCAAGGCCGAGGCGAAGGCGAAGGAGGAGCGCGCCGCCCGCGAGCGTGCCGCGCGTGAGGCCGAGCGCAAGCGCCTCAACACCTTCGTCGCCCCGATCGACGGCAGCTACGTCTCCACCGGCTACAAGACCGGCGGCTCGATCTGGTCCTCCGGCAGCCACACCGGCATCGACTTCCACGCCGGCGAGGGCACCTCGGTGCACTCGGTCGGCCTGGGCACCGTCGTCGAGGCGGGCTGGGGCGGCGCGTACGGCAACAACATCGTGATCCGGATGAACGACGGCACGTACACCCAGTACGGCCACCTGTCGTCCATCCTCGTGGCCGTCGGCCAGCACGTCGAGCCGGGCCAGCAGATCGGCCTCTCCGGCAACACCGGCAACACCACCGGCCCGCACCTGCACTTCGAGGCCCGCACCTCGCCGTCGTACGGCTCGGACATGGACCCGATCGCGTATCTGCGCGCGCACGGCGTCAACGTCTGACGCCCTTTCGGCGGGCTCCTGCCCGCCGCCCCGCGACACCCACCGGAGCCCCCGGCCGATTTCCCGGCCGGGGGCTCCGGCCGTGGCCAGAAGATATCCCCCGATTACCTCATGTCACCGGGAATTAACACGCGCTCGAATAGAGTCGCCGAACAGGCGTCGGACGACCGCGTTTCGCGGGGATCAAGGCGGAGGTTCGGTCATGCGCATCGCGGCGCAATCGGTCTGCACGGCAATCCGCGACGACATCGTGGCGGGCACCTTCGCACGCGGCAGCAGGCTCACCGAGGAAGTACTCGCCCGGCGTTACGGGGTTTCGCGCGTCCCGGTCCGCGAGGCGCTGCGCACCCTGGAGTCCGAGGGGTTCGTGACCACCCGCCGCCATGCCGGGGCCTGTGTGGCCGAGCCCAGCGCGCAGGAGGCCGCCGACCTGCTCGAAATGCGGGTGCTGCTGGAGCCGCTGGCCGCCGCGCGGGCCGCCGGACGGCGCACCGAGGCCCATCTCAAGGTGCTGCGCGGCCTGGTGCGGCTGGGCCAGGAGCGGGTGCGGCGGGCCCAGGGGGAGGACCTGCGCGCGCTGGGCGGCTGGTTCCACGAGACGCTGGCCCAGGCGTCCGGCAGCGCCGGCCTGATCGCGCTGCTCACCCAGCTGCGGCACAAGGTGGCCTGGATGTACGTGCTGGAGCGGCCCGCGCTGCCCCGGGAGTGCTGGGCGGAGCACGGGGCGATCGTGGACGCGGTGGCGCGCGGCGACGCCGAGCGCGCAAGGTCGCTCACCGCGCTCCACGCGGAGCGTTCCTTTTCCGCCTATCGGCTGCGCGCGGCCGACGGTGTGAGGAGTTCGCAACATGCCGTGAACAACGCGGCCGTCCGCGCGTGACGGGACCGCCGTATACCGGCGGGGGGACCGCTGGAAAAGGGTGACGGGGCCGCCGTATACAGGTGACCGGATTGCCGTATACGGGCGATCGCCCGACAGGGAGGAGCAATTGCGCGGTCCGTTCGGTGCCGCCCGAATGCAGCCGCTCCCGGAATGGAAACAGCCGTGCGCCCCGAATGCGGGACGCACGGCTGGGAATCGGCCGACCGGGTGGGGTCAGACGGTCTCGGGAAGCTCGTCGAGGCCCTCGGCGACCAGCTTCGCCAGACGGTCCAGGGCCGCCTCGGCGTTCTCCGCCTCGGAAGCCAGCACGATCTCCTCGCCGCCCTGCGCGCCCAGGCCGAGCACCGCGAGCATGGACGCGGCGTTGACCGGGTTGCCGTCGGCCTTGGCGATCGTCACGGGGACGCCGGAGGCCGTGGCGGCGCGGACGAAGATGGAAGCGGGGCGGGCGTGCAGGCCCTCGGCCCAGCCGACATTGACGCGGCGCTCAGCCATGGTGATGCCCTTCGAAATCTCTGACGGTTGTCTAGACCATTCTCTCATGTCCCGCGCGGTGCTCGGTGCCCCCTACCTTGGCCTGCCCGGACCGGGCCCGCGACCCGTAGGCTGCCGGTATGCAGGCTCCGCAGGAGAAGACGCAGGACCCCGCGTACCCGGCCCACTGGGAGGCCGACGTCGTGCTCCGCGACGGTGGTACGGCCCGGATCAGGCCCATCACCCCGGGCGACGCCGAACGGCTGGTCTCCTTCTACGAGCAGGTGTCGGACGAGTCCAAGTACTACCGCTTCTTCGCGCCCTACCCCCGGCTGTCCGCCAAGGACGTGCACCGCTTCACCCATCACGACTACGTCGACCGGGTCGGGCTGGCGGCGACGGTCGGCGGCGAGTTCATCGCGACCGTCCGCTACGACCGGATCGACCAGCGCGGCCGTCCGGCCCCGGCCGACGAGGCGGAGGTCGCGTTCCTGGTGCAGGACGCCCACCAGGGCCGCGGGGTCGCCTCCGCCCTCCTGGAGCACATCGCGGCGGTGGCGCGCGAGCGGGGGATCCGGCGGTTCGCGGCGGAGGTGCTGCCCGCCAACAACAAGATGATCAAGGTCTTCACGGACGCGGGCTACCAGCAGAAGCGTTCCTTCGAGGACGGCTCCGTCCACCTCACGCTCGACCTGGAGCCCACCGCCGAGTCCCTCGCCGTGCAGCGCGCCCGGGAGCAGCGCGCCGAGGCCCGCTCGGTGCAGCGGCTGCTCGCGCCGGGCTCGGTCGCCGTCATCGGCGCCGGCCGCGCACCCGGCGGAGTCGGCCGCACGGTGCTGCGCAACCTCCTCGGCGCGGGCTTCACCGGACGCGTCTACGCGGTCAACCGGGCGCTGCCGCAGGACGCTTCGGCGCTGGAGGGCGTCCCGGCGGTGCGCTCGCTGGGCGAGATCGGGGAGACCGTCGACCTCGCCGTGCTCGCCGTGGCGGCCGAACGGGTGCCCGAGGCCGTCGCCGAGTGCGGTGAGCACGGGGTGCGCGGGCTCGTCGTGCTCTCCGCCGGGTACGCCGAGAGCGGCGCGGCCGGGCGCGACCGGCAGCGGGCCCTGCTGCGCCAGGTCCGCTCGTACGGAATGCGGCTGATCGGGCCGAACGCGTTCGGGATCATCAACACCGCGCCCGGCGTGCGGCTGAACGCGTCGCTGGCGCCCCAGCCGCCCGACCGGGGCCGGATCGGCCTGTTCACCCAGTCGGGCGCGATCGGCATCGCCCTGCTCTCCGGGCTCTACCGGCGCGGCGCGGGCGTGTCCGCGTTCATCTCCTCCGGCAACCGGGCGGACGTCTCAGGCAACGACATCCTCCAGTACTGGTACGAGGACGCGGACACCGACGTGGTGCTGCTCTACCTCGAATCCATCGGCAACCCGCGCAAGTTCACCCGGCTCGCCCGGCGCACCGCCGCGGTCAAGCCCGTGGTCGCGGTGAAGGGCGCCCGGCACAGCGGATCCACCCCGCCCGGCCACGCGGTCCCGGTCACCCGGGTCCCGGACGCGGCCGTCTCGGCGCTGCTGCGGCAGGCGGGCGTCATCCGGGTGGACACGGTGACCGAGCTGGTGGACGCGGGCGTCCTGCTCGCCGATCAGCCGCTGCCCGCCGGGCCGCGCGTCGCGATCCTGGGCAACTCCGAGTCGCTGGGGCTGCTGACGTACGACGCCTGTCTGACCGAGGGCCTGCGCCCGCTGCCGCCCCTGGACCTGACCACCGCGGCCGGACCCGACGACTTCCGCGACGCGCTGGCGCGGGCGCTCGCCGACGAGCTGTGCGACGCGGTGATCGTCACGGCGATCCCCTGGGTGGGGGAGCCCGGCCATCCCGACGAGGCCCTCGCCACCGCCCTCCACCGGGCCACCGCGACGGCCCCGGCGAAGCCGGTGGCGGTGGTGCACGTGGAACTCGGCGGCCTGGCGGAGGCCCTGGCCGACGCGGCGAGCACGGCCCCGCGCGCCCCGCACCACCGCGCACCACTGCCCGGGACGACCCCGACGGCGTACGGAGAGACCCCGACCGCGCACGGAGGGCCCGCCCCGACCGCCGCGCCCGCCCCCGTCGGTCCCGGCAGGGTGCGGGGATGGAGCCCCGCAGGAGGTCCGGGAGCCCGGCCCCCGGGCACCCCCCACCTCGACCCGCCCCGGGAGGGCCTCGGGAAGGAGCAGGGCGGGGAAGACCCCGCCCACCGCATCCCCTCCACCCCCACCCACCCCATCCCCTCCACCCCCACCCACCCCATCCCCTCTGCCCCCGCCCACCGCATCCCTGCCTACCCCGCCGCCGAACGGGCGGTCCGCGCGCTCGCCGAGGCCGTCCGCTACGGCCAGTGGCGGCGGCAGGCCGCCGAGCAGGGCAAGGTGCCGGAGTACGAGGACATCGACGAGGCCGGCGCCGCCACCGACATCGAGCGGCTGCTCGGGGCCGACCCCGACCCCCGGGGCGGCACCCTGGGCACCGACGCGGCCGAGGCGCTGCTGGCCCGGTACGGGATCCGGGTGCGCCGCGCCCTGCCCGCCCCGCACCCGGACGCCGCCGTGGCCGCCGCCGCCCGCCTCGGCTACCCGGTGGCCCTCAAGACCACCGCCCCGCACCTGCGCCACCGCCCCGACCTCGGCGGCGTCCGCCTGGACCTGGCCGACGAGGAGCAACTGCGCCGCGCGTACGCCGAGTTGACGCACGCCCTGGGCAAGCCCGAGGAGCTCCAGCCGGTGGTCCAGGCGATGGCGCCGAGGGGCGTCGACACCGTGGTGCGCGCGGCCATCGACCCGGCGGTCGGCGCCGTGCTCTCGTTCGGCCTCGCCGGGGCCGCCTCCGAGCTGCTCGGCGACACCGGCCACCGGCTGGTCCCGGCGACCGACCGGGACGCCGCCGAGCTCGTCCGGTCGATCCGGACCGCGCCGCTCCTGTTCGGCTGGCGGGGCTCCGCGCCGGTGGACACGGCGGCCCTGGAGGAGCTCCTGCTGCGGGTGTCGCGGCTGGTCGACGACCACCCGGAGGTCGTCTCCGTGGTCCTGGAGCCCGTCGTCGTCGCCCCGCACGGCCTGTCCGTGCTGGGCGCGAGCGTCCGGCTCGCCCCGCCGCCCGCCCGCACCGACCTGGGGCCGAGGCGGCTGCCCAGCTACTGAGACGAGCGGGCCCGAAGGCCCCGTAGGATGGAGCCCATGGCGAAGACCGGCACGATGACCCAGGGGCTGCGCGCGGCG
This sequence comes from Streptomyces sp. cg36, assembly GCF_041080675.1. Lineage (NCBI taxonomy): Bacteria > Bacillati > Actinomycetota > Actinomycetes > Kitasatosporales > Streptomycetaceae > Streptomyces > Streptomyces cyclosori. The sequence goes on along the minus strand of NZ_CP163520.1, from coordinate 1,983,726 downwards.
ATCGAGCGCAGCGGCTACTACCCGGCCCTTGTGGCCGAGGCGGTGGAGGCCGCCGTCGGTGGTGAGCCCATCGCGTCGTACCTGGTCCACCAGGAGACCACGTTCGACGCCAACGAGGTCCGCCGCCACGTCACCGTCCTGGTCCTGACGGACAACCGTTTCATCGTCAGCCACACCGACGAGCAGAACGCGGACACCAGCTCCCCGACCCCGTACGCGACGACCTCCACCGAGTCCGTGAAGCTCGACCGGATCTCCTCCGTGGTCGTCAGCCGCGTGGTCGCCAACCCCGAGTCGTACACCCCGGGCACCCTGCCCCGCGAGGTCGTGCTGACCATCGGCTGGGGCGCCGTCTCCCGCATCGACCTGGAGCCCGCCGCCTGCGGCGACCCGGGCTGCGACGCCGACCACGGCTACACCGGCAACTCCACGGCCGACGACCTCAGCCTGCGCGTCAGCGAGGCCGGGGACGGGCCGGACACCGTCCGCCAGACCCTGGACTTCGCCCAGGCGCTCTCCGAGGCCACCGCGGCGACCGGCCGCTGATGGCCCAGCCCGCCTGGCAGGACCCGGAGCCCCTCGCCCTCGACACCGCCCCCCTGCCCGAGTACGGCAGCGGCTCGCTCGCCGATCTGCTGCCGACGCTCGCGGCGGGCATGGGCGTGCCCGGCACGGCCGCCGCGATCTTGGAGCTGACCCCGGCCGACCGGAACTGCGTGTTCCTGATCGACGGTCTCGGCTGGGAGCAGATCAAGGCCCACCCGGACGAGGCGCCCTATCTGCACGGGCTGCTCGGCGGCTCGCGCGGCGGCACCGGCCGCCCCATCACCGCCGGGTTCCCCGCCACCACCGCCACCTCGCTGGCGTCCGTCGGCACCGGCCTGCCGCCCGCCGCGCACGGCCTGCCCGGCTACACCGCGCGCAACCCGGAGACCGGCGAGCTGATGAACCAGCTCCGCTGGAAGCCCTGGACCGACCCGCACGCCTGGCAGCCGTACCCCACGGTCTTCCAGCTGGCGGACGCGGCCGGGGTGCACACCGCCCAGGTCTCCTCGCCGACCTTCCAGCACACCCCGCTGACCAAGGTCGCGCTCAGCGGCGGCACCTTCCACGGCCGGCTGACCGGCGAGGAACGCATGGACCTCGCCGCCGAGCAGCTGGGCGCCGGTGACCGCTCGCTCGTCTACACGTACTACAGCGAGGTCGACGGCAAGGGCCACCGCTTCGGCGTGGACTCCGACGCCTGGCGCGGCCAGCTGATGTACGTCGACCGGCTCGTCCAGCGCCTGGCCGAGCAGCTGCCGCCGCGCTCCGCGCTGTACGTCACCGCGGACCACGGCATGATCGACATCCCGTTCGACGAGGAGTCCCGGATCGACTTCGACGAGGACTGGGAGCTGAGCGCGGGCGTCGCCCTGCTCGGCGGCGAGGGCCGGGCCCGGCACGTCTACGCGGTCCCGGGCGCCCAGGCCGATGTGCTCGCCGTCTGGCGCGAGGTGCTCGGCGAGCAGTTCTGGGTGGCGAGCCGCGACGAGGCGATAGCCGCGGGCTGGTTCGGCCCGCCGGGCGCCTGCGACGAGCGGGTGTACGGGCGGATCGGCGACGTCGTCGCCGCGGCCAGTGCCGATGTGGTGATCACCGCCTCGCGCAACGAGCCGCACGAGTCCGCCATGGTCGGCATGCACGGCTCGATGACCCCCGTCGAGCAGCTCGTCCCCCTGCTCGAAGTACGCTCGTAACCCTTCCCGCACTTCCCCCATTCGTACGCGCCCGCGTGCGCGGACCCGAAAGGCCGTCACCCTCCCATGCCCGAGCTGGTGTTCTTCTCCGGAACGATGGACTGCGGAAAGAGCACCCTCGCTCTTCAGATCGAGCACAACCGCTCCGCGCGCGGACTCCAGGGCATGATCTTCACCCGTGACGACCGGGCGGGCGAGGGCAAGCTGTCCTCGCGCCTGGGCCTGGTGACGGACGCCGTGGAGGCGGCCGAGGGCTTCGACTTCTACGCGCACCTGGTCGCCCACCTCTCCAAGGGCGGGCGCTGCGACTACGTGATCGCCGACGAGGCGCAGTTCCTCGCGCCGGAGCAGATCGACCAGCTCGCCCGGGTCGTCGACGACCTGGACCTGGACGTCTTCGCCTTCGGCATCACCACCGACTTCCGCTCCAAGCTCTTCCCCGGCTCGCAGCGCCTGGTGGAGCTGGCCGACCGCGTCGAGGTCCTCCAGGTCGAGGCGCTCTGCTGGTGCGGCGCGCGCGCCACCCACAACGCCCGCACCCGGGGCGGCGAGATGGTCGTCGAGGGTGCGCAGGTGGTCGTCGGGGACGTCAACCAGTCCGAGGACGAGATCGGGTACGAGGTGCTGTGCCGCCGTCACCACCGGCGCCGGATGACGGCCGCGGCGGCGCGTGCGGCGACCCTGTCGCCGGATGTGCTGCCGGTGGACGCGTAGCCGTCCGGGGCGCGCGTGCGGCGCTTCGCGTCACACGCCGGTGCGCACCAGCGTGAACACCGCCCCCTCGGGGTCCGCCACCGTGGCCACCCGCCCGCTCGGCCCCTGTCCGGGCGGCTGCACGACATGGCCGCCCAGCTCGGTGACCCGGTGGACCGCCTCGTCCGTGTCGGCGACCTCGAAGGAGGTCATCCAGTGCGGGCCCCGGTCGCGCGGCAGGGCGTTGCCCACCCCGCGCAGCGAGCAGACCGGACGCCCGTCCAGGCGCAGCGTGAGGTGGTCGAGGTCGGCCGGGACGACCGCCTCGGCGTCATAGCCGAACACCGACTCGTAGAACTTGCCGACCGCCGTCGTCTCCCGGGTCAGCAGCTCGTTCCAGACCGGGGTGCCCGGTGCGCCCGCCACCGCGGTGCCCACGTGCGCCTCGGCCTGCCAGGCGCCGAACACCGCGCCCTCCGGGTCGGAGGCGATCACCAGCCGTCCCGCGTCCCCCGCGTCCAGCGGTCCGACGCCGACCGTTCCGCCGCAGCAGCGGATCGCCTCGGCCGTGGCGTCGGCGTCGTCGGTGGCCAGATAGGGGGTCCAGGCGACCGGCAGATGCCGGTCCGGCGGGAGCTGGCCGATTCCCGCCACCTCGGCACCGTCCAGGAGGGCCCGTACGTAGGGGCCGAGCGAGGCGGGACCGGGCCGGAACTCCCAGCCGAACAGTTGCGCGTAGAACTCCTGGGTGGGAGCCAGGCCGTGCACCATCAGGCTCACCCAGCAGGGTGTGCCGGGCGTCCGCCGGGTCTCTGCCTGGGACATCGTGACTCTCTCCTCGGACCATCGCTGTGAGAACGCGCCCTCAAGGAGCGAGCGGCCGCGCCGGACGCCCGCCCCCTCGCAGATGCTTGCACCACCGACGGCGAAGCGCGCCCCGGCCGCGCCGCTTTTGGCGCGTTCCCGCAGGAGGATGCCCGCTTTGACGTTTCTCATCCGTTTCGCCGCCGTTTCATGGGGCGGGGGCGCTGCGCGAGGATGGCACCCATGAACGCCATCATCAGCGCATCCGAACTGGCGGCCGAGCTGGCGGGGGAGCACCCCCCGGTCCTGCTCGACGTCCGCTGGCAGCTCAGCCTCGCCAAGGCGGCCGGTGCCGCCCCCTTCGACGGCCGGGCGGAGTACGCGGCCGGGCACCTGCCCGGCGCGGTCTTCGTCGACCTCGACGCGGAGCTGGCCGGTCCGCCCGGCTCCGGCGGGCGCCATCCGCTGCCCGACGTGGCCGCGTTCGGTGCCGTGATGCGCCGGGCCGGGGTGTCGGCCGGGACGCCCGTGGTCGTGTACGACGGCGGGCAGGGCTGGGGCGCGGCACGCGCCTGGTGGCTGCTGCGCTGGACGGGGCACCCGGACGTCCGGGTCCTCGACGGCGGCCTCGCCGTGTGGACCGGGCCGCTGTCGAGCGAGGTCCCGGCCCCGGCCGGGGGCGACTTCGCGCCGGAGCCGGGCGCGGTGGGCCTGCTGGACGCGGACGGGGCCGCGGCGCTGGCCCGCTCCGGACTGCTCCTGGACGCCCGTGCGGGGGAGCGCTACCGGGGCGAGGTCGAGCCGATCGACCGGGTCGGCGGGCACATCCCGGGCGCGGTCTCGGCCCCCACCACCGAGAACGTGGACGCCGACGGCCGCTTCCTGGCCGCGGAGGTCCTCGCGGACCGCTTCAAGGCGCTGGGGGCGTCCGGCGCCGATGTCGGCGTGTACTGCGGATCCGGGGTCTCCGGTGCCCACGAGGTGCTGGCCCTGGAGGTCGCGGGCATCCCGGCGGCGCTGTACGCGGGCTCCTGGTCGCAGTGGTCGTCCGACGAGTCCCGCCCGGTCGCCACCGGCCCCGACCCGCAGTAACCGCGCACGCCGAGGGGGCCCGCGCCCGGCGCGGGCCCCCTCGCCCCGTCCGTCCGCGGCGGCTTCCGCTGCCGCCGCTCCCCGCTACTCCTGCTGCTTCTTGCGCCGGGTGCCGAAGACGATCTCGTCCCAGCTGGGCACCGCGGCCCGCCTGCCGGGCCGGACGCCGTCCGCCTCGGCCTGCCGGTCCGTCGTGCCGGTGAGCCGGTCGCGGTGGCCGCTGACCGAGCGCGGCATCAGCACGTCCGCGTACGCCGCTCCGGCGCCCGCCGACGCCGCCGGGGCGGGCGGCTCCTCGATCTCGGGCTCCTCGACGGGCGCGGTGGTGTCGGGCTCCGGCGGCGCGGCCGGGCGCTCGGGCACCACCATGTCGCCGCGGAAGCTCGGCACCGCCTCCAGGAGGCTGGTGAGCGAGTCGCTCTCGTCCGGGACGGGCTCGGGCGCGACGGGGGCCGGGCGCTCCAGCTGCCGGTCCAGGGCCCGGTCGAGCGGCCGGTCCCGGGGCAGCCGGGCGATCCTCGGCACGAACGGGAAGCTCGGCTCGGGGGTGTCGTCGCTCTCGCCGATCAGCGAGCGGGCCTCGTCGTCGACGGCCTGGACCAGCCGGCGCGGCGGGTCGTAGGTCCAGCTCGCGGCGCGCGGCTCGGTGGCCACCCGGTAGACGAGCAGGACCTCCCAGGTGCCGTCGTCGCGGCGCCAGGAGTCCCACTGGACGCTGTCCTTGTCGGCGCCGCGCAGCAGCAGCCGCTCCTGGACGGCCTCGCCGAGCTGGGGGCCGGTGTTCTCGCCGGGGCGTCGCACGGGGGTCTTGCGGGCCCGCTCGGCCATGAAGGCGCGCTCCGCGAGCACCGGGCCCTCGAAGCGGCGGACCCGGTCGACGGGGATCCCGGCGAGCTGGGCGACCTCCTCGGCCGAGGCTCCGGCCCGTATCCGCGCCTGGATGTCACGAGGCCGGAGGTGGCTCTCCACCTCGATCTCGATCTGCCCGAGCCGGGCGCGGTCGTTGCGCACGGCGGCGCGCAGCCGCTCATCGATCGGAAGCGTGTACTCCGTGCTGTCCGCAGCCTTGAGCACCAGTCGTGTGCCGTCGTTGGAGACGGCCACGACACGCAGTTCGGGCATGGGGACCTCCCGGGTGGTGCCTGCCGACGTCACCTGCGTCGCTGCTTCCGCTAGTCGAGTGTGGCCTGCCCGGGTGCAGCCTGCCACAACCTTGCCGAGTTGCCCGGCGTGTCGGGCATGGGCCCTGGAACGCCGTTATGGCACGGTTACCTGTTTGCAACGCAGAGTGACCGGTGTGGTCGCTCTGGCAGCAGGCGCCCGTGCGGTGCCGCGGCGCCGCCGGTTCGAGTGCCGCTTTCGGCCCCCTCCCGCAGGCCCCGGAATCCCATGAGGGAGACCAGGCCCAGGGCTCGCCACAGTACTCCATTCGGGCCACCTGGGTGGACCGCCGCGCCGCCGAACTTCTCCCGGGGGGCGGGAGTTGAACCGCGCGCGCCGCATGGACACGTACTTCGTACGTGTCGTGCTTCACAGAATCGCCAGAAACGGAACTATTCGCTTCGCCCATAGGTCCCCACTACGTACAAGCAGGCGGAGAAGGGCGAACAGAGGCTGTACATGGGTGAGAAGCCGGATACCGGGACGAAACTGGACGAAAAGCGGCTCGATCTGAGCGTGCCCCAGGTCGCGGGCAGCGCGCTGGCGGCGGTCGCGGCGGCCGTGCTCGCCTCCCAGCTCGGTGTCTACGGGACGATCCTCGGCGCCGGAGTGGTGAGCGTCGTGGCCACCTGCGGCGGCACCGTCTTCCAGCACCTGTTCCGCCGCACCGGCGAGCAGCTGCGGGACGCCACCGTCCAGGGCAGGTCCGTCGGGCGCGAGCGCCCGGGGCTGCCCGCGTACGAGGAGGTCCGGCAGGGCGAGTTCGGCGCGGCCACCGTCCACGGCTCCCGGCTGCGCGGCTGGAAGCGCTCCGCGCTCGGCGCGGCCGTGGTCTTCGCGGTGGCCATGGGCGGCATCACCGCGTACGAACTGGCCTCCGGCGGCGAGCTCGGCGGCGGCAAGGGCGGCACCACCTTCGGCTCGGTCGTCAGCGGTACCGGCGGCGGCCGGGGCGGCGGCTCCTTTGAGAAGGACTCCGAGCCCGAGCGGCAGGACCGGCGCACCCCCGCCGGGGACACCGACGGCGGCCCCTCCGGCTCCCCGGACCCCGGGCGGGGCGGCGACGGCACGTCCGCCACCGGCGGCACCTCGGGGCCGGGCGGCACGACCCCCGCCCCCACGCCGTCCCCCTCCACCGGCTCCGGCGGCGGCACCGGCTCCTCGGGCGGCACCACGCCCCCGCCGTCCTCGTCCCCGCCCGCCACCGGCGGGACGTCTCCCGGACCCGGCCCGTCCGCCCCGGACACCGGCCGGACGGCGGGCTCGGGGCAGACCCCGCCCGCCGGATAGGGCGTCAGTCGCCGAGGACCCGGCGCAGATAGGCGTTGGCGAAGAGCCGGTCGGGGTCGAGGCGGTCGCGCAGGGCGGTGAACTCGCCGAAGCGCGGATACGCCTCGGCGAAGTACTCGGCGTCGCGCGTGTGCACCTTGCCCCAGTGCGGCCGGCCCTGGTGCGCCGTCATGATCCGCTCCACGGCGGTGAAGTACGCCTGGTACGGCGTGCCCCGGTACATGTGCACCGCGATGTACGCGGTGTCCCGCCCCGAGGCGGTGGAGAGCGCGATGTCGTCGGCCGGGGCCGTGCGCACCTCGACCGGGAAGCTCACCCGCAGGTTCGACCGGTCCACCAGCGCCCGCACTTCGCGCAGCGCCTCCACCACGGCCTCGCGCGGCAGGGCGTACTCCATCTCGACGAACCGCACCCGGCGCGGACTTGTGAAGACCTTGTACGGAATGTCGGTGTACGTACGGGCGGAGAGGGCCCGGCTGGACACCTTGGCGATCGCGGGGATCGTCGCGGGGACGGCCCGGCCCAGCGAACAGACGACCTGGAAGAGGCCGTTGGACATGAACTCGTCCTCGATCCAGCCGCTCACCCGGCCGGGCGGGGCGGCGGGACCGGCGCTGCGGTTGTTGCGCTTGGTGTTGCAGTTGCCGGTGTGCGGGAACCAGTAGAACTCGAAGTGCTCGTTCTCGGTGAAGAGCGCCTCGAACTCCGAGGCGACCCGGTCGAAGGGCATCGGCTCCTCGCGCGCGGTGAGCAGGAACTCCGGCTCCACCGCGAAGGTGATCGCGGAGACCACCCCGAGCGCGCCGAGCCCGATGCGGGCGGCGGCGAAGACCTCCGGGTTCTCCTTCGGCGAGCAGGTCAGGACCGAACCGTCGGCGGTGACCAGCTCCAGCGCGACGATCTGGGCGGCTATGGAGGCCGAGTCGCGGCCGGTGCCGTGGGTGCCGGTCGAGGTGGCCCCGGCGACCGTCTGCTCCATGATGTCGCCCATGTTGGTGAGCGAGAGCCCCTCGCGCGCCAGGACCGCGTTCAGCCGCTTCAGCGGTGTGCCCGCCTCCACGGTCACGGTCATCGCCGTACGGTCGATCTCCCGGATGCCGGTGAGCAGATCGGGCCGGATCAGCACCCCGTCGGTGGCGGCGGCCGTGGTGAAGGAGTGGCCGGTGCCGACCGCCTTCACCGTCAGCCCGTCCTCGGCGGCCCGGCGCACGGCGGCGGCCAGTTCGGCCGTGGAGGCCGGGGACTCCTCCCGGGCCGGCCGCGCCGTCACGTTCCCCGCCCAGTTACGCCACGTGCTGCTGTTCGCTCCGCTCATCTGCTCCGAGCCCCTCCCGCCCAGGCGCCGGCGTGCTCAGCCGGCGGTACCCCAGGAACGCCACCGCGGCCGCGAGCGCTCCCGACAGGACGGGCACCAGGTACCCCGAGCGCGCGCCCGAGGCGTCCACCACCCAGCCGGCGGCCGACGATCCGAGCGCCACGCCCACCGCGAGCCCGGTGCTGGTCCAGGTGATGCCCTCGGTGAGCTTGCTGCGCGGTACGTGCTGTTCGACGAGGGCCATCGTCGTGACCATCGTCGGCGCGATGGAAAGGCCCGCGACAAAGAGCGCCACGGCCAGGAACGGCAGGCTCCCGGCCAGTTGGAGCGGGATCATACTCACCGCCATCGCACACACGCCCACCAGCCACCTCTTCGACGGGGCGCCCTTGAGGCGGAGCAGTCCGAACACGGCGCCCGCCAGGCACGAGCCCAGCGCGTAGACGGCGAGCACCAGACTGGCCGCCGCCTTGTGGCCGCGCTCGTCGGCGAAGGCCACCGTCACCACGTCCACCGCGCCGAAGATCGCGCCGGTGGCGACGAAGGTGGCCACCAGGACCTGGAGGCCCCGGGAGCGCAGCGCGGTGCCGCCGGTGTGGTGCTCGCGCGGGTGCGGGACCGGCTCGGTGGCGCGCTGGGCGGTCAGCCAGAAGACGCCGGCCAGCAGGAACCCGCCCGCCATCAGCGGCCCCGCCTCCGGGAACCAGGCCGTGGAGAGCCCGATCGAGAGGATCGGCCCGGCGATGAAGACCAGCTCGTCGACGATCGACTCCCAGGAGTACGCCGCGTGCAGGCTCCGGCTGTCGCCCTGGTAGAGCGCGGCCCAGCGGGCCCGGACCATCGCGCCCACGCTGGGCACGCAGCCACTGGCCGCGGCGAACACGAACAGCGTCCAGTCGGGCGCGCCCTGCTGGGCGCAGACGAGCAGTCCGCCCACGGAGGCGGCCCCGGCGAGGGTGGCGGGCCGGGTCACCCGGCGCTGTCCGTACCGGTCGACCAGCCGCGAGATGTAGGGCCCGAGCACGGCGGCGGACATCGCCAGGGTCGCCGAGAGCGCTCCGGCCAGCCCGTAGCGGCCGGTGAGCTGGGAGATCATGGTGACGATGCCGATGCCGAGCATGGCCAGCGGCATCCGGCCGAGCAGCCCCGCCGCGGAGAACTGTCGGGTGCCGGGGGCGGCGAATATCGCGCGGTAGGGACTGGGCATGGGGCGCTCCGGCTTCGGGCTCAAGCGGTGCGCGGCCCGGCGCCGCGCACTTAACGTCTAAAGCGTACGGTGTTGAAGTTACGCGGGGACGCGCCCCGGACGCACGGGGTTTTCCCGCCGCTCCCGTATCCGGTTTCCCGCCGCCCCGGTCGGCGGCGGCGGATGGCAGGATCGGTGTCATGTCCGATCTGCGCGATCAAGCTCCCGGAGCGGCCCCCGAAGCGGCTCCCTACGACGCCCTGCTGCTGCTCTCCTTCGGCGGCCCCGAAGGCCCCGACGACGTGGTCCCGTTCCTGGAGAACGTGACGCGCGGCCGGGGCATCCCCCGGGAGCGCCTCAAGGAGGTGGGGCAGCACTACTTCCTGTTCGGCGGGGTGAGCCCCATCAACGAGCAGAACCGAGCCCTCCTCGACGCCCTGCGCAAGGACTTCGCGGAGCACGGCCTGGACCTCCCGGTGCACTGGGGCAACCGGAACTGGGCGCCGTACCTGACCGACACCCTGCGCGAGATGGCGCTGGCCGGCCACCGCCGCATCGCCGTCCTGACCACCAGCGCGTACGCGTCGTACTCGGGCTGCCGCCAGTACCGCGAGAACCTGGCGGACGCGCTGGCGGCGCTGGAGGCCGAGGGCATCGAGCCGCCCCGGGTGGACAAGCTGCGGCACTACTTCAACCACCCCGGCTTCGTGCGCCCCATGGTCGACGGCGTCCTCGCCGCGCTCGCCGCGCTGCCCGAGGAGGTCCGCGCGGGCGCCCACCTGGCGTTCACCACGCACTCCATCCCCGACGCCTCCGCCGACACCTCCGGCCCGGCCGAGGAGCACGGCGAGGGCGGCGCCTATGTGCGCGAGCACCTGGACGTGGCCCGGCTGATCGCCGACGCGGTGCGCGCGGAGACCGGCGCCGAGCGGCCCTGGCGGCTCGTCTACCAGTCCCGCTCCGGCGCCCCGCACATCCCGTGGCTGGAGCCGGACATCTGCGACCACCTGGAAGCGCTGCACGCCGGGGGCGCGCCCGCCGTGGTGATGGTCCCCATCGGCTTCGTCTCGGACCACATGGAGGTCCTGTACGACCTGGACACCGAGGCCACCGCCAAGGCCGCCGAACTCGGCCTGCCCGTCGCCCGCTCGGCCACCGTCGGCGCCGACCCGCGCTTCGCCGCCGCCGTGCGCGAGCTGGTCCTGGAGCGGGCCGCGAGCGAGCGCGGCGCGGCCGTCGAGCGGTGCGCCCTGGGCGCGCTCGGCCCCTCTCACGACCTGTGCCCGGTCGGCTGCTGCCCGGCCCGCGCCCCCCGGCCCGCCGCGGCCGGCGCCGACAGCCCGTACGCGTAAGGAGCGAGCATGACCGACCCCGACCGCACCGCCGAGAACGCCGAGCTCCTCGCGCTCGCCCTGGAGGCCGCCCGCCGGGCCGGAGCGCTGCTGCGCGACGGGCGCCCGGACGACCTGGCGGTCGCCGCCACCAAGACGAGCCCCATCGACGTCGTCACCGAGATGGACATCGCCGCCGAGAAGCTGATCACCGGCTTCCTCGCCGAGCACCGCCCCGACGACGGCTTCCTCGGCGAGGAGGGCGCCTCCAGCGAGGGCACCAGCGGGGTGCGCTGGGTCATCGACCCGCTCGACGGCACCGTCAACTATCTGTACGGGCTGCCCACCTGGGCCGTCTCCATCGCCGCCGAGCGCGACGGGGAGCGGGTCGCGGGCGTGGTCGAGGCGCCGATGCGCGGCGAGACCTACCGCGCGGTGCTCGGCGGCGGCGCCTTCCTCGGCGAGCGGCGGCTGCGCTGCCGCCCGGCCGCCCCCCTGGAGCAGTCCCTGCTCGGCACCGGCTTCGCCTACGTCCAGTCGGTCCGGGCCCACCAGGCGGCCGTCGCCCAGCGGCTCATCCCGCGCTTCCGGGACATCCGGCGCGGCGGCTCGGCGGCGATCGACCTGTGCGACGTGGCGGCCGGCCGGCTCGACGCGTACTACGAGCGCGGGCTCAACCCCTGGGACCTGGCGGCCGGCGACCTCATCGCGCGCGAGGCGGGCGCCCTGACCGGCGGCCGTCCCGGCGAGCCGGCCTCCCGGGAGCTGACGGTCGCGGCCACCCCGGAGCTGTTCGGCCCGCTCCAGGAGCTCCTGGAGGAGCACGGCGCCTGGCACGACTGAGCGGTCGGCGCCGGGCCCGCACCCCGCACGGCACGGACCCCCGGCGCCGCCATCGAGGCGGCGCCGGGGGTCCGTGTTCCGTTCGGATCAGCGTGCTGTGAGCGCCACCTCGACGCCGTGTTCGGCGGCGAGGCGATGGAGATCGTCCAGCTCGGCCTGCTCGACCTCCGCGAGGAAGTCGTCTCCGGTCTCTCGGGCCCGCGTGAGGTCCGACTCCGTGGCCCTTATGCGCTGCAGAAGCCCTGCGGTGAATGCGTCCATGGGTGCGCCCCCTCGTCATGGGTCGGTGGCACGGGGGTGTGCCGACGGTGGGTCACGATCACACGCAGCAGGCAGTGGCAAGCCACATACAGGGCGTGATCGCGGGTGTGCAGTCGTCCTCCCCCCGCCCGGTCCGGCAGAAACCTCAACTCGCCCGGGAATCCCGCCAATTCCCGAACTCCCCGGGAAGGCGCAGGTCGGGCGGTGACTGTGCGACGGCACCGTCTTACCGCCGGTTTATGGCCGTAAGGGGCAGGATGGAAGCTCACAGTCACTGTCGCAGTGGCCCAAGAAGCCGCCCGTAAGGGCTTGAGAACGCCCCGGCGGGCCACGGTCCGCCTCCGGGGCCAAGCGGCCCGCGAGGGCTCACAGGAAGGACAAGCGCCGTGCGCGTACTCGTCGTCGAGGACGAGCAGCTGCTCGCCGATGCGGTGGCCACCGGACTGCGCCGGGAGGCGATGGCCGTCGACGTCGTGTACGACGGCGCCGCCGCCCTGGAGCGCATCGGGGTCAACGACTACGACGTGGTGGTGCTCGACCGGGACCTCCCGCTGGTCCACGGCGACGACGTCTGCCGCAAGATCGTCGAACTGGGGATGCCCACCCGGGTGCTGATGCTGACCGCCTCCGGCGACGTCAGCGACCGCGTCGAGGGCCTGGAGATCGGCGCCGACGACTATCTGCCCAAGCCGTTCGCGTTCAGCGAGCTCACCGCGCGCGTACGTGCGCTGGGGCGGCGCACGACCGTGCCGCTGCCGCCGATCCTGGAGCGCGCGGGCATCAAGCTCGACCCCAACCGCCGGGAGATCTTCCGGGACGGCAAGGAGATCCAGCTGGCCCCGAAGGAGTTCGCGGTCCTCGAAGTGCTGATGCGCAGCGAGGGCGCGGTCGTCTCGGCCGAGCAGCTTCTGGAGAAGGCGTGGGACGAGAACACCGACCCGTTCACCAACGTGGTGCGCGTGACGGTCATGACGCTGCGCCGCAAGCTCGGCGAGCCGCCGGTCATCGTCACGGTGCCGGGCTCGGGATACCGGATCTGAGAGCGATGAGCGCTTCCCCCACGACCCCGGCCGCCCCGGCCCCGCCGGCCGCGCCGCCGAAGCCGACCTGGACCCCCCGGGGCGCCGAGCCGCCCTTCCCCTGGGTGCGGCCGACCATCCGGATACGGCTGACGCTGCTCTACGGCGGCATGTTCATGATCGCGGGCATCCTGCTGCTGTCGATCATCTACCTGCTGGCCGCCTCCGCGCTCCGGCACGGCAGCGACCCGCCGTTCAAGCTCCTCGGCGGGCAGAACGTGACGGTCTCCAGCGGCGGCTGCCAGGTGCCGAGCCCGGGCACGCCCCAGGAGTTCAACGAGGCGATCGGCCGGTGCATGCAGCAGCAGCGCCAGCACGCGCTGGACAGCCTGCTGACCCGCTCGCTGATGGCGCTGGTCGGCCTCAGCGTCATCGCCTTCGCCTTCGGCTACGCGATGGCGGGCCGGGTCCTGTCGCCGCTGGGCCGGATCACCCGTACCGCCCGCCGGGTGGCCGGGACCGACCTGAGTCGGCGGATCGAGCTGGACGGCCCGGACGACGAGCTCAAGGAGCTCTCGGACACCTTCGACGACATGCTGGACCGCCTTGAGCGGGCCTTCACGGCCCAGCAGCGGTTCGTCGCCAACGCCTCGCACGAGCTGCGGACCCCGTTGGCGATCAACCGCACGCTCCTGGAGGTCCATCTCTCCGACCCGGGCGCCCCCATAGAGCTCCAGCAGCTGGGCAAGACGCTGCTGGCCACCAACGAGCGCAGCGAGCAGCTGGTCGAGGGCCTGCTGCTGCTCGCCCGCAGCGAGAACGAGATCGTCGACCGCAAGCCCGTGGACCTGGCCGAGGTCGCCTCGCGCGCCATCGAGCAGGCCCGCGGCGAGGCCGACGCCAAGGCGGTGGAGATCCGCGGCGAGCGGGCCTCCGCGGTGGTGCAGGGCAACGGTGTGCTCCTGGAGCGGATCGCCCTGAACCTGGTCCAGAACGCGGTGCGCTACAACGTGCCGCAGGACGGCTGGGTCTCGGTCACCACGGAGCTCAGGGACGGCCAGGCGGTGCTGCTGGTGTCGAACACGGGACCAGTGGTTCCCGCGTACGAGATCGACAACCTCTTCGAGCCGTTCAGGAGGCTGCGCACGGAGCGGACGGGCAGCGACAAGGGCGTCGGGCTCGGCCTGTCCATCGCGCGATCCGTCGCGCGGGCCCACGGAGGCCGTATCATCGCGGAGCCCCGCGAGGGCGGCGGCCTCGTGATGCGTGTCACCCTGCCCGTCTGAGATGCTTTTCGATGCCGTCCGGAAGTTCGCTTTGAGCGGAATTTTCGGGACCCGTCCCGAAGATATTCGTGTGTGATCAATCACAGGGGCAAATTTCCGGCCATCTACTCTCCGTGATCAAGGCAACCGCCGGAAAACCGGGAAAAGTCCGGGTTTTCGGGGGGCGAGATCACGGGAAGTACACGGGGTGGCGCCCGTGAAGTGCGACATTCGGACCGTGTACGGTCCCGATCGCCATCCAAGACGATCACTCTTGAGGAGTGCGGCTGGGTGTCGATTGAGTAACAGACCTTGATGTGAGGCAAAATCTCCGCCTCGGGTCGGGCACAAGTCCGGCCTCTCACGCGTTACGTGCGCTGGAGACACCGCAACCACCCAGAGGGGGAGAGCGACATGGCAACGGACTACGACACCCCACGCAAGACCGATGACGACGTCGATTCCGACAGTCTCGAAGAACTGAAGGCCCGGCGGAACGACAAGTCCGCCTCGGCCGTCGACGTCGACGACTTCGAGGCCGCGGAGGGCATGGAACTGCCCGGCGCGGACCTTTCCAACGAAGAGCTCGCCGTTCGCGTCCTGCCCAAGCAGGCCGACGAGTTCACCTGCATGAGCTGCTTCCTCGTGCACCACCGCAGCCAGCTGGCCCGGGAGAAGAACGGCCAGCCGATCTGCCGCGACTGCGACTGATCGGGTACGCCCGTGAAAGGCGCGGAAGGCGCCGAACCGCCCCGGAAGCGACCGTTCCGGCGAAAGGGTGCCCCGGGTACGCCCGAGGCGTCACAGGGCGGCACAGGCCCGGCAGGGGGTGCTTGGGCACCCACCGAGCCGACCGCCCTCCCGGCGGAGAGTTCTGCCGACCACGCGCGTGAGGACGAGCGGGGCCGGCCGGCCTCGCTCGAAGCGGTACTGGACGACCAGGCGGGGCCCGCGGCCGGGGCCCGACGCCTGGACGCCCTGCGGAAGGCCGCCGCCGCCAAAGGCGTCCCGGCCCTCAAGAAGGGCGTCCGCAAGAGCGGTGCGAGTGCGAAGGCGGGGATCGGACATCTCGCCGACCGCGTCATCGAGATCGCTCCGCGCATTCCCGTCCGTGATCTCACGACCCTGCGCGGACAATTCCCGGGCCTGGGTCCGGAGGAAATCGCGGACAAGCTGATCGCGGGAGCGGCGAACGCCACGTCGGCGGTCGGCGCGGGCATCGGCGCCGCCGCGATGCTTCCCGTCCCCCCGGCCATGCCGGCCGAGCTGGCCGCGGAGATCACCGGGGTCGCGGCGATCGAACTGAAGCTGATCGCCGAGCTCCACGAGGTCTACGGGATGCGACCGCCCGGCAATCTCAAAGAGCGCTCCATGGCGTATCTGACGTCCTGGACCGAGGAGCGCGGCGTCCAGGTCACCAGGCCCGCGACCTTCAATGCCGCCCTCGGCGGTCAGATGAAGCGGGAGCTGCGCCAGCAGATCATGAAGCGCATGGTGCGCAATCTGCCGAACCTGACCCCGTTCATGGTCGGTGCGGCGGTGGGCGCGGTCATGAACCGGCGCGACACCAAGAAGGTGGCCGGGCACATCCGCGCGGACCTGCGCAAGCGCCAGGTGCCGTGGGAGGCCCTCACGGAGCTCGCCCCCCTGGAGCAGCCCGCCGATCCCCTGCGGCCGGGGGAGATCCCCAAGGAGCTCGGGCGCTGACGCGCCGCTTCCCGGCCGGCCCTTCGGCCGCGGCCCGTCCCGGGCCCGCCGCGCACTTGCGCGCGCCCCGCGTCGCGGTCCGGCGCGGCCCAGCCGCCACCGGCCGCGGCCCAGCCCCTACAGGCCCGCGCGCACGCCGTCCAGGGCCGCCTTCAGGGCCTTCGGGTCCCTCGTCGAGACGTAGACGTACGGGGTCGGGTCCTCGGGGTCGGTGATCTCGACCCGGACCGCCGTCGGGATGTAGCTGCGCAGCAGCATGAAGGCCCGCGGGTCGGCCTTGTGCAGGCGCCAGGCCCGGGCCTCCTCCGCGTCCAGCACCTCGGGTTCGCCCAGCGCCGTCACCGGGATCCGGGCGTCGCCCGCGACCAGGGTGTCCGCGACGACCCGGATCCGTACCGACCCGTACGAACTGACCGCCGTCGCCGCCAGCGCCGTGCCGCCGATGAGCCCCGCGAGCAGCGGCAGGCCGCCCAGCGGCAGCAGCATCAGCGCACAGGCGACCCCGACCAGGGCGGCGATCAGCCACCACGAGCGGGGCGCGGTGAGGCGTTCGGTGTACTGAGGGGCGTTCGGCTGCATGACAGCTAGCTTGGCACGGCGCGACCGGCGCCCGGGACCGCGGGTAAGGTCTGCGCCTGTGACTGCTAGATCCGCGTCCCTGACGCCCCCGGCCGACGCCGCGCCGCCGGTGCGGCACCCCGGCGCGCCCGCTCCCGGCGAGCTGCTCGGCGCGCACTACGAGCACTGCTTCGGGTGCGGCGACGGGCAGCCCCACGGACTGCACCTGGCGGCGCGGGCCGGCGAGGGCGTGACCGTCACCGCCGAGTTCACGGTGCGCCCGGCCCATCAGGGCGCCCCGGGCCTCGCGCACGGCGGGGTGCTGGCCACCGCGCTGGACGAGACGCTCGGCTCGCTGAACTGGCTGCTGCAGACGATCGCGGTGACCGGACGGCTGGAGACCGACTTCGTGCGGCCGGTGCCGGTGGACACCGTGCTGTTCCTGGAGGCCGAGGTCACCGCCGTCGCGGGCCGCAAGATCTACTCCTCGGCGACCGGGCGGATAGGCGGGCCCGACGGGCCGGTGGCGGTCCGGGCCGACGCCCTCTTCATCGAGGTGAAGGTCGACCACTTCATCGATAACGGCCGCCCCCAGGAGATCCAGGCCGTCATGTCCGACCCCGACCAGGTCAGGCGCGCACGCGCCTTCGAGGTGAACCCGTGAGCCGTAACCCCGTAGACGTACTCATCCGCCGGATCGACCCCGACGTGCCGATTCCGGCGTACGGTCACCCCGGTGACGCGGGGGCCGACCTCGTCACCACCGAGGCCGCCGAACTCGCCCCGGGGGAGCGGGCCGTGCTGCCCACCGGGGTGGGTATCGCCCTGCCCGACGGGTACGCGGCCTTTGTGCACCCCCGCTCCGGCCTGGCCGCACGCTGCGGTGTCGCCCTGGTGAATGCCCCGGGGACGGTGGATGCCGGGTACCGTGGGGAGATCAAGGTGATCGTGGTCAATCTCGACCCGCGCGAGACCGTGCGGTTCGAGCGATTCGACCGGATTGCCCAACTTGTCGTCCAGCAGGTCGAGAAGGTCCGCTTCCACGAGGTGGCGGAGCTTCCCGGTTCGGCGCGGGCCGAGGGGGGCTTCGGTTCCACCGGCGGTCATGCCGCCGTGGGCGGCACAACGGGTGGGAATCGATACGCTTCGGTCGTATCCGACCGGGAAGGACAGTGACGTGTTCGGACGTCGCAAGAAGAGCGGATCCGCCGAGGACGCGGCGGGCGAGGCCGAGCAGGTCGTCGACGGCATCGATGCCGATGGCGAATACGCCGAAGCCGACAGCGCCGACCAGGACGGGCCGCGCCGGGTGAACCTGCCGCCGGCCCCTCGGCCGGACGGTCCGTGGGACATCGAAGAGGTCGCCGAGCCCGGCGAGGGCCGGGTCGACCTGGGCGGCATCTTCGTCCCCGGGGTCGACGGCATGGAGCTGCGCGTCGAGGTCGCGGGCGACGCGATCGTCGCGGCGACCGTCGTGCTGCGCGACAGCGCCGTACAGCTGCAGGCGTTCGCCGCCCCCAAGAACGAGGGCATCTGGGGCGAGGTCCGCGAGGAGATCGCCTCCGGCATCACCCAGCAGGGCGGCGTCATCGACGAGGTCGAGGGCCCGCTGGGCTGGGAGCTGCGGGCGCAGGTGCCGGTCCAGCTCCCGGACGGGACCAACGGCGTCCAGCTGGTCCGCTTCGTGGGCGTGGACGGGCCGCGCTGGTTCCTGCGCGGTGTGATCTCCGGCCAGGGCGCGGTGCAGCCGCAGGCCGCGGGGCTGCTGGAGCAGATCTTCCAGGACACCGTCGTGGTGCGCGGCGAGGGCCCGATGGCCCCGCGCGACCCGATCGTCCTGAAGCTGCCGGACGACGCGCAGATGATGCCCGACGGCGTCCAGCAGGAGGAGCAGGAGGGCTCGCGCTTCTCCGGCGGCATGGGCCAGCTCCAGCGCGGCCCGGAGATCACCGAGGTCCGCTGACGCCCGGGACGTGACGCGCGGGTTCCGTCCGGCGCGTCCCCGTGATCCGCAGTGACGGGCCGCACCCTCGCCGGGGTGCGGCCCGTCGGCGTTCGCGGCGCCGACTTCCGCTGTCGACGGGATTGATCCGCCGCCGGACATTGCCCCCACGCGTGCCGCCTGCACATACTGGCGCCGACCGGCACACGACGTACGTAGCGGGGGTAACGGGCATGAGCGGGAGCACCAGCGAGCGCGGCGGGGTGGCCGTGGCCGAAGAGCCGGGCACCGGGCCCATGGTCCGCGTCGAGGACCTGCGCCGCTCCTACGGCGAGGGGGCCGCCGCCACGCACGCGCTGCGCGGGGTGTCCTTCGAGGTGCCGCGCGGTGAGCTCGTCGCCCTCAAGGGCCGGTCCGGCTCCGGCAAGACCACCCTGCTCAACCTGGTCGGCGGCCTCGACCGGCCCGACTCCGGCCGGATCACCGTCGACTCCACCGAGCTCACGGAGCTCGGCGAGGACGGCCGCCTCGCGCTGCGCCGCGACCGCATCGGCTTCATCTTCCAGTCCTTCGGACTGATCCCGATCCTGTCGGCCGCCGAGAACGTGGGCGTCCCGATGCGGCTGCGCAAGGCCGACCCGGCGGAGCGGGAGGCGCGGGTGGAACTGCTGCTCGGGCTGGTCGGGCTCGCCGACCACGCCGAACAGCGCCCCGGCGAGCTCTCCGGCGGCCAGCAGCAGCGGGTCGCCATCGCCCGCGCCCTCGCCAACCGGCCCGCCCTCTTGATCGCCGACGAGCCGACCGGCCAGCTGGACGCGCAGACCGGGCTCGCCGTGATGGAGCTGCTGCGCGCGGTCGTGCGCAGCGAGGGCGTCACCGCACTGGTCGCCACCCACGACCACCAGCTCCTCGGGCTCGCCGACCGCGTCCTGGAGCTCGCCGACGGGCGCATCATCGACCACGGCTGAGCGCCCGGCGCCCCTGTGCGGCAGCGCCCGCACCCAAGGGACGCCCGTGTGCGGCAGCGCCCGCGCCCATCAGAATCGTGTCAATACGGCAGGTCGGACGGCCCCCCGGTCCGATTTGCCGGATTCGATGGACGTAAGGTCGGCACCGCGTACGCAGCAGTCTTCTGAAAGACAATGGGGCCATGGCACGCGGCAAGCTTCGGATATACCTCGGCTCGGCACCGGGCGTCGGCAAGACCTACGCCATGCTCTCCGAGGGCCACCGGCGCGTCGAGCGGGGCACCGACTGCGTGGTGGCGTTCGTGGAGCACCACGGACGCCCGCGCACCGAGGTCATGCTGCACGGCCTGGAGCAGGTGCAGCGCCGGGAGATCGAGTACCGGGGCTCGGCCTTCACCGAGATGGACGTCGACGCGGTCCTGGAGCGGCGCCCCGCCGTCGCCCTGGTGGACGAACTCGCCCACACCAATGTGCCCGGCTCGCGCAACACCAAGCGCTGGCAGGACGTCGAGGAGCTCCTCCAGGCGGGCATCGACGTCGTCTCCACCGTCAACATCCAGCACCTGGAGTCCCTCGGCGACGTCGTCGAGTCGATAACCGGCGTGCGCCAGCGCGAGACGGTCCCCGACGAGGTGGTCCGCCGGGCCGGGCAGATCGAACTCGTCGACATGTCGCCGCAGGCGCTGCGCCGCCGGATGGCGCACGGCAACATCTACAAGTCCGACAAGGTCGACGCGGCCCTGTCCAACTACTTCCGCCCCGGCAATCTGACCGCCCTGCGCGAGCTCGCCCTGCTGTGGGTGGCCGACCGGGTCGACGAGTACCTCCAGCAGTACCGGGGCGAGCACAACATCCGCTCCACCTGGCAGGCCCGGGAGCGGATCGTCGTCGGCCTGACCGGCGGACCCGAGGGCCGCACCCTGATCCGGCGCGCGGCCCGGATGGCCGCCAAGGGCTCCGGCAGCGAGATCCTCGCGGTGTACGTGGCCCGCAGCGACGGGCTCACCTCCGCCTCGCCCAAGGAACTGGCGGTCCAGCGCACCCTGGTCGAAGACCTCGGCGGCACCTTCCACCACGTCATAGGCGACGACGTGCCCGCCTCCCTGCTGGAGTTCGCGCGCGGCGTCAACGCCACCCAGATCGTCCTCGGCTCCAGCCGCCGCAAGACCTGGCAGTACGTCTTCGGGCCGGGCGTCGGCGCCACCGTGGCCCGCGAGTCCGGGCCCGACCTCGACGTCCACATCGTCACCCACGAGGAGGTCGCCAAGGGGCGCGGCCTGCCGGTGGCGCGCGGTGCCCGGCTGGGCCGGGTCCGCAGCATCTGGGGCTGGCTCTCCGGCGTCGCCGGGCCCGCGCTCCTCGCCGTGCTGCTGACCAACGTGGACGCGGACCTCGGGCTCGCCAACGACATGCTGCTCTTCCTGACGCTCACCGTCGCCGCGGCCCTGCTCGGCGGACTGCTCCCGGCGCTCGCCTCGGCCGCCTTCGGCTCGTTCCTGCTGAACTACTACTTCACCCCGCCGGTCCACCAGATCACCATCGCGGACCCCAAGAACATCCTGGCCATCGCGATCTTCTTCCTGGTGGCGGTCTCGGTCGCCTCCGTCGTCGACCTCGCGGCCCGGCGCACCCACCAGGCGGCCCGGCTGCGCGCCGAGTCGGAGATCCTCTCCTTCCTGGCCGGCAGCGTGCTGCGCGGCGAGACCACCCTGGACGCCCTCCTGGAGCGGGTCCGCGAGACCTTCGCGATGGAGTCGGTGGCGCTGCTGGAGCGGGCCGGCGACGTCGAGCCGTGGACCTGCGCGGGCAGCGCGGGCCCGCACCCCGTCGTGCGCCCCGAGGACGCCGACGTCGACATGCCCGTCGGCGACCACATGGCGCTCGCCCTGAGCGGACGGGTGCTGCCCGCCGAGGACCGCCGGGTGCTCGGCGCCTTCGCCGCCCAGGCCGCCGTCGTCCTGGACCGCCAGCGCCTCGTCGACGAGGCCGAGGAGTCCCGCAAGCTCGCCGAGGGCAACCGCATCCGCACCGCACTGCTCGCCGCCGTCAGCCACGACCTGCGCACCCCGCTCGCCTCCATCAAGGCCGCCGTCACCTCGCTCCGCTCCGACGACGTCGAATGGTCCGAGGACGACGAGGCCGAACTGCTGGCCGGGATCGAGGTCGGCGCGGACCGGCTCGACCACCTCGTCGGCAACCTGCTCGACATGTCCCGCCTGAACACCGGCACGGTCGTCCCGATCATCCGCGAGATCGACCTCGACGAGGTCGTGCCCATGGCGCTCGGCGGCGTGCCCGAGGACAGCGTCGAACTGGACATCCCCGAGACGCTGCCGATGGTCGCCGTCGACTCCGGACTCCTGGAGCGGGCCGTCGCCAACATCGTCGAGAACGCCGTGAAGTACAGCCCCGTCGGCGACCACGTCCTGGTGGCCGCTAGCGCGCTGGGGGAGCGGGTGGAGGTCCGGGTGGCCGACCGGGGCCCCGGCGTCCCCGACGAGAGCAAGGAACGGATCTTCGAGCCCTTCCAGCGGTACGGTGACGCTCCGCGCGGCGCCGGAGTCGGCCTCGGCCTCGCCGTCGCCCGCGGCTTCGTCGAGTCGATGGGCGGCACCCTGACCGCCGAGGACACCCCGGGCGGCGGCATGACCATGGTGCTCACGCTCCGGGCGGTGCCCGGCCCCGCCCCGGTCGTCGCCGACCTCTCCGCCCAGGTCACCTCGTGAGCCCCGGCCCCCGGGGACTGGACCCCCGGCCGGAACCCTCCCCGACAGAAAGCAGGACCCGCATGACCCGGGTGCTCGTGGTGGACGACGAGCCGCAGATCGTCCGCGCGCTCGTGATCAACCTCAAGGCCAGGAAGTACGAGGTGGACGCGGCCCCCGACGGCGCGACCGCCCTCCAGCTCGCCGCCGCCCGCCACCCCGACGTGGTCGTCCTGGACCTCGGCCTGCCCGACATGGACGGCGTCGAAGTGATCAAGGGCCTGCGCGGCTGGACCCGGGTGCCGATCCTGGTCCTCTCCGCCCGGCACACCTCCGACGAGAAGGTCGAGGCGCTGGACGCGGGCGCCGACGACTACGTCACCAAGCCGTTCGGCATGGACGAGCTGCTGGCCCGGCTGCGGGCGGCCGTGCGCCGCGCCGAGCCGGTCGGCGGCGAGGGCGACGACGTGGTGAGCGTGGAGACCGAGGGGTTCACCGTCGACCTGGCCGCCAAGAAGGTCAACCGGGACGGCCGCGACGTACGCCTCACGCCCACCGAATGGCACCTGCTGGAGGTCCTGGTCCGCAACACCGGCCGGCTGGTCAGCCAGAAGCAGCTCCTCCAGGAGGTCTGGGGCCCCTCCTACGGCACCGAGACCAACTACCTGCGGGTCTACATGGCCCAGCTGCGCCGCAAACTGGAGCTGGACCCCTCGCATCCGCGCCACTTCATCACCGAGCCCGGCATGGGGTACCGCTTCGAGCGCTGAGCGCCGCCGCGGGGCCCCGCGGGCCGGGTGACCTCGGCCACCTCCGCTGTCGGCGGGGGCCGGTACGCTTTCTGTATGAGTGCTGACCTTCGTACCGAGAAGCCCGCGGGGCGCTTCCGCCGGATGCTCGACCGGCTGTCCACCTCGCAGGAGGAGCTGCACTCCGCGGAACTGCAGGAGGACACGCAGGCCACGGGGTGCACACGCATCTCGGACTGCGACGACCGCCAGATAGTCAAGGTGACTGGTACCTTGCGGACGGTCACCCTGCGCCCGAGGGCGGGCGTCCCGGCGCTGGAGGCCGAGCTCTTCGACGGGACCGCCCCACTGGACGTGGTGTGGCTTGGACGGCGCTCGATCGTGGGCATAGAGCCGGGCCGCAAGCTGATCGCCTCGGGCCGGATCTCGATGAGCCACGGCCGACGGGTGCTGTTCAACCCCAAATACGAACTCCGACCGCTCGGACAGGAGTAGCCGGTGACGTCAGTCGACAAGCCGACCACCACGACCGGCGCGCACCGCGCGCACCCCGCCCCGGACGCCGACGCGAAGGCGGTCACCGAGGCCGCGCTCTTCGACGCGTTCGGCGGCGTCCGGGGCATGGTGGAGACGTGCCTCCCCGGGCTCCTCTTCGTCACGATCTTCACGGTCAACAAGGACCTGCACAGCTCGGCGATCGCCGCCGTCGCGGTCTCGCTGCTGCTCGTCGTGGTGCGGCTGATCCGCAAGGACACCGTCAAGCACGCCTTCAGCGGCGTCTTCGGCGTGGCCTTCGGCGTCGTCTTCGCGATGATGACCGGCAACGCGAAGGACTTCTATCTGCCGGGCATGCTCTACACCCTGGGCCTGGCGCTGGCGTACCTGCTGACGACGCTCTTCGGGGTCCCGCTGATCGGGCTGATGCTGGGCCCGGTCTTCAAGGAGAACCTGTCCTGGCGCACCCGCAACCCGGGGCGCAAGAAGGCGTACGCGAAGGCCAGTTGGGCCTGGGGCCTGATCCTGCTCGCCAAGTGCGCGATCCTCTTCCCGCTCTACTTCTGGGCCAACACCTCCCAGCTGGGCTGGGTGCTGATCGCCCTGAAGATCCCGCCGTTCCTGCTGGCGGTCTGGCTGACCTGGATCTTCCTGGCCAAGGCCCCGCCGCCCATCGACGTGTTCGCGGAGATGGAGGCGGAGGAGGAAGCCGCGAAGGCGGCGAAGGCCGCGGAAGCGGCCCCGTAGGGACACGGGGAACGGGGGCAGGGCCGCGAGTAGCGCCCCCCAGGGGCGCGGGGAACTGCGCGACCAGCCACGGCCGGGCCCGCAGCCGAGACACAGCGGAATGCGCAGTCGAGGTAAACGAGGTAAAAGCGAGACCCACAGCCGAGGTGCAGCGGAATTCGCAGCCGGGACAAAGCGAGCCCCGCAACCGGGACACAGCGAAGGGGCCGGGAGTACGCACCGTACTCCCGGCCCCTTCCGCCACCGTGAGGGAGCGTCAGCTCGCAGCGTCCTCCCGCCGCACCGACAGCAGATCCTCCAGCTGCTCCTCGCGCGCCTGCGCGGCCACGAACAGCAGCTCGTCACCGGCCTCCAGCGTCTCCTCCGACTGCGGAGTCAGCACCCGGGTGCCGCGGATGATGGTGACCAGCGAGGTGTCCTCGGGCCAGGCCACCTCCCCGACCTGGGTGCCCGCCAGCGCCGACTCCGGCGGCAGCGTCAGCTCCACCAGGTTGGCGTCGCCGTGGCTGAAGCGCAGCAGCCGCACCAGGTCGCCGACGCTCACCGCCTCCTCGACCAGCGCCGACATCAGACGCGGGGTGGAGACGGCCACGTCCACGCCCCACGACTCGTTGAACAGCCACTCGTTCTTCGGGTTGTTGACCCGGGCCACCACGCGCGGCACGCCGTACTCGGTCTTCGCCAGCAGCGAGACGACCAGGTTCACCTTGTCGTCGCCGGTGGCCGCGATGACCACGTTGCAGCGCTGCAGCGCCGCCTCGTCCAGCGAGGTGATCTCACAGGCGTCGGCCAGCAGCCACTCCGCCTGCGGCACCCGCTCCACCGAGATGGCCGTCGGTGCCTTGTCCACGAGGAGCACCTCGTGGCCGTTCTCCAGGAGCTCGCCCGCGATGGAACGACCCACCGCGCCGGCCCCGGCAATCGCCACGCGCATCAGTGACCGCCTTCCTCGGGACCCTGGGCGAAGGCCGCCTCGACCTTCTCGACCTCGTCCGTACGCATCATCACGTGCACGAGGTCGCCCTCCTGCAGCACCGTCTGGGAACTCGGCAGCACGGCCTCGCCCAGCCGGGTGAGGAACGCGACGCGGACCCCGGTCTCCTCCTGCAACTTGCTGATCTTGTGACCGATCCACGCCGTGGAGGTGTGCACCTCCGCCAGCTGGAGCGCCCCGCTCGGGTCGCTCCACAGCGGCTCCGCGCCGGACGGCAGCAGCCGCCGCAGCATCTGGTCGGCGGTCCAGCGGACCGTGGCGACCGTCGGAATGCCGAGCCGCTGGTAGACCTCGGCGCGGCGCGGGTCGTAGATACGGGCCGCGACGTTCTCGATCCCGAACATCTCGCGGGCCACCCGGGCCGCGATGATGTTGGAGTTGTCACCGCTGGAGACGGCCGCGAACGCGCCCGCCTCCTCGATCCCCGCTTCGCGCAGCGTGTCCTGGTCGAAGCCGACACCGGTGACCCGGCGCCCGCTGAACCCGGAACCGAGCCTGCGGAAGGCCGTGGGGTCCTGGTCGACGACGGCGACCGTGTGCCCCTGCTGCTCCAAGGTCTGCGCGAGAGCGGCTCCCACTCGCCCGCAGCCCATGATGACGATGTGCACGTCCCCTCACATACTTCCTTGTCGGCGTTGCCCGGTGACGAGCTTATGCGGCCAGCGGCGCGATGCACTCATCCACGTCCGTACTTCCGCGGGCGCAGCCGTCCGGCCTCCTCCCGGACGACGACCTGCCGCACACCCGTCGCGCAGGCTGAGACGCATGAATGAGACAGGGCGTTCACTCCGGCCCCACCAGGCCCCCGCCCCACTCCCGCCAAGCCCCCGCCCCACCGGCCGACGCACCGGCCGCCCCGCCGTCCGGCTCGCCCCCGCCGAGCGCCTCGCCCTGGTGACCGCGGCCGTGCTGTTCGCCTCCGGCCTCTTCCACCTCGGCGTGTTCGCGGTCGCGGGCGGCCCCTGGAACGGCCCGGTCTCCTGGCGCAAGCCCGCCACCTTCGGCCTCTCCTTCGGCCTCACCCTGGCGGCGCTGACGTGGGTCACCTCCTACGTACGGACCGGGGCGCGCACCAGGGCCGCACTGCTGGTCCTGCTGGCCGCCGACAGCGTGCTGGAAGTGGCCGGGATCACCCTCCAGGCGTGGCGGCGGGTGCCCTCGCACCTGGACATGGAGACGCCGTTCGACTCGGCCGTCTCCATGGCGCTCGCGGCGGGCGGCGCCCTGCTGGTGGTGATCCTGACCCGGTTCGCGGTGGCCGCCTTCCGCGCCGAGCCCTCGGGCCCCGCCGGGATGGCGCTCGCGGTCCGGGCCGGATTCGCGGTCCTGCTGGTGGCGCTCGCCGCCGGCGCCGCGATGATCGCCCGGGGCGTGGTGCTGACCCGCACCGGCCACCAGAGCGCGGCCTACGCCTCGACCGCGCCGCTGAAGCCGCTGCACGGGGTGGGCCTGCACGCGGTCCTGGCCCTGCCGGCGCTCGCGTGGCTGCTCGCCCGTACGCGACTGGACGCCGCCCGGCGCGTGCGGATCGTCGCCGCGGCGACCGGCTGCTACCTGCTCGCGGTGGTGGTCACGGCCGTGTGGGCGGCTCTGTCGTACTGATGGGGGGTGGCGGGTGGGCCGCGTCAATACGCAGCCCTTACGCTTCTCTGTTGTGTCCAAACTGACCGACGTGCCCAAACGGATCCTGATCGGCCGGGCGCTGCGCAGCGACAAGCTGGGAGAAACGCTCCTCCCCAAGCGCATCGCGCTCCCCGTCTTCGCGTCCGACCCGCTCTCGTCCGTTGCGTACGCGCCCGGAGAAGTCCTCCTGGTGCTCTCCGTGGCGGGTGTGTCGGCGTACCACTTCAGCCCCTGGATCGCCGTCGCGGTCGTGGTGCTGATGTTCACCGTGGTCGCCTCGTACCGGCAGAACGTGCACGCCTACCCCAGCGGCGGCGGTGACTACGAGGTCGCCACCACCAACCTGGGGCCCAAGGCCGGACTCACCGTCGCCTCCGCGCTCCTGGTCGACTACGTGCTGACCGTCGCCGTCTCGATCGCCTCCGGCATCGAGAACCTCGGCTCGGCCGTCCCGTTCGTGGTCGAACACAAGGTGCTGTGCGCGGTGGCCGTGATCGTGCTGCTCACCCTGATGAACCTGCGCGGCGTGAAGGAGTCCGGCAAGCTCTTCGCCATCCCCACGTACGTCTTCGTGGGCGGCGTCTTCATCATGATCGCCTGGGGCGCCTTCAAGGGCATGGTCCTCGACGACACGATGAAGGCCCCGACGGCCGACTACACGATCCACGCCGAGCACCAGGGCCTGGCCGGCTTCGCGCTGGTCTTCCTGCTGCTGCGCGCCTTCTCCTCGGGCTGCGCCGCGCTCACCGGCGTCGAGGCGATCAGCAACGGCGTCCCGGCCTTCCGCAAGCCCAAGTCCAAGAACGCGGCGACCACGCTGGCCCTGATGGGCGGCCTCGCGGTCACCATGTTCTGCGGCATCATCGCGCTGGCCATGGCCACCAAGGTGCGGATGGCCGAGAAGCCCGCCACCGACCTGCTGCACAACGGCGTCCCGGTCGGCTCCGACTACGTCCAGAACCCGGTGATCTCCCAGGTCGCCGAGGCCGTCTTCGGCAAGGGCAGCTTCCTCTTCGTCATCCTCGCCGCGGCCACCGCGCTGGTGCTGTTCCTGGCCGCGAACACCGCGTACAACGGCTTCCCGCTGCTCGGCTCGATCCTCGCCCAGGACCGCTACCTGCCGCGCCAGCTGCACACCCGCGGCGACCGCCTGGCGTTCTCCAACGGCATCGTGCTGCTGGCCGGGGCCGCGATCCTGCTCGTGGTGATATACGGCGCGGACTCGACCCGGCTGATCCAGCTCTACATCGTCGGCGTCTTCGTCTCCTTCACCCTGAGCCAGACCGGCATGGTCCGGCACTGGAACCGCCACCTGGCCACCGAGCAGGACCCGGCCAAGCGCCGCCACATGATCCGCTCGCGCGCGATCAACACCTTCGGCGCCTTCTTCACCGGGCTGGTCCTGGTCGTCGTCCTCGCCACCAAGTTCACCCACGGCGCCTGGGTCGCCCTGATGGGCATGGTGATCTTCTACGGAACGATGACCGCGATCCGCAAGCACTACGACAAGGTGGCCGACGAGATCGCCGCCGCCGAGGAGCGCCCGGACGAGTACCTGCGCCCCTCCCGGGTCCACTCGGTGGTCCTGGTCTCCAAGCTCCACAAGCCGACCCTGCGCGCCCTCGCCTACGCCAAGCTGCTGCACGCCAACCAGCTGGAGGCGATCAGCGTCAGCGTCGACGCGGCGGAGACCAAGGCGCTCAAGGACGAGTGGGAGCGGCGCGGCATCGACGTACCGCTGAAGATCATCGACTCGCCGTACCGCGAGATCACCCGCCCGGTCATCGAGTACGTCAAGGGCCTGCGCCGCGAGAGCCCGCGCGACGCGGTCAGCGTCTACATCCCCGAGTACGTGGTGGGCCACTGGTACGAGCACCTGCTGCACAACCAGAGCGCCCTGCGCCTCAAGGGCCGTCTGCTCTTCACGCCGGGCGTGATGGTGACGTCGGTCCCGTACCAGCTCCAGTCCTCCGAGGCGGCCAAGAAGCGGGCCCGCAGGCGGCAGGAGTGGAACGCACCGGGTTCGGTGCGCCGCGGCCCCGTCGCCCCCCAGCGGCCGAAGGAGCCCAGCGGGAAGGGGTGAGGGGCCCTGCGGGCGGCCGGGGGGGCTCGGTACGGGCGGCCGGTCCCGGCACTCGGTCCCCGCCATCCGGTTCCGGCACGCGGTTCCCGCGGCCGGGCGCGGCACTCGGTCCGCGCGTCCGGGGCCCGGCGCTCGGTGCGGGCGGCCGGTGCGGGTGCCCGGGGGACGTAGACTGGGGGGCTGCCGTCCGTACGAGGACGGCGGCCCCCCCTTTCCCTTGGCACCTGGCACCTGGAGTCCCCCGTCATGCAGAACGAGCCCGAGTCCTCGTCTTCCTCCCCGTCCTCGCTGGTCGGGCAGGAGTACGAGGTCGAGGTCGGCCCCGTCGCGCACGGCGGCCACTGCATCGCCCGCACGGAGCAGGGCCGGGTGCTGTTCGTCCGGCACACGCTGCCGGGCGAGAAGGTCGTCGCACGCGTGACGGAGGGCGACGAGGACTCCCGCTTCCTGCGCGCGGACGCGGTGCGGATCGTCACCGCCTCCAAGGACCGGGTCGAGGCGCCGTGCGCGTTCGCGGGCCCCGGCAAGTGCGGCGGCTGCGACTGGCAGCACGCCAAGCCCGGCGCGCAGCGCCGCCTCAAGGGCGAGGTCATCGCCGAGCAGCTCCAGCGGCTGGCCGGCCTGACCCCCGAGGAGGCGGGCTGGGACGGCACGGTCGTCCCCGCCGAGGGCGACAAGCTCCCCGCGGGCGAGGTCCCGGCGTGGCGCACGCGCGTGCAGTACGCGATCGACGAGGACGGCCGGGCGGGCCTGCGCAAGCACCGCTCGCACGACGTCCAGGTGATCGACCACTGCATGATCGCGGCGCCCGGCGTCAGCGAGCTCGGCGTCGAGAAGCGGGAGTGGCCGCAGATGGAGTCGGTCGAGGCGATCGCCGCGACCGGCTCGCACGACCGCCAGGTGGTCCTGACCCCGCGCCCCGGCGGCCGGCTGCCCCTGGTGGAGCTCGACAAGCCGGTCTCGGTGCTGCGCGTGGAGGAGAAGGACGGCGGCGTCCACCGCGTCCACGGCCGCGCGTTCGTCCGCGAGCGGGCGGGCCGGGACGCCGACGAGCGCACGTACCGCGTCGGCATGGGCGGCTTCTGGCAGGTCCACCCGCAGGCCGCGAACACCCTGATCAACGCCGTGATGCAGGGCCTGATGCCGCGCAAGGGCGAGATGGCGCTGGACCTGTACTGCGGGGTCGGCCTGTTCGCGGGTGCGCTCGCGGAGCGGCTGGGCGAGCAGGGCGCGGTGCTGGGCATCGAGTCGTCCAAGCGCGCGGTGGAGGACGCCCGCCACAACCTGGCGGACCTGCCCCGCGTCCGCGTCGAACAGGGCAAGGTCGAGCAGGTCCTGCCCCGCACGAAGATCACCGAGGCGGACCTGATCGTCCTGGACCCGCCGCGCGCGGGCGCGGGCAAGCAGACGGTGAAGTACCTGACGGGCCTCGGCGCCCGCCGCATCGCCTACGTGGCCTGCGACCCGGCGGCCCTGGCTCGAGACCTGGCCTACTTCGCCACCGGCGGCTACCGGGTACGGACACTGCGGGCGTTCGATCTGTTCCCGATGACGCACCATGTGGAGTGCGTGGCGATTTTGGAGCCTGCGGAGAAGGGGCGCTGAGCCGGCGTTTCTTCACGCACGCGGTATCGGTTTTTACGGGCGATGCCGCGTGCCGCGCGAGCGACGCGCGTGACGCACGTCTGACGCGCACCCGCCTCAAGATCTGACAGCGCGTCAGGCCAGGGAGCCGGAAAAGCCGCCCAGTGTCCAACGCCGACCCCGCTGGGTCGGCCCGGACGCCGGGCGGCTTCATGGCGTCGGGCAACCCGTGGGCGCCCGACGCCTCGGCTGCGGCGCCCGGCCCGGGGCTGGTCGCTCCCCGGGCCGGGCGCCGCACGCCCCGGATCAGACCAGGTCGAACCGGTCCAGCTCCATCACCTTCACCCACGCCGCCACGAAGTCCGTCACGAACTTGTCCTTCGCGTCGTCGCTCGCGTACACCTCCGCCAGGGCGCGCAGCTCGGAGTTCGAGCCGAAGACCAGGTCCGCGCGCGTGCCGGTCCACTTGAGGTCGCCCTTGGCGTCGCGGCCCTCGAACGTGGTCGCGTCCGAGGACGTCGCCTTCCACTTGGTGTCCAGGTCGAGCAGGTTGACGAAGAAGTCGTTCGTCAGCGTGCCCGGGTTGGCGGTGAGGACGCCGTGCTGCGAGCCCTGGTGGTTGGCGCCCAGGACGCGCAGGCCGCCGACGAGGACGGTCAGCTCGGGGGCGCTCAGGTTCAGCAGGTTCGCCTTGTCGATCAGCAGGTACTCGGCCGGGAGGCGGTTGCCCTTGCCGAGGTAGTTGCGGAAGCCGTCGGCCGTCGGCTCAAGGGCCGCGAACGACTCCACGTCCGTCTTCTCCTGCGTGGCGTCCACCCGGCCCGGCGTGAACGGGACCTCGACGGCCCGGCCCGCGTCCTTCGCGGCCTTCTCGATCGCCGCGCCGCCCGCGAGGACGACCAGGTCGGCCAGCGAGACGCGCTTGCCGCCGCTCTGCGCCCCGTTGAAGGACTGCTGTACGCCTTCGAGGGCGCGCAGCGCCGCCGCGAGCTCGTCGGGCTCGTTGACCTCCCACCCGATCTGCGGCTGCAGGCGCACCCGGCCGCCGTTGGCGCCGCCGCGCTTGTCGCTGCCCCGGAACGAGGAGGCCGCGGCCCACGCGGTGGCGACCAGCCGCGACACCGGCAGCCCCGTGGCGAGGATCTGCTCCTTGAGGGAGGCGATGTCCGCCGCGTCGACCAGCTCGTGCGTACGGGCCGGCAGCGGGTCCTGCCACAGCAGCTCCTCGGCCGGGACCTCCGGGCCGAGGTAGCGCGAGACCGGGCCCATGTCACGGTGCGTCAGCTTGAACCACGCGCGCGCGAAGACGTCCGCGAACTCGGCCGGGTTGTCCTTGAAGCGGCGCGAGATCTGCTCGTACGCGGGGTCGAAGCGCAGCGACAGGTCGGTCGTCAGCATCGTCGGGGCGTGGGTCTTCGACGTGTCGTGGGCGTCCGGCACGGTGCCCGCGCCCGCGCCGTTCTTCGGCCGCCACTGGTGGGCGCCGGCCGGGCTCTTGAACAGCTCCCACTCGTAACCGAAGAGGATCTCGAAGAAGCTGTTGTCCCAGGTGATCGGGGTGTTCGTCCAGATGCCCTCAAGGCCGCTGGTGATCGCGTCGGCGCCGACGCCGGTGCCGTGGCTGCTCTCCCAGCCGAGGCCCTGCTGCTCCAGCGGGGACGCCTCGGGGTCGGGGCCGACGGCGTCCGCCGGGCCCGCGCCGTGGGTCTTGCCGAAGGTGTGGCCGCCCGCGATCAGCGCGACCGTCTCCTCGTCGTTCATCGCCATCCGGCGGAACGTCTCGCGGATGTCGCGGGCCGCCGCGATCGGGTCCGGGTTGCCGTTGGGGCCCTCGGGGTTGACGTAGATGAGGCCCATCTGGACGGCGCCGAGCGGGTTCTCCAGCTCACGGTCGCCGGTGTAGCGCTCGTCGCCGAGCCACTGGGTCTCGGGGCCCCAGTACACGTCCTCGTCCGGCTCCCAGACGTCCGCGCGTCCGCCGCCGAAGCCGAACGTCTCGAAGCCCATCGACTCCAGCGCGACATTGCCGGTGAGGACCATCAGGTCGGCCCACGAGAGGCTCTTGCCGTACTTCTTCTTCACCGGCCACAGCAGACGGCGGGCCTTGTCCAGGCTCGCGTTGTCCGGCCAGCTGTTGAGCGGGGCGAAGCGCTGCTGCCCGGCCCCGGCGCCGCCTCGGCCGTCGCTGATCCGGTACGTACCCGCGCTGTGCCAGGCCATCCGGATCATCAGCGGGCCGTAGTGGCCGAAGTCTGCGGGCCACCAGTCCTGCGAGGTCTTCAGGACCTGCTCGATGTCCCGCTTCACCGTCGGCAGGTCGAGGCTCTTGAACGCCTCGGCGTAGTCGAACTCCTCGCCGAGCGGGTTCGCCACGGCCGGGTTCTTCGCGAGGATCTTCAGATTGAGCCGCTCGGGCCACCACTGGCGGTTCCCGCCGCCCTGAGTCGGGTGCGGTGCGCGCCCGTGCGCGACCGGGCAGCCGCCGGCTTCCTCCGGCTCGGGGTCGGTGACGATCGCGTCATGGTTCTCAGACATGGCAATCCTTCTTGGCTCGGTGGATCACTTTGCTCAGGAACTGCGGACTGTGAGACGGGTGGGGCGGGTGGGATCGGATGGGATCGGAGCGGAACGGGGGAGTCCCGGTGGGGCGGTCAACTGTGAGCGGTGAGTGCGGTGAGTGGTGAGAGGTGGGGCGAGGGGACGGTGGTGCGGCGGGGCCGGTCGAGCGGGCGCACTGGAGGGGCCAGAGGAACCAGAGAGACCGGAGGAACCGGTGGTACGGGACAGGGGACGGGCGGGACACGACGGGCTCGGGTCGGCGCATGCCGCCTCCGCGACCGGCCTCGGCCGTGGCGCGGCACGACCGGCGGCCCGGCGCGCCGGCTGTACGGGCACTGCCGCCGCCCCGCGCGGCGGGCAAGTGAAAGGCCGCACACGCGATTTGTGAGCGTGAAGGGAGAATACGGTCAACGCGATCACGTATCCCGGAGGCGTCGCCGCGACGCCGCAGCTGTCGCGGCCCTGTGCTGGAGTGTCTTCTGGTCCCTATTCTATCGATGGAACGATCCTATGGTGGACAGAGTCCAAGTCAAGAAGTACGTCAAACCGAGGGCTCATCGAAGCGCGGGCGGCACCCCGGCACACTTCGTGCGTCCCACCGGACGGGCCCGTCGACGTGCGCGTCCGTGCATCGCGTCGGCAGCCGGTCCGTCGGTGCGTGGTCCGACGGCCCGTACCGCACCGGCCTGTATCCCATCGACCTTGAGCAGGTGAACCGGTATGAGTGACCTGATCGAGCGGCTGCGAGGGCGCGGCTGGCGCATGACCTCCCAGCGGCGTGTCGTCGCGGAGGTCCTGAACGGCGACCACGTGCACCTCACCGCCGACGAGGTGCACGCCCGCGCCGTCGAGCGGCTGCCCGAGATCTCCCGGGCGACGGTGTACAACACGCTCGGCGAGCTGGTCTCCCTCGGCGAGGTCACCGAGGTCACCACGGGCCGCGCCAAGCGCTACGACCCCAATGCGCATCATCCTCATCAGCACCTCCTGTGCAACGCGTGCGGCACCATCCGCGATGTCCACCCCACCGGCGACCCCCTGTCCGACCTCCCGGCGGCGGAGCGGTTTGGCTTCACCGTGTCGGCGGCCGAGGTGACGTACCGGGGGGTCTGCCCGGAGTGCGCCTAGCCCTGGGCGCCGGGGCGATCTTCCTGGGGTGTGCCCGGTCCCGGGAGCGGGGGATCTACGCGGGGTGTGCTGTGCCTCGCCTCCGGGGGCCGGGGTGGGCAGGGCCCCGGCGTGCCTACGGGAACCGAAGCTCCGGGACTCCCACCACCTCCCCGAAGAAGCGCTCCACCTGCGCCGCGCCGACCTCCGTCAGTGCCCCCGGCGACCATCGGGGCGCGCGGTCCTTGTCGACGACCTGCGCCCGTATGCCTTCCACCAGATCCGGGCTGGTCAGGGACGCGCAGGACACGCGGTACTCCTGTTCCAGGACCCGCTCCAGCGAGTCGAGCCGCCGGGCGCGCCGCATCGACTCCAGGGTGACCTTGAGGGCGGTGGGGGACTTGGCCAGAATCGTCTCGGCCGTCTCCTTCGCCTCCTGGATGCCGGACGCGAGCAGGCGGTCGACTATTTCCTCGACCGTGTCCGCCGCGTAACAGGAGTCGATCCACTCGCGCTGGGCGGCGAGCTCGCCGGGCGGGACGGGCCGGGCGTGGCGGGCGAGAGCCTCATGTACGGGGAGGTCGGCCAGCTCGGACAGCAGGTGGGGCAGGGAGGCCGACGGTACGTAGTGGTCCGCCAGGCCGCACAGCACGGCGTCCGCCGCGCCCACGGCCGCGCCCGTGAGCGCCAGGTGCGTGCCGAGCTCGCCCGGCGCGCGCCCCAGCAGATACGTCCCGCCCACGTCCGGCACGAAGCCGATGCCCGTCTCCGGCATGGCCACACGCGAGCGCTCGGTCACGATCCGCACCCCGCCGTGGGCCGACACCCCGACCCCGCCGCCCATGACGATGCCGTCCATGACCGCCACGTACGGCTTGGGGAAGCGGGCGATACGGGCGTTGAGCCGGTACTCGTCGCGCCAGAACGCGGCCGACGCCGTACCCCCGGAGCGGGCGTCCGCGTGGATGGCGCGGATGTCGCCGCCCGCGCACAGCCCGCGCTCTCCCGCGCCGGTCAGGACCACCGCCTCCACC
Organism: Streptomyces sp. cg36; assembly: GCF_041080675.1. NCBI lineage: Bacteria > Bacillati > Actinomycetota > Actinomycetes > Kitasatosporales > Streptomycetaceae > Streptomyces > Streptomyces cyclosori. Next base: position 1,948,872 of record NZ_CP163520.1, on the reverse strand, counting down.
GACGGATCGTCCTCCCACGCGGTCAGCGCCGCGTCGATACGGCGCACCATGGCATGGGTCAGCGCGTTGAGGGCCCGGGGCCGGTTGAGGGTCAGATACGCGGCGCGGCCCCGGGTGGCGGTCAGCACCTGCTCGTCGTCCCCCGGGGGAACGGCGGCTTCGGAAGTCTCAGAAGTCTCATGGGTCCTGGTCATCGCTCCTCGAACATATAGTTGGACGTCCTACTAAGTCCATGGGTCATGATCCACGCGCTGCCCCGTACGGCCGGGTGGGTGCGAGTGCGCGGAACACCGGCCCTAGAGTGCTGTCGTGCCGACGTACAGCATTGGGCAGGCGGCGAGCCTGCTCGGCGTGAGTTCCGAGACGGTCCGCCGCTGGGCGGACGCCGGACGCCTGCGCATGGAACGGGACGGCACGGGCAACCGGGTCATCGACGGCGTCGGGCTCGCCGCCTTCGCGCAGGAACGCGCCGTAGGGCTCCACGAGGTGCCCGGCCCGGCGATCACCTCGGTACGCAACTCCTTCCTGGGCATCGTGACGGCGGTGACGGTCGACGACGTGGCCGCGCAGGTGGAGGTCCAGTGCGGACCCCACCGGGTCGTCTCGCTGGTCACCCGCGAGTCGGTGGAGGAACTCGGCATCGAGGTCGGGGTCACCGTCACCGCCCGGGTCAAGTCGACCAACGTCCATGTCGACCTGACCTGACCTGACCTGGCTCGCCCTGAGACGCGCCGGAGTTCCCGAAGCCGTCCACGCGTCACCGCCGCGCGCCGCCCCGCCCGGCCCCCCCCTCAGCGGTCAGTACACATCCCGTACGTACCGCTTCTCCGACGTCAGCTGCTTGAGGAACGCGGCAGCCGCCTCGTCGTCCAGCCCGCCGTGCGCCACCGCGACCTCCCGCAGCGCCCGGTCGACGTCCTTGGCCATCCGGGACGCGTCCCCGCACACGTAGAAGTGCGCCCCGTCCCGCAGCCACGACCAGAGCAGCGGGCCGTGCTCGCGCATGCGGTCCTGCACGTACACCTTGGTGCGCTGGTCGCGGGAGAACGCCGTGTCCAGCCGTGTCAGCGTGCCCTCGGCGGACAGCTTCGTCAGCTCGTCCTCGTAGTAGAAATCGGTGGACCGGTGCTGCTCGCCGAAGAACAGCCAGTTCGGCGCGTGGTGGCCCAACGCCCGCCGCTCGTAAAGGAACCCGAGGAACGGCGCGACCCCGGTCCCGGGCCCCACCATCACCATCGGCGTCCCCGGGTCGGCCGGCGGGCGGAAGTGCCGCGTGCGCTGTACGTACACCGGCATCGGGGCATCCGGCAGCGCGTCCGCGAGCAGCGCCGAGCACACTCCCGCACGCGCACGCCCGAGCCTGTTCTCGTACCGCACGACCGAGACCGTCAGGGACACCTCGTACGGGTCGGTGAGCGGGCTCGACGATATCGAGTACTGCCGGGGCCGCAGGCGTCCGAGAACGCCCGCCCACTCCTGGGCGCTGGTGCGCACCGCGTGCTCGGCCACCACGTCCACGGCCTGCCGTCCCCATGACCACTGGGCCAGCTGCCACTTGTTGTCGGGCCTCAGCAGCTGCTTGAGGTCGCGGCCGTGGGTGCGCTCGGCCACGAACTTCAGCAGTCCGGTGCCCAACCGGGTGATGTCCAGGTGCTCGCGGAGGGCCCTGGCGAAGGTGACCTCGCCGATCCCGCTCAACTCGATGGGCGCGTCCGGGTCCAGACCGGTTACCGCGAGCCATTCGGCTACCAGGTCAGGGGAGTTGACGGGGTGCACGCCCAGGGCGTCCCCGGCCGAGTAGAGCAGCGGTGTCTCGCTCGCGCGGGTGTCAAAAGTGAAGCGGCGTACCTCCTTGCTGGATCCGGGCAGACTGAGCAGGGAGTTTCCGGTGAGCCTGGCCGTGATGGCGGCGGACCGGGAACTGGGCAGCGGGGCGGAGGGCGTGGCCGGGCCGAGGACGGGGCTCCGGCCGGGGACTGAGCGCCCGGCGGGGTCGAGACGCCCGGTGGGGACCGCGGGCGCCCGGCCGACTCCTGTTCCGTGTGAGCCGACTGCTGTACCGGTTGAACGGCCGTCGCCCGCCCCGGGTTCCCGCCCGGCGGGGGAATTTCCGGAGGTTTTCGCGGAGGGGTGTTCGGGCCCGGTCGCGGCCGGGATGCCCAAGCCGCCAGCGCCGGTCGGGATGCGCAAGCCGCCCGCGTCGGCCGGGGTGCCCGAGGTGCTCCCGTCACCTGTCACGTGAGTCGCATGTGCCACATGGGTTGCACCGGGCTCGTACACCCCACCAGGGCCACTGGCCCCTGCGGCCCCACCCGCCGCACCGCGATCGTCGTCCGGGCCGTCGAGTTCGTCCAGCGTCGCCAGCACCTCGTCGAGCCACCCCCGGGCCCGCTCTTCGAAGTCCGGCTCGCAGTCGACGCGCGGGAGCAGCCGCGTCGCGCCCAGTTCGCCCATCCGTCGGTCCAGGCGTCTGCCGTGCCCGCAGAACTCGTCGTACGAGGAGTCCCCGAAGGCCAGCACGGCGTAGCGGCGCCCGTCCAGACGGGCCGCGTTGGTGTCGGAGAGCGCGTCCCAGAACGCGGCGCCGTTGTCCGGTGCGTCACCGTCGCCGGTGGAGCTGGTGATCATCAGCAGTTCGGATTCGGTGGGCAGCGCGCTCGGGCTCGTGTCGTCCATCGCGATGAGGCGGGCGCGGTGTCCGGCGGCGACGAGCTGTTCGGCGGCGGCTGCCGCGACCTGCTCGGCGTTGCCGGTCTGCGAGGCCCACAGCACCAGCACGTCCCGGCCCCGGGGCGCGGCGGGCGGCGCGCTCGGCGCGGGCTCGGTCCGGTCGGCGGTGCGCGAGTACATTCCGGCGAGCACCCCGTTGACCCACAGCGCGTGTTCCTCGCTGAAGGGCGCCCCCGAGGGGAGTACGGGAACGCCGGGAGCGCCGGATTTCAGCCCCGCGAGGAAGCCCACGAGGTACTGGCGCTCGCGTTCGGCGAGGACCGGCGGGGGAGCGTCGAGCCCGAACACCGCTGCCGGGCCGCCCCCGTTGCCCACCTTGCCCGGCATCGTCGTGGACGCGTCCGCCGCGAGACCCTCGGCTCCGGGAACGTCGGCAAGAGTGTGTGCGGTGGCCGGAGCCGCAGCGGCGGCCACGGACTCCGAGACGGCGTCCGCCGACGGCGGGCCCGTCAGGACGGCTGCCGCCGGAGCCGCCACCTTGGCGAGCGCCACGGCGCACATCTTGAATTCGGGCTGGAGCGATATCGGGTCGACCGCGTCGCTGGTCACCGCGTTGACGCTCAGGTACTCGCCGAACAGGTCGCTCCAGTGGAACGGCGCGAAACAGCAGCCGGGCCGTACCCGGTCGGTCACCACGGCGGGCAGGACGGCCCGGCCGCGCCGGGAGGCGACCTCCACCGAGTCGCCCTCGGAGATCCCCAGCGCCTCCGCGTCCAGCGGATGCACCTCGACGAACGGCGCCGGGTTGAGCTTGTTGAGCTTGGCCACCTTCGCCGTCTTGGTGAGCGTGTGCCACTGGTGCTGCAGCCGACCGGTGTTCAGCACGAACGGGAATTCGTCGTCGGGCATTTCGGCGGCCGGGACGTGCGGGCGCCCGTAGAAGACGGCGCGCCCGCTCGCTGTCGGGAACACCGGGCCGCCGCCTTCCTCGCTCACGTACCGCACCGGGTTGCGGTCCGGGCCCTCGGCGGTGGGGGCGGGCCACTGCACCGGGGTGGAGCGCAAGCGCTTGTAGCTCACCCCGCGCAGGTCGTAGCCGGTCTTCGGGTTCCAGGCGCGCTTGATCTCCTCGAAGACCTCCTCGGCGCTCGCGTAGGAGAACCCGTCCTGGTAGCCCATTTCGCACGCCACGCGCGCGATGATCTGCCAGTCGGGCAGGGCCTCGCCGGGCGGGTCGACGGCCTTCCTGGCGAGAGTGAGGTTGCGTTCGCTGTTGACGAGAACGCCCTCCGACTCCGTCCACAACGCGCCCGGCAGGACGACATCGGCGTAGGCGGTGGTCTCGTTCTCGGCGAACACGTCCTGGGCGACGACGAATTCGGCCGCCTCCAGGCCCTCGATCACGGTGCGGCGGTTGGCGACCGAGGCGACCGGGTTGGTGCAGATGATCCAGCACGCCTTGACGCGCCCGTCGGCCATCTGCCGGAACAGTTCGACCGTGCCGAGCCCGGCCCCGTCGGTGCGCAGGGTGCCGGGCGTCAGGCTCCACAGCTCCTCGGCGAACACCCGGTCCTCGTCCACCAGGACCGAGCGCTGGCCCGGGAGCCCGGGGCCCATGTAGCCCATTTCACGGCCGCCCATGGCGTTGGGCTGGCCGGTCAGGGAGAACGGGCCGCTGCCGGGGCGGCATATCGCACCGGTCGCCAGATGCAGGTTGACCAGCGCATTGGTGTTCCAAGTGCCGTGCGTGGACTGGTTGAGCCCCATCGTCCAGCAGCTCATCCACTCGCCGGCCTCACCGATCCAGCGGGCGGCCGTACGCAGGTCGTCCTCGGCTATCCCGGTGATCTCGGCTACGGCTGAGGGCGCGTAGTCCGCGAGGAACTCCGGCATCGCCTCCCAGCCCTCGGTGTGCTCGGCGATGAAGGCGGGGTCGGTGTGGCCGTTCTCGTGGAGGAGGTACAGCAGTCCGTTGAGCAGTGCGAGATCGGTGCCCGGCTCGATCTGGAGGAACAGTCCGGCCTTGGCGGCGGTCGCGGTGCGGCGCGGATCGACGACGATCAGCTTCGCCCCCGCCTTCACACGCTCCATCATCCTCAGGAAGAGGATGGGATGACAGTCGGCCATGTTGGAGCCGGTGACGAGGAAGACGTCCGCCTTCTCGAAGTCCTGGTACGAGCCGGGCGGCCCGTCGGCGCCGAGCGAGAGCTTGTAGCCGCTGCCCGCGCTGGCCATGCACAGCCGGGAGTTGGACTCGATCTGGTTGGTGCCGATGAACCCCTTGGCGAGTTTGTTCGCCAGATACTGGGCTTCGAGGGTCATCTGCCCGGACACGTAGAACGCGAACGCGTCCGGCCCGTGCTCGTCGATGATCGCCCGCAGTCGTCCGGCCGTCTCCTTGATCATCGCGTCGACGCCGGCGGGCACCGGCTCGGCGCCGCGCGCGGGCCGCACCAGTGCGGTGCCCAGCCGCCCGGGAGCGGCCAGCATGTCCGCCGTCGTCGCTCCCTTGGTGCACAGCCGACCGGAGTTGGCCGGATGTTCCTTGTCACCGGATGCCTTGGCGACGGTGCGTCGCCCGTCCGGCCCGACGGTGATGTCGAGGACCATCCCGCAGCCCACACCGCAGTACGAGCAGACCGTGCGCACCTGATCGGTGCCGGTCCGTGTGCCCTGTGCGGTCAACGGGTTTCCCCTCTCGTCTCGGCCGGATCCTCGGATGGTCCTGACCGTACGAAATGCCCGTTACTTCGATGTCACGTGCGGCGATCACGAGTCGTTACGTCGGCCACACTAACCGCGCCCCGTCGCTGTGAGCATGTGTGCGACTGCGGCAGACCTCCGATGTCGGACATCACGAGGCCCTTCCGGCTGCTGTGAGGTGGGTGGCGGCGCGCCGCACTAGGCGCGCGCGTGGCGACCGCGATTCTGGGGGTGGCGGACGTGGCCGGTCCGCCTTGCCCGGCAGGCCGGCGTGTTGCGGGAGCGGGCCCGGTGGGGAGCCGGGACTGGCCTGGGGGATCGTGCGCCTCTGTTGAGTGCCGCCGACCGCCCTGTCTGTCTACGGAGGGCGCTTTGAGGCATCGCGTCGTAGCGGCAGTGAGTACTCCGGGACTCGGTCCGAGGTCCCGCCACTGGGTCGAAACCGGGCGTCCACGGAGAGCCTCGTCGGGGGCCGACCGACGGGTCAGGGGCGAGTTGTCCACCGGGGGTTGACAACGCCGGTTGCTGCGGGAACGCGCGCGTGCCCGCAGCAACTCCAGCCCGTCAGCAGGCCCGCGTAGCCTCCGCTACACGTCCGCCATCTGCGGCATGTCGCCGTGCGTGCTGGACAGGTCGATCACCGAGAACGCCGCGCCCTGCGGGTCGCTCAGCGCGGCGAAACGACCGAACGGTGTGTCCATCGGCCCGAACCGCAGCACACCGCCGCGCTTGGTGGCCTTCTCCACCGCCGTGTCGCAATTGTCGACGGCGAAATACACATTGATGAACGGCGGCACCTCGGGCGGGAAGTCGTCCGTCATCTTCATCCGGCCCAGGACCATGTCGTCGCCCACGCTGAAGACCCGGAAGTCGGCCGCGTCGTCCTGCATCTGCTTCGCGCCGTACCCGAAGACGGCGGGCAGGAACGCGTCCACCTTCCCCGGGTCACGGGTGAAGACCTCCGCCCAGCAGAACGCGCCCGGCACGCCCCTGGCCTCGAACCCTTCGTGGGTGCCCGCCTGCCACACGCCGAAGACGGCGCCGCTGGGCTCCCGGGCGATCGCCATGGTGCCGAAGTCGCCGACCTTCATCGGCTCCATCAGGACCTCGCCGCCCTGGTCCTTGATCTTCTTCGCGGTGGCGGCGGCATCGGGCGACGCCAGATACAGGCACCACGCAGACTGCCCCTCCTGGCCCGGCATCGGCGGCACGACGGCCGCCACCGCCTTGCCGTTCGCATACGCCTGCGTGTAGCTGCCGAACTCCGACGCCGCCTCGCCGAAGGTCCAGCCCAGCACGTCTCCGTAGAAGCTCTTCGCTCCCTCGACGTCACTGAACATCGCATCGGCCCAGCACGGTGTGCCCTCTGGTTCCACGGCCATGGCTGTGCTCTCTCCTGTGTGACAGACGGTCCGTCCTGCCACGCTAGCCAGCCGTCCCGCACCCCGCGCGCCGAGCGTGCCGGCCGCCCCGGCTCCCGATCCCCCGAGCGCGGGCCTATTCGCGCGCCCGGCGGGCACGGAGGCAATCGGGTACGGATCCTGGCGGGGCACAAGACTCGGGCGTAGCGTGACCCGGCGCCGGGGCTCAGCGACCTACAGGGGGCGTGACCTGATGGAAAAGCCGGTCTGGCAGTTCACCGACGACCGAGGACAGATGGCGGCGACGGGCGGGACCCCCACCCGGGTGACCGCCTACATCCAGGCCGCCGCCACGCTCTGGGACCACGGAGTGGGCTGCGGAGCGCTCTTCGGCTCCTTCCACGACGGCCCGGTGCCCGACCGGGCCAAGGCCGGCGGGCTGCCCCTCGACCGGGTGCGCTACCTGGGCGCGGGCGCCGACCTGAACCTGGACGTACTGCTCCAGGGCACACCCGACCTCGTGGTGGCCGTCAGCTACGGCGGCGGACAGGTCTACGGACTCGATCCCGACACCGCCAAGCACCTGGAGGAGCACCTTCCCGTAGTGGTCCTCGACGTCGGCTCCTCGCGCGCCCTCGCCGACATCAGGGACCGTTTCGCCGACCTCGCCCGCTCCCTCGGCGGCGACCGCCGCCACGACGAGGCGGCCCGCCTCCTGGACGCGGGACAGCGCCGTCTGCGTACTGTGACGGCCGCTACGCGCGCGGGGAGCGAGGATTCGCCCGGGCCCGCGGTCCTCGCCCTGTCGCCCGCCGGGACCGACCGGGTCCATCTGGCCCGGCCGGACGCCTGGCCCGAACTGCGCGCACTCGTGGACCACGGCGTCGCCCTGGTGGAGCCGCCCGCCGGAGCCGGGGCGAACTGGGCCACCGTCACCTGGGAGCAGGCCGCCGCCCTGCCCGCCGACATCGTGCTCCGCGACGTACGCGTGAACGCGACGCCCGTCGAGGACCTGCGCGCCGACCCGTACTGGCGGGCCATCGAGGACCGCTCACAGGTCCTGCCGTGGAACCCGGAGGCCCCCTGCAGTGCCCGGGCCCACGCCCGGTTCTTCGCCGGTGTCGCCGACGCGATCGAGTCCCGGATCGTACGTTAGTACGGTCCGGTGCGGACAACTTCACAGCTCAGAGCCGTGTCGGAGTTGGGCTGAACGGGTGAGCGGCGTCATCATGGCCGGATGCAGATACAGCACATGGGCGAGGTGGTCCGGTGAGCAGGTACGACGTCACCGATGAACAGTGGGAGGGGCTCGCCCAGGTCGTTCCGCTGCGCAGTCGCAACGAGTGGCCGTCCCGGGTCGACCACCGCACCATCCCCAACGAGTACGCGGCAGTGGAACAGCGCCGCTTCGTGGTCCTGCGCGTCCAGGTCTTCGCGGACGCGCGCGAGGTCGCCGAATACATGATGTCGCAGACCCCGGTCCTGCTCGATCTCACGGCCGCCGACACCGAAGTCGCCAAGCGCATCCTCGACTTCAGCAGCGGAGTCGTCTTCGGCCTGGGCAGCGGTATGCACCGAGTCGACCGGAACGTCTTCCTCCTCGCCCCCGTGGGCACGGAGGTGGAGGGCATCGCGGAGGCCGTCGTCCCTCATTCGTAGGAAGGTGATCGCGGCGTAACGGTTCGTCACTTTTTGTCCTCGTACGGTCCGTTCCATGAACGGAACCTGCGACCGGCCCACCATCACCGAACTGCGGCTCTCCGCCTTCAAGTCGCACCGGCGCGCGGTCTTCCCGCTCGGCCCGCTCACCTTCCTCGCGGGACCGAGCGGCAGCGGCAAGACCAGCGTCCTGCAAGCCTACGAAGCACTCGCCCGGCTCGGCTCCGGCGCCTGCCTCGCCACGGTCTTCCCCGACCCGGCGGGGTGCGTGCCGGAGCGCGCCGGAGCCGACGCCCAGGGGAGGCGCGGATTCCGCATCGGCTGCACCGTCGACGGCCCCGCCGGACCCGTCCGGCTCGACCTCGCCATCCAGGCCGAGCCGGAACTCCGCATCGTCGGCGAACGTTTGACCAGTGAAGGCCAGACCCTGCTGTCCACCGCCCTGCGCGACCCCGGCCGCTCCACCGTGCAGGCCGCCTGGCACACCGCCGGCACCGTCCCCGTCACCCGCGCCCCCCTCCCCGACGACCGCCTCGGCACCGCCCTGCTGCCGCTGCGCGTCGCCGGAAAGACCGAAGGCCAGCTGCGCGTCCTCGCCGCCGCCGAACAGGTCGTCGTCGCCCTGCGGTCCGTGTACGCCTGCGACCCCCAGCCGCAGCGCATGCGCAAGCCGGTCCCTCCCGGCCCCGGCCGTCTGCGGCGCGGCTGCGACAACCTCGCCGAAGTCCTCTCCCGCACCGCCCGCGAATGCACCATTCGCCACGCCCGGCTCGTCACCGCGGCCCGCGCGGGCTGCGCAGGCCCCGTCACCGCCCTCGCCGCCGAAGAACTCACCGACGGCACGTTAAGAGCCGTCGTCGGCCGCGGCGACCACACCCCGACCCCCGTCTCCCGCCTCGGCGAAGGCGAACTGCGCTACCTCGCCCTCGCTCTCGTCCTGCTCACCGGCCCCGGAGTGCTCGCCGTCGACGCCGCCGCCGAAATCCCGACCGCCCTCCAGACCCTCGCCGTCCTCGCCGACGGCTTCGACCGCGGCCTCGACCGCGACCAGTCCCGCGCGCTCGTCACCCTCGCCGCCGAGATGTGCAAACGCGGCCACATCCGCCTCACGGGCTCCGTCACCGATGCCGCATGCGCCCGCGAGGCGGACGGGGTCACAGTGGTAGACCTGGAGTCGTGACCGAACCCGACGTAGCCGCACTCCAGCGCCGACTGGCCGACTTCGCGGCCGCACGCCACTGGCAGCCCTTCCACACCCCGAAGAACCTCGTCTCCGCCCTCAGCGTCGAGGCGTCCGAGCTTCTCGAAATCTTCCAGTGGCTGACCCCCGACCAGTCGGACCGCGTCATGGACGACCCCGACCGGGCCCACCGCGTCACCGACGAGATCGCCGATGTCCTCGCCTACCTCCTCCAGCTGTGCGAGGTCCTCGGCGTCGACCCGCTCGCCGCGCTCTCCGCCAAGATCGACCGCAATGAACTCCGCTTCCCCGTCCCCACGGTCCCGCCCTCTACCGCGCCCCCCACCGGCCCAACCCCTGTACACCACCCCGAAGAAAGTCCAAACCGTCACTCTTCGGAGTGAGCGAGTTATTCAAAACCCCCTGCTCGTCCACAGATTTCCCAATTCCTCTGGCTTTCCTGGCCGCTGAAGCTCACTCTAGGTAGTGAACCGGGGACACGAATCGTCGTACGAACGGGGGCGGCGCATGGACGCAGCACGACTCATCGGAGCGAGCAGGTTAGCGCTCGCCGAATCCACCGCGGCACTGGAAATCGTCGCCGAGGCATGGCAGGCACAAGCCCTCGCCCAAGCCATCGGCAGCCATCTTGCCGCCACCGGACCGCCAGAGCTGAGAGGCGAGGCCCGGGGCCTCAGCGAGACCGGCGGCCGGGGCTGCGGAGCCCTCGACCACCCAGGTCTGCGCATCGGCGGCATCCGCGCCACCCAACTCTCCCAAGTCACCGACGCCAGACAGACCCTCACCGGCCTCGGCGGCCTCCTGGGAGACGTAGGCATGGCCCTCGTCGGCGTCGCCTGCTCCACCGACGAGGAAGGGCTCTACTGGCAGTGCATCGAAGCCATCGACGCCGCCGACGAATCCAGCGACAGGGTCCGCGGGATGCTGCGCCGACTCACCGTACGAGAACAGGAAAGACGGCCCGGCGCCCTGCGCGACTCCACGACAGGACCCTCATGAGCCGACGACAGCCCCACCACCCGCGCTCACCCGCCCGACGGCCCGCCCTCCACAGGGCCGCCACCGTCCCGGCCCGGCAGCCCACGGTCGGCCGAGGACTGCAGATCGGCATCCAACTGCGAAAGATCGGCGTTCAGCGCCGCCATCAACTCCTCCATCTGCTGAAGCAGCCCCTTCGGAGCACCTTGCTGCTCCGGAACGGTCGGCGCGGCCTCCGGCTGCGGCACGGCCTGTTCGGGCACGGCTTCCTGGGACATGGCGGCCTCCTCGGCCCAAGCCCTCCCGCGCTGCTGCGAGGGTGGCGGTTCGGCAGACGCACCGGCAACGGCCGCCGGCACGCGGGCCGGGCGGTCCGGCTCCGCCCGAGCCAACGACCACTCAGCGCGACAGTCACTGGTCAGACCGTACGCGGGCCGTCAGATCGGCGATTTTCACCCGACCGGGCAGCCACCGGGCCCAGTGCAAGGACGGGGTTGACGGCAGTTCGAAGGTGCAGGATGGATCCATGGATCTTCGAATCTTCACGGAGCCCCAGCAGGGCGCCGACTACGACACCCTCCTCAAGGTCGCCAAGGCCACCGAGGACCTCGGCTTCAACGCCTTCTTCCGATCCGACCACTATCTGCGCATGGGCTCCGCCGACGGCCTCCCGGGCCCCACCGACGCCTGGATCACCCTCGCCGGACTCGCCCGCGAAACCCGCCGCATCCGCCTCGGCACACTGATGACCGCCGGCACCTTCCGGCTCCCCGGCGTCCTCGCCATCCAGGTCGCCCAGGTCGACCAGATGTCCGGCGGTCGCGTCGAACTCGGCCTCGGAGCAGGCTGGTTCGAAGAAGAGCACAAGGCGTACGGGATCCCCTTCCCCAAGGAGAAGTCCGCCCGGCTCGAAGAACAACTCGCCATCGTCACCGGCCTGTGGGCCACCGAGACCGGCAAGACCTTCACCCACGACGGCACGTACTACCAGATCACCGACTCGCCCGCGCTCCCCAAGCCCGCCCAGGCCAAGGTGCCGGTCCTCATCGGCGGCCACGGCAAGGTCCGCACCCCGCGGCTGGCCGCGCGCTACGCGGACGAGTTCAACATCCCGTTCGCCTCGATCGACGACAGCGAGCGCCAGTTCGGCCGGGTCCGCACCGCGGCCCAGGCCGCCGGACGCGACCCCGACGACCTCGTGTACTCCAACGCCCTGGTCGTCTGCGCGGGGAAGAACGACGCCGAAGTCGCACGCCGCGCGGCAGCCATCGGAAGGGAGGTGGGAGAGCTCAAGACGAACGGACTGGCGGGCTCGCCCGCCGAGGTCGTCGAGAAGATCGGCAAGTACCAGGCGATCGGCTCCTCGCGGATCTACCTCCAGGTCCTCGACCTGGACGACCTCGACCACCTGGAGCTGATCTCCTCCCAGATCCAGTCCCAGCTGAACGGAGCCTGACCGTGCGGCCCGCCCGTCCGCTCGCCGACGTCCTCGTCGAACGGCCCCTGGTCCTCGACGGCGGCCTCTCCAACCAACTGGGAGACCAGGGCTGCGACTTGAGCGACCCGCTCTGGTCGGCCCGGCTGCTCGCCGATGAGCCGAGCCAGATCGAGGAGGCGCACCGAGCGTATGTACGGGCGGGCGCACAAGTACTGATCACGTCCAGCTACCAGGCGACGTACGAGGGCTTCGTCCGCCGTGGAGTCCCACGGGCGGAGGCGACGTCGCTCCTCGCCCGGAGCGTGGACCTGGCGCGCCGGGCGGGGGAGGGGCGCGCGCCGACGGAGGAGGCTGGGGGAGGGGTGGGGCGGGGGGAGGGGGAGCCTCCCGAAGCCGAAGTCTGGGTCGCCGCCTCCATCGGCCCCTACGGCGCCCTGCTCGCCGACGGCAGCGAGTACCGGGGCAGGTACGGCCTGACGGTGAAGGAGCTGGAGCGCTTCCACCGGCCCCGTATCGAGGCGCTGGCGGCGGCGGAGCCCGATGTGCTCGCGCTGGAGACGGTGCCGGACGCCGACGAGGCGGAGGCGCTGCTCCGTGCGGTGGACGGGTGCGGGGTGCCGGTGTGGCTGTCGTACAGCATCGACGGGATGCGGACCCGGGCGGGCCAGGCGCTGGGTGACGCGTTCGCGCTGGCGGCGGGGCTCGACCAGGTGATTGCCGTGGGCGTGAACTGCTGTACCCCCGCCGACGCCGATGACGCCGTGGAGCTCGCGGCGTCGGTGACCGGAATGCCGGTGGTGGTCTATCCCAACAGTGGTGAGCGCTGGGACGCCACGGCCAGGGCGTGGCGCGGCGGCGCGACGTTCGATCCGTCGCGTGTCCACACGTGGCGTGCGGCCGGAGCTCGGCTGATGGGCGGGTGCTGCCGGGTGGGGCCGGCGGAGATCGCGCGGCTGGCGCGCTTCGTGAGGGACGAGAAGCCGCACGAAAGGGAGTGAGCAGCCGAAGACGCGGAGGGGCCCAGCGGGGGCGACAGGCAGGGCGGCCGTCCGGTCGGCGACGTGCTGAGCCGGCGTCGGGGGCGGCGTCGGGTGGCGAAGGGAAAATGCCTGGTAGAGACCAGTTCGCTCGGGCAATACTCGATCCGTGTTCCTGACAATCACCACGACCGGTACCCCTGAACGCCCCGCCACCGACCTCGGTTTTCTGCTGCACAAGCATCCCGGAAAGGCGCAGGCGTTCTCCACCTCGCACGGCACCGCGCACGTCCTCTACCCCGAGGCGAGCGCGGAGCGCTGCACGGCTGCGCTGCTCCTGGAGGTGGACCCCGTCGCGCTCGTACGACGGGGCAAGGGCAAGGGTCGTGGCGGCGCGCCGGATGCCGCTTTGGCGCAGTACGTCAACGACCGTCCGTACGCCGCGTCTTCGCTGATGTCCGTGGCCCTGAGTACGGTGTTCAAGAGTGCTTTGCGCGGTGTGTGCAACACGCTGCCGGAGCGTGCGCGGACGCCGTTGCCGCTGCGCATCGAGGTTCCCGTGCTGCCCGCGCGAGGCGGTGCCGATCTTGTGCGCAAGCTGTTCGAGCCGCTGGGCTGGGCGTCGGTGTCGGCGGACGCGATCGCGTTGGACGCGGAGTTCCCGGAGTGGGGCGACTCGCGCTATGTGCGGCTGGTGCTGGAGGGGGAGCTGCGGCTGGCCGACGCGTTGCGTCAGCTCTATGTGCTGCTGCCGGTCCTCGACGACGCCAAGCACTACTGGGTCGCCCCGGACGAGGTGGACAAGCTGCTGCGGGCGGGGGCCGGCTGGCTGGCCGACCATCCCGAGCAGAAGTTGATCACCAGCCGTTATCTGTCGCGGCGTTGGGGGCTGACCCGGCAGGCGATGGAGCGGCTGGAGCTGGTGCGGCTCGCCGAGGCCGACGACCTGGCGGTCGAGGCGCTGGACAACGCGGTGGACGAGACGGCGGACACCGAGGAGAAGCCCGTTCCGCTCGCGGTTCAGCGGCGCGAGGCGATCCTCGCGGCGCTTGCCGCCGCCGGCGCGAGCCGGGTGCTGGACCTTGGCTGCGGGCAGGGCCAGCTGGTGCAGGAGCTGCTCAAGGACGTCCGGTTCACTGAGATCGTGGGCGTCGACGTCTCCATGCGCGCGCTGGCGATCGCCGCGCGCCGACTGCGGCTGGACCGCATGGGCGAGCGCCAGGCCGGGCGCGTCTCCCTGATGCAGGGCTCGCTCGCGTACACCGACAAGCGGCTCAAGGGGTACGACGCGGCGGTGCTCAGCGAAGTGATCGAGCATCTCGATCTGCCTCGGCTGCCTGCCCTGGAGTACGCGGTGTTCGGCGCGGCCCGTCCGGCGACGGTCATCGTGACGACGCCGAACGTCGAGTACAACGTGCGCTGGGAGACCCTCCCGGCCGGACATGTGCGCCATGGGGACCACCGGTTCGAGTGGACGCGTGGCGAGTTCCGTGACTGGGCGGGACAGGTCGCCGAACGGCACGGCTATGGAGTCGAGTTCATCGCGGTGGGGCCGGACGATCCGGAGGTGGGGCCGCCCACACAGATGGCCGTGTTCACCATGACTGCGACTGGTGCCGCTGGTGCAATCGGTGCGACTGGTGTGACTGATGCGGCCGAGGTGACAGGCGCCGCGACGTACGACGGGACGGCGCGGAGCGAGCCGCCGCAGGGTGAGTTTCCCCAGATCAAGACCGACGAGACCGAAACGTACGAGAACGTGAAGGAGGCGAACGCCGTATGAGTGCCGAGCGCCGAGACAACAGTGACAGCGAGGCGACTGGTGCGAGCAGTGCGGCCGGCGCCGAGAGCAGTGCGAGCATCAGCGCGGAACCCGGCGCGAGTCGGGACGCGAGCGCCGGTTCCCGCTCCGACGCACCGTCCTCCTCGCGTGTGCTCGCTGTCCCCGATCTCTCCCTCGTCGTCCTCGTCGGGGCCACCGGATCGGGTAAGTCCACTTTCGCCCGACGGCATTTCAAGGCGACCGAGGTGATCTCGTCGGACTTCTGCCGAGGGTTGGTGGCCGACGACGAGAACGACCAGAGTGCGAGCGGCGACGCGTTCGACGTGCTCCACTACATCGTGGGCAAGCGCCTGACGGCCGGGCGACTGACCGTGGTCGACGCCACGAACGTGCAGGTGGAGAGCCGAAGGCAGCTGGTCCGGCTGGCCAGGGAGCACGATGTGCTGCCGGTCGCCATCGTCCTCGACCTGCCGGAGGACGTCTGCGCCACGCGCAACGCGGATCGCCCCGACCGGGCCGGGCTGCCCCGCCAGGTCATCGCGCGCCACCGGCGTGAGCTGCGGCGTTCGCTGCGCGGCCTGGAACGCGAAGGGTTCCGCAAGGTCCACGTCCTGCGTTCCGAGGCCGAGGTCGACAGCGCCGAGATCGCGATCGAGCGCCGCTACAACGACCTCACGCACCTCACTGGCCCCTTCGACATCATCGGTGACATCCACGGCTGCCGCTCCGAGCTGGAGACACTGCTGGCCAAGCTGGGGTACGTGGACGGCGCGCACCCCGAGGGGCGCACCGCGGTGTTCGTCGGTGACCTCGTCGACCGCGGCCCGGACAGCCCCGGGGTGTTGCGGCGCGTAATGAAAATGGTGGCCGATGGTAACGCTCTGTGTGTTCCCGGGAACCATGAGAACAAGCTCGGACGTTATCTGGGTGGCAAGAAGGTCCAGCGCACCCATGGACTGGCAGAGACCATCGAGCAGTTGGAGAAGGAGGACGATGGATTCAAGGAGCAGGTGAAGCAGTTCATCGACGGGCTCGTCAGCCACTACGTGCTCGACGGCGGCAAGCTGGTCGTCTGTCACGCGGGTCTGCCCGAGAAGTATCACGGGCGTACGTCGGGGCGTGTCCGCTCGCACGCGCTGTACGGAGAGACGACCGGTGAGACGGACGAGTTCGGCCTCCCCGTGCGCTACCCGTGGGCAGAGGACTACCGGGGTCGCGCGGCGGTCGTCTACGGCCACACACCGGTGCCGAACACGTCGTGGATCAACAACACCATCTGCCTGGACACGGGTGCGGTGTTCGGCGGACGGATGACGGCGCTGCGCTGGCCTGAGCGCGAGCTCGTCGACGTGCCCGCGGAGAAGGTCTGGTACGAGCCGGTCCGGCCGCTGGCCACCGAGGCGCCCGGTGGTCAGGACGGACGTCCGCTCGACCTGGCCGATGTGCACGGCCGCCGGGTCGTGGAGACCGGGCAGCTGGGCAATGTGGCGGTGCGCGAGGAGAACGCGGCGGCCGCGCTCGAAGTGATGAGCCGGTTCGCGGTCGACCCGAGGCTGCTCGCGTACCTTCCGCCGACCATGGCACCGACGGCCACATCGCGTGAGGAGGGGTATCTGGAACATCCGGCGGAGGCGTTCGCCCAGTACGCGGCGGACGGTGTCGGGCGGGTCGTGTGCGAGGAGAAGCACATGGGCTCGCGGGCGGTGGCCCTGGTGTGCCGCGATGCCGAGGTGGCGCGCGTGCGGTTCGGGGTGGAGGGGCCGACGGGGGCTCTCCACACGCGCACCGGACGCCCGTTCTTCGACGACGCGGCCGTCACCGAGGCGGTTCTGGAACGGCTGCGGTCGGCGGTGTCCGCCGCCGGTCTGTGGGACGAGCTCGCCACGGACTGGCTGCTGTTCGACGCCGAGCTGATGCCGTGGTCGCTGAAGGCGTCCGGGCTGCTGCGTTCGCAGTACGCGGCGGTGGGTGCGGCGTCCGGGGCGGTGTTCCCGGGTGCGTTGGGTGCGCTGGAGGCGGCCTCGGCGCGCGGTGTCGACGTGGACGGGCTGCTGGGGCGCCAGCGTGAGCGGGCCGAGGACGCGGCGGCGTTCACCGAGGCGTACCGGCGGTACTGCTGGAGCACCGAGGGCCTGGAGGGGGTGCGGTTCGCGCCCTTCCAGATCCTGGCCGCCCAGGGCCGCAGCCTGGCCGCCGTGCCGCACGACGAGCAGCTGGCGTGGCTGGACCGGCTCGTCGAGCACGATCCGACGGGTCTGCTGCAGATGACGCGGCGCCTGGTCGTCGACACCGGCGACGACAGCTCGGTGCGGGCGGGCATCGACTGGTGGCTGGAGCTGACGGCTTCGGGCGGCGAGGGCATGGTGGTCAAGCCGTTGCACGCGCTGGCCCGTGACGGCAGGGGCAGGCTGGCGCAGCCGGGCATCAAGGTGCGCGGACGGGAGTATCTGCGGATCATCTACGGTCCGGAGTACGCGCGGTCCGGGCAGCTCGACCGGCTGCGGCAGCGGTCCCTCGGCCACAAGCGTTCGCTGGCGCTGCGGGAGTACGCGCTGGGGCTCGAGGCGCTGGACCGGCTGGCCGCGGGGGAGCCGCTGTGGCGGGTCCACGAGGCGGTGTTCGCCGTACTGGCGCTGGAGTCGGAGCCGGTCGACCCGCGTCTGTGAGGCCATGGGGGCGGAGCGATCGGCTCCGCCCCCGGGGCCGGGGTGCCGGCGCGCGGGTTCGCCGGGTGAGCGGGCTGCGCGCGGGACAGGATGGGGGCATGGGATTCCATGTCGATTCCGAGACCGGGCGGCTGCGCCGCGTCATCCTGCACCGGCCCGATCTGGAGCTGAAGCGGCTCACTCCGAGCAACAAGGACGCTCTCCTCTTCGACGATGTGCTCTGGGTGCGCCGGGCCCGCCAAGAGCACGACGGCTTCGCGGACGTGCTGCGCGATCGCGGGGTCGAGGTCCATCTCTTCGGCGATCTGCTGCGCGAGGCGCTGGCGATCGGTCAGGCGAGACGGCTGGTGCTGGACCGGGTCTTCGACGAGAAGGAGTACGGGCCGCTGGCCACCGCGCATCTGCGCGCGGCCTTCGACGACCTGTCGGCGGCCGATCTGGCCGAGGCGCTGGTCGGCGGGATGACCAAGCGCGAGTTCCTGGACGGGTACGCGGAGCCGGTGTCCGTGCGGTTCCACGCGATGGACCTGGACGACTTCCTGCTGGGCCCGCTGCCGAACCATCTGTTCACCCGTGACACCTCGGCGTGGATCTACGACGGTGTCTCCATCAACGCGATGCGGTGGCCGGCGCGGCAGCGCGAGACGGTCCACTTCGAGGCGATCTACCGCCACCATCCGCTGTTCACCGGGCCCGGGGCCGGTTCGTTCCACACCTGGTCCAAGGGGCAGAGCGACTACCCGTCCACCATCGAGGGCGGCGATGTGCTGGTGATCGGCAATGGCGCGGTGCTGATCGGGATGAGTGAGCGTACGACGCCGCAGGCCGTGGAGATGCTGGCGCGCGGGCTGTTCGCGGCAGGTTCCGCGAGCACGATCGTGGCGCTCGACATGCCCAAGCGGCGGGCGTTCATGCACCTCGATACGGTGATGACGATGGTCGACGGAGAAACCTTCACTCAGTACGCGGGGCTCGGCATGCTGCGCTCTTACACGATCGAGCCCGGGGCCGGTGACCAGGAGCTGAAGGTGACCGATCACCCGCCGGAGCACATGCACCGCGCGATCGCCGCGGCGCTGGGCCTGGACGGGGTCCGGGTGCTGATGGCGACCCAGGACGTGCACTCGGCGGAGCGCGAGCAGTGGGACGACGGCTGCAACGTGCTGGCGGTGGAGCCGGGGGTGGTGGTGGCGTACGAGCGGAACGTGACCACCAACACGCATCTGCGCAAGCAGGGAATCGAGGTGATCGAGATTCCGGGGAGTGAGCTGGGCCGGGGGCGGGGCGGGCCGCGCTGTATGAGCTGCCCGGTGGAGCGTGATGCCGTATAGTGATGCGTTCTAACGCATATACTTCCAGCATTGCCCGTCAGTGTCACCGTATCCGTCACCCAGGAGCAGCCCACCATGGCGATAGATCTCGCAGGCCGCCACTTCCTCAAGGAGCTGGACTTCACCGCCGAGGAGTTCCGCGCCCTGCTGGAGCTCGCCGCGGAGCTGAAGGCAGCCAAGCGGGCGGGCACCGAGGTCCAGCGGCTTCGCGGGCGGAACATCGCGTTGATCTTCGAGAAGCCGTCGACGCGTACGCGGTGCTCGTTCGAGGTGGCCGCCGCCGACCAGGGGGCGTCCACGACGTACATCGACCCGTCGGGCTCGCACATCGGGAAGAAGGAGTCGGCGCGGGACACCGCACGGGTGCTCGGCCGGATGTTCGACGCGATCCAGTTCCGCGGGGACGCCCAGGAGACGGCCGACACGCTCGCCGCGCACGCGGGCGTGCCGGTCTACAACGGGCTCACCGACCTCTGGCACCCCACCCAGATGCTCGCCGACGTCCTCACCATGACCGAGCACACCGACAAGCCGCTGGAACGCATCGCTTTCGCCTATCTGGGTGACGCCCGCTACAACATGGGCAACTCCTACCTGGTCACCGCGGCACTGCTCGGCATGGACGTACGGATCGTGGCGCCCCGTGCGTACTGGCCCGACGAGGAGGTCGTCGCCCTCGCGCGGGGCGCCGCCGAGCGCAGCGGCGCCCGGATCGCCCTCACCGAGGACATCGCCGAGGGTGTCGCCGGGGCGGACTTCGTCGCCACCGACGTGTGGGTGTCGATGGGCGAGCCCAAGGAGATCTGGGCCGAGCGCATCAAGGCGCTGGCGCCCTACGCCGTGACCATGGACGTGCTGCGCGCCACCGGCAACGCGGACGTCAAGTTCCTGCACTGCCTGCCCGCCTTCCACGACCTCGGCACGGCGGTCGCGCGGGAGATCCACGAGCAGTACGGGCTGAGCGAACTCGAAGTCACCGACGAGGTCTTCGAATCGGCGCACTCGGTGGTCTTCGACGAGGCGGAGAACCGGCTGCACACCATCAAGGCCGTACTGGTCGCCACCCTCACGGGCGCTCGGACAGGGGTGGACGCGCCGGCAGCGTGAACCACACCGCCTTGCCGTGCTCGGTGGGGCGGTGTCCGCACGCCGAGCTGAGGGTGCGGATCAGCAGCAGGCCGCGGCCGTGCTCCTGCCAGGGGTCGGGCTCCTCGCCCGGCACCGGGACGCTCAGATCGCCCGGCGGCAGCGGTGAGCGGTCGTGGACCTCGACCTGGCAGCCCGCCGCGAACAGCTCCACGACCAGCTCGATCGGCCCGTCGTCGGTGGTGTGCTCGACGGCGTTGGCGACCAGCTCGGCGGTGAGCAGTTCGGCGGTGTGGCTGTCGGCCGGGGTCTCGATGTCCGCGAACGCCGTACGGATCAGGGCGCGGGCGAGGGGGACCGCGGCGTTGCTGTGGGGGAGCGGGATGCGCCAGGAGGTCGGGGCGCCGTCCGGTTCACGGGCGGAGCCGTCGGGATCGGGCACGGCGGGGGTTTCCGTTCGGTCGCATGGGGGTGCGTCCGGGGCGCGGGGAACGCGCGGGGCGCTGGTGCTTCGTTCAACTTTACGAAGTGCCGCAAGCGAGTGGACAGAGGCCACTGGCGACGGGACGTGGGCCGTGCGCCATCAGGTGCTCGGGCCTTTCGCCCCGGCCGGGCCAACGCGCTGGTCAGGGTCTTGCGGGTGGCCATGGGCGAAGAGCCTCGCACCCGCTCGGGCGGGACCGCATGCCCTCCGCTCGGACCGGAGCGGGGAATGCGGCCAGTACCCACGGATGCGGGACCGCACACTCTCACGCCCACGCATGCGGGACCGCACGCGCTCGTGCCGCATTCCCGGTCCAGCCCGTATCGCGTACTCATGACGACAGTCACACATGAGTGATACCTTCGAGAGGCAGGCATCTGACAGTCCGCTGAGGAGGCCGCACTCCATGAGCCCCTTTCCCAGCTCCGCGCCCCGCACCGAGAACTGGCGCCATCTGCGGCTGACCACGGCGGACGGGGTCGCGACCGTCACCCTCGCCCGGCCCGAGAAGCTGAACGCACTCACCTTCGGGGCCTACGCCGACCTCCGCGACCTGCTCGCCGAGCTCTCCCGGGAGCGGGCTGTGCGCGCCCTGGTGCTGGCCGGCGAGGGCCGCGGATTCTGCTCCGGCGGCGACGTCGACGAGATCATCGGCGCGACCCTCGCCATGGACACCGTCCAGCTGCTCGACTTCAACCGGATGACCGGCCAGGTCGTCCGGGCCATACGGGAATGCCCGTTCCCCGTCGTCGCCGCCGTCCACGGCGTGGCGGCCGGAGCGGGCGCCGTGCTGGCGCTCGCCGCCGACTTCCGGATCGCCGATCCCTCCGCCCGGTTCGCCTTCCTGTTCACCAAGGTCGGCCTCTCCGGCGGCGACATGGGCGCCGCCTATCTGCTGCCGCGCGTCGTCGGACTCGGCCACGCCACCCGGCTGCTGATGCTCGGCGAACCGGTCCGCGCCCCGGAAGCCGAACGGATCGGCCTGGTCAGCGAGCTGACCGACGAAGGGCAGGCCGACGCGCGCGCCGCCGAGCTCGCCCGGTACCTGGCCGCCGGACCCGCCCTCGCCCACGCCCAGACCAAGGCCCTGCTCACCGCCGAACTCGACATGCCGCTCGCCGCCGCCGTCGAACTCGACGCCGCGACCCAGGCGCTGCTGATGAACGGGCAGGACTACGCCGAGTTCCACGCCGCCTTCACCGAAAAACGGCCCCCCAAGTGGCAGGGGCGCTGACCGTGCCCGGGCCCTGGGGCGGCGGCACCGACCCCACCGGACGGCCGAATCGGATCGCTGTCATCGGCGGCGGACCCGGCGGGCTCTACGCCGCCGCCCTGCTCAAACGGCTCGGCCCCGACCGCGAGATCACCGTCTGGGAGCGCAACGCCCCCGACAACACCTTCGGCTTCGGCGTCGTCCTCTCCGACGAGACCCTCGGCGGGATCGAACACGCCGACCCCGTCGTCTACGACGCGCTGTGCGCCGAGTTCGTCCGCTGGGACGACATCGACATCGTCCACCGCGGGCGCACCCTCACCTCCGGCGGACACGGCTTCGCCGCGCTCGGGCGCCGCAGGCTCCTGGAGATCCTGCACCAGCGCTGCCGCGAGCTCGGCGTCGACCTGCGCTTTCGCACCGAAGCGCCGACCGCCGCCACCCTCGGCGCCGACCACGACCTCGTGATCGCGGCCGACGGAGTGCACAGCCTCACCCGCGAGGCGCACGCCGCACACTTCGCCCCCCGGGTCACCGGCCACCGCTGCCGCTACATCTGGCTCGCCGCCGACTTCGCCTTCGACTCCTTCCACTTCGAGATCGCCGAGACCGAGCACGGCGTGATGCAGCTGCACGGCTACCCGTTCGCCGCCGACTCCTCCACGGTCATCGTCGAGATGCGCGAAGAGGTGTGGCGGGCGGCCGGCTTCGCCGAGCTGGACGAGCAGGGCTCCATCGACCGCTGCGCCAGGATCTTCACCAAGGCGCTGGGGGGCCGGTCGCTGCGGAGCAACAACTCCTCCTGGACCGTCTTCCGCACCGTCGTCAACGCGCGGTGGTCGCACGGGAACACGGTCCTGCTCGGCGACGCCGCCCACACGGCGCACTTCTCCATCGGCTCCGGCACCAAGCTCGCCGTCGAGGACGCCCTGGCGCTGACCGCCTGCGTGGAGGAGCAGCCCGACCTGCCGGCCGCCCTCGCCGCCTACGAGGCGGAGCGCCGCCCCGTCGTCGAGTCGACCCAGCGGGCGGCCACCGCCAGCAGACGCTGGTTCGAGGAGATCGGCCTCTACCTCGACCAGCCGCCCCGGCAGTTCGCCTTCAACCTGCTCACCCGCAGCCGCCGGGTCACCCATGACAACCTGCGGCTGCGCGACCCCGGCTTCACCGGCGCCGTGGAACACGCCTTCCCCTGCCCCGCCGACACGCCCCCGATGTTCACCCCCTTCCGGCTGCGCGAGCTCGAACTGCGCAACCGCGTCGTCGTCTCTCCCATGGACATGTACCGCGCCGTGGACGGAGTCCCCGGCGACTTCCATCTCGTCCACCTCGGGGCACGGGCCCTCGGCGGCGCCGGTCTGGTGATGACCGAGATGGTGTGCGTGAGCGCGCAGGGGCGGATCACTCCGGGCTGCGCCGGCCTCTACACCCATGAGCAGGCCACGGCCTGGCGCCGGGTCACCGAGTTCGTCCACCAGCAGGCCCCGGGCACGGCCATCGGCGTCCAGCTCGGCCACTCCGGGCGCAAGGGCTCGACCAAACTCATGTGGGAAGGAATCGACGAGCCGCTCGACGACGGCAACTGGGCCCTCGCCGCCGCCTCACCGCTCCCGTACCGACCGGGCGTCAACCAGGTCCCGCACGCGCTCGACCGCGCGGGACTGAACGACATCCGCGAGCAGTTCGCCGCGGCGGCCTGGCGGGCGGCCCGCTGCGACTTCGACCTGCTCGAACTGCACTGCGCCCACGGCTATCTGCTCTCGGGATTCCTGTCCCCTCTCACCAACCAACGGACCGACGCCTACGGTGGTTCCCTCGCCAACCGGCTGCGTTTCCCGCTGGAGGTGTTCGACTCGCTGCGCGGGATCTGGCCCGAGCGCAAACCCATGACCGTCCGCATCTCCGCCACCGACTGGGCGCCCGGCGGCACCACCGCCGAGGAGGCCGTCGAGATCGCCCGCGCGTTCGCCGAGCACGGCGCCGACGCCATCGACGTGTCGACCGGCCAGGTGGTGGCGGACGAGGAGCCCGAGTACGGGCGCTCCTACCAGACGCCGTACGCCGACCGGATCCGCAACACCCTGGGCGTTCCCGTCATCGCCGTCGGGGCGATCTCGTCCTGGGACGACGTCAACTCGCTGCTGCTGGCGGGCCGGGCCGACCTGTGCGCCCTCGCCCGCCCCCATCTCTACGACCCCCACTGGACCCTGCACGCGGCGGCCGAGCAGGGATACGCGGGTCTGGGGGCGCCCTGGCCCGCGCCCTATCGTGCGGGCAGCCGCAGGCCCGCGACGGGCCGCACGGACGCTCCCCGGCCCCGGCTCACCCTGAAATGACCGGTCGCCATCACCGGTTCGGGTGAATTGCCGGAGGCGGGAACCATTCGGGTCGCCGGTGAGTTTCTACAGCGTTGTAGAAGTTACCAACGAGATCCGATGGAGAAGTCATGGCCCTGTGGGACCGCTTCAAGGAGTCCGCGTCGACCATGCAGACGCAGCTGATGGCGAAGAAGAACGACCTCAAGAGCGGTGCCTTCCGCGACGCCAGCATGGCGATGTGCGCCCTGGTCGCCGCGGCCGACGGCACCGTCGACCCGTCCGAGCGGCGCCGGGTCGCCCAGCTCATCGCCACCAATGAGGTGCTGCAGAACTTCCCGGCGGACGACCTCCAGCGCCGCTTCGACGACTACCTGAACAAGCTGACCACCGACTTCGACTTCGGCAAGGTCAGCGTGTTGCAGGAGATCGCCAAGGCGAAGAAGAAGCCCGCCGAGGCGCGTGCGGTGATCCAGATAGGCATCGTCATCGGCGGCGCCGACGGCGACTTCGACAAGACCGAGCAGGCCGTGGTGCGCGAGGCGTGCTACACGCTGGACCTGCCGCCGGCCGAGTTCGACCTGTAAGGACGCCCGCGGAAGCGGCCGTTCGCCGGCCGGCGCCGTGCGGGCGTGCGGCGCCTCACAGCACGGTCGCCGCCCGCAACACCGTGAACAGCGTCATGGTGGCGTTGGCCGACGACAGCGCGGAGACCGCCGCACCGCCCGCGGCGGTCCACAGCGCGAGCCCGGCCGCCGTCCACGCGGGCGGCAGGGCGCCGGCCGGGGGCACCGGGCCGAGCAGCGCCGCGACCCGGCGCGGCACCGGCCCGGTGGCCGCGAACGGCGCGAGCGCGGTCACCGCGCCCGGACCCGCCGGGCGCGAGACCAGCGCGGCCTTGCCGATCGCGCGGGCCACCGTCCGGCGGTCGCCCACCGTACGGGCCGCTTCCTCGTCCGCCCAGCGCTCGGTGGTGAAGGCGACGGCGGTGCGCAGCGGTCGCAGAAACGGGTTCGCGCGCGCGGCGAGCCCCGCCACCAGCAGGAAGCGGTGGTGGGCCGCCGTCAGATGCGCCTCCTCGTGGGCGATCAGGGCGGCCCGCTCGCGGGCGTCGAGCGTGTCCAGCATCGCGCGCGACACGACGACCCGGCCGTGCGGCCCGGCCGCACCGCGCCCGCCGGGCAGCGCGTACGCGTACGCCCGCTGGGTGTCCGGCAGCACCGTGAGCCGGTCGGCGGGCAGCCCGGTGAGCGCCCTGGCCGCGCGGACGCGCACCCGCCGGTGTCGCCACACCAGATGCGCGCACGCCCCGGCGACCGCCACCAGCAGCGGGATCGCCGCCTGCCCCACCACCTCGTCATACGGAAGGACGGCCCGGACCTCGGGGTCGGCCCATGCGTCCGGCAGCGGATTGCCCGGCAGTTGGGCCGTGCCCACCACCATCAGCAACATCAGACACAGCGTGCTGCACAGCGCCAGGACACCGCCGACGGCCGCCAGCAGCCGGGTCGCCGCGCGCGGATGCAGCTGCTGCTCGGCAAGCCGGGCGATCGGCCACGCCGTCAGGGGGAGGACCAGCGGCAGGAAGACGAACACACCCATCGCGTCAGTCCCCGGACTCCGTCCCGGCCTCGTCCAGCAGGGCCCGCAACAACTGCTCGTCGTCCGGCGAGAGCGCGGTGACGAAGCTGGCCAGCACCGCGCCCCGGTCCGCCTCCGCGTCCAGCACCCGGCGCATCCGCAGCGCCGCGAGACCGGCCTCGTCGGCCGCCGGGGCCCAGACGAAGGCGCGGCCCGCCCGCTCACGGGTCACCGACTGCTTGGTGTGCAGGCGCGACAGGATCGTCACGACGGTCGTATAGGCGAGCGGTCCGCCTATGCGCTCGCGCACCCACCCGGCGGTCGCCGGTCCCGGGGCGCCGCGCAGCGCGGCCAGGACCTGGGCCTCCAGCTCACCCTGGCCCCGTCGCCGGGCCCGCGCGTCGTCATCCGTCACCTCGCCATCCTACTGAGGCCGCTCGTCGTGCCACGCCCGCGCGCCTCGCGCGGGCCCGCTCTCCCGAGGCTTCTCGGGACCGCTCTCCTCCCGCCGTACGAACCGTGCTCCCACGTCCCGCAGCCGGGTGTGCATACGGCGGAACACCTCCGCCGACCGTTCGCCCGGCCAGTCCGGCGGCAGCAGCGACGAGGGGAGGCCCGGGTCGACGTAGGGCAGACGGCGCCAGGAGTCCAGGGCCAGGAGGTAGTCCCGGTAGGCGTCCTCGGGCAGCGCCTCCTCCGGGGACGGCCCGCGCGTCTCCCAGGCCCGCAGCACGGGCTCGTGCAGCCCCAGGAACTCGTCGTGCTGCTTGGCGATCGCCGCCAGGTCCCACCACCGCGCGACCGCCTCCGCCGTCGCGGCGAAGCCCAGGTGCTCGCCCCGGAACAGATCGACATAGGGGGAGAGTTGGAGACGTTCCAGCGTGTGGCGGGTCTCCTCGTACAGGCGCGCCGGGGCGATCCACACTCCGGGCGCCGCGGTGCCGAAGCCCAGCCCGGCCAGCCGCGAGCGCAGCACATGACGCTTGCTGCGTTCCGACTCCGGCACTGAGAACACGGCGAGGACCCAGCCGTCACGCGCGCGCGGGCGCGCGTGCGGGTAGATCCGGCGATCGCCGTCGTCGAGCAACTGGCGGGCGTCGGCGGACAGGGCGTACCCGGCGGCGCCGCTCGCGGTGCGCTCCGGCACCAGCAGGCCGCGCCGTTTGAGCCGGGAGACCGACGACCGTACGGAGGGCGCGTCCACGCCGACGGCCGCGAGCAGGCGGATCAGCTCGGCGACCGCGAGGGAGCCCGCCGTCTCGCGCGCGTAGGCGCCGTAGAAGGTGACGATCAGGGATCGGGGAGTGTGCTGCTCGGCCACGTGATCACTCTAGGGCCCGCAGCCGGAAGCGCTGCAGCTTCCCGGTCGGAGTGCGGGGGAGCGCGTCCAGGAAGACGACCTCGCGCGGGCACTTGTACGGGGCGAGTTCGGCCTTCACATGGTCGCGCAGCAGCCCGGCCGTGGCCTCGCCGCGCGCGACCCCCTCGCGCAGCACGCAGTACGCGACGACCACCTGGCCGCGGGCCTCGTCCGGACGGCCGATCACCGCCGTCTCCACCACGTCGGGGTGGCGCAGCAGGGCGTCCTCGACCTCCGGGCCCGCGATGTTGTACCCGGCCGAGATGATCATGTCGTCGGCGCGGGCGACATAGCGGAAGTAGCCGTCGGGCTCGCGCACATAGGTGTCGCCGGTCAGGTTCCAGCCCTGCCGGACGTACTCCGACTGGCGCGGGTCGGCCAGATAGCGGCAGCCGACCGGCCCGCGTACGGCCAGCAGACCCGGCTCCCCGTCCACCACCGAGCGGCCCGAGACGTCCACTACGCGCGCGTGCCAGCCGGGCACCGGCTTTCCGGTCACACCCGGTCTGATCTCGTCGTCGGCCGCCGAGATGAAGATGTGCAACAGCTCGGTGGCGCCGATGCCGTTGATGATGCGCAGCCCGGTCCGCTCGTGCCAGGCCCGCCAGGTCGCGGCGGGCAGGTTCTCCCCGGCGGACACACAGCGCCGCAGCGCGCCCACGTCGTACCCGTCGAGCTCGTCCAGCATCGCCCGGTACGCCGTAGGGGCGGTGAACAGCACCGACACCCGGTGCCGGGCGAGCGCGGGCAGCAACTGCTTGGGACCGGCCTGTTCCAGCAGCAGCGAGGAGGCACCGGCCCGCATCGGGAAGACCACGAGCCCGCCCAGTCCGAAGGTGAAGCCCAGCGGCGGACTGCCCGCGAAGACGTCGTCGGGCGTCGGACGCAGCACATGGCGGGCGAAGGTGTCCGCGACGGCCAGGACGTCCCGGTGGAAGTGCATACAGCCCTTGGGGCGGCCGGTGGTGCCGGAAGTGAACGCGATCAGGGCGACGTCGTCCGCCGCCGTCGCCACGGCACGGAACGGCCCCGCGTCCACGTGGGCGTCCGCGAGGCGGAGCAGATCTCCCGGAGCAGCACCCCCGTAGGGGGTGATGCGCAGACCGGGGACGGCGGCCTTCTCCAGGTCCGCCAGCGACCGCGCGTCGCACAGCGCGTGCCCGATCCGGGCGATGTCGCAGATGGTGGCCAGCTCGTGCGCCCGCTGCTGGGCCAGAACGGTGACGGCCACCGCGCCCGCCTTCATCACCGCCAGCCAGCACGCGGCCAGCCAGGGCGTGGTGGGACCGCGCAGCAGCACCCGATTGCCCGGCACCACGCCGAGCTCCGCCGTCAGGACATGGGCGATCCGGTCGACCCGGCCGCGCAGTTCCCCGTACGTCCACGGCTCGCCCTCGCCCGTGCGGAAGACCGTCCGGTCGGCGCCGAATCGCCCGATCGTGCCGTCCAGGAGCTCGGCGCCGCAGTTGAGCCGCTCGGGATAGCGCAGCTCAGGGAGGTCGAAGACCAGCTCCGGCCACTGATCGGCGGGCGGCAGATGGTCGCGGGAAAACGTGTCGGCATGCGCTGAGGTCTTCAGCTCCATACGGGATCGCCCCCTTGTCGCAATTGGAGCGTATCGTTTAGATGACGGCAGTCAACGGTTCGCGATAACAGACGAGTGGCGAAACCACGGCGACACTGGCAGCGAGACGAGAGGGACCGCCATGCCCGTATTCGCGCTGGAGCCGGAGCAGCAGGAGTGGTGCGCACGTCTGCGCACCACGGCCGAGGAGCGGCTGCGTCCCCTCGCTGACAAGGGTGACCCGGGCCGCGTCAACCGGCCACTCGTCGCCGCCCTCGGCGAGCTCGGCCTGCTGGAGCGGCTGTTCTCCTCCGGCGCGCTCGACCTGTGCCTGATGCGGGAGTCCCTGGCGTACGCGTGCACCGAGGCGGAGACCGCTCTCGCCCTCCAGGGACTCGGCGCCCACCCCGTGGCCGCGCACGGCAGCCCGGCACAGCGGGAGCGCTGGCTGCCCGAGGTCGTCCGGGGCCGGGCGGTCGCCGCCTTCGCCCTGAGCGAGCCGGAGGCGGGCTCCGACGCGGCGGCCCTCGCCCTCAAGGCCGAGCGGGACGGCGCGGGCTGGCGGCTCAGCGGCAAGAAGCGCTGGATCTCCAACGCGCCCGAGGCCGACTTCTGCACCGTGTTCGCCCGCACCACCCAGGGCGCAGGGGCGCGGGGCGTCACCGCGTTCCTGGTGCCCGCCGACCGGTCCGGGCTGAGCGGCACCGCCCTGGACATGCTCTCCCCGCACCCGGTGGGCTCGCTCACCTTCGACGGGGTACGGGTGGACGCCGACGACGTGGTCGGCGAGCCCGAGCGCGGCTTCCGGGTCGCGATGGGGACGCTGAACCTGTTCCGGCCGAGCGTCGGCGCGTTCGCCGTCGGCATGGCGCAGGCCGCCCTCGACGCCACCGTCGAGCACACCGCGCGGCGCACCGCGTTCGGCGGTCCGCTCAAGGACCTCCAGGCCGTCGCGCACCGAGTGGCCGAAATGGCCACCCGCACGGAGGCGGCGCGCCTGCTCGTGTACGGGGCGGCAGCCGCGTACGACCGGGGCACACCGGACGTACCCAAGTACGCGGCGATGGCGAAGCTGCTCGCGACCGAGACCGCGCAGTACGTCGTCGACGCGGCCGTCCAACTGCACGGAGCCCGCGCCCTGCAACGCGGCCACCTCCTCGAACACCTCTACCGCGAGGTGCGCGCGCCCCGGATCTACGAAGGGGCGACCGAGGTCCAGCGCACCATCATCGCGAAGGAGCTGTACCGATGAGCCTCCACCGGGTGAACCCCGCCGAGCTCTCGCCGCCCACGGGATTCAGCCATGCGGTGACGGCCGTCGGCTCCCGGCTGGTGTTCCTCGCCGGTCAGACCGCGCTGGACGAGGGCGGCAAGGTGGTCGGCGAGACCTTGGCGGAGCAGTTCGAAACCGCGCTCGCCAACCTGCTGGCCGCTCTCGCCGCGGCCGGCGGCGCTCCGGCCGACCTCGCCCGGGTCACGGTGTACGCGACGGACGTCGCCGAGTACCGGGAGCACGCCCGCGAACTCGGGCTCATCTGGAGGCGGTTGGCCGGGCGCGAGTATCCGGCCATGGCCGTCATCGGTGTGGTCCGGCTGTGGGACGAGCAGGCGAGGGTGGAGTTGGACGGGGTGGCGGTGCTGGATTGAGCGGCATTGGGCGGATGTCATCTGATAGCCGTCAGCCGTCAGCCGTCAGCCGTCAGCCGTCAGCCGTCAGCCGTCAGCCGTCACGCGTCACCCATCATCCGTCATCGGCCACCCGTCACCTGGTAGTTGTCGTCTGACCGCTGACCGCTGACCGCTGACCGCTGACCGCTGACCGCTGACCGCTGACCGCTGACCGCTGACCGCCGTCGTCTGTTATCCGTCGTCCGTCGTCCGTCGTCCGTCGTCCGTCATCCGTCATCCGTCATCCGTCGTCCGTCGTCCGTCATCCGTCATCCGTCATCCGTCATCCGTCACGCGGCCCCCCAACCACCCCAAAGTGACCCCAGGGGAAATCGTGGTCGCACAAGGGTTGTCAGTGCAATTTCACATTACTATGTTACAGGTCACGTTGCGGCGCACGCTTCACTCCCCAAATGCCGTATGAATCAGGGCATTTCGCATGGCCGCACCCAGCGCATCCCCGCACCACCACCAACTCACCTCCCACACAGGAGCTCTCAGGTGTCCAAGCTCAGATCCGCGCGCAAGCCGCTTCTCGCCGCCGCCGTCGCGGCCACTCTGCTCGCCACCGCCGGGCAGGCCGCCCAGGCCGCGCAGCCGGGGCAGTCCGCCAAGGCGAAGGCGGGTGCCTCGCGGGCGATCCCGGCTTCGCTCGCCGCGCGGCCCACCCCGCCCGCCAACGCGGGTGCGGGCAAGGGCGCCAACCCGTTCGACGAGGTCGACCGCCTGGCCAAGGCGCCCAAGCAGACGGCGCGGGCGCTGCCCGCGCCCGGCGGCGGCAAGGAAGGCCGAATAGCCGGTCCGCAGAACCGGGCCGTCGCCCCGGCCGCGCACGCCGCGCTGCGTGCCGCCGGAGTTCCGTGCACCCTCGACGGCATCAAGGGGCTCGGCCCCGAGGCGTTCGCGGACTTCCTCACCGACCCGGCCGTCACCGCGGACGGCTGTCTGCGCGGGCTCATCTGGACCTGGGACGCGCGCCTCGCGCCGGTCATGTCCGACGCCCATGTGCAGGCCGTCGCCAACCGGGCCGCGGGCCTGGCCGCCGCCCACGACGGCAAGAACGGCAGCAATCTGCTGGAACTGTTCACGTATCTGCACGCGGTGGCGTACCAGGACTATTCGCACGACGAGATCGACGTCACCGACGCGCCCACCGTCGACGCGATGCGGCGGGCCGTGGCCGCCCTCGCCTCCGCCGCGCACACCTTCGACAACACCCGCCAGAACGCGGAGACCCTGCGCGAGGCGCTGTACGCGGCGAGCGCGCCGGGACTTCGGCAGTACCAACTGCCGCTGATCCAGCGAGTATTGGGGACCATGGCGCCGGGTGCGGCCACCGCGACCGACGCGAGCTGGGCGGGTGCCGCGCTCGCCGCGCTGTCGGTGAACTACCTGGGCGTGTACCCGGGCAACAAGGACACCGCGTTCCAGACGGCCGTGGCCGCCGACCCCGCGTACCGGGCCACGTTCCGCGCCTTCTCCGGATACACCCACCTCAACGGCACGGCCAACGCCTGGGTGCCGCGCGACGCGCTGTCGGAGTACGGCCGCTTCGGCCAGATCGACGCCCTCAAGAACCAGATCGTGCCCGACCTCGGCGCCCTGCTGCCGGCCGCCGAGAAGAACTTCGGCAAGATGAGCGCGCCCTGGCTCTCGCTCGCCTCCTGGCTGAACTTCTACGGCCAGTGCGCCCCGTACAACGTGTGCAAGGACCAGGTCGAGAACCAGCTCTTCACCCACACGTACAGCTACGACAACGGCGCCATCCAGGTCCGTACGGCGCTCGACCGGGCCACCGTCGACCAGCTGTACTACGCGAGCAAGCAGGTCAAGGCGCAGTTCTTCCGCGTCCTCGGGACCGACAAGCCGCTGGCGGGGGACACCAACACCACGCTCCACATCCACCTGTACGCGTCGCGCTCGGACTACGAGGTGTACCAGCCGTTCCTCACCGGCTACTCCACCAACAACGGCGGCATGTACATCGAGGACGGCGCGACCTTCTACACCTACCAGCGCCGGGTGCCGCAGGACTCCTCGCTCACCCTCGAAGAGCTCTTCCGGCACGAGTACACCCACTACCTCAACGGGCGCTGGGCGGTGCCCGGTTCGTTCGGCCAGGGGTCCTGGTACACCGGCGACCGCACCACCGCGATGGACGAGGGCACCGCGGAGTTCTTCGACGGCGGCACCCGCGACGACGGCATAGAGGTGCGCAAGTCGCTGGTGCGGGGCGTCATCGCCGACACGGCGGGCGGCGGTCCGCGCATGAGCGTGGACCAGCTGCTGCACGCCACGTACGACGGGGACGGCTTCCGCTTCTACAACTACGCGGGCACGTTCTTCGAGTTCCTGTGGAACGAGCACCCGTCGCAGCTGCGCGAGATGTACGGCCACCTGCGGGCGGACGACCCGGCGGGCTTCGACGCCTGGCGCACCCGGATGGGCCGCGACACCGGGATCCAGGCCGAGTACAACGCCTTCCTGGACGAGCAGATCGCCAAGGTGGACTCCCTGTACGTGCCCAACACCACGTACACGCCCAACGCCAGGCTCCGCTACTCCCGCGCCTCCGACGTCCGGGCGGCGTTCGCCAGGGCGACCTACAGCAACCCCGACTGCGTCGACAACGGCGACCCGGGCAAGCACCGGTTCGTCTGCACCGGCCGGATCACCGCGCGGCTGACCGACGCCAACGACCCGGACCAGGTCTTCGACGACATGTCCGGGACCGTCGACTACTTCATCCTCGACCGGGCGGGCGCCGCGGCCAACAACCTGGCCGACATGAACTGCTCCTTCGGGGCCGTCGACATCTGGTCCGACAAGAAGGGCGGCACCTCCAGCTACACCTGCGAGGGCCCGCTGCGCAGCTGACGCCATGGCGCCCGGGGCCGGGGCGAGTTCGCTCGCTCCGGCCCTTGGCCCCCTAAGAGGAATGTGACATATTACTGTGGTGCCCAAGAGACACCCCCTGGACGCCGTGATCATCGGCGCCGGAGTCGTCGGCGCGGCCTGCGCGTACTACGCCGGCCGCGCGGGACTCCGCGTCGCGGTCGTGGACCGCGGCCCCGTCGCGGGCGGCACCACGGGCGCGGGGGAAGGGAATCTGCTCGTCTCCGACAAGGAGGCGGGCCCCGAGCTCGACCTCGCGCTGCTGTCCACCCGACTCTGGCGCGACCTCGCCCACGTGCTCCCACCGGAGACCGAGTACGAGCCGAAGGGCGGTCTCGTCGTGGCGCCCGACGAGGCCGCCCTGGCGGCGCTGCGCGCCTTCGCCGAGGCGCAGCGCGCGGCCGGGGTCGACGCCCGTGAGATCGCCGCCGACCGCCTGCGCGAGCTGGAGCCGCACCTGGCCCCCGGCCTCGCGGGAGGCTTCCGCTACCCGCAGGACGCCCAGGTCCAGCCCGCCCAGGCGGCGGCCCAACTGCTGCGCGCGGCAGGCCAATTCGGCGTGGACGTGCGCCTCGGAGAGGAGGTGCGGGAGATCCTCACCGGGCCCGGCGGCCGGATCCGGGGCGTGCGCACCCCGCACGGCGACCTGCTGGCCCCGGCCGTCGTCAACGCCGCCGGAACGTGGGGCGGCGAGATCGCCGCGCTCGCCGGAACGGCCCTGCCGGTGCTGCCGCGCCGGGGGTTCGTCCTGGTCACCGAGCCGCTGCCGCGACTGGTGCGGCACAAGGTGTACGCGGCGGACTACATCGCGGACGTGGCCAGCGGCTCGGCCGCGCTGCAGTCCTCGGCGGTGGTCGAGGGCACCCCCGGCGGACCGGTCCTGATCGGAGCCACCCGTGAGCGGGTCGGCTTCGAACGGATGCTGTCCGTCGAGGCGTTGCGGCGCCTCGCGGGCCAGGCGTGCGCGCTGTTCCCGGCCCTCCAGCGGGTCCGGGTGATCCGTACGTACCACGGCTTCCGCCCCTATCTGCCCGACCATCTGCCCGCGATCGGCCCGGACCCCCGGGTGCCGGGGCTGCTGCACGCGTGCGGCCACGAGGGAGCGGGCATCGGTCTCGCGCCCGGCACCGGTCTGCTGATCGCCGCCGCCCTGTCCGGCGAGCGGCCCGCCCTGGACCTGGGCCCCTTCCGGCCCGACCGGTTCGGCGAGGACGCGCGGCAGGGCGCGCCCGGTCCGGGAGGGGGCCGGGCGCGGCACGAGGACGACGAGGGGGCCGAGGGGGCCGAGCGCGGGGGCGGTGTGCGCAAGGGGGGCGACCGCGAGGAGAACGAACGCGAGGAAGGCGAGCGCGGGCAGGACGAGCGCGGGACGGGGCAGCGCGGGACGGGCGAGCGCGCGGCGGAGGGTGGACGGGAGGGCGGGGCACGGGGCCCGGCCCATGGCGAGCGGGAGCGGGGAGCGGGACGATGACGAACGTGTACGGCACGGACGGGTCGCGGGGCGCGCGGGGGGCGCGCGGCGATTCCGGCGGTGCGCCGCGCGCCGGACTCCGGGGCGCGTTCGCGCGCGTTCGGGGCGCGGCGCCCGCCACCACGGCCGCCGCCCTCGTCCGGGCCGCTCCCCGCCCCGCGTTCACCTTCACCTTCGACGGCCGCACCCTCACCGCGCTGCCCGGGCAGAGCCTGGCCGCCGCGCTGTGGGCCGCCGGGGTCCTCTCCTGGCGCACCACCCGCTCGGGCGGCGAGCCGCGCGGCGCCTTCTGCGGGATCGGGCAGTGCTTCGACTGCCTGGCCACCGTCAACGGCCGCCCCAACCAGCGCGCCTGCCTCGTCCCCGCCCGCCCCGGCGACGCCGTCACCACCCAGGAGGGCACCGGCCATGCCGAACTCGCCGTCTGACCTGGCCGTGGTCGGCGCCGGGCCGGCGGGCCTCGCCGCCGCCGTCGCGGCGGCCGACCTCGGTCTGACCGTGACCGTCCTGGACGCGGGGGAGCGGCCCGGCGGGCAGTTCTACCGGCATCCGGCGCCGGGGCTCGGCGCGGCCCGGCCGGAGGCGCTGCACCACGGCTGGCGGGCGTTCGCGACCCGCGCCGCCCGCCTCGCGGCCCATCGCGAGGCGGGCCGGATCGGCCACCTCGCCGCCCATCACGTCTGGACGGTCGTGCCCGATCCGCAGGCGGACGGCTGGCTGCTGCACGCGGTCGAGACCCGGCCCGACAGAACGGAGGCCCCGGCCTCGGTGCGGGCGCGGACCGTCCTCCTGGCGACCGGGGCGTACGAGCGGCAACTGCCGTTCCCCGGCTGGACGTTGCCCGGGGTGGTCGGGGCGGGCGGGGCCCAGGCCATGCTGAAGTCCGGCCTGGTGCTGCCCGGCCGGCGGGTGGTGGTGGCGGGCAGCGGCCCGTTGCTGCTGGCCGTCGCGGGCTCCCTCGCCGCGGCCGGGGCCGCCGTCCCGGCGGTGGTGGAGGCGTCCGGCTATCTCGGGTACGCCCGTGAACTGCCCGCGCTGGTGCGCAACCCCGGCAAGCTCGTCGAGGGCGCGCAGTACGGGGGCGGGCTGCTGCGCCACCGGGTGCGACCGCTGCTGCGGCACGCGGTGACGGCCGCGCACGGCAGCGGGCGCGTCGAGGCCGTGACGGTCTCCCGGCTCGACCGGGACTGGCGGCCGGTGCCGGGCAGCGGTCGCCGCATCGCCTGCGACGCGCTCGCGGTCGGCCACGGCCTGGTGCCCCAGCTGGAGCTGGCGACGGGTCTCGGCTGCGCCACCCGCCGCACGGCCGACGGCACGCTCGCCCTCGCCCTCGACCCGGCCCAGCGCACCTCCGTACCCGGCGTCTGGTCCGCGGGGGAGACCGGAGGCATCGGCGGTGCCCAACTGGCCCTGGCGGAAGGCGAGTTGGCGGCGGCTTCGATCGCGTACGAGCTGTACGGGACGCCGCGTCCGCGCCGCGGCGCGGTGCTGGTGCGGCGCCGGGCCCGGCTGCGCGCCTTCGCGGACGCGATGGCGGCGGCGCACCGGCCCGGGCCGGGCTGGACGGGGTGGCTGGACGACGACACCACGGTGTGCCGCTGCGAGGAGGTGCCGGCGGGCCGGATCCGCACGGCCGTCACCGACCTCGGCGCGCGGGACGCCCGGAGCGTGAAACTGCTGACCAGGGCCGGGATGGGCTGGTGCCAGGGGAGAGTGTGCGGCGCGGCGGTGGCGTGCCTGTCGGGCGCGGAACCGGGGGGCGAGCGACGGCCGCTCTCCTGTCCGGTGGAACTGGGCCACCTCGCCCAACTGCCCCCGGCGGAAGACTGACCGGCCGGGGATCGGCCCGCGGCGGGTGGGTCGATCCCGGCCCGGCGGATCCCGGCCCGGCGGATCCCGGCCCGGCCGATCCCGGGCCGACCGGCGGCTGCCCCGCCCCCACCCGGCCCGCCCCCACCCGGCCCGCCCTCAACCTGCCGTCGCGCGCACCCCTGTCCGGGCCGCTCCCAACCCGCTTCCGCACGCACCCCCAGCCCACCCCCGCTCAGCCACTCGGCCCGCTCATACCCGTACGGCTCTTGTGGCCGCCTTGCAGCGCACAGTAAAATGTCACACACCACACTAGGGAGTCATCGATGACGTCTGCCCAGACCGCCGTGTCCGCCCGTCCCGCCGTCGACCGGCTGCCCTGGCGCGGCATCATGGTCGCCACCGCCCTGCCCCTGCGTGAAGACCTGTCCGTCGACTACGACGGTTACGCCGAGCACGTCCGCTGGCTGATCGAGAGCGGCTGCGACGGCGTCGTGCCCAACGGCTCCCTCGGCGAGTACCAGACGCTCAGCGACGAGGAGCGCGCCCGCGTCGTCCAAGTGGCCGTCGAGGCCGCCGGTGACGGTGCCCGGGTGATGCCGGGCGTCGCCGCGTACGGCAGCGGCGAGGCGCGCCGCTGGGCCGAGCAGGCCGCCGAGGCGGGCGCGGGCTCGGTCCTGCTGCTGCCGCCCAACGCCTACCGCGCCGACGAGGCGGCCGTGCGCGCCCACTACGCCGAGGTCGCCCGCGCCGGCCTTCCGGTGGTCGCGTACAACAACCCGTACGACACCAAGGTCGATCTGACGCCCGCGCTCCTCGCCGGGCTGCACCGCGACGGCAGCATCGTGGCGGTGAAGGAGTTCAGCGGGGACGTGCGCCGGGCCTACGAGATCGCCGAACTCGCCCCGGAACTCGACCTGTTGATCGGCGCCGACGACGTACTCCTCGAACTCGCGCTGGCGGGCGCGGTCGGGTGGGTCGCGGGGTACCCCAACGCGCTGCCCGTCGCCTCCGTGGCCCTGTACCGGGCCGCCGTCGCCGGGGACCTGGAGAGCGCGCTGCCGCTCTACAAGTCGCTGCACCCGCTGCTGCGCTGGGACTCCAAGACCGAGTTCGTGCAGGCCATCAAGGCGTCGATGGACCTCGCCGGACGCCACGGCGGCCCCACCCGTCCGCCGCGCGCCCCGCTCACCGGCGAGCAGGAGTCGGCCGTGCGCGCGGCCACCGAGAAGGCGCTCGCGGAAGGACACCGCTGACCGATGCGCACCCGTCACGTCTACCACGCGGTCGACTCGCACACCGAGGGCATGCCCACCCGGGTGATCACCGGAGGGGTCGGTGTCATCCCCGGCGCCACCATGGCCGAACGGCGCCTCCACTTCATCGAGCACCTCGACCGGCTGCGCACCCTGCTGATGTACGAGCCGCGCGGGCACGCGGCGATGAGCGGCGCGATCCTGCAGCCGCCCACCCGCCCCGACGCCGACTACGGGGTCCTCTACATAGAGGTCTCCGGGCTCCTGCCGATGTGCGGCCACGGCACGATCGGCGTGGCCACCGTGCTGGTGGAGACCGGCATGGTGGAGGTGGTCGAGCCGGTCACCACGGTCCGGCTGGACACCCCGGCCGGGCTGGTGAGCGTGGACGTGCGGGTGGTGGACGGCGAGGCGCGGTCGGTCACCTTCACCAACGTGCCCGCCTACTGCGCGGGCCTGGACCGCGAGGTGGAGGTGCCCGGACACGGCACGGTCACCTACGACCTCGCGTTCGGCGGCAACTTCTACGCCTTCGTCCCGCTGGACGACCTCGGCCTGCCCTTCGACCGGGCCCGCAAGGACGACCTGCTCGCGGCGGGGCTCGCCATCATGGACGCCATCAACGCCACCGACCGGCCGGTGCACCCGGAGAACCCGGGGATCGGCGGCGTCAAGCACGTCTATCTGACCGCCCCCGGCTCCGACGCCCACCGCTCCCGGCACGCCATGGCGATCCACCCGGGCTGGTTCGACCGCTCCCCGTGCGGCACCGGCACCTCCGCGCGGATGGCGCAGCTGCACGCCCGGGGCGAGCTGCCGCTGCACCAGGACTTCGTCAACGAGTCCTTCATCGGTACGGAGTTCACCGGCCGGCTCGTCGAGGAGACCGCGGTCGGCGGCCTCCCGGCGGTCGTGCCCACGGTGACCGGGCGCGCCTGGATCACCGGGACGGCCCAGTACTTCCTGGACCCGTCCGACCCGTTCCCCGCCGGATTCCTGCTGTGAGCGGGCAGCGGGTCGAGGAGCGCGCACCCGTGGCCGGGGAGCTCGCGCACCTCGGCGCGGCGGAGATCGCGGGCCTGCTCACCCCCGCCGGGGCGGCCGGCGCGGTGGCGGCGGCCCTGCGCGAGGGCCTCGACCCCGAGGGCCCCCGGGCCTGCCCGCCGCGCACCGCGCTGGCGGCCCCGGGAGGCGAACTCCTCCTGATGCCCGCCGCCTCCGGCAGGTTCGCGGGGGTGAAGATCGCCGGGGTCGCCCCGGCCAACCCCGGCCGCGGGCTGCCCCGGATCACCGGCGGCTATCTGCTCCTGGGCGGCGCCACCCTGCTGCCCCTCGCGCTGCTGGACGGCCCGGCCCTCACCACCCTGCGCACCCCGGCGGTCTCGGCGCTGGCGATCGACCGGCTGGCCGCGCCGGACGCCGCCCGCCTCGTCCTGTTCGGCGCCGGACCGCAGGCGTACGGACATCTGCAAGCCGCCCTGGCGGTACGGGAGTTGACGCGGGTCACCGTGGTCGCGCGCACCCCGGAGGCCGTCGACCGGCTGGTGGCGCACGCCCGTACGCTGGGAGTCGAGGCGCACGGCGGCACCCCCGACGCGGTCCGCGGCGCCGAC
The DNA here is from genome assembly GCF_041080675.1 of Streptomyces sp. cg36. Lineage (NCBI taxonomy): Bacteria > Bacillati > Actinomycetota > Actinomycetes > Kitasatosporales > Streptomycetaceae > Streptomyces > Streptomyces cyclosori. The sequence continues at coordinate 1,909,790 of NZ_CP163520.1, read as the reverse complement.
CTCGTCGTCTGCTGCACCACCGCCCGCGAACCGCTCTTCGACGGGCGGCTGGTGGCCGACGGCGCCACCGTGGTCGCGGTCGGCTCGCACGAACCGGCGGCCCGCGAGACGGACTCGGCGCTGGTGCGGCGTGCGGCGGTGTACGTGGAGTCGCGGGCGGCGGCCCTGCGCGAGGCGGGCGACCTGCTGATCCCGCTGGGCGAGGGCGCGATCGGGCCGGACCACGTCACGGGCACGCTGGCCGACCTGGTCGCGGGGGCGGCGCCGCCCGAAGGCCGGCCCCGGCTCTTCAAGAGCGTGGGCATGGCCTGGGAGGATCTGGCCGTGGCTGCGGCGCTGTACCTGGCCCGCCCGGGCCCGGTGGAGCAACGTGACATTGTACGCTGAGCCTCCGCGGATTCACGGAGGAAGTGCCATGGGCGACCTGAAACAGCGCAATCTCATCACGGCCCAGGAGCGGCTGCGCGACCAGGTGGCCCACGCCCTGCGCGCGGCCCTGGTCGCCGGTGAACTGCGCCCGGGCAACATCTACTCCGCCCCCGGCCTCGCCGCCGACTTCGGCATCTCGGCCACCCCGGTGCGCGAGGCGATGCTGGACCTGGCCCGGGAAGGACTGGTCGAGCCCGTACGCAACAAGGGGTTCCGGATCACCGAGGTCAGCGAGCGCGACCTGGACCAGTACACCGAGCTGCGCGCGCTCATCGAGGTGCCCACCGTGGGCCGGGTGACCCAGCTGGCCAAGGCCGAGCAGCTGGAGGAGCTGCGGCCGGTCGCCGAGGAGATCGTCACCCACGCCCGCGACCACAACCTCATCGGCTACCTCGACGCCGACCGCCGCTTCCACCTCCAGCTCCTGGGACTCGCGGGCAACGAGCGGCTCGTCGAGACCGTGGGCGACCTGCGCAAGCGCTCCCGTCTGTACGGACTGACCCGGCTCGACGAGCGCGGCCAGCTGATCTCCTCCGCCGAGGAGCACATCGAGCTCCTCGACCTGATGGTGGCGGGCGACGCCCGGGCCGCCGAGGAGTGCATGGCGCGCCATCTCGGCCATGTCCGCTCGCTGTGGGCGCAGGCCCGCGACGAACCCGTCGAGCCCCGCCCCAAGCGCACGCTCGGCAACCGCTGATCGGCGTACGGTGACGGCCGCGCGGCGGGGGAAGGCGGCCCGGGCGGGCGGGACTTGATCGACTGGTGGGGCCGCCGGGGCGGGCTTAGTGTCGAGGGGGTGGACGGGACCGTCCACCCGTCCCTCGTACGAGGGCAGTACCGCCATGACGAGTTCGCAGCCGACCCCCACCGCCGTGACCGCCGCCCCCGAGAGCAAGGGCGACGGCAAGGGAATCGCGCTCCTGGTCATCGCCTCGTGCCAGTTGATGGTGGTGCTCGACATCACCATCGTCAACATCGCGCTGCCGCACATCCAGAGCGCACTGGACTTCTCCACCACCAGCCTGGCCTGGGTGGTCAGCGCCTACACCCTCACCTTCGGCGGTCTGCTGCTGCTCGGCGGGCGCACCGGTGACATCCTGGGTCGGCGCCGGGTCTTCGTCTTCGGCGTCCTGCTCTTCGCGGTGGCCTCGCTGCTCGGCGGACTCTCCCAGAGCTCCGGCCAGTTGCTCGCCGCGCGGGCCGTCCAGGGCGTCGGCGGCGCCATCGCCTCGCCCACCGCGCTGGCCCTGATCACCACCACCTTCCGCGAAGGCCCCGAGCGCAACCGGGCGTTCGGCGTCTTCGCCGCGGTCTCCGCGGGCGGCGGCGCGATCGGCCTGCTGGCCGGGGGCATGCTCGTCCAATGGCTCGACTGGCGCTGGGTGTTCTTCGTGAACGTCCCCATCGCCATACTGATCGTGCTGGCCACGCCCCGCCACATCAAGGAGTCCGAACGCCACCCCGGCCACTTCGACTTCGCCGGTGCGCTGACCTCGACGCTGGGCATGGGCGCGCTGGTGTACGGGTTCATCCGGGCCGCCCAGGAAGGCTGGCGCGACGCGCTCACCCTGGCCTCGTTCGGCGCGGCGGTGCTGCTCCTGGTCACCTTCGTCCTGGTGGAGCGGCGCTCGCGCCGGCCCATCACACCGCTGCACATGTTCGCCGACCGCAACCGCGCGGGCACCTACGGCATCATGCTGAGCCTCGCCGCGGCGATCTTCGGCATGTTCTTCTTCCTCACCCTGTTCGTGCAGGACGTGCTCGGCTTCAGCCCGCTGCGGGCCGGGCTCGCCTTCCTGCCGGTCAGCGCGGTGATCGCGGTGGGCGCGGGGACCGCCTCCCAGCTCCTGCCCAAGTACGGGCCCAAGCCGTTCATGGTGACGGGTTCGGTGCTGGCCGCGGCGGGCCTGTCCTGGCTCACCCTCACCGACGTCCACTCCACCTATCTGGGCAGCATCCTCGGCCCGATGCTGGTCTTCAGCCTCGGCATGGGCATGAACTTCGTCTCACTGACACTGATGGCCGTCTCCGACGTCCCCCAGGAGGAGACCGGCGCCGCCTCCGGCATGCTCAACGCCACCCAGCAGGTGGGCGGCTCGCTCGGCCTGTCCATCCTGGTCACCGTCTTCGGCACGGCCAGCGGCAACGAGGCCGCCGACCAGGTCCCCAGGTTCCTCGCCCAGGCCACCCCGGCGCAGCGCGTGCTGTTCCAGCGCACCGGACAGCTGCCCCGCCCCTGGAGCGACCAGGTGCTCGCCTCCGGGGTCTCCACCGCCTTCATCGTGGCGGCGATCTTCGCGATCGTGGCCGCGGTGATCGCCCTGCTGGCCATCCAGGTCCGCCCCTCGGACCTGGCCCGCCTCCAGGGCGGAACGCCCCCGACCCCTTGAGGACGCCCGGCGGGGACGATCTCAAGGGGTCGGGAAGTACCGCGGCGGGACCGGGCCGGCCGCGCCGGACGGGCGCTAGATGTCCCGGAAGATCTCGATCTGCGCCCCCACCGAGTTCAGTCGCTCCGCGAGGTCCTCGTAGCCGCGGTTGATCACGTACACATTGCGCAGCACCGACGTGCCCTCGGCCGCCATCATCGCGAGCAGGACCACCACCGCCGGGCGCAGCGCGGGCGGGCACATCATCTCCGCCGCCCGCCAGCGCGTGGGGCCCTCGACCAGGACGCGGTGCGGGTCGAGGAGCTGGAGGCGACCGCCGAGGCGGTTGAGGTCCGTGAGGTAGATCGCACGGTTGTCGTAGACCCAGTCGTGGATCAGGGTCTGGCCCTGGGCCACGGCCGCGATCGCCGCGAAGAACGGCACGTTGTCGATGTTGAGCCCGGGGAACGGCATCGGGTGGATCTTGTCGATCGGCGCCTCCAGCTTGGAGGGGCGGACCGTGAGGTCGATCAGCCGGGTGCGGCCGTTGTCGGCGGCGTACTCCGGCGAGCGGTCGTGGTCCAGGCCCATCTCCTCCAGGACCGCGAGCTCGATCTCCAGGAACTCGATCGGCACCCGGCGGATCGTCAGCTCCGACTCGGTGACCACGGCGGCGGCCAGCAGGCTCATCGCCTCGACCGGGTCCTCGGAGGGGGAGTAGTCGACGTCCACGTCGATGGTGGGCACGCCGTGCACGGTCAGCGTGGTGGTGCCGACGCCGTCCACCCGTACGCCCAGCGCCTCCAGGAAGAAGCACAGGTCCTGGACCATGTAGTTGGAGGAGGCGTTGCGGATGACGGTGACGCCGTCGTGGCGGGCGGCGGCCAGCAGCGCGTTCTCGGTCACCGTGTCGCCGCGCTCGGTCAGCACGATCGGGCGGTCCGGGGCGGTCCGGGTGACCTCGGCGTGGTAGATGCCCTCGGTGGCCGTGATGTCCAGGCCGAACCGGCGCAGGGCGATCATGTGCGGCTCGATGGTGCGGGTGCCGAGGTCGCAGCCGCCCGCGTAGGGCAGCCGGAAGCGGTCCATGCGGTGCAGCAGCGGGCCGAGGAACATGATGATGGAGCGGGTGCGGCGGGCGGCCTCCGCGTCCATGCCGTCCATGTCGAGGTCGGCCGGGGGCACGATCTCCAGGTCGACGCCGTCGTTGATCCAGCGGGTGCGGACCCCGATGGAGTTCAGGACCTCCAGGAGCCGGAAGACCTCTTCGATCCGGGCGACCCGGCGCAGCACGGTGCGGCCCTTGTTCAGGAGCGATCCGCAGAGCAGCGCCACACAGGCGTTCTTGCTCGTCTTGACGTCGATGGAGCCGGAGAGCCGGCGCCGGCCGACCACCCGCAGGTGCATGGGCCCGGCGTAGCCGAGCGAGACGATCTCACTGTCGAGAGCTTCACCGATGCGGGCGATCATCTCAAGACTGATGTTCTGGTTCCCGCGCTCGATACGGTTCACGGCGCTCTGGCTGGTGCCCAGAGCCTCGGCCAACTGCGTCTGCGTCCAGCCCCGGTGCTGCCGGGCGTCACGGATGAGCTTGCCGATGCGTACGAGGTAGTCGTCTGACATGGCGACAGGTTATCTCAGATATGAGATGAGCTTCTCGCTGGGGTGCGCCGTCCGGGTGAGGCGGATCTGAAGCACCGTCAGTTGCGAGGCTGGGGTGACGGGGGTGCGGACGCAACCGGAGGGGTCCGTTCGGGGTGCGGGCGCGTGCGGACGGCGCCGCGCGGGGCGTCCGCGGGCATGGGGGGCGCCCCGCGGGGGACCCGGGAGCCGGTGGCCGGGAGGTGCCGCACGCGGGCGCGCGGGCGCCCGGGGCGTGGCCGCGCATGACCTCCGGCCGCCCATGTACTAGAGTTATCTCGACATCGAGATATCTGCCGAGGCGCACCGCGGCCGCCCACCCCGGTAAGGGTTACCTAACTTAGCCTTACCTTAGCGGATTGGCTATCCAGCGTGGCGGCAGGATGCGGTGGAACGCGCACATATATGAAGGAGACTGTCGTGTCGGCGAACAGCTTCGACGCCCGCAGCACGCTGCAGGTGGGCGACGAGTCGTACGAGATCTTCCGGCTGGACAAGGTCGAGGGCTCCGCGCGCCTCCCTTACAGCCTGAAGGTCCTGCTGGAGAACCTGCTCCGTACCGAGGACGGCGCGAACATCACCGCCGACCACATCCGGGCGCTCGGCGGCTGGGACTCCCAGGCGCAGCCCAGCCAGGAGATCCAGTTCACGCCGGCCCGCGTGATCATGCAGGACTTCACCGGCGTGCCCTGCGTCGTCGACCTCGCCACCATGCGCGAGGCCGTCAAGGAGCTCGGCGGCGACCCGGCGAAGGTCAACCCGCTCTCCCCGGCCGAGCTGGTCATCGACCACTCCGTCATCGCCGACAAGTTCGGCACCAAGGAAGCGTTCGCGCAGAACGTGGAGCTGGAGTACGGCCGCAACAAGGAGCGCTACCAGTTCCTGCGCTGGGGCCAGACGGCCTTCGACGACTTCAAGGTCGTCCCGCCGGGCACCGGCATCGTCCACCAGGTCAACATCGAGCACCTGGCCCGTACGGTCATGGTCCGGGGCGGCCAGGCGTACCCCGACACCCTCGTCGGCACCGACTCGCACACCACCATGGTCAACGGCCTCGGCGTGCTGGGCTGGGGCGTCGGCGGCATCGAGGCCGAGGCCGCGATGCTCGGCCAGCCGGTCTCGATGCTCATCCCGCGCGTCGTCGGCTTCAAGCTGACCGGCGAGCTGAACCCGGGCACCACCGCCACCGACCTGGTCCTCACGATCACCGAGATGCTGCGCAAGCACGGCGTCGTCGGCAAGTTCGTCGAGTTCTACGGTGAGGGCGTCGCCGCCACCTCGCTGGCCAACCGCGCCACCATCGGCAACATGTCGCCGGAGTTCGGCTCCACCGCCGCGATCTTCCCGATCGACGGCGAGACCCTGAACTACCTCAAGCTCACCGGCCGCTCCGAGCAGCAGGTCGCGCTCGTCGAGGCGTACGCCAAGGAGCAGGGCCTCTGGCTGGACCCGGCCGCCGAGCCCGACTTCTCCGAGAAGCTGGAGCTCGACCTCTCCACGGTCGTCCCCTCCATCGCCGGCCCGAAGCGTCCGCAGGACCGCATCGTCCTGGCCAACGCCAAGCAGCAGTTCGCGCAGGACGTGCGCAACTACGTCTCCGACGACGAGGAGGCCGGCAAGGAGTCCTTCCCGGCGTCCGACGCCCCGGCGTCCGCCAACGGCGTCCCGACGAAGCCGACCCGGGTCACCCTGGCCGACGGCACGTCCTTCGAGATCGACCACGGCGCGGTGACGGTCGCGGCCATCACCTCCTGCACCAACACGTCGAACCCGTACGTGATGGTCGCCGCCGCGCTCGTCGCGAAGAAGGCCGTGGAGAAGGGCCTGACCCGCAAGCCGTGGGTCAAGACCACCCTCGCCCCGGGCTCGAAGGTCGTCACCGACTACTTCGACAAGGCCAACCTGACGCCCTACCTCGACAAGATGGGCTTCAACCTCGTCGGCTACGGCTGCACCACCTGCATCGGCAACTCCGGTCCGCTGGACGAGGAGATCTCGAAGGCGATCAACGAGGCCGACCTCGCGGTCACCTCGGTGCTCTCCGGCAACCGCAACTTCGAGGGCCGGATCAACCCCGACGTCAAGATGAACTACCTGGCGTCCCCGCCGCTGGTCGTCGCGTACGCCATCGCCGGTTCGATGAAGGTGGACATCACCACCGAGGCCATCGGCACCGACACCGACGGCAACCCGGTCTTCCTCAAGGACATCTGGCCCACCGAGGCCGAGGTCAACGACGTCGTGGCCAACGCCATCGGCGAGGACATGTTCAACAAGTCCTACCAGGACGTCTTCGCGGGTGACGCGCAGTGGCAGTCGCTGCCGATCCCGACCGGCAACACCTTCGAGTGGGACGCCGAGTCGACCTACGTCCGCAAGCCCCCCTACTTCGAGGGCATGCAGATGGAGACGACCCCGGTCACCGACATCACGGGCGCCCGCGTCCTGGCCAAGCTGGGCGACTCGGTCACCACCGACCACATCTCCCCGGCCGGTGCGATCAAGGCCGACACCCCGGCCGGCAAGTACCTCACCGAGCACGGCGTGGCCCGTCGCGACTTCAACTCGTACGGCTCGCGCCGCGGCAACCACGAGGTGATGATCCGCGGCACCTTCGCCAACATCCGGCTCCGCAACCAGATCGCGCCGGGCACCGAGGGCGGCTTCACCCGCGACTTCACCCAGGCCGACGCCCCGGTGTCGTTCATCTACGACGCCTCGCAGAACTACCAGGCCGCCGGCACCCCGCTGGTCATCCTGGCGGGCAAGGAGTACGGCTCGGGCTCGTCCCGCGACTGGGCGGCCAAGGGCACCGCGCTGCTCGGCGTCAAGGCCGTCGTCGCCGAGTCCTACGAGCGCATCCACCGCTCGAACCTCATCGGCATGGGCGTCCTGCCGCTCCAGTTCCCGGAGGGCGCCACGGCGGCCTCGCTGGGTCTGACCGGCGAGGAGACCTTCTCCATCACGGGCGTCACCGAGCTGAACGACGGCACGACCCCGCGCACGGTGAAGGTCACCACCGACTCGGGCGTGGAGTTCGACGCGGTCGTCCGCATCGACACCCCCGGTGAGGCGGACTACTACCGCAACGGCGGCATCATGCAGTACGTGCTGCGCAACCTGATCCGCAACTAGCGGGAACGGGCAGCGAAGAGGGCCGCACTCCGGGATTCCGGGGTGCGGCCCTCCGCGTTGCTCAGGATTCCTGGGGGAAGCCTGGGATCAGAACAGCAGGCGGTACGTGTTCCAGCCGCCGTTGCCGATCTTCACCTTGGACTCGAAGGGGTCCCGGGCGTTGCCGTTGCCGGAGTAGCGCCACAGGGCGCCGTTGCCGTCGCGGGCGAGCAGGTCGGTGCGGCCGTCGCCGGTGATGTCACCGACGGACACGAGCGTGTTGTACGCGTTCCAGCCGCCACCGATGCGGGTGCGGCCCTCGAACGGCGCCTTGTAGTTGCCGGTGCCCTTGTAGAGCCACAGGTTGCCGGAACCGTCGCGGGCGACGATGTCGGGCTTGCCGTCGCCGGTCAGGTCGCCGTTGCCGGCGATCTGGGTGTACTGGCCCCAGCCGCCGCCGACCTTGTAGCGCGACGTCATGTTGCCGTTGCCGTAGCCCAGGTACAGGTAGAGCGTGCCGCTGCCGTCGCGGGCCAGCAGGTCGCCCGCGCCCGCGCCGCCGAGGTTGCCCACGGCCCAGATGCGGTTGTAGGTGTTCCAGCCGCCGCCGACCTTGAAGTACGAGCCGCCGAAGGGCTGGTACAGCAGGTCGCCGTTGTTCTCGCGGGCCCAGAAGCCGTCCGCGCGACCGTCGTCGTTGAGGTCGGTCTGCGCGATGTCCTTGGTGCTCCCCCAGCCGTAACCGCTGTACTGGCGCGCCTCCAGGCCGCCGTTGCCGTCGGCCGGGTAGCCGTACACGAAGCCGTCGCGCGCGACGCCGTACAGCGCGAAGTACGAGACCGCCGAGGTCGCGCCGGAGCGCGGGGCGGCGGCGCCGTTCTTCGGCTTGGCCGTGACGGAACCGGCCGACTTGCCGGGGTTCTCCGCCGCGACGGCGGACGCGCCGGTCGCGACGAGTGCGGCGGTCACCGCCGCGGCGGCGAGACGCGCGCCGATGCGCCCACGCTTGCGGCCCGAAACTATGGCCACGTGTTTCCTCCGTTGATTGCTGTGGCGTGACACGGCTCAGGAGTTGACGCCGGTCACAAGATCAGCGGAATCCTGTCATGGTTTCTTCACCGGTCCCAATCTGTTTCGTGCCGGAACGGTCACGGCCGTTCGGGGCGGCCCGGACGCACGGAAGGCCGTGTCCACGGGGTTCGTGGACACGGCCTTCCGTCGGCTCGGATCGGATCCGGCGCGTTCGGATCAGAAGAACAGCCGGTAGGTGTTCCAGCCGCTCGTGCCGATCTTCACCCGGGAGGCGAACGGCGCAGCCGCGTTGCCCGTGCCCTTGTAGAGATACAGCGCGCCCGAGGCGTCGCGGCCGATGAGGTCGGCCTTGCCGTCCATGTCGATGTCGCCCGCGGCGAAGATGCTGTTGTAGGTGTTCCACCCACCACCGATCTTCGTGCGGCCCTCGAAGGGCGCCTTGTAGTTGCCGGTGCCCTTGTAGAGCCACAGCGTGCCGTCGCTGCCGCGCGCCACGATGTCGGCCTTGCCGTCGCCGGTCAGGTCGCCGTTGCCGGTGATCTGGGTGTACTGGCCCCAGCCGCCGCCCACCAGGTAGCGGGAGGTCATCTTGCCGTTGCCGTAGCCCAGGTACAGGTACAGGTTGCCCGAACCGTCGCGGCCCAGGACGTCGCCGGCACCGGCGCCGCCGAGGTTGCCGGGGGAGACCAGGGTGTTGTACGTGTTCCAGCCGCCACCGATGGTGATCGGGTTGGAACCGTCGCTCGGCGCGTAGTACAGGTTGCCGTTGTAGTCGGCTTCCCAGGCGCCGTCGGCCAGGTTGTCGGAGTCCTGGTCGACCTGGCCGACCCACTTGAACGCCCAGCCCGTGTTGCCGTCGAAGCCCGTGCGGGACTCGAGGCCGCCGTTGCCGTCGGGAGCGTAGTACCAGACGGTGTTGGACTTGTCGATGCCGTACAGGCCGAACACCGGCGCGTCGCCCACGTTCGACGCCTGGGCCTTGGACAGCGCGCCCTTGGCCGGCTTGGCCGCCGGGGCCTTGAACGGCTTCGCCGAGGGGTTGTCGGCGGCGAAGGCGGAGGCGCCGGTGCCGACGAGGGCGGCGGTAACCGCCGCGGCAGCGAGACGGGTAGCTATCCGCCCACGCTTACGGCCAGAGATCTTGGCCACGTATGTCTCCATTGGTCGCGATTGAGACGTGATGCGGCTCAGGTGTCGAGCCGTGTCACGAGTTCAGCGGAATCGTTTCACGACTCCTTTACCTGTCAACCCGCTTGGCGACAAAGGCGATCAAGACAACAGCTCTTTCTCGCCCGTTGTTCACCCGGCGTATCCCGAAAACGCCCAAAAGGGCCGCATGTCCAGTCGATGGAATGCGGCCCTCCGGTTTTAACGCGGTACGGCGGGGATCAGTACAGCAGCCGGTAGGTGTTCCAGCCGCTCGTGCCGACCTTCACCCGGGGCTGGTACGGGGCCGCGGCGTTGCCGGTGCCCTTGTACAGCCACAGCGCGCCCGCGCCGTCGCGCGCCAGCAGGTCGGTCTTGCCGTCCAGGTCCACGTCGCCCGAGGAGACCAGGGCGTTGTAGGTGTTCCAGCCGCCACCGATCTTGGTGCGGGCCTCGAAGGGCGCCTTGTAGTTGCCGGTGCCCTTGTAGAGCCACAGGGTGCCGTCGCTGCCGCGCGCCACGATGTCGGGCTTGCCGTCGCCGGTCAGGTCGCCGTTGCCCGCGAGCTGGGTGTACTGGCCCCAGCCGCCGCCGACCAGGTAGCGCGAGGTCAGCTTGCCGTTGCCGTACCCCAGGTACAGGTACAGGTTGCCCGAGGCGTCGCGGCCCAGCAGGTCGCCGGCGCCCGCGCCGCCCAGGTTGCCCGGGGAGAGCAGCGTGTTGTAGATGTTCCAGCCACCGCCGACCGTCGTGGTGGCGATCTCGTCGTAGGGCTCGTACGTCAGCGTGCCCTTGTTGTCCCACTTCCAGGTGCCGTCCGGGACGCCGTCGGCGTCGTGGTCCACCTGGGCGGCGTTCTTCAGACCGCCGAGACCCTCGTCGAGCTGCATCCGGGGCGAGAGGCCGCCCTCGAAGTCCGGCAGGTAGGCGAAGCTGTTGCCGCTGCGGTCCACGCCGATCAGCGGGAAGACCGGGTAGGCGCCGTTGGGGTCGCCCTCCTCCTTGGTGACGCCCGTGCGGCCGTGCGCGGCGGCGCGGTGCGCGGACGCCTTCGCGGCGGCGGCCTTCACCGACGCCTTGGCGGACGGCGCGGCCGGGTTGTCGGCGGCGAAGGCGGAGGCGCCGGTGCCGACGAGGGCGGCGGCGACCGCCGTGGCAGCGAGACGGGAGGCTGTCCGCCCAGGCGTACGGCGAGAAGTCTTGGCCACGTATCTCTCCATTGGTTGCGACGAGCCGTGACGCGGCACCGGGGCCGCACGTCGACCGTGCGTACGGGCGCGCCACGCGATCAACGAGATCCTTACACAACTCCTTTACCTGTCAACCTGTTTGAGTGCGGATCAGAAAAGTCCGCGAGCCCGCGATTCGCCAACGGGAAGGGCCGCACCCCCGGCGGGAGTGCGGCCCTGGCACCGGAGCGAACGGCTCCGCGTTCGCGGGAGGGTCAGAAGAACAGCCGGTAGGTGTTCCAGCCGCTCGATCCGATGTTCTTGCGCGTGGCGAACGGCGTCACCGCGTTGCCGGTGCCCGAGTACCGCCACAGCCCGCCGCCCGCGTCCCGGGCCAGCAGGTCGGTCCTGCCGTCCAGGTCGACGTCGCCGATGGAGAACAGCGCGTTGTACGTGTTCCAGCCGTTGCCGATCCTGACGCGGCCCTCGAACGGCGCCTTGTAGTTGCCGGTGCCCTTGTAGAGCCACAGGGTGCCGGAGGCGTCGCGGGCGACGATGTCGTTCTTGCCGTCGCCGGTCAGGTCGCCGTTGCCCGCGATCAGGGTGTAGGCGTTCCAGCCGCCGCCAACCTTGTAGCGGGCGGCCACCTTGCCGTTGCCGTAGCCGAGGTAGAGGTACAGGTTGCCGCCCGCGTCCCGGGCCAGCAGGTCGCCCGCCTCGGCGCCGCCGAGGTTGCCGGGGGAGAGCAGCAGGTTGTACGTGTTCCAGCCGCCGCCCACGTTCACCGGCTTGTCGGAGTCGTCGGGGGCGTAGTACATCGTGCCGTTCTTGTCCCACTCCCACCAGCCGTCGGCGTACCCGTCGGCGTCGTGGTCGACCTGGGCCGCGGTCTTGATGGCGTCCCAGCCGGTGTCCACCCGGGCGCGCGGGCTGAGCGCGCCGCCGCCGTCGCGGATGTAGCCGTACAGCGTGTTGGCGCGGTCGGCGGCGAACAGGTCGAACTGGGGGGCGTCACCGCTCGGGGCGTTCGCCACGCCGCTGACCCGGGCGAACGGCGAGGGCGCCGCGGCCGGGTACGGCTTCGGCGAGGTGTTCGCGGCGACGGCCGGGGAGCCGGTGCCGACGACGGCCGCGGCCAACGCGGCGGCGGCGAGGCGGGCGGCTATCCGTCCCCGCTCGCGGCCGGGAATCTTGGCCAGAGTCTTGGCCACGTAGTTCTCCATGATCCATGAGGCTCAGATGCGGCGTGGCGCGCCTCAGCAGACGAGACGCGCCACGGGTTTCACCGGAATCTTGCCATGACTCCTTTACATGTCAATCGGCTTGAGGTAAAAGCAGCCAACTCGGCACCGCGGGCGGGCCGTCGGGGCGCTCACCGCAGCAGCTCCACCTCGGCCAGCGTCGCCGTGCCGCTCGTGGACACCAGTCGGTAGTGCCCGTACGAGCCCGGCCGCGCCACCGAGAACACCCGGGTCTGCTTGTCCCACGCGAAGGACTCACCGGACCGTTTGTCCAGATCCACCCACTTCGTTCCGTCCGAAGAGCCTTGCAGCACCCAGCCGGTGGGCGCCTTCGTGCGGTCGGACGAGGTCAGGGTGTACTGCGCCGCGCGCGTGGCGGACGCCAGCGGCAGCTCGGCGGAGTCGAAGGAGGCCGCCGTCGAGGAGGTGTTGTCGAAGAGCGGCCCGGCGCCGGTGATCGCGTCGGCGGGCGGAGTGGGCACCTTGTCGTCCTGGGTGAGGGAGACCGGCGCCGCGTCCTTCCCGCTGCCCCAGGCCGACGGACGCGGCCCCATCGTGAAGTCCAGCGTGCCGCCGCGCGCCAGCAGGGAGTGCGGCAGCGCGGTGGAGTTCCACGCCTTGCCGTTCACCTTCAGGGACTGGACGTACACGTTGCGGGCGCTGTTGGCGGGGGCCTTGACCACCAGGTCGCGGCCGTTCTCCAGATGGACGGTCGCCTTGGTGAACAGCGGCGAGCCGATCGCGTACTCACCGCTGCCCATCACCAGCGGATAGAAGCCGAGCGCCGAGAACAGGTACCAGGCCGACTGCTCGCCGTTGTCCTCGTCGCCGTGGTAGCCCTGGCCGATCGCGCTGCCGGTGTAGAGGCGGTTCATCACCTCGCGGACCTTCGCCTGGGCCTTCCAGGGCTGCCCGGCCGCGTTGTACATGTACGTGACGTGGTGGGCGACCTGGTTGGAGTGGCCGTACATCCCCATGCGCACGTCGCGGGCCTCGGTCATCTCGTGGATGACGCTGCCGTACGAGCCGGAGAACTCGGGCGAGGCGGTCTCGGGCGTGGTGAAGAAGGTGTCCAGCTTCCGGGCGAGTCCGGCGCGCCCGCCGTAGAGGTTGGCCAGGCCGCGCGAGTCCTGCGGGGCGGTGAAGGCATAGCCCCAGCCGTTGGTCTCGGTGTAGTCGTACCCCCACACCCGCGGGTCGTAGGAGGCGCCAGGGACGCGCGGGGTGCCCTTGGCGTCGCGGCCCTGGAAGAAGCCGGGCGCGCCCGCCCCGGCGCCGGACGCCGTCGGGTCGAAGAGCTTGACGTAGTTGCGGGCCCGGCCCAGGAAGTACTCCGACTCCTCCTTGTACCGGGACTTGTGCGTCTTCGCGTAGAGCGCCTGGCCCATCTTCGCGAGGCCGTAGTCGTTGAGGTAGCCCTCCAGGGACCAGGACAGACCCTCGTTGGTGGAGGTCGGGGTGTAGCCGAGGAAGGGCGAGCTGTCCATGCCCTTGCGGCCGACCCCCGCGGACGGCGGGGCGACGGTGGCGTTCTTCAGGGCGGCCTCGTAGGCGGCCTCCCCGTCGAACCTCACCCCCTTCACATAGGCGTCGGCGAACGCCACGTCCGAGCTGGTGCCGGTCATCAGGTCCGCGTAACCGGGCGAGGACCAGCGGGAGATCCAGCCACCGTCCTTGTACTGCTGGACGAACCCGTCCACCATCTCGCCGGCCCGGGCCGGGGTGAGCAGCGAGTACGCGGGCCAGGTCGTGCGGTAGGTGTCCCAGAAGCCGTTGTTGACGTACACCTTGCCGTCGACGATCTTCGCGCCGGTCCGCGTCGGGGTGTCCTCGCCGGTGCCGGGGGAGAAGGGGCTGGCGTACTTGTAGGTGGAGCCGACCTTCTCGAAGCCGGAGTTCGGGTACAGGTACAGCCGGTACAGCGAGGAGTAGAGGGTGGTCAGCTGGTCCTGGTCGGCGCCCTCGACCTCGACCCGCCCGAGGATGCGGTCCCAGGCGCGCTGGGCCTGCCGCTGGACGTGCTCGAAGGAGGTGCCGGCCGGGATCTCGGCGGCCAGGTTGGCCTTCGCCTGGTCCACGCTGATGAGTGAGGTGGCGAGCCGCAGGGTGACGGTGCGGTCCTTGCCGGGCTTCAGCCGCAGGTATCCGGTGACGTCGGCGCCCCCGCCGCCGGGCAGCCGGCCGCTCGCGGTGACCGGCGCGTCGAGGACGCCGTAGACGAAGAGCCTGGTGGCGCCCTCGGAGAGCCCGCTCTTCACATCGGAGTAGCCGGTGAAGGAGGAGGTCGCCGGGTCCAGGGTGAGGCCGCCGTTGTTGTTGACGTTGTCCAGGAGCAGGCTCGCGTCATCGCCCGGATAGGTGAACCGCATGGTCGCCGCGTGGTCGGTGGGCGCCATCTCGGCCTTGAGGCCGTTCTCGAAGGTGACCCCGTAGTAGTACGGCTTCGCCGTCTCGTTCTCGTGCCGGAACGGCAGCGCGCGGGCGGAGCGCGCGGCGTCCGGGGTCCCGGCCGCCGCCGACGGCATCAGCTGGAAGGTCTGCCGGTCGCCCATCCACGGGCTCGGCTCGTGGCTCGCCGAGAACGCCTGGAGGGTCGGCAGGTTGTCCGCGTTGTTGCGGCGCGCGTAGTCGTACAGCCAGTCCTGGGAGGCGGCGTTGGTCACCGGGGTCCAGAAGTTGAACCCGTTGGGCACCGCGGTCGCCGGGAAGGCGTTGCCGCGCGAGAAGGAGCCGCTGGAGTTGGTGCCCCGGGTGGTCAGCGCGTAGTCGGAGAGGTGCGCGAGCCGCTGCGCCGGCTTCTGCGGCGCGATCGAGAGGTCGTCCAGCCAGCCCTGGAACTTCGCGGGCCCCTTCGGCGAGTCGTACGCCACCAGGATCCGGTCGACCGTCCGGCCCGCGGCGACCCGGCCGATCCTGGAGGTCACCTGGTTCCACTGGTTCACGTACAGCGTCTTGGCCGCGCCCTGGCCGCTCGGGGTGAGCGCCCCGCCGTGCGAGTCGACGGCGCCGAGGTCGCTCAGATAGGTGCCGTCGGTGAACGCCAGGTCGACCGAGACATGGGTGGCCGGGTAGTTCAGGTCGGTCTCCGGCATCGACGGGAAGATCTTGTAGTCGAGCACGGTGTCGCGGGAGATCCGGGTGTTGACGTCGAAGATCTTGTTGTACGAGTAGGCCCGTCCGTCCGCCTTGTGCGTACCGGCGTAGCGCAGGGCCCTCTTTCCGGTGAATCCGGCGTTCGCCTTCGCGGTCGGGGAGCCGCCCGGCCCGCGATCGGTCAGGGTGAGCATGTCCGGCGGGACGGGCTTGTCCGTGTCCCCGTCGGAGAACTGCACGTCGGCCAGCTGGGTGATGTCGGCCCCGCTGTTGCGGGTGATCTCCAGGCGGTAGTGCGCGTACGCGGTGGAGTTGGCGAAGTCGTACGACTTGGTCTGGAAGCGGGAGGCGAACGTCTCACCCGACCGGGTGTCCAGGGTGGTCCAGGTGGTGCCGTCCGCCGAGCCCTTGAGGGTCCAGTCCCTGGGGTCGCGGGGCGCCGCGTCATTGGCCGAGGTCAGCGCGTATGTGACGACCTTGACGGGGGAGTCGAGATCGAATTCCAGCCAGGCGGTGGGGGCGAAGGCGAGCCACTTCGTGCTCGGCTGGCCGTCGACGAGGTTCTCCTTCACCTCGCCCGAGCCGTCGTTCTCGGCGCTCGCCCGGACCGCGGTCACCCGGTCGGTGACGCTGCCCGGTATGCCGCTGGCGAAGCCGCCGTCGACGCCCGCCGAGCGTTTCCCGCCGTCCGGGCCGGTCTCCACGGTGCTGCGCCAGTCGGGCTGGGGCTGGCCGGTCTCGAAGGAGGTGCGGAACTCCTGGCCGCCGGAGCCGGATCGGGCCGCGGCGGGCTGGGCGGAGGCGGCCCACTGGGCCGTCAGCACCAGCAGGCAGGAGGCCGCCGCGAGGGCCGCCGGTCGTCGTCGGTGCCGGGATCTGGGCAGCATACGGGGCCTTTCCATTGGCGGGCGCATGACATGGCGAGAGCCGCCGAGCCGGGCCACTCACCGGTCATACGATCTGGACAACGTTGTCAGAGAGAAAATGCAGGATCCAGTAGGAAGGCAAGTCGCCGGTGGTGTCAAGGGTGTTGAGGGGGAATGGCCCGGGCGTTTCGGAGCGGCGCGCGGGGATCGCGGGGGTCGGGGCCGTCGGCTTGTGCCGTCAGATATCCAAGAGGTCTCAACTCGGGAAAGGATGCCGTCCAACCATGCTTTCGATCTTGCTCAGTTGACGGAAAGTGGACTATACCTGTCGGCGTCCGCTCCGCCGCGAAACCGGCGGACCTGGGGACGGAGGGCGCCGGGAGGCAACGGCACGTCGTCCTTCGCATATGTCCGACGTATCCGCTGCGTACCCTGCACTACCCAAGCTTCAGCACAACTGACCGCGGTGGCGGGGCCCTTCGCCTGCAGGCGATTCGGAACGGGCGACCGGTACACCGCCTGAGTCCTGGAGAAGGCGAGGACTTGAGCATGGGATCCACCTCCGCGCACCACAGCAATGAGGGCCTGGGCCGCCGTGACCTGATCAAGCGGTCCGCGGCACTCGGTCTGATCACCGTCCCGGCGATGGGCTTCCTGTCCGCCTGCGCCAGCGGTGACAGCGGCAGCGACAAGAAAGTCGAGAAGGGCACCAAGACGGCGAAGAACCCGCTCGCCGTCAATGAGTCCGCGCCCCTGGACGTCGTCATCTTCGACGGCGGTTTCGGCACCAAGTACGCCACCGACGCGAACGCCGTGTACCAGAAGGCGTTCCCCAAGGCGAAGATCGATTTCCACAAGACCCAGAAGATCCAGTCCGAGCTCCAGCCCAAGTTCAACGGCGGCACCCCGCCGGACCTGATCGACAACTCGGGCGCCGAGCAGATGGACATGGGCGTACTGGTCGGCAAGAGCCAGCTCACCGACCTCACCCCGCTCCTGGACGCCCCCTCCATCGACGACCCCGGCAAGAAGGTCCGGGACACGCTGCGGCCGGGCATCGTCGAGATGGGCCAGTTCGACGGCGACCAGTGCTGGATCCTCTACTACGCGTACACCGTCTACGGCGTCTGGTACTCGCAGACCGCCCTCGACAAGCTGGACGCGAAGTACCCCGAGACCTGGGACGAGATGCTCGCGCTGTGCGAGAAGGCGAAGCGGAAGGGCATCGCCGGGTGGACCTACCCCGGCAAGTACCCCTACTACCTGCCGTTCTCGCTCTACCCGTTCATCGCCAAGATCGGCGGCCGGGAGGTCCTGGACGCCATCGACAACCTGGAGCCGAAAGCCTGGGAGCACCCGGCCGTCAAGGCCGCCTTCGAGGCGTACTACGAGCTCTTCAAGAAGGGCTACATCCTCCAGGGCACCCCCGGCATGACCCACATCCAGGCGCAGACCGCCTGGACCAAGGGGCAGGCGCTGTTCATCCCGAACGGCTCCTGGGTGGAGAACGAGGCCGCTCCCACCACGCCGCAGGACTTCAAGATGATGGTGGGCGCGCCCTCCAGCCTGGACTCCAACGACAAGATGCCCTACGGCACCATCTGGGCGTCCGGCGGCGAGCCGTTCATCGTGCCGGCCAAGTCGAAGAACCCGGCCGGCGGCATGGAGCAGCTGCGCATCATGCTCAGCGAGGCGTCCTCGAAGAACTTCACCACCCAGGTGAAGTCGCTCTCCGCCTTCAACGGCGGCACCGACGGCCTGTCGCTCTCCACCGCCCTGCAGTCGGGCGTGGACGCGCTGAAGAAGGCCGGCACGAACGTGGTCAACCCGCGGCTGCAGGACTGGTACGTGAAGCTCCAGAAGGAGCAGATCGGTGTCGCCGGTCTGGGCGAGATGATGGCCGGCCGCATGACCCCGGCCGAAACCATCAAGAAGATCCAGGGTTACGCCGACAAGGCCGCCCAGGACCAGAACATCAAGCACTACAAGCACAAGAAGTAGCGACAGTGGTCGAGCGCCACCAGCGGCGGCACCCGCTAGAAGATCGGGGTCGGTAACCATGCAACACGGCAAGTACCGGTTCATCGTGGGATTTCTGGTAGTCCCACTGGCGTTGTACTCACTCTTCGTCATCTGGCCGTTCATCCAGTCCATCTACTACTCGTTCACGGACTGGACCGGTTTGAGCCCGGACTTCAAGATGGTCGGCTTCGACAACTACAAGCGGATGTTCGACGACGACATCTTCTGGAAGTCGTTGCAGCACAGTCTGCTGTTCGTCCTGCTGCTGCCGCTGGTGACGCTGGGCCTCGCGCTCTTCTTCGCCTTCATGCTCAATGTCGGGGGCGGCGCCGAAAGGGCGCCGCCATTACCGGAGTGCGCGGCTCCGGTTTCTATAAAATCGCGTACTTCTTTCCCCAGGTGCTCTCGATCGCGATCGTCGCCCTGCTCTTCCAGTTCGCGTACAACCCCAACAACGGCGTCATCAACTCGGCGCTCAAGGGGTTCGGCCTCGGCAGCGTCCAGCCGAACTGGCTGGGCGACCCGGACCTCGCGCTGTACTGCGTGATGGCGGTGCTCGTCTGGTCGACGGTCGGCTTCTTCGTGGTCCTGTTCTCGGCCGGCATGGCCTCGATCCCCAAGGACTTCTACGAGGCGGCGCTGCTCGACGGCGCCAGCCGCTTCACCACGTTCTTCCGGATCACCCTGCCGCTGCTCTGGGACACCGTGCAGTCCGGCTGGGTCTACATGGGCATCCTGGCCCTCGGCGCCGAGGCGTTCGCCTCCGTGCAGATCATGACGGTGGGGCCGGGCGGCCCCGACTACTCGACCACGGTCCTGCCGCTCTACGTCTATCAGTCGGCGTTCCGCGACGGTCAGGCCGGATACGCGACCACGATCGGTGTCGCGCTGCTCGTCGTCACGCTGCTGTTCGCGGCGGTCGTGATGCGACTGGGCCGGCGCGAGCGGCTGGAGTTCTCATGACCACTGACACCTCGACCGCCGACCTCGCCGACGAGCGCCCGCCCGTGGCCAAGCAGGCCGCACCCGCCAAGAAGGAGAAGCGCGGCGAGGGCGTGGTCCTCAACGTCTTCTCGCACGGTGTGCTCATCCTCTGGGCGATCATGGTCGTGATCCCGCTGCTCTGGGCGGTCATGGCGTCCTTCAAGGACGACAACTCGATCCTGTCGACGCCCTGGGCGCTGCCGGACAAGCTCCACTTCGACAACTGGTCGCGCGCCTGGACCCAGGCCCACATGAGCGACTACTTCCTGAACACCATCCTGGTGGTCGGCGGTTCGCTGATCGGCACCCTGCTGCTGGGCTCGATGGCCGCGTACGTACTGGCGCGCTTCGACTTCCCCGGGAACCGGTTCATCTACTACCTGTTCATCGGCGGGATGAGCTTCCCGATCATGCTGGCCCTGGTGCCGCTGTTCTACGTGATGAACAACCTGAGCCTGCTGAACACCACGCACGGGCTGATCCTGGTCTACATCGCGTACTCGCTGCCGTTCACGGTCTTCTTCCTCACCTCGTTCTTCCGCACCCTGCCCACCTCGGTCGCCGAGGCCGCGATGATCGACGGCGCCTCCCACACCCGTACCTTCTTCCAGGTGATGCTGCCGATGGCCCGCCCGGGGCTGATCAGCGTCGGCATCTTCAACTTCCTGGGCCAGTGGAACCAGTACATGCTGCCGACGGTCCTCAACACGGACCCCGACAAGCGGGTGCTCTCCCAGGGCCTGGTCGAGCTCGCGACCAGCCAGGGGTACAAGGGCGACTGGTCAGGGCTGATGGCGGGCCTGGTGATGGCGATGCTGCCGGTGCTCGCCGCGTACATCGTCTTCCAGCGCCAGGTCGTCGCGGGGCTCACCGCGGGAGCGCTGAAGTAGCGGCGGACCACACTCCGTAACCACCCCGGGACCGCCCGTCGGCGACACGCCGACGGGCGGTCCCGTGTCATGTCCCACTGCTCAGGTCTTGACGGGAGACAACCCGAAAGGCTGAGCTTAGAGTTCACATGTTGGAGATAGGACGGGGCCTCGGAGCAGCGGCCCCGTGCGGGGGCGGCCGTCGTGCCGCCTGCCTACGGCAGGAGTGGATGAGTCGATGGAGACTCCGGGGTCGCAGACGTCGTTGCACCGGGCCAATCTGGAGCGGGTCGTACGTGCGGTGCGCATGGCGGGATCGCTGACCCAGGCCGAGATCGCCAGGACGACGGGGCTCTCCGCGGCCACGGTCTCCAATATCGTTCGGGAACTGAAGGACGGCGGAACCGTCGAGGTCACACCCACCTCGGCGGGCGGGCGCCGGGCCCGCAGCGTGTCGCTCAGCGGGTCGGCGGGCATCGTCATCGGCGTCGACTTCGGCCACACCCATCTGCGCGTCGCGGTCGGCAACCTGGCCCACCAGGTGCTTGCCGAGGAGTCCGAGCCGCTGGACGTCGACGCCTCCTCCGCGCAGGGCTTCGGCCGGGCGGAACAGCTGGTCACACGGCTGATCGAGGCCACCGGCATCGGCCGGGACAAGGTCATCGGCGTGGGTCTGGGCGTGCCGGGCCCCATCGACGTGGAGTCCGGCACGCTGGGCTCCACGGCCATCCTGCCGGGCTGGACCGGCATCAACCCGCGCGAGGAGCTCTCCGGGCGCCTGGGCGTGCCGGTGTACGTCGACAACGACGCCAACCTGGGCGCCCTGGGCGAGCTGGTCTGGGGCAGCGGGCGCGGGGTGCGGGACCTGGCGTACATCAAGGTGGCCAGCGGTGTCGGCGCCGGCCTGGTCATCGACGGGCAGATCTACCGGGGGCCGGGCGGCACGGCCGGGGAGATCGGGCACATCACGCTGGACGAGTCGGGGCCGGTCTGCCGCTGCGGCAACCGCGGCTGCCTGGAGACCTTCACGGCCGCGCGGTACGTGCTGCCGCTGCTCCAGTCCAGCCACGGGGCCGATCTGACCATGGAACGCGTGGTCCAGCTGGCCCGGGAGGGCGATCCGGGGTGCCGCCGGGTGGTCGGGGACGTGGGCCGCCACATCGGCAGCGGTGTCGCCAACCTCTGCAACCTGCTCAACCCCAGCCGCGTGGTGCTCGGCGGCGATCTGGCGGAGGCCGGGGAGCTGGTGCTGGGGCCCATCAGGGACTCCGTGTCGCGGTACGCCATCCCCAGTGCGGCGCGGCAGCTGTCGGTCCTTCCGGGGGCCCTGGGCGGCCGTGCCGAGGTGCTCGGCGCGCTGGCCCTGGTGCTGAGTGAAATGGGCGATTCGACCCTGCTTGAGAGTGCTCTCCCGGCCGGGGCTCCTGCCTTCACTTAGATAACGGATGGCACCGTTGTCATCTCGTTAAGGATTTACTCCTTGACGGTGGCCCTGCAGCCGAGTTGACTTCCAGCCACCTCGGCCGCAACGTCGCGGCCTCGTCAGGGAGGTTTCAGAATGAACACGCGTATGCGTCGTGCCGCCGTGGCCGTGGCCGCCACCGCGATGGCTGTCTCTCTCGCCGCCTGCGGCAGCGCCAAGGAGTCGGGCGACAAGACGAAGGAGTCGACCGGCTCCAAGAAGGGCGACGCGATCAAGATCGGTCTGCTCCTGCCGGAGAACCAGACCGCGCGTTACGAGAAGTTCGACAAGCCGCTGATCGAGAAGAAGGTCAGCGAGCTGACCAACGGCAAGGGCCAGGTCGTCTACGCGAACGCCAAGCAGGACGCGACGACGCAGACGCAGCAGGTCGACACCATGATCACCAACAAGGTCGACGCGCTGATCGTGGACGCGGTGGACTCCAAGGCGATCGCGGGCGCGGTCAAGAAGGCCAAGGACCGGGGCATCCCGGTCGTCGCCTTCGACCGGCTGGCCGAGGGCCCGATCGACGCGTACACGTCGTTCGACAACGAGCAGGTCGGTCATGTGCAGGGCAAGGCCCTGGTGGACGCGCTGGGCGCGAAGGCCAAGGACGGCCAGATCGTGATGATGAACGGCGCGATCACCGACCCGAACGCCGCCCTGTTCAAGAAGGGCGCGCACGCCGAGCTCGACGGCAAGGTGAACATCGGCAAGGAGTACGACACCAAGGAGTGGAAGCCGGAGAACGCCAACGCCAACATGGAGGGCGCGATCTCGGCCCTGGGCAAGGACAAGATCATCGGTGTCTACTCCGCCAACGACGGCATGGCGGGCGGCATCATCACCGCCCTCAAGGCGGCCGGCCTGTCCAAGCTCCCCCCGGTCACCGGCCAGGACGCCGAACTCGCCGGCGTCCAGCGCATCGTCGCGGGCGAGCAGTTCATGAGCGTCTACAAGCCCTACGTCCAGGAGGGCCCGATCGCGGCCGAGATGGCCGTGGCGCTGGCCAAGGGTGAGAAGCTGGACTCCATCGCGAAGTCCACGGTCGACAGCCCGACCACCAAGGGCGTCCCGTCGGTGATCCTCCCGGTCGTCTCGCTGACCAAGGACAACATCAAGGACACCGTCATCAAGGACGGCATCTACAAGATCGACGAGATCTGCACCTCGAACTACAAGGCCGCCTGCGACGCGCTCGGCCTGAAGTAGTCCTGCCGCCGGGACCCCGCCCGTACGAGGATCTCCTCCCGTACACCCGGTCCCGGCCCCCGAAGCCCCTCCGGCACCCCGCCCTCCTTCTCAGCCCCCGCTATCGGGCGGGGTGCCGGACGGAACGCTTCTTCTCCCCGTTCTCTTCTGCTCGACCTCCGCGCCCGCCTCCTCCGGGCGCGGTATCCCCCGCCGGTCAGGCGGCGAAGGAGATGGTTCACGTGTCCGCTACGCCCGTGCTGGCGTTGCGCGGGGTCTCCAAGCGGTTCGGTGCCGTTCAGGCGCTCACCGACGTAGAGCTTGAGGTCCACGCCGGTGAAGTGGTCGCCCTGGTGGGCGACAACGGCGCCGGAAAGTCCACGCTCGTCAAGACGATCGCAGGTGTTCACCCCATCGATGACGGAGTCATCGAGTGGGAGGGCAAGGCCGTCTCGATCGGCAAGCCGCACGACGCCCAGAGCCTGGGCATCGCGACCGTCTACCAGGACCTCGCGCTGTGCGACAACATCGACGTCGTCGGCAACCTCTACCTGGGCCGGGAGCTGCGCAAGCGCGGCATCCTGGACGAGGTCGAGATGGAGCGCCGCTCGCGCGAGCTGCTCACCACGCTGTCGATCCGCATCCCCAGCGTGCGCATCCCGATCGCCTCGCTCTCCGGCGGCCAGCGCCAGACCGTGGCCATCGCCCGCTCGATGCTGGGCGAGCCCAAGCTCGTCATCCTCGACGAGCCCACCGCGGCCCTCGGCGTCGAGCAGACCGCGCAGGTCCTCGACCTGGTCGAGCGGCTGCGCGAGCGCGGCCACGCGGTCATCCTCATCAGCCACAACATGGCCGATGTGAAGGCCGTCGCCGACAAGGTCGCCGTCCTGCGCCTGGGGCGCAACAACGGGGTCTTCGACGTCAAGACCACCTCGCAGGAAGAGATCATCTCCGCCATCACCGGCGCCACGGACAACGCCGTGACCCGCCGTGCGGCGCGCAACGCGGAGGTTCAGAAGTGAGCACCGACAAGACCTCCCCCGCCGACAAGGCCGCCCCGGCCGAGCCGATCCAGCTGGACAAGCCCCACGAGGACCCCGTGGACGCGCCGCCCGCCGCCTCCGGCGCCGCGGCAGCCGTCGACCCGCGCCTGCTGGTGCGCGAGCAGGGCTTCGCCGGGTACCTGTCGGAGTTCAAGCGGAAGATGAAGGCGGGCGACCTCGGGTCGCTGCCGGTCGTCGTCGGCCTGATCGTCATCATGGCGATCTTCCAGAGCCTGAACTCCAACTTCCTGACCGCCGGAAACCTCTCCGACATCTCCGTCGCCATGGTCGGCACGGGCATGATCGCCACCGGTATCGTCTTCGTCCTGCTGCTCGGCGAGATCGACCTGTCGGTCGGCTCGGTCAGCGGTGTCGCGGGCGCCACCTTCGCGGTCCTGAACGTCACCCACGGCATGGCCGAGTGGCTCGCCCTGGTCCTGGCCGTCCTCACCGGCACCGCCGCCGGCGCCATCCACGGCTTCGTCTTCGCCAAGATCGGCGTGCCCGCCTTCGCGGTGACCCTGGCCGGCCTGCTGTTCTGGAACGGCTTCATGCTCCAGATCCTGGGCAGCAACGGCACGATCAACCTGGACTCCGAGGGCCTGGTCGCCAAGCTGACCAGCTACTACTTCAGCGATGTGGCGGCGGCCTACGGCCTGGCCGTGGTCGCGGTGGCGGGGTTCTTCCTCACCGCCTTCTTCGACGCCCGGCGCCGCGAGGCGGCCGGTGTCCCCTCGCGCCCGCTCAGCGAGATCGTGCTGCGCACGGTGCTGCTCGCGATCCCCGCGTTCGGCGTGGCCGCGGTCTACAACCAGTACAAGGGCCTCCCGCTCGCGGTGGTGCTCTTCCTGGCGGTCCTGGTGATCACCGACTTCGTCCTGCGGCGCACCGCGTACGGCCGCAAGGTCTTCGCGCTCGGCGGCTCCATCGAGGCGTCCCGCCGGGCCGGCATCAACGTCGTGATGATCCGCACCTCCATCTACGCGATCTCCGGCACCTTCGCCGCCATCGGCGGCCTCTTCCTCGCCTCCAAGATCACCGCGGCCAACCAGGGCGCGGGCTCCGGCGAGCTCCTGATGAACGCCATCGCGGCGGCCGTCATCGGCGGCACCAGCCTCTTCGGCGGCCGGGGCCGCACCTGGAACGCGCTCCTGGGTGTGCTGGTCATCACCTCGATCCAGTACGGCCTGGCCCTCCAGGGCATCGCCTCCCCGATCCAGTACATGATCACGGGTGGCGTACTGCTGGCGACCGTCGTGATCGACGCGGTCACCCGCAAGACCCAGAAGTCCGCAGGTCGCGCCTGACCCGCGGCCCGCACCCCCGTGCGCCCCTTGCGGCGCACGGGCGGAACCCCGGACGTGCCCGGTGCCCCTGGCGGCGCCGGGCACGTCCGTGCGCGGGCGCGGATGTCGGCCATTCGCGTGACGCGGAACCCACCGCCCGATGACCGCCGTCGCGAGCGGAACATTAGACTCGGCGGAATCGGCATGCTCGACCAGCACGGATGCAAGGAGGCACGGGTGCCGCTGCTTACCCGTATCAGGGGACCGCGCGATCTCGACCGGCTCAGCCCGGAGCAGCTGGACCAGCTGGCCGCTGAGATCCGGACCTTTCTCGTGGACGCGGTCTCCAAGACCGGCGGGCACCTGGGCCCCAACCTGGGGGTCGTGGAGCTCACCATCGCGCTGCACCGCGTCTTCGAGTCGCCCAGGGACCGGGTCCTGTGGGACACCGGCCACCAGAGCTATGTGCACAAGCTCCTCACCGGCCGCCAGGACTTCTCCAAGCTGAAGATGAAGGGCGGCCTCTCCGGCTACCCCTCGCAGGCCGAGTCCGACCACGACGTGATCGAGAACAGCCACGCCTCCACCGTGCTGGGCTGGGCCGACGGCCTGGCCAAGGCCAACGAGGTCCTGAAGAAGGACGACCACGTCGTCGCGGTGATCGGTGACGGCGCGCTCACCGGCGGCATGGCCTGGGAGGCGCTGAACAACATCGCCGCCGCCAAGGACCGCCCGCTGGTCATCGTCGTCAACGACAACGAGCGCTCCTACGCGCCGACCATCGGCGGCCTCGCCAACCATCTGGCGACCCTGCGCACCACCGACGGCTACGAGCGCTTCCTGGCCAAGGGCAAGGACCTCCTGGAGCGCACCCCGGTCGTCGGCAGGCCGCTGTACGAGACGCTGCACGGCGCCAAGAAGGGGCTGAAGGACTTCATCGCCCCGCAGGGCATGTTCGAGGACCTGGGCCTGAAGTACGTCGGCCCGATCGACGGCCACGACATCGAGGCCCTGGAGTCCGCGCTGACCCGCGCCAAGCGCTTCGGCGGCCCGGTCATCGTGCACTGCCTCACCGAGAAGGGCCGCGGCTACCAGCCCGCCCTGGCCGACGAGGCCGACCGCTTCCACGCCGTGGGCAAGATCCACCCGGACACCGGTCTGCCCGTGTCGACCTCGGGCCTCGACTGGACCTCGGTCTTCGGCGAGGAGATGGTCAAGCTCGGCAAGGAGCGCGAGGACATCGTCGCGATCACCGCGGCCATGCTCCAGCCGGTCGGCCTCGACAAGTTCGCCAAGGCGTTCCCGGAGCGGGTCTACGACGTGGGCATCGCCGAGCAGCACGCGGCGGTCTCCGCGGCGGGCCTGGCCACCGGCGGGCTGCACCCCGTCTTCGCCGTCTACGCGACCTTCCTCAACCGCGCCTTCGACCAGGTCCTGATGGACGTGGCCCTGCACAAGTGCGGCGTCACCTTCGTCCTGGACCGGGCCGGGGTCACCGGCACGGACGGCGCCTCGCACAACGGCATGTGGGACATGTCGATCCTCCAGGTCGTCCCCGGCCTGCGGATCGCCGCCCCGCGCGACGCCGACCAGGTGCGCGCCCAGCTGCGCGAGGCCGTCGCCGTCGAGGACGCCCCGACCGTGGTCCGCTTCTCCAAGGGCGCGGTCGGCCCGGCGGTCCAGGCGGTCGGCCGGATCGGCGGCATGGACGTGCTGCGCGAGGCCCGGGCGGAGCGCCCGGACGTCCTGCTGGTCTCGGTGGGCGCGCTCGCCCCGATGTGCCTGGAGATCGCCGACCTGCTCGACGCGCAGGGCATCTCCACCACCGTGGTCGACCCGCGCTGGGTCAAGCCGGTCGACGAGGCGCTGGCGCCGCTCGCCGAGACGCACCGGGTCGTCGTCACCGTCGAGGACAACAGCCGCGTCGGCGGTGTCGGCTCGGCCGTCGCCCAGGCGCTGCGCGACGCGGGCGTGGACGTGCCGCTGCGGGACTTCGGCATCCCGCCGCGCTTCCTCGACCACGCCTCCCGCAAGGAGGTCATGGCCGAGATCGGGCTGACCGCGCCGGACATCGCGCGCCAGGTCACCGGCCTGGTCGCCAAGCTCGCCGGGGTGGAGAGCGAGAGCGCCGTGGAGCCCGCGCGCGACTGACGCGCGCCGCACGACCGGTCAACGGGCCGGTCCGATCGCCCTGTACGGGTGGTTGGACCGGCCCGTTCGCGTGAATTCCGGCCGCCGCCCGGTACCCGTACCGCCACTCGTCCCGATCATGTCGGGGACATGAGCTAGCGGAGGTGCACAAGGTGGCTGGTACCGGTCTGTTTCGGACCAAATCTATTGAGAAGTCCATCGCGGACACGGAGGAGCCGGAGCACGCCCTCAAGAAGTCGCTGTCGGTGCTGGACCTGACGGTGTTCGGCGTCGGTGTCATCATCGGCACCGGCATCTTCGTCCTCACCGGCAAGGTGGCCAAGGAGAACGCCGGACCGGCGGTCGCGCTCGCGTTCGTGGCCGCCGGCGTCGTCTGCGCGCTGGCGGCGCTCTGCTACGCCGAGTTCGCCTCGACGGTCCCGGTGGCCGGGTCGGCCTACACGTTCTCGTACGCCTCGCTCGGCGAGCTCCCCGCCTGGACCATCGGGTGGGACCTGGTCCTCGAATTCGCCCTCGGCACCGCCGTGGTCGCCGTCGGCTGGTCGGGCTATGTGCGCTCGCTGCTCGACAACGCGGGCTGGCACCTGCCCGAGGCGCTGTCCGGGCGCGAGGGCGCCCACGGCTTCGGCTTCGACATCCTCGCCGCCGCCCTGGTCCTGCTGCTGACCGCCATCCTGGTCTTCGGCATGAAGCTCTCCGCGCGCGTCACCACGGTCGTCGTCGCCATCAAGGTCACCGTCGTCCTGATCGTGATTATCGCGGGCGCCTTCTTTATCAAGTCCGACAACTACAAGCCGTTCATCCCCAAGGCCCAGCCGCAGGAGGCGGGCGGCAGCCTCAAGGCGCCGCTGATCGAGCTGATGTCGGGGTACGCGCCCACCAACTTCGGCGTGATGGGCATCTTCACCGCCGCCTCCGTCGTCTTCTTCGCCTTCATCGGCTTCGACATCGTGGCGACCGCCGCCGAGGAGACCCGCAACCCGCAGCGCGACATGCCGCGCGGCATCCTCGGCTCGCTCTTCATCTGCACCGCGCTCTACGTCGCCGTCTCGATCGTGGTGACCGGGATGCAGCACTACACCGAGCTCTCCATCGACGCCCCGCTCGCCGACGCCTTCAAGGCCACCGGGCACCCCTTCTTCTCGGGCGTCATCAGCTTCGGGGCCGCCGTCGGCCTCACCACCGTCTGCATGATCCTGCTGCTCGGCCAGACCCGGGTCTTCTTCGCGATGAGCCGGGACGGGCTGCTGCCCCGGTTCTTCTGCCACGTCCACCCCAAGTACCGCACCCCGCACCGGCCGACCATCCTGCTCGGCGTGATCATCGCGATTCTGGCGGGCTTCACCAGCCTCAGCGAGCTCGCCGAACTGGTCAACATCGGCACCCTCTTCGCCTTCGTCGTCGTCGCCATCAGCGTCATCATCCTGCGGCGCACCCGCCCCGATCTGCACCGCGCCTTCCGCACCCCGCTGGTGCCCTGGGTGCCGATCCTGTCGGTGGCCGCCTCGCTGTGGCTGATGCTCAACCTGCCCGCCGAGACCTGGCTGCGGTTCGGCATCTGGATGGCGATCGGCTTCGTCGTCTACTTCCTGTACGGCCGCACCCACAGCCGTATCAACGCGGAGTGACGGCGGCAGGTTCCCGGAGTTGATTCAACGGCCCCGTATGTCCCTCTTCGGAGGGAAGCGCGGGGCCGGATAGCGTGCCCCGTGTGCACCAAACGCTCGCCGTCCCGACCGCCGGACCACGCTCCGTACGCGCGTCACGGGTGCCCCGGCCGCGTACGGAACCGGAGCCGGGCCGGCGCGCCGGGTACTGGACGCGGCTGCTTCCCGCGCTGGCCGCGCTCGCCCTGCTGACCCGGCTGCCCTCCTTCCGGCACCCCCTGTGGAGCCCCGACGAGGGCTACCTCGCCGTCCAGGCCCGCCAACTCGCCGCCGGGGGAGCCCTGTACGACACGGTCGTCGACCGCAAGCCCCCGCTGCTGCCCTGGCTCTACGAGGGCGCCTTCGCGCTCTTCGGCGACACCTCGCTCGGCCCGCTGCGGCTCGCGGCCGTGGCCGCCCAGCTGCTCACCGCGGCGCTCCTCGCCTCCCTCGCCCGCCGCCGCTGGGGCGACCGGGCCGGGGCCGCCGCCGGGATCCTGCACCTGCTCGTCTCCACCGGCCTCAACCCCGAGGACGCGCAGGCCGCCACCTTCGAGGTGTTCATGCTGCCGTTCACGGCGGCGGCCGTGCGCTGCGCGGACCGCGCCCAGTGGGCGCGCGCCGGACTCGCCGTCGCCGGGGCCCTCCTCACCAAGCAGACCGGCGGCGCCGCGCTGCTCCCGGTGCTCTGGCTGCTGTGGCGCACGGCCCCGCGCCGCCGCGCCGCCCTGCTGCGCGCCTGCGCGGGACTGTGCGGCCCGGTGCTGCTCGGTGCGCTGGTCACCGGCCCGGCCCGGTTCCTGTTCTGGACGGTCACCGGCTCCGCCGCGTACGCCTCCTTCACCGGATCCGAACTCCACGTCCTGGCGAGGGGGTTGGCCAACACCGCCCTGCTCGCCCTCGCCTGCGCCGGGATCGTGCCGCCGGTGGTGCGGGTGCTGCGGATCGCCCGCACCGGCGCCGCGGACCTCTGGCTGTGGCTCGCCTCCTCGGCCGGGGCGGTCCTGACCGGCTTCCACTTCTTCGGCCACTACTACCTCCAGCTCGTCCCGCCGCTGGTCCTGCTCGCCGCCGGGGCGCTCCAGATCCTGCCGCCGCACCGGCTGCACCGGGCGCTGGGGGCGTCGGTCTGCGCCTGCGCGCTCTTCCTCGGCTGGGGCCTGCTCGCGCCGCGCCCCGAACTGGCCCACGCCGAACGGCTCGCCGCCGCCGTGCGCGCCCGCTCCGCGCCGCACGACCGCGTCCTGGTGTGGGGCATACACCCCGAGACGTACTGGCTGGCCGGGCGCGCCCCCGCCACCCGCTATCTGACCGCCGGGCTGCTCACCAACTACAGCGGGGGCCGCGACGGCCCCCAGGTCGGCGAGAAGTACGCGGTGGCGGGCACCTGGCCGGTCTTCCGCACCGAGCTGGCGGCCCGCCCGCCGGCGCTGATCGTCGACGACTCCCGGGGCAAGCCCTACGCCCCCGACCGGCTGCCCAGCCTGCGCCGGCTGCTCGCCGCCCACTACGCGCCGCTGGCCCGCAGGGTCGACGGCGCGGTCCTGTACGTACGCGCTCAGCCGCCGGGCTGACGCACCGCGCGCGGCCCCGTGCACCGCGCCCCCACCGCCTCCACCCGGCGGCGCAGCTCGCGGTCGGCCGTCACCACCAGACAGGGCCGGTCCGGTGCGCGCCCGGCCGCCAGCTCCACGATCAGGTCGTCCCCGCTGCCCGGCGCCGCCGCCACCCGCACCCCCGGCACCCCCGTCACGCCCCGGGCCGCGCCCTCGACCACCAGGACCAGCTCCACGGGGCCCGGAGCGCCCGGCAGGCCCGTCCGCGCGTACTCCGTGAGCCGGTCGCGCAGCCGCTCCGCGGCGCCCTTGCGGTCGCGCCACCAGCCGTCCGGAACCGAGCCCACCACATTGGCCGCGTCCACGATCACCAGCGAGGTCCCATCCATGGCGGCAGGGTGGCACGGGACGCGGGAAAATCGCACGTCGGAACGGGGAAATCCCGCGAAATCCGGGCCCCGGACCGAGTGTTATTGTCGCTGGAGACTCATGGTGTGTCGCATCCGGCCGCTCATCGCGGATCTGGTAGGGAAAGGTGGTCGGTGAGCCATGGCGTTCAAGCCTGCGCGTACCTCGAAGGGGCAGCCGGGCCGGGAACCCGGGAAGCCCGCCGCACCCGCACCCGCCGCCACTGCCGCGCCGGTGCTGGTCCCCGCCCCCGCCACCCCCGACGGCCGCCCGGCCGTGACCGGCTGGCTGCTGCGCGGCAAGGACGGCCGCCTCACGGCGTACGCCCCGGGCGGCGGGGGAGTGCTGCGCTGGACCGAGACGGAGCCCGGCGGGCCCGACTGGAGCGGCCCCGAGCTGGTCGTGGCGGCCACCGGGCTCGACCCGCGCCTCACCATCGCCCAGGGCTCCGACGGGTACGTCCACTTCTTCACCCTGCGCACCGTCACCACCGCCGCCGGTGAGCCCAAGACGGACGTCGTGCACGCCATCCAGTACCAGACCGGCCGCCCGGTGAAGGACTGGTACCCGATGGGCACCCCCTACCGCGACCAGGAGCGGGCCGCGAAGACCGGCCACCCGGCCGCCGTGGTCGACTCCTCGGACAACCTGAGCGTCTTCGTCCGCAACGCGGGCGGCGGCGTCTGCGCGCGCGTGCAGGAACCGTCCGGCAAGTGGAGCAGCTGGAAGGACCTCAAGGGCTCCGGCTCGTACGGGACCATCTGCGCGGGCACCGCCGACGACGGCCGCATCGAGGTGCTGGCCCCCGCCAAGCGGGGTGTGATGCGCTGGACCCGGGAGCGGACCGGCGCCGAGTTCGAGCAGGTGCCCGACCTCAAGCTCCAGGTGGAGGACGGCTCCGTCAGCGCCCGGCAGACCGGCGGGGACCGCATCACCTTCCTGTGGCGCGACGCCGGATCGCAGGACGTGCACGCCTTCCGCGCCGACGCCCCGGCCGCGCCGCTGGGCGGCACTGCCAGTGGGCCGGTCGCCGTGCTGCGCACGCCCGTGGACGGGCACGACTGCACGCTGATGGCCCAGCGCGGCCCCGACGGCCGCCCCGCCCTCGCCGCCTACCCCACCGAGACCGAGTCGGCGGGCGCGGTCTGGACGTCCACCGGCGAGGTCTGCGCGGGCGCCCCGGCGCTGGCCGTCGACGCCCTGGGCCGGGTCGTCCTGGCCGCCTTCGGCACCGACGGGCGGCTGCGGGTCACCCGCCAGAAGACCAACGAGCCGGGCCTGGCGATGGCGGCCTGGACGGTCGTCTGAGCGACCCGGGCACGGCCCCGCCCACCGCAGGCCACCTGGACGCGTCCGGCGCACCGCAGGGCCGCCCCGGCCCCGTCCGGCCCACCGCGAGGTCGCGCCGGACGCGCCCGGCCCCCCCGGAACACGAAGGAGCCCCCCGCCTCTCGGCGGGGGGCTCCTGTGCGTGCCGTGGGGTTACGCCGGGACGCTCGCCACGCCCTGCGCCAGGAACGGCTTCCCGTTCACCCGCTGGGAGACGCCCTCGCGGTCCAGGTACGGCGTGATGCCGCCCAGGTGGAAGGGCCAGCCCGCGCCGGTGATCAGGCAGAGGTCGATGTCCTGGGCCTCGGCCACGACACCCTCCTCCAGCATCAGACCGATCTCCTGCGCCACCGCGTCCAGGACGCGGTCACGGGTCTGCTCCTCGGTCAGGACGGTGTCGCCCTGCTTCAGCAGCGCGGCGACCTCCGGGTCCAGCTCCGGCTTGCCGGAGTCGTAGACGTAGAAGCCGCGCTTGCCGGCCTTCACGACCGCGGCCAGGTTCGCCGAGACCGTGAAGCGGTCCGGGAAGGCGCGGTTGAGGGTCTCGGACACGTGCAGACCGATGGCCGGGCCGACCAGCTCCAGGAGCACCAGCGGCGACATCGGCAGGCCCAGCGGCTCGATCGCCTTCTCGGCGACCTCGACCGGGGTGCCCTCGTCGATGACGTTCTGGATCTCGCCCATGAAGCGGGTGAGGATGCGGTTCACGACGAACGCCGGGGCGTCCTTGGTGAGGACCGCGGTCTTCTTCAGCTTCTTGGCGACGCCGAACGCCGTGGCCAGCGCCGCGTCGTCGGTCAGCTCGCCGCGCACGATCTCCAGGAGCGGGAGGATCGCGACCGGGTTGAAGAAGTGGAAGCCGACGACCCGCTCGGGGTGCTTCAGCTTGGACGCCATCTCGGTCACCGACAGCGAGGAGGTGTTGGTGGCGAGGATCGCGTGCGCCGGGGCGACCGCCTCGACCTCCGCGAACACCTGCTGCTTGACGCCGATCTCCTCGAAGACGGCCTCGATGATGAAGTCGGCGTCGGAGAAGCCCTCGGCCTTGTCCAGCACACCGGAGACCAGGCCCTTGAGGCGGTTGGCCTTGTCCTGGTTGATGCGGGACTTCAGGAGCAGCTTGTCGATCTCGGCGTGGACGTAGCCCACGCCCTTGTCCACGCGCTCCTGGTCGATGTCGGTCAGCACGACCGGCACTTCGAGGCGGCGCAGGAAGAGCAGCGCCAGCTGCGAGGCCATCAGGCCCGCGCCGACCACGCCGACCTTGGTGACCGGGCGCGCCAGCGACTTGTCCGGCGCGCCGGCCGGGCGCTTGCCGCGCTTCTGCACCAGGTTGAACGCGTAGATGCCGCTGCGCAGTTCACCGCCCATGATCAGGTCGGCGAGCGCCTTGTCCTCGGCGTCGAAACCGGCCTGGAGGTCGCCGTCCTTGGCCGCCTCGACGATGTCCAGGGCGCGGTACGCGGCCGGAGCGGCCCCGTGCACCTTGGAGTCGGCGATGAACCGGCCGCGCGCGACGGCCTGGTCCCAGCCCTCGCCCCGGTCGATCTCGGGGCGCTCGACCGCGATCTCGCCCTTGAGGACGCCCGCGGTCCAGATGAGCGACTGCTCCAGGAAGTCCGCACCCTCGAACAGGGCGTCCGCGATGCCGAGTTCGAAGACCTGCTTGCCCTTGAGCTGGCGGTTCTGGTTCAGCGAGTTCTCGATGATGACCGTGACGGCCTTGTCGGCGCCGATCAGGTTGGGGAGCAGCGTGCAGCCGCCCCAGCCCGGGACCAGGCCGAGGAAGACCTCGGGCAGCGAGAAGGCGGGCAGCGCCTTGGAGACGGTGCGGTAGGTGCAGTGCAGACCGACCTCGACACCGCCGCCCATGGCCGCGCCGTTGTAGTACGCGAAGGTCGGCACGGCCAGCGCGGCGAGGCGCTTGAAGACGTCGTGGCCGCTCTTGCCGATGACCAGCGCGTCCTCGTGCTTCTTGAGGATCTCGACGCCCTTGAGGTCGGCGCCGACCGCGAAGATGAACGGCTTGCCGGTGACGCCGGCGCCGACGATCGTGCCCTCGGCGGCCTCCTTCTCGACCTGGTCGATGGCGGCGTTGAGGTTCGCCAGCGAGCCGGGGCCGAAGGTGGTCGGCTTGGTGTGGTCGAAGCCGTTGTCCAGCGTGATCAGGGCGAACCTGCCCGCGCCGAACGGCAGGTCGAGGTGGCGCACGTGCGCCGAGGTGACGACCTCGTCCGGGAACAGCTCGGCCGCACCCTTCAAAAGCTCAGCGGTGGTGCTCACTTGCTGCCTCCGGCGTCCTTGTGGTGCGGGTTCTCCCAGATGACCGTGGCGCCCATGCCGAAGCCGACGCACATGGTGGTGAGGCCGTAGCGGACCTCCGGCTGCTCCTCGAACTGCCGCGCCAGCTGCGTCATCAGACGTACGCCGGAGGAGGCGAGCGGGTGGCCGAACGCGATGGCGCCGCCGTACTGGTTGACGCGGGCGTCGTCGTCGGCGATGCCGTAGTGGTCCAGGAACGCGAGGACCTGGACGGCGAACGCCTCGTTGACCTCGAAGAGGTCGATGTCACCGATCGAGAGACCGGCCTTGGCCAGCGCCTTCTCGGTCGCCGGGATCGGGCCGTAGCCCATGACCTCGGGCTCGACGCCGGCGAAGGCGTAGGAGACCAGGCGCATCTTGACCGGCAGGCCGTTCTCGCGCGCGAACTCCTCGGACGCGATGATCGACGCGGTGGCGCCGTCGTTGAGGCCGGCCGCGTTGCCCGCGGTGACGTTGCCGTGGACGCGGAACGGCGTCTTCAGGGTCGCCAGGCTCTCCAGCGTGGTGCCCGGGCGCATCGGCTCGTCGGCGGTGACCAGGCCCCAGCCGGTCTCGCCGACCTCGGGGTTGGTGTTGCGCACCGAGATCGGGACCAGGTCCTGCTGGATCTTCCCGTCGGCGTACGCCTTCGCCGCCTTCTCCTGCGAGCGCACGGCGTACTCGTCGGCGCGCCGCTTGGTGATGTGCGGGTAGCGGTCGTGCAGGTTCTCCGCGGTCATGCCCATGAAGAGGGCCGACTCGTCGACGAGCTTCTCGCTCACGAACCGCGGGTTGGGGTCGACGCCCTCGCCCATCGGGTGGCGGCCCATGTGCTCGACACCACCGGCGATGACGGCGTCGTAGGCGCCGAACGCGATGGAGCCGGCGACCGAGGTGACGGCGGTCAGCGCGCCGGCGCACATGCGGTCGATGGAGTAGCCGGGCACCGACTGCGGCAGACCCGCGAGGATGCCGGCCGTACGGCCGAGGGTCAGGCCCTGGTCGCCGATCTGCGTGGTGGCGGCGATGGCGACCTCGTCGATCTTGGCGGGGTCGAGGGCCGGGTTGCGGCGCAGCAGCTCCCGGATCGCCTTGACGACGAGATCGTCGGCGCGGGTCTCGTGGTAGATGCCCTTCGGGCCCGCCTTGCCGAACGGGGTGCGGACGCCGTCGACGAAGACGACGTCCCTGACGGTACGAGGCACGATGGCTCTCCTCCAGGGTGCGGGATGGCACTGCTGCGCGCGAGCCCACGCATAAGCGTGCGCTCACCCCGCCATGCTACTTGCGGGTAACCAAACTGCCCAGCCCCGGGGGCAGGAGCGGTGAAGGTCACACTCCGCCGGGGCCCCCGTGCCCCGGGCCCCGGCTGTCCGCACGGTTGGTCAGCCGGTGGTGCTCCCTCCGGGGCCGCCCCGCCAGACCGTTTCAATGCGGTCGAACACCGCCAGGAGCGCGGTGTCGCGGACCAGGGGCCGCAGGGCGTCGACGTCGGTGGCCCGCAGCCGTCCCAGGGCCCCGATCTCCAGGTCGAGCAGCAGTGGCTCGGCGTGCTCGGCGAGCCAGTCGTCCCTGCCCAGCTCCCGCGCCAGCCGGAGCAGCCCGACCACGGCTTCGGGGGATCGCAGGGCCCGGGGTGTCCGCTCCAGCCGGTTCAGCGAGTCTTCGAGGACGTCGTCCTGGTCGGGGTGGCCCGTACGGTGCCACACGTGCGTGCTCCCGGCAGCGCGGACCGTGCCCAGCAGCAGCTCCTGCGGTCCCTCGGGCCCGGACCACTCCTGGGCGAACGCGAGGAAGAGGTGGAGCTGCGCGGCCACGGCCGCCAGCTGCTCCTGCGGCACGTCCGCCCGCCCCACCTGTTCCTGTACGCATCCCAGCAGGTTCAGCCAGACGCGGGTGCCCATCTGCGGGGCCAGGCCGCCGAAGTGCGGAGCGGTCAGCGCCTGGAGCACCGCCAGCACCACCGGCCCGGGCAACTGGGACGCGTCGTGCACCAGGTGCCGGGCCAGCACGTCCGCGACCAGCCACCCGTTCTCCGCGGGGAGGGACGGCAGGAAGGGCAGGACCGCGTGATAGCGGTCGGTCCACTCCGCCGGGTCGGTGGCGGGCCGGCAGGCCAGGGCGACCAGTGCGTTCGCGAGGGACCTGCCCTCGGATCCCCCACGGGCCACATGGGTGCTCAGGGTCTCCGCGAGGCAGGTCAGCAGCGGGGACAGGGCGTGCAGCAGGTGTCCGGTGTCCCCGTCCTGCAGGAAGGCGGACCGCCGGACCAGTCCGTCGGGGTCCACTGACCGCAGGTGCCGGAAGGCGTTGCCGCCCTCCTGGCCCAGTGGCAGGACCCGGGGCAGGTCGCCCGTGGAAGGGGCTGCGAGGCGCAGCGAGATCCGCACGTCCGCCGAGCCGCCAGGGCCCCGGCCAGGGTCCTGGTGCTTCGCGACCAGCGTCCGGGTGAACGCCTCCCAGGACGCCTCGCCGAACTGCGAGCGCCACAACTGCGCGCAGCGGGACCAGCGGTCGACCGGGTCGTCGGCGCCCAGGACGTCCGACGCCCGCACCGTCCCTTCGGCGAGCACGGTGAGCAGCAGCAGGTTCGCTTCGTAGACGGCCTGGCGCCCGGTCGCGCTCTGCCGCACCGGCCGGTAGGGGAGGCCGCCGCCGGGCGCCGTGTCCCAGGGCGCGTCATGGATCAGTTCCCGCAGCACCTCGCCCAGCGCGCGGTGCGCCACCGGGTCCGCGTCCGCGAGCAACTCGCCCATGTCGCGGAGGACTTCCGCACGGTCGGTGAGCGGCGTGGGGGACAGCAGTGCGCGCAGCCGGGCGCTGCCGGGACCGTCACCGTCGCCGTGCCGGGCGACCGCTTGCCACAGCTCGTCCCGGACGAACCGGGCCGCCAGGTACTCGCCGAAGGTGGCGTGCAGGAACTCGTACGACTTCACCGCTTCGTCGGACACCAGGGCCTGGGCCTCGTGGACGAAGAAGAAGCGGCCGAACAGCAGCGGTGAGCTCTCCTCCCCGAGCAGGGCCGCGAGATCGCGGTCGGCGTCGTCGGCCGCGATGCTCTGGCGGCCTCGGTGGAGCATCCCCACGGCGATGACGCCGAGGCGCCGCAGCTCCTCCTCGACCGCGCTGTCCTCGGCCGCCTGCGGCAGCGGACCCAGCCGCTTGACGACCTGGCGCCGCACGAACTCCACCAGCAGCCGCTCGTACAGACCGACCCTGCCGATGTCCTGTCCCTCCAGGCGGCGCAGCCGATTGCCGGAGGCGTCGTACAGGGCGAGCATCAGCAGAAGCAGGGGCTGCCGCGCGAGCTCGCGGTGGGGGCGCACCACGTCCCAGGTGAGCGGCCGGAGGTCCTGCGCGGCGAAGGAGCGCCGGTTGACGGAGTTCCAGACGCCCAGCCACTCCTGGATCTGCCCGTCGTCGAAGGGCTCCAGCCGTACGACCGTGCTCTTCGGCGGGGTGTCGGCCTGGTCGGCCACCACGGTCCGGCTCGTCACCACCGCGACCATCGGGCGGCCCCACTCCGCCTCCCTCTCCTGCAGCCGCTGCACGCTCCGGAGGTAGTCCCACTGCCTGCTCGTGTCCAGTCGCTCGGCGCCGGCCTGAAGCAGCTCGTCGAATCCGTCCAGCAGGACGACGCGGACCAGGTCCGAGCCCGGGGCGCACACGTCGGGCCACGGGGTGCGGCGTCCGGTGGCCCGGAACACCGCCTCCTCGATCTGCCCCTGCACGTCGAGGTCCGCCGGGACGTGCCGCAGCTCGACGCGGACGCAGTGGAACTCGGCCTCCGGGAGCCGCGCCCCGATCAACTTGGTCAGCAGGGACTTTCCGGACCCGGGGTGGCCCAGCACCAGCAGTGGGGCGCGCAGGGCCCGGTCCGTGAGGAGGTGGGCGGCCAGGAAGTCCGCGAGGTCGTCCCGAAGGGGCTGGCGCTCCCACCAGACGTCGCTGGACAGCTCGCGGTCGACCAGGTGCGAGGCGACCCGGAAGCCCGGGTCGACGTACCCCTCCGCAAGGGTGGGGACCACCGGGTGCGGACCGTCCGGGCCGTCCGTCGAGGCGATGGGGGCGCGCAGCCGCTCGCGGTCCCGCGCGGGAGCGGCACCACCGTCCGCGAAGGCGCTCAGCAGCAGGCCCAGCCGGTCGAGCCCGGTGCGTTCCCCCAGGTGCGCGGGTCCCTCCTCGTCCCGGTCCACCTCATGGGTCTCGGAGGTGAGCCGGAGCTCGGGGCAGTCCCAGGTGACCCGGGCGAGCAGGCTGTCGTACTGCCGCATCGCGTCGCGGGCCAGCTCTTCGGGGAGGTGACCGAAGGAGGCGCCGAGGCCGTGCACGATGTCGCCCGCGGAGCGATAGCCCGCGGCCACCTCCTCGCGCAGCTCGCGCGGGGCCCGGACCCGGGCCGACCCGAGGTCGACGTGGGCCAGCTCGGCCAGTACCTCGGTCGCGATGTCACCCTGCGCGTCCCCGAGGTCGGCGCCCTGGACGATCCCCGACACGGCGACCGCATTGCAGAACGCCGTTACCTGGATGACGACGTCCGCGGCGCACAGCAGGGCGGTCCTGGCGACGCCCCGGGCCGCGCGGACGCGGGCACCGAACCCTTCGAACAGGGCGTACGGATCCGCCGGGGCGGAGCCGCTGAGCGTCAGCGGCTCCAGCAGGTCCTCGACGATGCCGTCGAAGTCCGTCCGGCGGCCGGCGGTCAGGACCTCGACGGCTCCGACGAAGTCGAACCGTACGCCGTCCGGTGCCGGGCCGGGCTCGGGGGAGCGGGGGGCCGGGACACGGCGGCGCGTTTCGAAGGTGTGCTCCAGCTCGCCGTGGCGGGTGCGCCACCAGCCGGCGTCCAGTGAGAGGCCGGGGCGCGCGGCGGAGCCGGGCCGCAGGCGGCAGTATTCGACGATCTTCAGCACGTCGGCCAGCGGGGGCGGCGTCGCCCGGTGCCCGCCGAGCAGTTCGGACACGGTCGACTCCGCGCGGTGCAGGGCCCGGGCCAGCTCGGCCTGCGGTATGCCGCAGTCGCGGACGAGACGCCGGAGAGTCGAGCAGAACTCCGCCACGGCGCCCGACGGCTGACCTGCCAACTGACCCCCCGGCTTCGCGCGGCTTCGGACCACCGGCCCTCAGCGTACGCCGTGACCTGCGCCGACCACTTCGGCCTTCGGAGTTCTTCGGCGTCACGCCGAAGGCCGGGAGCGGCACGGGAGAGTCGAGGCGGCGGCCACCGCGGCCGTCCCCGTACGAACTGGAGGCCCGATGTCCTGGCCCATGTCCCCGGCCATGAGCACCCTGCTGGCCCTCGTCCCCCTGGCGCTGGTCGTCGGAGTCGTGCTGCCGGCGGTCTGGTCGACGCGTCCGGCCCGGCGGCGGGCTGCCGCCGCCGTACTGGGCCAGTTGCTGGCGGCCGTACGGCGGCGGTCCTGAGCCCGCTGCGCCGTCACTGGCCGGCGGCGCCGTTCCGCAGCGCCGTCGCCAGCAGCGGCGTCACCAGTTCGGTCTGCCAGCGGCGGGCGCCCAGGGCCGTCAGGGCCTCGGCGATCGCCGTCTCGGAGCGGTCGCCCGGGGGCTCCCAGCAGACGCGGCGGACGGTGTCCGGGGTGATCAGGTTCTCCTGCGGCATGTTCAGCCGCTCGGCCAGCTCCGAGACCGCCGTCCGCGCCGCCGAGAGCCGGGCCGCGGCGGCCGGGTCCTTGTCCGCCCACGAGCGCGGCGGCGGCGGGCCGGTCACCGGCTGGCCGGGCTGCGGAAGCGCGGAGTCCGGCAGCGCCCTGGCCCGGTCCACGGCCGCCTGCCACTGCTCCAGCTGGCGCCGCCCCATCCGGTGCCCGAACCCGGGCAGCGCCATCAGGGCCGGTACGTTCAGCGGCAGCGCCAGCGACGCCTCGATGATCGCCGAGTCGCTGAGCACCTTGCCCGGCGAGACGTCGCGGCGCTGGGCGACGGCGTCCCGGGCCGTCCACAGCTCCCGTACGGCGGCCATCTGGCGGCGCCTGCGCACCTTGTGCATGCCGGAGGTGCGCCGCCAGGGCTCCTTGCGCGGCGGTGCGGGCGGGGCCGAGGCGATGGCGTCGAACTCCTGGCGGGCCCAGTCCAGCTTGCCCTGGCGGTCGAGCTCCTTCTCCAGCGCGTCGCGCAGGTCGACCAGGAGCTCCACGTCCAGGGCCGCGTAGCGCAGCCACGGCTCGGGCAGCGGCCGGGTCGACCAGTCCACCGCCGAGTGGCCCTTCTCCAGCGCGTAGCCGAGCACGCTCTCGACCATCGCGCCCAGGCCCACGCGCGGGAAGCCCGCGAGCCGGCCGGCGAGTTCGGTGTCGAACAGGCTCGACGGGACCATGCCTATTTCGCGCAGGCAGGGCAGGTCCTGGGTCGCGGCGTGCAGGATCCACTCGGTACCGGCGAGCGCGTCGCCCAGCGCGGAGAGGTCGGGGCAGCCCACCGGGTCGATGAGCGCGGTGCCCGCGCCCTCGCGGCGCAGCTGGACGAGGTAGGCGCGCTGGCCGTAGCGGTAGCCGGAGGCGCGTTCGGCGTCGACGGCGACGGGGCCGGTGCCGGCCGCGAACGCGGCGACGACCTCGGCGAGCGCCTCGTCCGTGGCGACGACGGGCGGAATGCCGTCTCGGGGCTCCAGCAGGGGAGTCGGCAGCCCATCAACCGGGACGTCGTCGTCCGGGGGAGCGCCCCCGGTGGTTCGCAGTGCTGTCTCTGCTGCGGTCTTATGGGCGTCGGTCACCTGTCAAGGGTACTTGTGTATATGCCGCGCCCGTCGACGGAACGTTCCGTCGACGGGCGCGCGAGGGGCGCACGGAGCTCAGCGGGGGGAGCATGCCCCCCGGTACCCGTGGGTCAGTGGATGATTCCGGTCCGCAGGGCGACGGCCACCATGCCCGCCCGGTCGCCCGTGCCGAGCTTGCGCGCGATCCGGGCGAGGTGGCTCTTGACGGTCAGTGCGGACAGCCCCATCGAGACGCCGATGGCCTTGTTGGACTGGCCCTCGGCGACCAGCCGCAGCACCTCGACCTCGCGCCCGGAGAGCTCGCGGTAGCCGCCCGGGTGGCTCGGGGCACCCGGGGGGCGGCGGTGCATACGGGCCGCCGCGGCGCCGATGGGGGCGGCGCCGGGGCGGGTGGGGTGGCCGATGTTGGTGCGCGTGCCGGTGACGACGTAGCCCTTCACACCGCCCGCCAGGGCGTTGCGCACGGCGCCGATGTCGTCGGCGGCCGACAGGGCCAGCCCGTTGGGCCAGCCCGCCGCGCGGGTCTCGGACAGCAGGGTGAGCCCGGAACCGTCGGGCAGATGGACGTCGGCAACGCAGATGTCGCGCGGATTGCCGACGCGGGGACGTGCCTCCGCGATGGACGACGCCTCGATGACGTCCCGTACTCCGAGGGCCCACAGATGACGGGTGACGGTGGAGCGGACTCGGGGATCGGCGACGACGACCATGGCCGTCGGCTTGTTCGGGCGGTAGGCGACCAGGCTTGCGGGCTGCTCAAGAAGAACGGACACCAGGCCTCCTGGGAAGGTGCGGGACGGGGCCGGCTCGGGGATGAAGCCGGGGCGAACCGTGCAGATAGGGTCACTGACCTCTTCGGCAGCCTGCCCGCCCGCCTTTAGGGAATGATCACGATTTGGTGAGAAACATTTAGGGCAATTCGGACAAGTGGTCGAGGGGGGAGTGATCGGGCGAGTCCCCTCGGGGCGCGGCCCCCAATCCCCCGGGCGGCCGATGCCCCTCCAGGGGGTGCGGCTGCGGGCCGGTCGCGCGGTTTCCCCGCCGGCCCGCGCGCGAGAAGCGGCTCCGGCGCGGCGCCCGGGGCCTGTCGTGCGGATCCGGTCCCCGCCGAACCGCCTCCGCCGTGCGGCGCGGCCGACGCCCCCGTCCCGGACGGGGGCCGCCGGGCACGCGTGAGGGCGTGTCCTTCGGATGTCGCCCGGGGCGTGACAGCGCGGCGGGACCGAAGCCGACGGGAGCCGCCGGGCACGCCCTAGCGCGGGTCCCTGCGCTGCGGCAGCGTGACGATCCCGGCGTCGGCCGACGGCGCCGGCGGCAGCCCCGCCACCTGGCACAGCAGATCGCACCAGGCCGCCAGGTGCGCCGCCGCGTCCGGCACCCCGCCGTGCCCCTCGCGCGGGGTCCAGGAGGCCCGGATCTCGATCTGGGTGGCGGGCAGCCGCTGCGAGAGCCCGCCGAAGTAGTACGAGCCCGCGCGCGTCACCGTGCCGCTCGCCTCCCCGTACGAGAGCCCCCGCGCCTCCAGCGCGCCCGTCAGCCACGACCAGCAGACCTCGGGCAGCAGCGGGTCCGCCGCCATCTCCGGCTCCAGCTCCGCCCGTACGAGGGTGACCAGGCGGAACGTTCCCTGCCAGGCGTC
Organism: Streptomyces sp. cg36; assembly: GCF_041080675.1. Lineage (NCBI taxonomy): Bacteria > Bacillati > Actinomycetota > Actinomycetes > Kitasatosporales > Streptomycetaceae > Streptomyces > Streptomyces cyclosori. The sequence continues at coordinate 1,867,070 of NZ_CP163520.1, read as the reverse complement.
GTGCCCGGCCGGGTCGTGCAGCAGCACCAGCCGGCCGTCCGCGAGGTCCTGGTCGTCCTCGACGACCGCCGCCTCCAGCGCGTACGCGTGCGGCGCCAGGCGCTGCGGCGCCCTGGTCGGCTCGACCTCGATCTCGGGGCGCAGCCGCGCCCCCCGCAGGGCGTCCACCGACTGGCGGAAGGCGAGCGGAACGGTCCTGCCGGCGGCACCGCCCGTGCCGCCGGCGCCATCCGAAGTTCGTCCCTGAGCGGCAGCCATGCGGGGAAGACTAGGCGGAACGGGCGCCCGGCGCCGGTAGGGACACCCGGGCCCGGGCGACGGCTTCGCCGTCCGTGCGAAGATTCTGGGCGTGAACGCCAACGAACGCCCTTCGGGCCCGCCGACACAGACCTATGACTCCGCCTTCCTGAAGGCGTGCCGCCGCGAGCCGGTGCCGCACACGCCGGTCTGGTTCATGCGGCAGGCGGGGCGCTCGCTCCCCGAGTACCTGAAGGTGCGCGAGGGCGTCCCCATGCTGGAGTCGTGCATGCGGCCCGAGCTGGTCACCGAGATCACGCTCCAGCCGGTGCGCCGTCACAAGGTGGACGCGGCCATCTACTTCAGCGACATCGTGGTGCCGCTCAAGGCCATCGGCCTCGACCTCGACATCAAGCCCGGCGTCGGCCCGGTCGTCGCCGAGCCGATCCGCACCCGCGCCGACCTCGACCGGCTGCGCGACCTGACCCCCGAGGACGTCCACTACGTCACCGAGGCGATCGGCATGCTGACCGCCGAGCTCGGCGAGACCCCGCTGATCGGCTTCGCGGGCGCGCCCTTCACCCTGGCGAGCTATCTCGTGGAGGGCGGGCCGTCCCGCAACCACGAGCACACCAAGGCGCTGATGTACGGCGACCCGCAGCTGTGGGCCGACCTGCTCGACCGCCTCGCCGACATCACCGGCGCCTTCCTGAAGGTGCAGATCGAGGCCGGTGCCTCCGCCGTCCAGCTCTTCGACTCCTGGGTCGGCGCGCTGGCCCCCGCCGACTACCGCCGCTCGGTGATGCCCGCCTCCGCGAAGGTGTTCCGCGAGGTCGAGAAGTACGGCGTGCCGCGCATCCACTTCGGCGTCGGCACCGGCGAGCTCCTCGGCCTGATGGGCGAGGCCGGGGCGGACGTCGTCGGCGTCGACTGGCGCGTCCCGCTCGACGAGGCCGCCCGCCGGGTCGGCCCCGGCAAGGCGCTCCAGGGCAACCTGGACCCCGCGGTGCTCTTCTCGACGACCGAGGCGGTCGAGGAGAAGACCCGCGAGGTCCTGGACGCCGCGGCGGGCCTGGAGGGCCATGTCTTCAACCTGGGCCACGGCGTCCTGCCGACGACGGACCCGGACGCGCTGACCCGCCTGGTGGACTTCGTCCACACGCGGACCGCGCGCTGACCCGCGCGCCCCGCGCGCGGAGCTAGTTCCCCGCCGCCCGCACCGCCGACACGGCCTTGCGGGCGGCGACCAGGACCGGGTCCCACACCGGCGAGAACGGCGGTGCGTACCCCAGGTCCAGGGTGACCACCTGCTCCACCGTCATCCCCGCCGTCAGCGCCACCGCCGCGATGTCGACGCGCTTGGCGGCGCCCTCGCGGCCGACGATCTGCACCCCGAGCAGCCGTCCGGTGCGCCGCTCGGCCAGCATCTTCACCGTCATCAGGGCCGCCCCCGGGTAGTACCCGGCGCTGTTGGTGGACTCGATGGTGGCCGTCACGAACTGGATGCCCGCCGCGCGCGCCTCCCGCTCGCGCAGCCCCGTACGGGCGATCTCCAGGTCGCAGACCTTGCTCACCGCCGTGCCCACCACGCCGGGGAAGGTCGCGTAGCCGCCGCCGACGCCCGAGCCGATGATCTGGCCGTGCTTGTTGGCGTGGGTGCCGAGCGCGATGTGCCGCTCGCGCCCCGAGACCAGGTCCAGGACCTCCACACAGTCGCCGCCCGCCCAGATGTCGTCGTGGCCGCGGACCCGCATCGCGAGGTCGGTGAGCAGCCCGCCGTGCTCGCCCAGCGGCAGCCCGGCCGCGCGCGCCAGCTCGGTGCGCGGCTCCACGCCGATGCCGAGGACCACCACGTCCGCCGGGTACTCGGCGTCCCGGGTCACGACCGCCCGCGCCCGGCCGTCCTCACCGGTGCGGATCCCGGTGACCTCGGCGCCGGTCACCGTGGTGATGCCCAGGCCGTCCATCGCCTCGTGGACGAGGCGGCCCATGTCCGGGTCGAGCGTGGACATCGGCTCAGCGCCCCGGGTCACCACCGTCACCTCGTAACCGCGGCGCAGCAGCGCCTCGGCCATCTCCACGCCGATGTAGCCCGCGCCCACGATCACCGCGCGGCGCCCGGACGCAGCCGCCAGCGTGTCGAGCAGCGCCTGGCCGTCGTCCAGGGTCTGCACCCCGTGGACGCCCGGCGCGTCGATGCCCGGCAGCTGCGGCCGGACGGGCCGGGCGCCGGTGGCGATCACGAGCTTGTCGTACGCCGTCCAGGACTCCTCGCCGGACTCCAGGTCACGGGCGCGCACCCGGCGCCCGGCCGGGTCGATCTCGCGCACCTCGGTGCGCATCCGCAGGTCGATGCCGCGCTCGCGGTGCTCCTCGGGCGTCCGGGCGATCAGGTCGTCCCGCTCGGGCACCTCGCCGCCCACCCAGTACGGAATGCCGCAGGCGGAGAACGAGGTGAAGCCGCCGCGCTCGAACGCCACGATCTCCAGCTCGTCCGGCCCCTTGAGCCGGCGGGCCTGCGACGCGGCGGACATCCCCGTCGCGTCGCCCCCGATGACCACCAGTCGTTCCGCCGCCATGCCGCACCCCTCGCTCAGTCGCTCCCGTGCTCCCCCGCTGAAGATACGTACGAGGGCGGCGCGGAATTCCCCGACACGTCCGGGGCACCGGCGGCCGTGCCGGTCCCGGCCGCCCGGCGGGCCTTCCTGGCGCGCACCACCAGCCGCCACAGCGCGTACCCGGCGGCCGTCGCACCCGCGAAGGGGGCCACCGCGCCCAGCACGATCACCGTCCAGCGGGCGGCGCCGACGAAGGCGCGCCAGCCGCCGGCGAACGCGTCCAGCACACCGGGGCCGCCGTCGTCCTTCTGCGGCGCGCCCTTGCCGACCAGGGTGAGGGTGATGGTGGCGAGGCTCGTGCGGTCCTGGAGCGAGGCCCGCTGGGCCAGCAGGGAGTCCAAGTCGGCCTGGCGGTGGCTCAGTTCGCCCTCCAGCGCGACCACGTCGGAGAGCCCGCCCGCCCGGTCCATCAACGCGCGCACGCGCGCGATGCTGGCGCGCTGGGTGGTGATCCGGCTCTCCACGTCGACCACCTGGTCGGTGACGTCCTGTGCGCTCGCCCGGCGCTCCCGCACCTTCCCCGCCCCCGAAAGCGCCGCGAGGACCCCGTCGTAGCGGTCCTCCGGGACGCGCAGGACCGCGTGCGAGGTGACCCGGCCGTGCTCGTCGCGCACGGTGTCCTCACTGCCGACGAAGCCGCCCGCGGCCGTGGAGGCCGTGCGGGCGGCGTCCAGCGCGCGGGCCACGTCCGGTACCTCGACGCCGAGTTCGGCGGTCCGCACGATGTGGACCGCGCCGGACGGCACGGGCTGGGCCGCCCTGCCCGCGGCGCCGCCCGCCGGGGCGGCGGGCGCCTTGCCGGAGGCACCGGAGCCGCCGGGGGCGGCGCTCCCCGCGGGCGCCGCCCTGCCCTTCTCGGCGGTGGTGCTCCCGCCCGCGCTGCACCCCGCGACCGTCAGCGAGGCGGCCAGGAGAACGGCGCCGAGCGCTGCCGCGGGACGGCGTCCGGCCGTACGTCGTACACGCATGTCTGCTCCCTCACAGGTGCGTCGGTTCGTGGTGCCGGTTCGACGGGCGGGGCGCGGGGGCGGGTTGCCGGTTCCCGGTCCCGAAGTGGTGACGGTCCGGCCTCGGTCCGGGCTCGGCGCGGGGCTGTCGGTGGCGTCTGAGACAGTGGAGCCATGGACATCGCGGACAACACCGTCGCAGCGCCACCGCACGTAGTCGTCGTCGGCGGCGGGATCTCCGGCCTGGCCGCGGCCCACCGACTGCTGGGCGCGGGCGCGCGCGTGACCGTCCTGGAGGCCACCGACCGGGTCGGCGGCAAGCTGCTCGCGGGCGAGGTCGGCGGCGCGCGCGTGGACCTGGGCGCCGAGTCGATGCTGGCCCGCCGCCCCGAAGCGGTCGGCCTCGCGCGCGAAGTGGGGCTCGGCGACGCGCTGGTGCCGCCCGCGGCGACCGCCGCGATCTGGACCCGGGGCGAGCTGCGGCCGATGCCCAAGGGCCATGTGATGGGCGTCCCGGCGGACCCGGCCGCCCTCTCCGGCATCCTCTCCGCCGAGGGCCTGGCCCGTCTGGGCCGGGACCGGGAGCTGGCGCCGACCGAGCTCGGCGAGGACGTCGGCGTCGGTGAGTTCGTCGCCGCCCGCCTGGGCCGCGAGGTCGTCGACCGCCTGGTGGAGCCGCTGCTCGGCGGGGTGTACGCGGGCGACGCCTACAAGATCTCGATGCGGGCCGCCGTGCCCCAGCTCTTCGAGGCCGCGCGCGCCAACCCCTCCCTGCTCGACGGGGTGCGCGCGCTCCAGGAGCGGGCCGCCGCCGCGCCCCAGCCGGAGGGCCCCGTCTTCGTGGGCCTGGAGGGCGGCGTGGGCGGTCTGCCGCCCGCCGTCGCCGACGCGGTGCGCGCCCTCGGCGGTGTGATCCGGACGGAGACGCCGGTGCTCGCCCTGACCCGTACGGCGGACGGCTGGCGGCTGCGCACGGACAGCGCCGAGCACCCGGTGATCGACGCGGACGGCGTGGTGCTGGCGTCCCCCGCCTGGTCCGCCTCCGCGCTGCTCGCCGCCGAGGCCCCGGCCGCCTCCGCCGAGCTCGCCTCCGTGGAGTACGCGTCGATGGCGCTGGTCACCATGGCCTTCCGGCGCGCGGACCTGGCGGGTCTGGAGCGCGGCTCCGGCTTCCTGGTGCCGTCCGTGGACGGCCGCACCATCAAGGCGTCCACGTTCTCCTCGTACAAGTGGCAGTGGGTCACCGACCGCTCGCCGGACCTGTTCGTGCTGCGCACCTCGATCGGGCGGTACGGCGAGGAGGAGCACCTGGAGCGCGACGACGCCGATCTGGTGAAGCTCTCCCTGGGCGACCTCCGGGACGCGGTGGGCCTGTCGGCGCGGCCGGTGGCGAGCGAGGTGACCCGGTGGATCGGCGGGCTGCCGCAGTACCCGGTGGGCCACCTCGCGCGCGTGGCGCGGGTGCGCGCGGCCGTCGCGGAGCTGCCCGGACTGCGGGTCTGCGGCGCCGCCTACGACGGGGTCGGCATCCCCGCGTGCATCGCGGGAGCCCGGCGCGCGGCGGACGAGATCATCGCCACGTCGACCCTGGCGCAGAACACTCAGCGTGACGCGGGACAATAGCCTCATGAGTGCACCGGAAAAGATCCCGAACGCAGGCAAGAAGGCGAAGGACCTCAACGAGGTCATCCGCTACACGCTGTGGTCCGTCTTCAAGCTGCGCGACGTGCTGCCCGAGGACCGCACCGGCTTCGCCGACGAGGTCCAGGAGCTGTTCGACCAGCTCGCCGCCAAGGACATCACCGTCCGCGGCACCTACGACCTGTCCGGGCTGCGGGCCGACGCCGACCTCATGATCTGGTGGCACGCGGAGACGGCCGACGAGCTCCAGACCGCGTACAACCTCTTCCGCCGCACCAAGCTGGGCCGCGCCCTGGAGCCGGTCTGGTCGAACATGGCGCTGCACCGCCCCGCCGAGTTCAACAAGTCGCACATCCCGGCGTTCCTCGCCGACGAGCAGGCGCGCGACTACGTGTCGGTCTACCCCTTCGTGCGCAGCTACGACTGGTACCTGCTGCCCGACGAGGACCGCCGCCGGATGCTCGCCGACCACGGCAAGATGGCCCGCGGCTACCCGGACGTGCGCGCCAACACGGTCGCCTCGTTCTCGCTCGGCGACTACGAGTGGCTGCTGGCCTTCGAGGCCGACGAGCTGCACCGCATCGTCGACCTGATGCGTCATCTGCGCGCCTCCGAGGCGCGGATGCACGTCCGCGAGGAGGTCCCGTTCTACACGGGCCGCCGCAAGTCGGTCGCGGACCTGGTGGACGGCCTGGCCTGACGGCCGCCCCACCCCGTATGCCCGGTGGCCGGGCCCGTCGTGAGCGGGCCCGGATCCACCCCTGACCCGGAAGATCAGAGAGCGGACGGCCGCAGCCCAGCCCTGGGCGCCGACCGCTCGTCCAGCGACACCGGGTTCGGCTCCGGGTGCGGCGCGCACGTCGCGCGCCGCACCGGCGTCCGTCCGTACAGCAGGTAGTTCTCCAGATAGTGGTTGACGCAGCCGTTGGGGCCGCCGCCGATGCCGTGCGTACCGGCGTCCTTCTCGGTCACCAGGGCCGCCCCCGGCAGTCTGCGCTGGAGCTCCAGCGCCCCCGGGTACGGCGTCGCCGCGTCCCGCTCGGCCGCCAGGATCAGCGTCGGCGGCAGCTCACCGGGGTGCACCCCCACGTCCAGCGGCTTCTGCCGGGGCGCCGGCCAGTAGGCGCACGGCAGGTTCATCCAGGCGTTGTCCCAGGTCTCGAACGGCGCGATCGCCGCGAGCTCGGTGTTGTCCCGGTCCCAGGTGGACCACTCCGTCGGCCAGGGCGCGTCGTTGCACTCGACCGCCGTGTAGACGGCGTTCCCGTTCTCGTCGTCCTTCGCGGCCTCCGGCCGCGGCGCCGCCTGGGCGATCAGCGGCTTGGGGTCGCCCTTGAGGTAGGCCGAGAGCGCGGTCGCCCGCATCGCCCAGTAGTCGTCGTAGTACCCGGCCTTGAGGAAGGCGGCCTGGAGCTGGGCCGGGCCGACCGTGCCGCCGGCAGGCTCCTCGGCGAGCCGGGCGCGCACCTTCTCGAAGTTCTCCAGGACCTGCTCGGCGCTGGTGCCCAGGTGGTAGACCCCGTCGTGGCGGGCGACCCAGGCGCGGAAGTCCTCCCAGCGGCTCTCGAACGCCAGTGACTGGTCGAGGTTGTTGCGGTACCAGATCTGGCGCGGGTCCGGGTCGACCGCCGAGTCGAAGACCATCCGCCGTACGTGAGAGGGGAAGAGCGTGGCGTACAGGGAGCCGAAGTAGGTGCCGTACGAGGCGCCGATGAACGACAGCTTCGGCTCGCCGAGCGCCGCCCGCAGCACTTCGAGGTCGCGCGCGTTGTTGAGGCTGGTGTAGTGCCGCAGCGCCGGGCCCGCGTTCTGGCCGCAGCCCTGCGCGTACGCCTTGGCCTGCGCGATCCGCTCCCTCTTGTACGACTCGGAGGGCTCGGTGGGGGACTGGGTGGGCGCCTTGGCGAAGTCCGCCGGGTCCTGGCAGGACAGCGGCGCGGACCGGCCGACCCCGCGCGGGGCGTAGCCGACCAGGTCGTAGGCGCGGGCGATCCGCTTCCACTCGGGCAGGGGCGCGACCATCGGGAAGTACATGCTGGAGGCGCCGGGCCCGCCCGGGTTGTAGACGAGGGCGCCCTGGCGCTCGGACTTCTTGCCGGTCGCGGCGGTCCGGCTGACGGTGAGGGCGATCTGACGGCCCTTCGGCCGGGCGTAGTCGAGCGGGACCTTCACGGTGCCGCACCGCACGGAGGCGGGCAGCATCTCCGACTTGGGGCAGCGGCCGAAGGCGATCTTGGTGGTGGCCGCGCGCCGGGCGGCGACCACGGTGCCGCGCGCCTCGGCGGTGAGCTGGTCCGTGCTGCCGGCCGGGGCGACGGCCAGGGCGGAGAGCACGAGCGAACCGAGGGTTCCGTAGAGCACTGCTGCTTTCATCGCAGATCGATCCCTAGGCAGTTGCCTCCGGCGTAAATCCGGCACAAAAGGGATGATTAGCGGAGTAATTGAGGAAGTAAAGCACCGTGGTGCGGTGCGCCGGGTGAAATGTCCCGGTCAGGCGGCGCGTCGGCCGCTCAGCGCGGTCCGCAGCGCCGGGTCCTCGACCGCGCTGATGCCCCGCACCGCCACCGCCGTCAGCTGGTCGCCCGCCGGGTCGATCCGGCCGAGCAGCCGCTGGCCGTCGGGGGAGGCCCAGCGGGTGTGCGGGTGGACCTCGACGCGGGCGATGAAGAGACAGCCGAACGTGAGCACCGCGGGCAGCGCGAACCAGGCGGCGATCTCCGTCTGGGTGGCGCGGTCCTGGCCGGGCATCAGCAGCGCCACCGCGCCGAGTACGAGGGTGAGCGCGGCGGCCCCGCGCACCGCCCGCACCGAGGCCGTCACCCCGGTCCTGGTCGCGTCCGGGACGGCGAGCCCGGCGGCGGCCAGCCGGTCGGCCAGCGCGTGCACCGCGTCGGCGGCGGCTGCGGCCGAGCGTATCGCCGCTATCCGCGCCTGCCCCTCCGGCCCGATCGCGCCGATCACCGACCGCTCCAGGTCGTCGCGGCCCTCCGGGTCGACGACGGTGGCCCAGCCGGTGTGCGCCAGCAGCAGCCGGCGGGCCCGGTGCATGGCGACCAGCGTCAGATCGGTGACCCGCACGGGACCGCCCGCCAGGAACGCGGCCTCGTAGAGCGAGAGCCCGGATTCCGGGTCCCGGGTGACCGGCCCCTGGTCGGCCGCCGCGGACGCGGCGAGACAGAGCCGCGCGCACGAGAGCGCGGAGGCGAGGCACGCGACTGCGAGCAACAGAACCCAGAACATGGCCGAGTTGTATGTGACGCGGCCAGGCGGGCGCCATGCGTTTCCCATGATGTGGACATGGAGTTATCGCTTCGTTACGGAGTGTCGGTGGGGGAGTCGGCGGGAGTGGCGGAAGGGGTGTCGTCGGGCAGCGCCCGGCTGGCGGCGGGCGGCAGCGGGAAGGACGGGGTCACCGGGACCGAGGAGGGCGGCGTGACGCCCGGTGTGGGCGGCGGCGGGCCGCTGGGGGAGGCGGTGGTGCCCGCCACGGAGTCGCGGGCCAGCCCGTCGAAGTCGACGAGGCCGGTCGCCTCCAGCATCTTGATGTGGTCGAGGACGGTCGTGTTGGCGTCCTCGGCGAGCGCCCGGACCAGGGAGTTGCGGGTGTTGGCGCGGATCTGGGCGACCAGCGAGAAGACCTTGCCGTGGGCCGCCCGCAGGAGGTTGGCGAAGTCCTTCTCGTAGGTGTCGCCGCTGTCCGACGTCAGCGTGCGCAGCCAGGACTTCTGCTGGTCGTTGGGCTGGTCCGGCAGCTCCATCCCGAGCTGGGCGGCGACTTCGCGCACGCGCGCGTCGAGGAAGGTGTGGCCGTCGATCAGGTGCTGGCCCGCCGCGGTGATCGCCGCGCTGGGCGCCCGCTCCACGGCCTGCTGCCCGGCGGGCAGCTCCCACAGTCCGGCCAGTCTCACCCGTACGACGAAGTCCCGGTCCGAGGCCGACAGCGGTCCCCAACGGGTGGGTACGGACCCGGCGTTGAGCTGGGCGAGCCCGGTGCCCGAGCGGTCGGCGTACGACCAGACGGGGAAGAGCAGGGCGGCGATGGTCGCCGTCAGGGCGACGACGACCAGGCCGGTACCGGAAAGGAACATCCGACGCATGAAAGCCTCCAAGTGCGGTGCGCACGGTAATGCGGAGGCCGGTGATCCGGTAGGTCTTTCGGTGAAATAGGTGACGGAGTCGTGTGGGAGGCATCACGCCTTGGACGAGTACGGGTCAAGGCCCTTGGGAGCGTGGTAACTTGCCCGCCCCCGGCTCCTGCCTCCCCGGTCCCTGCCTCCCCGGGCCCCTGCCCGCTTGCGCCGGGCGCTGTCAGGCGGCCCGCGCGAGGCCGCGCAGCAACCGGGCGGCCCGGCCCGGCGGACGCCCGCCCGCGCGCTCCTTCCACCAGCGCGTCAACTGCCGCCGCACCTCGGCGTCGTGGCCGCCCCGCGCCAGCAGGTGCTCGACGAAGTCGAGCGCGTCACGGCGGTAACCGCCGCGCTGCGGACGGCTTCCGGCGTACGCGAGGAACGCCGGGCGGTAGCCCTCGCCGAGGATGCCCGGCAGCTCCGGCGCCACCTTGGCGACGACATCGGCCCGCTTGACGACGAGCGCCCGCGCCTGGACCCGGAGCCGCCCGGGGTCGAAGCCGGGCGGCATCGGGGTGCCGGCGGTCAGCGCGGACAGCAGCGAGGTCTGGGCGAGGGCGAGGGGGACGCGGCGGTCCGTGGCGGCGCTGGGGGAGCCGACGGCGGCGCGGCCGGTCGCGGGCCCGAGGCGGGCCGTGGCGATGCCGGGGGCGTCCACGCCCGCAGGTCCGGGGCGGGTCGCGGCGGCGCCCACGCCCGCGTGGGCGGACGGAGGTCCGGGGCGGGCCGCGGTGGCGTCGGGCGAGTCCACGACCGCGCGTACGGCCGCCAGCTCTGCCGCCAGTTCCGCCTCCGGCGGGAAGGCGTCGTCGCGCTCCAGCAGGACGCCCGGGGGCGACACCCGCGACACCAGCTCCGCGAGCACCCCGAGGACCTCCGGGCCCACCGGGTGCGCGTGCGTGTCGTGCCAGACACCGTCCCGCTCCACGCCCCCGGCCACATGCACGTACGCGATCGCCTCCACCGGCAGCTCGGCCAGCGCCTTCGCCGGGTCCTCGCCCCGGTTGACGCGGTTGGTGTGCAGGTTCGCCACGTCGATCAGCAGCCGCACACCGGTCCGCTCCACCAGCTCGGCCAGGAACTGCCCCTCCGTCATCTCCTCGTCGGGCCAGTTCACCAGCGCCGCGATGTTCTCCAGCGCCAGCGGCACCGGCAGCGCGTCCTGCGCGATGCGGACGTTCTCGCAGAGCACCTCCAGCGCGTCCCAGGTGCGCGGCACCGGCAGCAGGTGCCCGGCCTCCAGCGGGGCGGACGCGGTCAGCTCGCCGCCCGCCCGCACGAACGCGATGTGCTCGGTGACCAGCGGGGCCGCCAGCGCCTCGGCGCGGGCCGCGAGCTCCGCGAGGCGCGCCGCGTCGGGCCGGTCCGCGCCGCCGAGCCCCAGTGACACGCCGTGCGGCACGACGGTGACCCCGCGCTCGCGCAGCCGCACCAGCGACTCGGGGAGGTGGCCGGGGCAGAGGTTCTCGGCCACCGCCTCCACCCAGTCGATGCCGGGCAGCCGCTCCACCGCGTCGGCGATCTCGGGCCGCCAGCCGATGCCGATGCCCAGTTCCATGGTCGCCCCCCGTGTGATGTCGATGGCACGTCGCGGCGCCGGGACGTGGTGTGTGCAGTGGTCATGGCCCCGCCGGGGCCGCGCCAACCCGGCGGGCCCCGCGTTCAGAGCTTGATTTGAGGTTGGGACGGGTGCTCGGCCCCGGGCCCGGCGCCTGCGGGGTCCCGGCCCCGGCGCCTACTGGGTGGTCAGCGTGTCGTAGTCGACCATGCCGGTGGCCTCCAGCATGTTGATGTGGTCCAGGACGGTCTGGTTGGCGTCCTGCGCCAGATCCCGGACCAGCGAGTTGCGGGTGTTGGCGCGGACCTGCGCGACCAGGCTGAAGACCTTGCCGTGGGCGCGCCGCAGCAGGTTGGCGAACTTGACCTCGTAGTCGCGCCCCTGCGCCGCGGTGAGCTCCTTGAGCCAGCCCTGCTGCTGCTCGTTGGGCTGGTTGGGCAGCTCGACGCCCAGCTGCGCGGCGACGTCCCGGACGTGCTTGTCGAGGGCGGTGTGGCCCATCACCAGATGGTCCCCGGCCGCCTTGACCGCGGCGCTCGGCGCCCGTTCCTGCGCCTGCTGCCCGGCGGGCAGCTCCCAGAGCCCGGCGAGCCGCACCTTGGTCACGAACTCGCGGTCGGTGGGCGAGAGCGGCCCCCAGCGGGTCGACACGGACGCCGCGTCCAGGTTCGACTGGGTCGTCCCGAGCCGGTCGGCGTACGACCAGACGGGGAAGGCGAGCGCCCCGATGGTGGCGGCCAGCGCCACGATGATCAGTGCCGTTCCGTTGAACCGGCCGAGGATCCCGACCCCGTCGGTGCGGTCCGTGCGTCCGATGCGTCCCATCAACATGCCTCCCAGGCAGGCAACTCGGCAGTACCGGGAGGTACGGATGGGACGCGGGTCGCGTTCATGGACGCGGGGGACCGCTCGGGGCGTGGCGCGGCCGGATCCCGCTGGACCCCACCGGCCCCCCCGACCCCGCTGGACGCTGCCGGATGCCGCCGGCCCCTGCCGGTCAGCGCCGCCGCATGCCCCGGCCCCTGCCGGTCAGCGCCGCCGCATGCCCCGGCCCCCGCCGGTCAGCGCCGCCGCAGCGCCGGATGGTCCGCCACCACCGTGCAGGAGCCGGGGGCGATCTCGGTGAAGCCGGCGTCGCGGACGACCGGCAGGCCCGCCGATGTCAGCGCCTCCCACTCCTCCGGCGCCGCCGTCCGCACCGACAGTGCGAAGTCCGCCTCCCGCCACGCCCGGCGCTCCCGCGGCGACAGCTCCCACCACGCCAGCTGGGCCCCGTGCCCGGCCTGCGCCATGGCCTTGCCCGCCGACATGTCCAGGCCGGGGTTGAGCCACAGCACCGGTGCGACCGGGTCCGGGGCGCCGGGCGCGGCCGGGTCGTCCAGGTCGGTGCCGGACACCTGGAGCTTGGCGAGCTCCTTGGGCCAGCCGTCCAGCGGGACCGGCGGGAAGACCCGGACCTCGGCCGACTTCCCGGTCACCGTGATCCCCGGCAGCGCGCTCGCCCTGCGCCACTCCGCGCCGCGCGCCCGCCGCACCACCTTGCGGATCCGGGCGTCCTGCCAGTCCCGTACCGCCCGGGCCCACTCGCCGTCGTCGAGCGAGCGCGCGTCGTCGAGCAGCACGAGCACCGCGCGGGCGGCCGTCTCCAGGGCGTCGGTGCGGGCGGGCGGGTCCGCCTTCTCGATGCGGACGGCCAGGGGGAGGACGTACTGGGGCGCCTCGTCGCGGTCGTTCGGCTCCGGCTGGAACGGGCTCACGGGGGTGGTCTCGGGGGTCTCTTCGCTGCTCACCCGACCAGTCTGCCAGCCACCGAGAACCGGTTTCTTGGCGGAATGAATAGTTCCGGGTCAGGATGCGCGCATGAAGAGCGATCTCTTTTCCTCCGCGCACATGGCGCAGCCGGCCACCGAGGCCGGAATGACCCTGCAGAACGCCAAGTCCATCAAGTACGCGGTCAACGGCGAGATGCTCGCGCGCCAGGGTGCGATGATCGCCTACCGCGGCAGCCTCCAGTTCGAGCGCCGCGGCCAGGGCATAGGAGGCATGCTCAAGCGCGCCGTCACCGGCGAGGGCCTGCCGCTGATGGCCGTGAAGGGCCAGGGCGAGGCGTGGTTCGCGCACGAGGCGCAGAACTGCTTCATCGTCGACATCGAGCAGGGCGACGTCCTGACCGTCAACGGCCGCAACGTCCTCTGCTTCGACGCCTCCCTCTCGTACGAGATCAAGACGGTCAAGGGCTCCGGCATCGCCGGTGGCGGCCTGTTCAACAGCGTCTTCACCGGCTGGGGCCGGCTCGGCCTGGTCTGCGAGGGCAACCCGCTGGTCATCCCGGTCACCGCGCAGCAGCCGGTGTACGTGGACACCGACGCGGTCGTCGGCTGGACCGCCAACCTGAGCACCTCCCTGCACCGCTCGCAGTCCATCGGCTCGATGATCCGCGGCGGCTCCGGCGAGGCCGTGCAGCTGATGCTCCAGGGCGAGGGCTACGTCATCGTCCGCCCGAGCGAGGCGACCCCGAAGAAGGCCGAACAGCACTGAGCCGGTCACGCGCCCGGCGCGCGGCGGGCCACCGGTACGACGCCGGCGGCCCGCGGGCGCCGCGCGGGTGACCACAGGCGTATGGCGCCCGGCCGGGCGCCATACGCCGCGCGGGTCGCCATCGCCGTGCAGGGCCCGGCCGGGTCTCCACCGCCGCGCGCGTGGCCGCCGCCGTACAGCCCCCGGCCGCGTGTCCGAGCACCGTCGTACGCTTGTACGCGTGGACGACGAGACCTACTGCACCCCGGCCGCCCCCGCCTCAGCGCCCGCCGCCCGGGCCGACGGTCCGCCGTACGCGGAGTGCGTGCTGTGCCGCGAGCCGACCGAGTACCCGGAGTCGGTCAAGGGCATCACGCTCTGCCCGGTGTGCGAGTGGCAGGAGGCCCAGCGCACCGCCTGCTCCGGCTGACCGCCCGTGCCGGGCGCGGGCCGGGGCCCCGCACGCCCCGTGCCCCTCAGCCCCGCCCGGCCGAGCCGATCAGCTCGGAGACCTTCACGAACCGGTAGCCGCGCGCCCGCAGCTCCGGCACGATCCGCCGGACCGCCTCGTCGGTGACCGGTGCGGCGCTGCGCGTGCAGTGCATGACCACCAGTGAGCCCGGCCCGACGCCCGCCAGGACCTGCTCGGCGACCGCGTTCGCGTCGCGCGCGAAGGCGTCGCCGCTGACCACGTCCCACTGCACGGCCGTCATCCCCAGCGGCGCGAGCGTGCGCAGCGCGCCGTCGTCGTAGCAGCCGCCGGGGAAGCGGAAGTAGGGGACGGCGTTGCGCACCCCGGCCTTGCGGAAGGAGGCCGTCGCCTTCTCGACGTCGGCCCGCATCGCGTCCGCGCCGACGACCGGCAGCCCGTAGCAGTCGGACTTGAAGGCGTAGTGGCTGTACGAGTGGTTGGCGACCTCGAAGGCGGGGTCCGTGCCGATGTCGCGCGCCTCGGCCGGGTACTCGTCGGCCCAGCGGCCCGTCATGAACACGGTCGCCGGGACCTTGAGGCGCCGCAGGTCCGCGATGAGCGCCGGGTTGTCGAAGTGCTCGCCGCCGGCCGCGCGCGGCCCCTGGTCGGCGGTCATGTCGGCGTCGAAGGTGAGCGCGACGACCTTCTGGCCGCCCCGGGGCGCACGGGAGAAGACCGGGGTGAGGCCGCCGGGCGCGGGCGCGAGCGTGGGGGGCCGCCGGGGCGCGGGCGCGGCGCCCGAAGCGGCCGGTTTCCCGGCGCCCGGCGCCGCCTTGGTGCCGTGGTCGGTGGCTCCCTGGCCGGAGCCGCAGCCCGCGAGCGCGGCACCGAGAACGACAATTGCCAGCAACTTTCGTACGGAAATAGTCACTTTCGGAAAGTATCCGATCATTTGAGAAACTCCCGGCCGCGCCGCCGTCGCGACGCACACGTTTCCGGCCAATGAGTGAACCGGACGGAACCGTTCAGTGCGCTCGCCCTCCGGCGGCGCCCGGAGCCGCCGCGCCCCCGTCCGGCGAGCTGCGGGGCCCTTCGCGCAAGGGCGGCGGGCACTTCGCCGGACATGGGGCGCGTTCGCCGCAGGGAAGGTGAACACGCCAGTCCGGGCGCGCGAAACGGCGTGTCAGGGCGGGATCTTCGCCGCCGCGAAGCGAGGGGGCGAGAACCGGCCGGGGAGCGCGCCCGCGCAGGACGCGGCCATTCCTCTTCGTCTTCAGGGCAGCGGGTAACCACCGCCGTACGGGAGGGGCCCTGTACAGCGCAATCGTTTTCTTTGCCGGGGGCTTACGCAGTCCAATTCCGGCCTCGGCGCTCCGACTCTTGTGGGGCCGCCCGAGCGCTGGTTAGGCTCCCGCTCGTTTCGAATCCTGCACACTTTCTTCGCAACCTGACCGACTGTGGGGTAGCTGTGCGTGAACTTGGCTTATGGCTGTCTCCACAGCTGCCCTCGTCGCGGACGGGGCGCTGATGGGCTCCGCCACGGCGTCCACGACCGAGGCCGCCGACCGTGGACGGGCATCCCGGGACGTCCGGCTCTTCTGGTGGGCCGGCGCGACCGACGCGCTGGGCAGCCAGGCGTCCGGAGTCGTCCTGCCGCTGCTGCTGCTCGGCCTCGGCCACTCGGCCGCCGTCGTCGGCACGGTCGCGGGCGTCTCCACCGCCGCCGGGCTGCTGCTCGCCCCCCTCGCCGCCGTGCCGGCCGACCGGGGCGCGCGCAAGCCGGTGATGTTCTGGTCCGCGCTGGTCTCGGCGCTCGCCATGGCGGGAGTGGCCACCGTCGCCGCCGTCGGCACCCCGCCGCTGGCGCTGCTGCTCGGAGCCGTACTGCTGGAACGATTCTCCACCGCCGTGTACGAGGCGGCGGCGGCCGGAACCGTCCTGCTGATCGCACCCCCCGGCGAGAGCGCCCGCGTGGTGGCCGGGCTCTCGGCGGGCGAACAGGGCGCCCTCGTCCTCGGCCCCGCCCTGGGCGGCGCCCTCTACCAGCTCTCCCGCGCGCTGCCCTTCGTGGCCGACGCGGTCTCGTACGCGGTGACGGCGGTGTGCGTGAAGGCGCTCCGCTCCGACCTGCGCGCCGAGCCGGAGCCGCACCAGCGGTCGCACCCCGCCGGCGGGCCCGCCCCGCACACCGGAACCGCGCCCGCCGGTCCCGCCGGGACCCCGGCCCGCGGCCCGCTGCGCGCCCTGCTGTCCGAAGTCGGCGCCGGATTCGCCCTGGTGCGCACCTCGCCCTTCCTGCGGCTCGTCGTCATCTGGACCACCACCGTCAACGGCGTGATCGTCGCGCTGTACTACGGCGCGGTCTTCACCCTCCAGAAGGGCGGCCACGGCGGCGCCCCCATGGGACTCGTGCTGGCGCTCTCCGGCGCGGCCGGACTCGCCGGCTCGCTCGCCGCGCCCCGCATCGCGGGCCGGATCGGCGCGGCCCGCCTGCTGGTCACCGTCACCTGGCTGCTGGTCCCGCTGGCCGCCGGGCTCGCCACGGCCGAGGGCCCCTGGACGTACGGCGCCCTGTTCGGGGTCTTCTGCCTGCTGATGCCGGTGGTCACGGTGGTCCTCCAGTCCCGGGCCATCCAGGAGACCCCGCCCGGGCTCCAGGCCCGTACCGGCGCGGTCCTGAGCACCGCCGTCGGCGGGTCCGCCGCCCTGGCCCCCGTCCTCGCCGGGCTGTGCGCCACCTACGCCGGAACCGCCGCGCCCGCCGTCCTCGCGGCGCTGGTACTGACGCTGCTCGCCTGCCGCACCACCTTCGTCCGCCTCCCGGCCCCGGGCGCCGCCCTATGACCAGTCGCTACCAGGTCTACCGGGCCGCGCTGCCCGAGGTGTGCGCCGCCGACCCGGCCCGGATGGTGTTCACCGGCGACGCCGACGCCCGCTGCGAGGTCTTCACCTGGGACGCCGCCACGGGCCGCGCCCGCCAGGTGACCGACCGCCCGCACGGCACCCTGCACCACGCCATCGACCACGACGGGCAGGTGTGGTGGTTCGACGAGGACCAGCAGGGCGTCGGGCTGTGGCGGTTCCAGCCGTTCGACGGCGGGCCTGACCGGCCCGGCCTGCTCGGGGCCGCCCCGGGCGAGCCGCGCGGCCTCGCCGTCGCCGAGGACGCGACCGTCGCGATCGGCCTGGGCGACGCCCGGACCACCACCGTCCACATCGGCCCGCGCGGCGGCGGCGCCCGGGTGGTGACGCGCGTCGACGGGCACGCCTCCCTCTCCGGCATCACCCCCGACGGCCGCCTCCTCGCCCTCAGCGGCGCCGCGGGCTCGGCCCGCGCCGTGAGCGTGCTCGACGCGGACGGCACCACGCGCGCGGTGCTGCCCGGCGACGGCCCGCACGGCAGACTGTGGTCCCTGGGCTTCGCCCCCGGCGGCGACCGCGCCGAACTGCTCCTGGTGCGCGAGAGCGCCGACAGCTACCAGCTGGCGAGCTGGCGCCCCGGCACCGGCGCGG